>JAZRLO010000019.1:0-61188 GCA_045646845.1 Bacteroidaceae bacterium
CCCGAATTCCTCTTTTCCCCAACGGTAGAGGTCGCCAATCTCCTTGTATGCCCACTGACGGTTTTCACCGTAAAGGTTTTCGATATTGTCAACCAATAGGCGTGTATAGTTCAGTGGCGTGTAGGTACTCAATGTCCAGACTATGTCTTTAATTTTGCGACACATACCTCTTGCAGTGCGCACTTTTTCCAACAATGCTTCAGCCTCGCCTTCATGACTTTCAAACAAAGGAGTGGTAAGAATTTCGTGGCGTTCAACTGTTACCGTCTCGCCCGTATCTTCATCTGTAAAAGATTCTTCCCATGTGCGCCAACTACGATACATACCTGCAAGCACAATGCAGTCGGCTACGGTGCGGTCCAAATCGAGCAAGCACTGCTTGACCTCGGGTTGTAGTAGGTGGCAGAACTTATTTACTTGGAACATTATATCTTTCACGCTGTATTTTAAAATGTTATCACCTTGCGGATTGCCCTTGCGAATCACTTCGAGTGCTGTCTTTACGCATTTATCGGGATTGGTAAAGGCATCGTAAACGGTGAGCCCCAACGCTGAATCGAGACTTGCATACCAAATGGCATAAGCGATGTCAAAAGTCGCACCCGTAATTTTCTTCCACTCACCTTCGCCCTCGCCCAAAATGCAATATTGCAGACCACCAAACTCGGGGTGGTCCTCGTCGTGCTTCATGCATACTACCTTCACCTCGGGCATCAGTTCGCCCACTTTGGCGACAATTTCATCACACACCTGAGCCTCGTTCTCCTCGGAATATTCCCAGGTAATCTCATGTGTGTTGTCATTCACTTCGGCTTTGATGTCCTGCGTGGTGAGCAGGGGCATGGCGCAAGCCACCAGTTGGTCAAAGTCGTCGGCATCGTCAGTGTGGAGCGATACCTTCAGCGGCCTGACGGGGAAGAACTCACCGTCTTTCGATTCAAATCTGTGTATGCCTTGATTATCCGTATTGAAATGGGTGAACTGCAGTTTCATCTCGGGGAAGTGAGCAGCAACCTTGTCACCAATCTCGTTGAACTGTTCCAACCGCTCTACAATCCCATCGGTGTAGCATACATAGTCATTGCCATATTCCAATCCCGCTTGATACCATCCATCATCGGGGTCATCAGATGTCGGTACTAAAGAATACTCCTTGCTGAGTTCGCGCACATACTCTTTCATCTTTTCCGCATCCTGCGGATTCACCACATTGATTCTAAATCTCCAAATTGCAGCCATTTCTGTTTTAGTTTTATCAATGTATAATATTAGTCATCTCTCTTTATGGTCACCACCGTCTCGTCGGTTTGCCGGCCCTTAATGATTTTCACCTGCAGCAGCTCCTCCTCTTCGGTCATCAGTTCATATGTGTGTCCGTCAATCTCTGTCTGTGGGAAATACTTGCCATCGACATCGTTCTTCACATAGATTCCGTTACCGGGCTCCTTAGAACTCGCCCTCAAAATTATCGGGTCTCTCCTCGAACTTATACACCTTGCTCAGTTCTTTTGCATAGGAGTTGACCTGCTCCTGGTTCTTATTATCCTTTGTGCTAATCTGTAAAGTCCATTCTACCATAATTGTATTTGTTTATAGTTTCTCTTTATTTCTTATTATAATATAGAAACTTTTTCAAAAATTTCAAAGTTCAAGCCAGAATTCAGTGAAACCGACTTACAACACGCTGTCATTCAAAGCCTTGAAACAGTGTTAAATTTTGCAAATGAATTACATAACTGCGAATATACTCTTTTCGCGTTACATTTCCTATCGTTAACAGGAAAATCAGCGGAAATCCGCTCCCTATCAGGATACGCCGTTACCTCGCGTTATTTGTCCATGCGATAAAACGAGAAAAAGGAACGCAGTTGCGTTCCTTTTTCTCGTTTTATCGGTTATTTCTTCTCTTACATCAAGCTGTTTGCAAGTGCGAGAATCTCTTCGCCAATTGCATCGGCAGCCTCCTGTGTGGGACCCTCTGAATAGATGCGGATGATTGGCTCGGTGTTACTCTTGCGCAGGTGAACCCATGTCTCGGGGAAGTCGAGCTTGACACCGTCAACTGTGTTGATTTCAGCCTTGCCTGCGTATGTAGCCTTAATCTTCTCAAGGATGGCGTCAACGTCGCAACCGGGTTTCAAATCAATGCGGTTCTTGCCCATGAAATACGCGGGATATGTGGCGCGGAGCTCGCTTACAGTCTTCTTCTCATGAGCAAGGTGGCTCAGGAACAGACAGATACCTACAAGAGCGTCACGGCCTGCGTGGCAAGCGGGATAGATTACACCACCGTTGCCCTCACCGCCGATAACAGCGTTGGTCTCACGCATCTTTGTAACAACGTTCACCTCACCAACTGCAGAAGCTGTGTATGTGCAGCCGTGGGCGTTTGTAACATCGCGGAGCGCGCGTGTTGAAGAGAGGTTGGAAACAGTGTTGCCGGGAGTGTGCTTGAGGACATAGTCGGCAACGGTAACGAGTGTATATTCCTCGCCGTACATCTCGCCGTTCTCACAGATGATTGCAAGGCGGTCAACGTCGGGGTCAACAACGAATGCAACATCGTTGCCGCCCTTTGCCATGAGACCCATGATATCGCCCAAGTTCTTTGCAAGAGGCTCGGGGTTGTGCTGGAAGTCACCGGTGGGCTCGCAGTAGAGTTTGTCAACCTTTGTGATGCCCAGTTTCTCGAACAGTTTGGGAAGGATGACACCGCCAACCGAGTTCACGCAGTCGATAGCCACCTTGAAGCCGGCAGCCTTGATGGCCTCAACGTCAACGAGTGGCAATGCGAGAACTGCATCGATGTGCTTGTCGTCGTATGACTCGTCGAGACGGTACTTTCCAAGTGTCTCAACATCGGCATAATCGAACTCCTCGGCAGCTGCTATGCGCAACACCTCCTGACCCTCGGCTGCATTCAGGAACTCACCCTTCTCGTTGAGGAGCTTGAGAGCGTTCCACTGGCGTGGGTTGTGGCTTGCTGTGAGGATGATACCGCCACACGCGTCCTCCATAGTAACCGCAACTTCTGTAGTTGGAGTAGAAGCCAGGCCTATGTCAACAACATCGAAGCCCATGCCCATGAGGGTACCGCATACGATTTTGTTAACCATTGAGCCGGAAAGGCGTGCGTCACGACCTACAACAATCTTGTTGCTTGTCTTTGTGGTTGTCTTACGTATCAGCGCTGCATAGGCCGATGTCAACTTCACAACATCAAGAGGAGTAAGACCTTCGTCGGCTCTGCCGCCGATAGTTCCTCTGATACCAGAGATAGATTTGATAAGTGTCATATAAGTTTTATTTGAGTATTGGTTATTCTTTGTTTCATTCCTGAATGTCTGCCACCTCGTCATCCTCGAAATCATAGAGGTTCTCGGGTTGGAATGTTATCTCGTAGAAACAGGGATATACATATGTTGCCGCCGTCGAAGTACCTTTGGAGTGAGGAACAATGAGATTCACTTTAGCAAGGCTACCCTGCTGGCGCGTAAAGTAAAGGAAGTTGATGGGAGTGAGCCAGCCTGTCGGTACGGCGTTCCCGTATATAGCCGACATAACACCCGAAACGAACGTAGCCGTATATGTTCCGCTGTTGTTGGTAACTCGCATCTCATCGGCCTCGCTTGCATACTTGTTGGCCGAGATGGTATCATCGTCAAGAATATTGTACTCGCTGTAGCGCACAAGCAGGTTACGGGTATCACCCGGTTCAATGCGGCGCGCATCGGGAGCATCCTTAGGGTTGCGGACTATCTGCATATAGACATCATCAATTTCCACGAACTCGTTGTTATCATAATCCGTTACGGAATCATTCTCCACGAACTCTTCGAAAGATATGATCTTTATGCCTTTCTCCTTAACATATCGCTTGACCGCATCACGTTCTTTCTCCTTCATGTCGGAATATGTAACGTTATTCTCGCATGCCACAAAAAGCACTGCAAGAAGCGGAAGGAAAAAGAGGAATTTCAATTTGTTCAAATACATAATGGTTTCTCTATAAAAGTTCAAATCGGTTGAACATTCAAAAATACAATTTTTCGCGAAGATACGAAAAGAAATAGCAAAAAAGCCTTATGGAATCATCAAATAATCATAAAACTGCCGTTTCACTCCGTAAGTTCCTGCCTGAAACACTGCAAAGCCTTCTTGAACTGCTCGACAGCCGCACCCATCGTGCAATGCAGTTCACCGCCAGAAGCGTTCTTGTGTCCTCCCCCATTGAAAAAGCGCGCCGCAACTTCGTTGCACGGGAAATCATCGACACTGCGGAGCGAAACGTTTATTTTCCCCGGCACCTCTTCGCGCAGGAAACACGAGAAGCGTACACCTTTTATCTGAAGCGGCTGGTTCACGAGTCCTTCGGTATCGCCCTTGGCAGCATAAAAGCGCATCAGTTCGCTGTGCGTGAGGGTTATCAGAGCCGCATTGTATTTATTGTAGAGTTTCAGTTTATCGTAAAGGACATAGCCCGAAAGCCTCATCCTCGACAAAGTATAATTATAGAACACTTTGCGGTATATCCAATCCTTATCGACCCCTTTGCCGAGAAGTTCCGCTATAATCAGATATATATCCTTCCGTGTCGAGGCATAGGCGAAGGCTCCCGTGTCGGTCATCATGCCGGTATATATGCACTGTGCCATTTCGAGCGAAAGAGCGTCGAGCCCCGAAAGCCCCACTATGATTTCATAGACAAGTTCGGACGTCGAGCATGCAGCCGTATGGGAGATGGTGAGCGAAAATTCGGGCGAAGGGTCGGGATGGTGGTCAACGAGCACTCTCGCGACTTGTGTCGATGCCACACAATCGCCCAAATCACCTATGCGCGACAAAGTGTTGAAATCGAGGCAGAAGATGAGAGAGGCATTGGCCACGGCATCGGCGGCACGCTCTGCATCATTCTCGAATTGAACAGTTTCCGCCGCGCCCGGCATCCAGTTGAAAAATTCGGGGAAAGCATTGGGATATATCACCTGTACCTCCTTTCCCAAAGAGCGCAAATAATGGCATAGCGCGAGTGACGAGCCCAGAGCATCACCGTCAGGGTTCTTGTGCGAAAGGAGCACTACGCGCGGAGCATCCTGCAACATAACCCTAAGCCTATCTATATTTTCCTGTAAAATCATACATTAAGAATTTTAAAAAAAATGTTTCAATCATAACTTTCTTGCCTTCTGCTGCCTTTTCGTCCTTTTAGGCCCAGATACATTCATGCAGCCTGCAAACTGTCACGAAGATACAAAAAGAGAGGGATATGACAAAGCCGGAAGGATTTATTTGCCACGGAGAGGTTCCAGAGTAAAACTGTCATCCCCGGGAATAAGCGCGACAGCCCCTGTACGCGAGATATCCACAGCATCCACACCGAGCAGAGCACACTCACGCAGTATCCGCTCGCGGCTTCGTCCGTACAGGGAAGCATCGAGCACAAGACAACCGGTAGGATAAACCTCGAGCAGTTCCTCTACACTGCCCAGGAACCCCCTGCAAAGAACTACCGCGTCGGCAGGAACGGAATAGAGACTCTCGTTCCAATAGCCGTTATCGACAAGACGCACCTTCATGCCGCAGAAATCCACCAGACCCTCTTCGACAGAGAACCCTTCCGCCGGAAAATTCCAATAAGCCCACTCCGGTTCCGGAAGTCCTTCGCGTTTGATATAAGGCGAAGAGGCATAATCGTATTCGGCATCCAATTGCGGAACCGTGGAGACGAGCCAGTTTTTTCCACCCTTCTGCACTGCATGAATCAACGGGTTTTTGCGGTTGTTGTATATTATAAGACAATCCTCCTTGCAGAAGCGTCTCTTTAAGAAATTGCCGCCGAACGGGAGCAGCATCGTTGCCGAAGCCACAGCAAATGCTACAAGCCACCAACGACGCCGGAAAAGCCCAACAGCCAGAGCCACCGACAAGAGCGAGACAACAAGTACACCCACCACACCTGCCGGAGGCAACGAGAGTGAAGCTCCGGGAAGACCAGCCGTAAACTCGACTATTCCGTTCATCGTATCGGCAACGACACCAAGCAACCACACCAACGGTTGCTGCAGAAACGGTACAAACGAGAGCGCAAGAGTAACGATGGCAATAGTTATCACCACAAAGGCCAACGGAACGACAAACAGATTGGCAAAAAACGAATATACGGGAAATTCACCGAAATGATACCACACGAATGGAAATGTACCGACTTGGGCGACAAAAGCAAGGATGAGCAGATTCGCCACATAGCCATAAAGCACTCCATGCCGCTCTACCCTGAAAAGTTTCTGCAACGGCCGGGCAAGGAGCAATATGGAAAAGACCGCAGAAAAAGAGAGCTGGAAGCCTATGTCAAAGAGAGAGTGCGGTGAAACGACAAGCATCGCCATTGCCGCAAAAGCAAGCGAGCTGACGGAACTGCTTTCCTGCCCTATGCAACGCCCGAAAGAGACAAGCGAAAACAGTATGGCGGCACGCACGACCGAAGGAGTCAGACCTGCCATGAAAGCAAATCCCCAAAGAAAGAGAAGCACCACCCCCTCGCGCAGAAACGTAGCCGCTCTGTTGCGCCTGCGCTGAGGCAGCACGAAAGAGAGTATCGCATATATGATTCCGAGATGCAGACCCGAGAGTGCAAGGAGATGGCTTGCGCCGGCCGAAGAGTAGCTTTCTTTGAGTTCTTGTGTAAGGTCGCGTTTCTCGCCTACCGTCAACGCCGACACCAAAGCAAGAGCATCGCCCTCGAGCCCCAGACTGTCATACCTGTCCACAACCTTCTCCCTGAGCCGCAGAGCGCGCATAGAGAGGGTCTGCGGAGCCGTACCCGACTTTTGCCATGTTCCGTCATAGAGATAGACAGAACCTGTCACACCCTTCACATAACAATATTTCTCAAAATCGAATTCAGCCGGGTTGCCGGCATTCTTAGGCAGTTCGACCGCAGCTTCGAACGACAAAGAATCGCCCAGTTCCAAAGATTCGCTATCGACACTACGCTGAAAATAGAGATAGACTTTGCCATTGCTGCGCGTGCCTTTTTCGGCATCACCGGCAAGAGCCACACTGGCAAGGACCTTCACATTTGTACCGCGCAGGGCCGGCGTCTCCAGCAGACAGGCCTTATAGACCTGCTTAGCGGCACTCCATTGCGGCGTCATGCGCTCGCTCTGTGAATGTTCCACAAAAACACCGGACGCAAACATTAATGCCACAGCACCGAGACCGAAAAGCCATCTGGGCGCAAAACGGAAAAACCCGAGCACGACAGCAGGAACAGAGAGTGCCAAGAGCAGGATTATATATAACAGCCCCACCCCACAGCAATGCCCTGCCGCTATTCCAAGAACAAACGGCAACACCAACCTCAACAATGGGTTACGGTTCAGCAGGTCCTTATTCTCCATTGCTGTCAACTGTTACGGCAAAAGTTCAAGAAGCGGTTGAAAAGAAACGCGTATTACAAAGCCCTGAGTTTTTCTATTATGGCATGAGGGTCGGCATCCTTAAAGACTGCATTACCGGCAACAAGAGCATCGGAACCTGCAGCAGCAAGCAATGCACCTGTAGAGGCGTTCACTCCGCCGTCAACCTCAATGAGAGCCTTTGAGCCCGTAGAGTCAATGAGTTCGCGAAGTTCACGCACCTTGTTCACAGTGTGGGGGATAAACTTCTGACCACCGAAACCGGGGTTCACGCTCATGAGAAGCACAAGGTCGAGTTCATGGATTATATCCTTGAGAAGACACACCGGAGTAGAAGGATTAAGGGTAACACCCGCCATCATTCCGGCATCCTTTATCTGGGTGACGGCACGGTGCAGGTGGGTACATGCCTCATAATGGATATTCATGATTTTTGCGCCCAAATCCTTTACCGCCGGCAGATAGTTCATAGGTTCAACCACCATCAGATGCACATCGAGCGGTTTTTCGCAAAGTTCCGCAACATACTTCAGTACGGGAGGACCGAAAGAGAGGTTGGGAACGAATACACCGTCCATAATATCAATGTGCAGCCACTCGCAAGCACTGCTGTTAATCATTTTCAAATCCTCCTGAAGGTTGCCGAAATTCGCCGACAACAGCGATGGTGATACTATCTGCGCCATAAAAATTCTATTTATACTGCGAAGGTAACACAAAGAGCAGGCAAATGCAAGACAAAGAGGGAAAAAGTCTAAAACGTATCTTCAGCAGACGTTCCGGCATTGTCCAACGACTCTTGCATTAGAAAAACTCCGTCCCAATCAAAATACTTCCGTACAACAGAACCATCGGATTGTACATCTTCACAGGCTATTATTCCGACCTGTCCAAAAGATGCCACCCCCACGCTTGATATAATGCAATATTTTTATTTCCTTTGTACTTATTGAAGAAAACAAAAAACGCATTATATGAAAAAGACAAGACAATTACTCACTGCGCTGCTCGTTGTAGCCCTGTCATCGGCTCACGCGCAGGAGGGCATTTTCTCGGAGTCATTAAAAAAAGGCATCCCCGTACACATCAGCAACAACCGCGACAAGGGATATGCCATAAAGGCCGGAGAAGCCGGTAAGGATGCCAAGAGCGGCCCGGCATCATATACTGCAGATGAAATATGGTATCTTGTAGGCAACGCCAACGGATTCAAGATGTACAACCACGCATTGGGCAAGAAGCACGCACTTAAACTGGAGAGCAACGAAAGTGGCGCAGCTGCAATAATGGCAAGCGAGAAAGAGGCCACACTGCTCACCATCACCGCACAGAAAGATGGTAGTTATGCCATTTCGCCAAAGAGCGCGCCCGAAATGAGTTTCAACATGTTCGGCGGTGCAGGAAAGGACATAAAACTCTATTCAAGCAATGACAATGGCGGCCATTGGAACTTCAAGCCACTCGACATGAGCCGCACACTTGAAATTGAATACAACGCAGACTGCGAAGGTGCGTTAGTGACCAATCACAAGATTGGAGAAATTACAATTTCCATTGACGGACAACAGGGAGCGATAATACTAGACCGCAACAACATTCCCCAAAGCACTGCATGCTACTTGCCAAAAGATGCGAAAGTCGGAATTTCATGCAAAAAGGCATATCACGGCTGGGAGATGAATGTCAATGGCAAGGCAAAGATAGCGGAACAGACATTGCCAGAAAATGGGATGGATGTCACCGTAAACATCACCGCTGACAAGGAGAACAAATACCAGTACCTTTTCTATTCACCCGACGAAGAAGGCATCCCCTACCGCATACCGGCCATCGTAACGACCGCCAACGGTTATGTATTCGCAATCAACGACTACCGCCCATGCGGCAACGACATCGGATTCGGCGAGGTTGACCTTATGATGCGCCACAGCACAAAAGCCGGCATCGAATGGGACGGAACCTCATGGACAGAGCCTGTAAAGATAGCCGACGGCATGGGCAAGGAAGCCCCCGAAACATGGCTCACAGGATTCGGCGACCCGGCTGTCGTTGCCGACCGCGAGCACAACGAGATTCTTGTAATGAGCGTATGCGGAAACCGCGTCTGCTGGCACGGCAACTACGGTGCAGGCACCCCGGAGAACCCAGAGAACCCCAACCGTATGGCACGCCTGCGCATAAAGTTCAACGAAGAGACAAAGGAGTGGGAAGCAAGCGAGCCCGAGGAGGTCACCTATGAGATTTACCCGCTCTTTAAGGATTCGGACGGCAAGGCGCATGTCGGCTCAATGTTCATCGGTGCAGGACGCATTGCACAGAGTAGTATGATAAAGGTTGGCGACTATTACCGCATCTACTGCGCGGTATGGGCTGTAGAGACAGGCAGTTACCGTCACCACAACTACGCGCTCTATTCCGACGATTTCGGTGAGACATGGCACCTGTTGGGCGAGCTGGGCAACGACTTCAACGACAGCCCTGCACCCTACGGCAACGAGCCCAAATGCGAGGAACTGCCCGACGGAAGCGTGCTATTGAGCAGCCGCAAAGGACACGGACGTTACTTCAACGTATTCCACTACACGAACTTTGAAAAGGCCGAAGGCTATTGGGACGGAGCAGTCGCTACCAACGAGACAGGCGACCTCAAATTCGGAAGGAACGACACCAACGGCGAGCCGTTGCGCATAGGCAACCTCCTTTTGCAGTCAGCGCCCACCGGTGACAGCCGCAGCGACGTTTCGGTATTTTACAGGCTACTGAGCGACGACCCGGCAACATATACCCCCACAGAACTGTCAAAAGGATGGACAAAGGTACAGGTCAGTGACAGAGGATCGGCCTATTCATCCATGTGCATTCTGCCCGACGGCGAGAGCATCGGACTCTATTACGAAGAGGAACCCGGAGGATACTCAATGGTTTATGTACCTTTGAAGCTGAAGGAGATTCTCGATGAAGAGACATACAAGAAGTGGAACAAGGAAGGATGTTGCAAATGACAAACACCTGCAGTGACAGGCGTTTGCAGTCTCACGCTGTTCATATCGAACGTATGTGAGACTTCTCAATTGCACTACTGTAGGACATCCCAACTGTCCTCCTTTTCAAATGGAGGGGGGGGGCAACGCGAGAAAGCGTTGTTTGCGACGACGGGAAAATTCGTGCAAACGAATGCAGAGGCAAATTTATTTGCACTATGCTGAGTGCAGCCGAATTTGGATAAAATCAACTTTAGCTCCCCAAAGGAGTGCTGATAGGCCTCAACAAAGCCTCGGAGGGAGTTTACATAATCACGTGTTACAATTATAAACTCCCACCCAACGTCCATAACTGTCCCTCTTTAAGAAGAGGGACGAGCGAAGCGGAGGGAGTTCAACAACACATGCTACAATTATAAACTCCCACCCAGCGTCAACAACTGTCCCTCTTTAAGAAGAGGGACGAGCGAAGCGGAGGGAGTTCAACAACACATGCTACAATTATAAACTCCCACCCCACGTCTATAACTGTCCCTCTGTTTATAGAGGGACGAGAGGCAAAGCCTCGGGGGGGAGTTCAACACACATGCTACAATTATAAACTCCTACCCCCTTCGGGTATTGCCTTTGGCGAAGTTGTTTGCGTTCGTCGTGCAATCACAAACAAGTTTGCATTGCACTCACTTACTCACAACATTCCTTCTTTAAAAAGAGGCAGAGTTCTTTGAGCGGAGGGAGTTCAACACACATGCTACAGCACTTCCAACTCCTACCCCCTTCGGGTACTCCCTCTTGAAGAGGGAGAGTTCTTTGAGCGGAGGGGGTTTACAGCCCAAGCATAGTCTTGCAGTCACGCGCGCACCGTGTCATACTGAGCAAAGCGAAGTATCTATGTATGCGCTGTTATTAGATCCTTCGTCGCTTGCAGGCAAGCTCTGTCAGGATGACAGCATGGCATAGTCTTGCAGTCACGCGCACCGTGTCATACAGAGCAAAGCGAAGTATCCATGTATTACGCGTGTTATTAGATCCTTCGTCGCTTGCAAGCAAGCTCTGTCAGGATGACAGCATGGCATAGTCTTGTAGTCACACGCGCACAGCGTCATACTGAGCGCGCACGACTGTAGGACATTCCAACTTATTACTATAAAAAAGAGAGTAGCCTCATCAGCTACTCTCCATATATTAACCTCTCGGTATAATTTACTTCTTCAAAGCCTCGTCCGCCTTAGCCTGTGGCATCATCTCCTCAGAGAACATGTAGGCACCGGTCTTAGGTGATTTAACCAATTTTACAACCTTTACGAACTTCTCCTTATCACCTGTCTGGAGGGTTGCAACTGCTTTCTTAGCCATCTCTTATTACTTAATTTCTTTGTGAACGGTTACTCTCTTCAAATAGGGGTTGTACTTCTTCAACTCCAAACGCTCTGTTGTGTTCTTGCGGTTCTTTGTTGTGATGTAACGTGACATACCGGGAACACCGCTGTTCTTCTGCTCAGTGCACTCAAGGATTACCTGAACACGATTTCCTTTTACCTTCTTAGCCATCTTGTTTCCTCCTTTAATTAATCGAGTACTTTAATTTCTTCCCAAGCAACGTGGCCATTCTTTACTGCACTCTTGAGAGCAGCATCGAGACCTACTCGGTTAATAATTTTCAACCCCGCTGCACTCACGCGCAACTGAATCCAACAATCCTCTTCTACGTAGAAGAACTTCTTAGTAAACAAGTTCACATTGAAAAGACGCTTTGTTCTTCTCTTTGAGTGTGAAACATTGTTACCCACCATAGCTTTCTTACCGGTGATTTGACAAATCTTTGACATCTCTATATATTTTTTGTTTATTTCTGTTGATACCTACTCAAAACAGAGTGCAAAGATATAGGATTTCAAATAATCTTGCAAACAAAACTACAATTATTTTTCTTTTTGTCTAAAAAGTACACTCCTCGAGCAGGCGACATAAAAGCCTGATAACTTCACCCGTAGCATTACGGACATTGGCCGCACGTCCATTATCCTCAAGACAAAGCAGTTCTGCGCGGACTTCATCCTTAACCTTAACTGCAACCCACACAGTGCCGACAGGTTTACCTGGCGTTCCACCTCCCGGACCTGCTATTCCCGAAGTGGCTACGGCGCAATCGGCTCCAAGCAAGGTACTGACTCCGGCAACCATCTGCCTTACGACAGGCTCGCTCACGGCACCGCACGATTCAAGCACCATAGCGTCAACCCCCAGAACATCCCTTTTCACTTCGTTGTGGTAAGCCACCACTCCTCCACGCATTACGGACGAACAGCCGGCAACGGACGTAATGGCGGCAGAAACGGAACCGCCGGTACAACTTTCCGCAGCGGCGAAAGAGAGCCCCTTACTCTGCATGAGCTCGACAGCCCTGGCCGCCAACCGATTTATGGCACCGGAATCATACATATTATATATATTATTAGAGCACAGTACGTGAGAATGCAGGCTTGTCCATTGAACAGAAGTCCTTGTCCAAATATTTATAATAGCCCACAATACCTATCATGGCAGCATTGTCGGTTGTAAAACCGAACTTCGGAATAAAGATTTCCCAACGATAACGCTTGGCATAGTCGTGATACGCCTGACGCAGGGCCGTGTTCGCCGACACGCCGCCCGACAAAGCGATTCTCTTTATACCCAAATCCTTCGATGCCTTGTAGAGTTTCTTCATAAGGATATCCACAACCGTAGCCTCGAACGATGCGGCAAGATCCTCCTTGTGTGTTTCCACATAGTTCTCTTCACCGGCAACCAGTTTACGCAACGTATAGAGGAACGAAGTCTTCAAGCCGCTGAAACTGTAGTCGTAACCCGGGATATTCGGCTTGCTGAAAGCATATGCCTTGGGATTGCCGTTGCGCGCAAGACGGTCAATTATAGGACCGCCCGGATAACCGAGCCCCATAACCTTGGCACATTTGTCCATGGCTTCGCCGGCAGCATCATCTATCGTCTGGCCTATAATCTCCATATCCTTGTAGCTGTTGACTTTCACTATCTGCGAATTGCCGCCCGAAACCATCAGGCAGAGGAACGGGAATTCAGGAGCACTATGTTCCGCACCCTCCTCCTTTATAAAATGAGCCATTATATGCCCCTGCAGATGATTGACCTCAATCATCGGTATATTGAGCGAAGCCGCAAGCCCTTTTGCGAAGGAGACCCCCACAAGCAACGAGCCCATAAGCCCAGGACCGCGCGTAAAGGCGATTGCCGAAAGCTGTTCTTTAGCCACTCCGGCCCTTTTCAGTGCAGCATCTACCACAGGCACTATATTCTGTTCGTGGGCACGTGAAGCAAGCTCGGGGACAACACCGCCGTATTGTTCGTGCACCGCCTGGCTTGCGGTCACATTGGAAAGGACCACATCGCCACGCATCACCGCAGCCGATGTATCGTCACACGAAGATTCAATCGCCAATATGTATATATTTTCCATAATAGTGTCATTTTAAGTGCACAAACGCACAGCAGAGTACAAAAACCACACCCTGGTGCATTTTTCGCTACGCGAAGATACAATATAATTTCTTTTTTGCTAACTTTACAAAGCAAAAACTTTGAGTCAAGAGATATAATGCGCATAGAGGTTTTCACAAAGGGCAGCCAGTTGCCGGAGCTTGCGGAAGGTTCCGTGCTTCAATCTGCATTCGTTTTCAGGACCGTGGAAGACAACCGGCATTGCAAACCATACATGCTGGTCGCCTACGACGGGAACGGAGAAGAACTCGGGCACCTCATTGTAATAAAACACAGCAGATTCACCATTCTGCCGCCATTTATAAGAAGCCGCTACATAATAAATGGAGACGGAGTCTATAGCAGCAGATGCACAGACCGCGAAGCCGTTTTTGCAAAGTTCATAGAGAAAATCCTGGAATTTGCCGAATTCCACCACGTATATATAAAGGCGCACAACATCGACGACTCACGATTCGCATACGGAACGTTAAGTACAAACAAATTTGTCCCCATGCGCGACCGCAGGCTCTACATTTCACTGCACAGCAAACCGCCGCAGGAAAGACTATCGCGCGCCTACAAGGCACACATAAGAAAAGCGGAAAACGCGGGTGTAACATACCGTCAGGCAACAACCGGAGACGACATCGCTGCAGGCCTTTCACTGCTCAGAAACTACTATATAAGCAAAACCAGACGCACATTGCCCGATGAAAAAACACTCAAGGCAATGCTCTACGGCAAGGAGGGAAAATTGTCGGAGACCGCAAAATTGTTCATCGTATCGTACAAGGGCAAGACAATCGGAAGTTCCCTCTGCATATACGACAAGGAACGGGCATACCTCACGTACAGTTGCGGACTCCGCAAAAGCTACCCGCTGCAATACCCGGGCATAATGGCCATATGGGCCGCGCTGACCGACGCGCACCGGGAAGGATACCCCCACTTCGACTTCCTCGAAGCCAGAGGACTCTCTAAAATACATTACACGTTCCTGAGTACCCTCTCCAACTACGGCAGCAAACAGGTAAGCACATTCCGCTGGTACCGCTTCAGATGGAACTGGATAAACAAAATTTTGCGTGCTATATACGTTTAGCAAAAAAAACGCGTTATTAAACTACATTACGCGCATTGACCGAAGGAATGAGAGGATTCACCAAAATAGCAGTTACATTCATCGCGATATTGTTGTCCGTTGCGGCCACCGCCCAGAAAGTAACCTTCAAGGGACGCGTGACCGACGAGAACCAGAACCCCATAGAAATTGCAAACATAAGCGTAGAGGGGACAACGACAGGAACCATCGCCGACCTGAACGGAAACTACTCGCTGACTTGCGACAGCAAGGACAGCCTTGTTGTCGTATATTCAATGATGGGATACCAGACACGCAAGCGCACATTCAAGAACCCCACCGGGACACTTACCGTAAACGTGACGCTGCCGAGCATGGAATTCACGATACAGGAGGTTGAGATCGTTGACAAGGAGCGGCAGATGGGCGGAACGCAGAAAATAAAGATTCCCGACAGGGTAAGAATGCAGACATCGGCAAGCGGAAATAGCATCGAAGACATAATAAAATCGCAGGCAGGAGTCAGCTCGCACAACGAGATGAGTTCGCAGTACAACGTGCGCGGCGGCAACTTCGACGAGAACAGCGTGTATGTAAACGGCATAGAGGTATATCGCCCACTCCTCATTCGTGCCGGACAACAGGAGGGATTGAGCTTCGTCAACCCCGACATGGTAGGCTCCATAGCATTCTCCACAGGAGGATTCGAGGCAAAATACGGCGACAAGATGTCATCGGTCCTCGACATCACATACAGGAAACCCCGCGAACTCGAAAGTACCGTATCGGTGAGCATGCTGGGAGCAAGCGCATATGTCGGATGGGGCAACAACAGAGTAAGCATTTCAAATTCCATACGTTACAAGAGCAACAGCTACCTGCTGGGAACACTCGAAACGAAAGGTGAATACAAACCGAGCTTCATAGACTATCAGGCATTCGCAGATTGGAAGATTACAGACAAGTTGAACCTGAGCTTCATTGGAAACATCTCGCACAACGAATACCGTTTCACCCCAAGCGACCGCACCACGAGTTTTGGAACAATGGAGGATGTAAAGCAGTTCAAAGTCTATTTCGGAGGCTGGGAGAACGACATTTTCCGAACGATGTTCGGCGCCCTCTCACTCAACTACACAGCCAACGAATACAACCAGATAACACTGCAGGCATCGGCATTCCACACCGATGAAGAGGAGACCTACGACATTGTCGGCGAGTATTGGCTCGATGAACTGAACAGCGACCAGACCATGGGAGTCGGAAGCTATATGGAACATGCACGAAACAGCCTGAAAGCCAACGTGCAGACCGTTGCCCTAACAGGAAAGCACTTTATCGGTTCGAACGACCTGCGATGGGGGGTCGAATGGAAAGGAGAATCATTCAAGGACAACCAACGCGAATGGGAATTGCGTGACTCTCTCGGCTACAATGTACCAATTGCACCAGATGGACTGCGCCCCGTATATAACCTGCTGTCAAAGACATCATGCAGCAGCAATCACTTGAGCGCGTACGTGCAAGACACATACAAATTCAGCAGCACATTGGGATTGGTTTCAATAAATGCAGGCGCAAGATTGTCATATTGGAATTGGAACAACGAAGTCCTGTTCTCGCCAAGAGCAAGCATCGGGCTCATTCCCGATTTCAACAAAGACCTCACGTTCCGTTTCGCTACAGGTATTTATTACCAGACACCCTTCTACAAGGAGATGCGCGACACCACCACCATTGAAGGAATAACCACCGTAGAGCTGAACAAGGAGATAAAATCGCAGCGTTCGATACACTTCGTTCTGGGGTGCGACTACCAGTTCAAACTTTTCGACAGGCCATTCAAATTCACAGCCGAGGCATATTACAAGATTCTCGACAACCTTATACCATATAATATTGACAATGTACGCATTGTCTATTACGGAGAGAACTGCGCCAAGGGATACGCAACTGGACTTGACATGAAGCTGTTCGGCGAATTCGTCCCGGGAACAGACTCTTGGCTTACACTCTCTATCATGGACACGCAGGAAAAGATAAACGGCGGCAACTGGATTCCACGACCCACCAACAGCCGTTTCTGCGCGTCACTCTGCTTCACGGACTTCTTCCCCGGAACAGACCGGTGGAAGATGAGCCTGCAAGGCACATATGCCGACGGACTTCCGTTCGGCCCTCCCCACACAGGACGCGAGAAACACATATTCAACGCTCCGGCATACAGGCGTGTCGATATAGGCATGTCGTACCGCTTGCTGAACAACGAAGACAACAGGTACCGCACTGGAATATTGGGTTACCTGCGCAACGTATGGCTGGGAGTAGATGCATTCAACCTGCTCGACATAAACAACGTCAATTCGTACTATTGGGTAAGAGACATAAACAACAACAATTACGCTGTACCCAACTACCTTACCGGCAGACAGATAAATGCAAGGATTCTTATAGAGATGTAAAAACAGCTGTTACGCACTATTGCATTGACATTTTGTCAGCAAAAACAGCATTTTGCTAACAAAATCACCCCCCCCTGCATTAAACGCCCACTTGTTGTATTTTTTTCACACACCATATTGCAAAAAGACACAAAAAGAACTTGTGTAATCAATATACAAATAGTACTTTTGCAGTCCTTTCAGCAAAGAGTCTGATTTTTATCAATTTGCTGAACACAAATCGAGAAAAAGAAAAAAAACAATACGCTATGAAAAAACTATCGAAACTGCTGCTCACAGCAGTCATTTGTCTTTTGTCACAAGTGGTTCCCGCTAAAGAACAGGATGCCGATGACATCGTATCCGGGAAAGCGTCTCTCATACCTTATGAGAACCTGAATCTCAACGGTTATACAAGCACCACGTTCAACACAAGCGGAACCAACTTGAGGGCAAGAAGCGGTAATACCGATGTACTCGGCAGTAACACATATTGCGGCGATATTGTTGTTCCAAGCGGCATTACCACATTATATAAATACAATGCATTCACCAATGCAGGTGCAGGTACATTCCAATATTCATATATAACATCGTGTCAACTGCCGGCTTCTATTACAACCATAGAACAAGCCGCATTCAGCGACTGTCCATACTTGCAGAACATCACCGTTGACGATGCAAACAAAAAATACATGGACATCGACGGTGTTGTATACGAACATAATGGCGATAGGATTCCCAAGACTCTTATTTCGGTTCCGGGCGGAAAAAAGAGCATCAACATCCCAGAAACCGTAACCAGAATTGCGGACTGTGCACTTGATGGTTGCATTTTCGTTAAAGAAGTAACAATACCAGAGAGTGTCAGCCAAATCGGAAAATATGCTTTTACCGGATGCAACATAGAGAAATTGACTGTTTTGAGTACGACTCCACCCTCAGTTGACGGTAGCGAAAGCGGAGGATGGTTCAGCGGCCCGGATCACGGACTTTACGGTCTCACTGTTGACAAGGTTTATGTACCCGAAAGTTATGTAAGCGCATACAAGGGGAATGATGACTGGAATCAACTGGAGCCGAAAATCGAAGGCCATAAAACTGTAATAGAAGAGACTACATTCAAATTGAATGCCGATGTTACAGCAAAGAAAAATGATAACGATGAGGTTTATCAAATTTCAAGAATAGAGATCCAAGGAGCGGATGGCGAGACACTCACCGACACCCCCGAGGGTTGGACTTTGACTGGCCCCAACGGGAATACCTTCAACATGTCATACAGTTTGGAAAACAACAATAAAACACTTGTAATCACATTCCCCAACAACACCGACAACAATAGCCCGATAAACGCTGAAGGTAAATACCTGTTGAGCATTCCAGCCGGCAGCCTCAAGACCGCCGATGGCAAGAAAGAATGTGAAGAGACCGTATTCTACATATACATCATTGAGAAAAAAGTTGTGCAACAAGAGCAGCTCCATGGCACAACGCTAATGATGAATGACAGCGACGAGAGCGCATCGCTCAAATACACAAAGGATAATGGCACCGTCGGTTCACTCACCGGCACACACACCATTGGCGCCGCCTTGTATATCAGTGATAAGATAGACGAGAGCCACGACAACAAAACAAACACCACAACCATCACCATCCACAAGTACTACTCAGCCAACGCCGAGTATAAACGCACATTCAAAAACAACAAGTGGCAAGCCTACTACGCTCCATTCACAACAAAATACAGCGTGTCAATGAGCGGTTCATTACAGTTCGCTAGAATAGATAAGGTAGATGAGTTCTACGATGCAGACAAGAATATCACCTGGTTCTATCTGACAGCCACCGTTGTTGAGGATGGTGAAACTATTGAAGCCAACCATCCATACATTGTGCGCTCGATACAGGATGAGGGCGACAATATTGAACGCACAATCTCACTGAGCAGCAACGACAAAATAGAATTTGCAGAAAACAGAAGTGTTGAATTTACCGCGAACAACGGAAGCGGCAACTGTTATACATTCGTCGGACACTACTCAAAAGAGCCAATACCATCCGATGCCTTTGCAATGTCTGGCGGTTCACTGAAACAACCCTCCAGTGCAGCTGTAGAGCTTGGAGCATACCGTTGGTACTTGAGCATCGCCCCTGCAGCCGGTCAAAGTACAACACTGTTCAGTTTCGGGAATTTCGATAAAGATCAGGGAACAACCGACATCGGCAATGTTAAAGGTGAAAACGAAAATACAAAAGTGGAGATTTATGACCTCGCAGGCCGTCGCATTGAGACAATCACCACCCCCGGCATCTACATTGTAAACGGCAGAAAGCTCTATGTCAACAAGCCGTATATGGAGTAATCACATCGTTTTCAAACAAGACTTTAACCTTGCAGGCACATTACTAATAAACTAAATACTATCTAAACAACTATGAAAAAAACATATTCATCACCCACAACAGAATTTGTAACGATTGACATAGATGTTGTAATGGTAACAGTATCCATCACGGGAAAGCCCGGTGACAAAACAGACGAATTTGATGCCAGCGAACACCGCAGCGATTGGGACAATATTTGGGCCAATATGTAAAAAAGGAAGAAACCCTGTCGGCAGTGACAGGGTTTCTTCCTTTTTATACAATACCGTTTTACTTTTTGCAATCCTTCTTGCAATTATCCTTCTTCTTACAATCGTCTTTCTTGCAATCTTTCTTACAATCTTTTTTACCGTCCTTGCATTTACCGTCTTTATTCTTGCCCTTGCGGTCCTTGTTCATAAACTTTCTGTCACCGCCTTTCTTGTAAGCGTTGTCCTTATTGAAGAGTTTCTGCAACTGTTTCGCATTAAGAAATTCCGCAAACTTGCCCAAATATGCCTTCTTGACCTCGGCAACCTTGAGCTCCGAATCGAGACGGGCCTGAAGGTTTTTCTCTATCTGTTCGTCTGTCAGGTTCTTGCCACGTTCAAGCTGAGGACGGCACGCCGCAAGTTCCTGCATATAAGCCTTGTACAATGGAGCGAATTTCACAGCAGTAGCATCATCAAGCATCAGATCGGCCTGGACTTTTGCCACGCGCATCTCTACACGCTGTTCCTTTGTAAGTTTACCATCTTTTTTATCCTGGGCCACAGAAACTGCACTTACAGCAATGAACATGGCCAATAAAATGAATTTAGTCTTCATAGCTTTATAATTTAACGGTTAATTTTTATCTTCCTTTATATGACTTCACCGCGGACCGCAGGTTTAATGCATTGATACTTTTTAACAGAAAGGGACCGCTCCACATAGAACGGTCCCTTTCTGTCATATGTTACAGTGCATCACTTGAATGCATCAACATTGTGCTGCTCGTAAAGATTCTTGCCTTCAGCCGTATAAAGAATTTCGATGCGGTCACTGTAGAACTTCTCTACCTTTCCACGTACAACCTTCATGGTACTGTTCATCATACCGTTCTGTTCAGTAAATGCCTCGGGCAGTATCGCGAAACAGCTCGGCAACCAGCGTTCTGGGAACATACCGGCATGCTCGCCGCCCTTCTTGAACATGTCAACATCAGCCTTCACAAGGTCACATGCAGCCTTGCGCCCCTCCTCTGTAGAGAGGTCAAGTCCCTTAGCCGCAAGCGCACGCTTGATATTATCCTTATTGGGAACAAGAAGCGCAATTGTATATGGAGACTGGTTGTTGTAGAGGATTACCTGGTCTATTGTCGGGCAAAGGCTAACGAAAGCCTCCTCAATACCCTCGGGGCTGTACTTTTCACCGTCACTTGAGATAAGCAGACTCTTGAAGCGGCCCTTCACATAGAGCAAGCCCTCCTCTGACATATAACCGAGGTCACCTGTATAAAGATAACCGTCACGAACGGTCTCTGCCGATGCCACCGGGTTCTTCCAGTAACCGGCCATCACATTCTCGCCCTTAACTACAATTTCACCGAGCTCGCCGACAGGAAGTTCCTTGCCGTCGGCGTCGCATATTTTCAGTTCTATCGGCTCTACGAGTTTGCCGCTTGAACCGAAACGGTAAAGTTCGGGACCGTTTGATGAAATGACAGGAGTCGCTTCAGAAAGTCCGTAGCCCTGATACATAGGCATACCTACACCGAGGTAGAAATGTTGCAGTTCCTTGTCGAGCAATGCACCGCCACCTACGAAGAAGCGCAGTTCGCCGCCGAAGTTCTCACGCACCTTGGAGAATATCAGTTTGTCGAACAGTGCCACGAGAGGCTTGAGCAATATACGCATTCCCTTGGAATCGAGACTGCTCTCGCCATAGTACTTCTGACGGATGGCAACACCCCAATTGAAGAGACGCTCTGTCATCTTGCCCTTTGCACGGATTGCCGTCTCAATGTTCTTCTTGAAAGTCTTGGCTAAAGAGGGAACAGAGAGTATAAAGTGAGGGCGAACCTCCTTGATATTAAGAGGTATATTCTTCAATGTTTCAAGACCTGTACGGCCAACCTGCACAGTAGCCGCAGTCGCACCGCATGACATCATTATATAGAAACCTACGACGTGCGCAAAGCAGTGGTCAAGCGGCAGGATAATGAGAGTCCTCCAGGTCTGGTCAATCTTCACGAGTGTTTTGGCCTGCTCCACATTTGAAGTATAATTGCGGTGCGTAAGCATCACACCTTTTGGATCGGCTGTTGTACCGCTGGTATATGTAATTGTAGCAATATCGTCGTTAACAAGTGACTGACCCACTGCAAGAAACTCCTCGAGAGTATGCGAAGCCAGGAACTCATCACCCATCTTCAATACCTCGTCAACATGTATCTCTCCGTCCTGGAGTTCACCGGCATTACCAAAGACAACGATTTTCTTTACCTTTTCCAGTTTGTCCTTTATTGCACGTATCTTCTTGAGCTGATAGTTTGAAACAAATACAAACTTCACGTCACCATGGTCGAGACGGAAGTAAAGGTCATTGCTCTCCTCAAGTTTGATTGACAGAGGTACATTCACAGCACCAGCATAAAACATGGCAAGCTCGCCAATTACCCACATATTGCAACCTTCGCTAAGAAGAGCCATATTGTCACCTTTCTTCACTCCGAGAGCCTGGAAACCGGCACCCAGACGATATACCTGTTCCTTGACCTGCGTATAGGTAGTAGGCTTGAAACCCTCCTTTTTATCAGTTTTCTCAAGAAGGAATGTATTGTCCGGATACAAAGCTACCGACTCCTCAAAAAGATCTACAAGTGTCTTTTTCATAAAATTCATGTTTAGTACAGACCATAAAGGTCCATTGTTTTACAATGCGAAGATATAAAAAAGCTTGGAAACTAAAATCAAAAACAGCTGTTTTGTTTTATAAACACATACCAATGCGACGAAAAAGGACAAAAAGTATGCTAAAAATACCTAAAAATTCAGTTTCTGTCGAACAATAGCGACACATTACAGCATTATCGACAAAAAAAGCATGCTATGCCATAAAAAAATATAAAAAATGAGGTAAAATGGTTTTATTGGTTATCTTTGCAATCAGAGAACGCCAGTTCACAACTTGAACCGGCAGCACGACAGAAACATTAATAAAAGTATAAAGATTATGAAAATTTCAAGAATCGAGCACTTGGGAATTGCGGTCAAAAGCATCGAAGAGGCACTGCCATACTACGAGCAGGTTCTTGGATTCGAATGCTACAACATCGAAACCGTAGAGGACCAGAAGGTACGCACAGCGTTCCTCAAGGTTGGAGAGACCAAGATAGAACTACTGGAGGCTACATCACCCGACAGCACAATTGCAAAATTCATAGAAAACCGTGGCGAGGGCATACACCACATAGCATACAAGGTTGAGGACGGCGTGGCCAACGCACTTGCCGAATGCGAACAGAAGGAGGTACGCACCATTGACAAAGCTCCCAGAAACGGAGCCGAGGGCCTGCATATAGCATTCCTGCACCCGAAATCAACTAAGGGCGTTCTCACGGAACTTTGCGAAGAATAACAAAATAGCAAAACTGACAAAAACAGATATCATGAGCAAGCAATTTGAAAAAATCAAAGAGCTGGTCGCCTTGCGCGAAAAGGCGCGCATAGGCGGCGGAGAAAAAGCCATCGAGAAGCAGCACGAACGTGGCAAATACACCGCACGCGAGCGCATTGACATGCTACTTGACAAAGGCAGTTTCGAAGAGATGGACATGTTCGTCACGCACCGTTGTACAAACTTTGGCCAGGAGAAGAAACAGTACCTTGGCGACGGAGTCGTAGTGGGTTGCGGAACCATTGAAGGACGCCTCGTCTATGTCTTTGCACAGGACTTCACAGTCACCGGCGGTTCACTTTCCGAAACCATGGCACAGAAGATATGCAAAGTCATGGACATGGCAATGAAGGTAGGCGCCCCTGTCATCGGCATCAATGACAGCGGCGGAGCACGCATACAAGAAGGCATTAATGCTCTTGCAGGCTATGCCGAAATTTTCCAGCGCAACATCATGGCATCTGGAGTAATTCCTCAGATTTCCGGTATTTTCGGCCCTTGCGCAGGCGGTGCCGTATATTCACCCGCGCTCACCGACTTCACCATCATGATGGAGGGCACAGCCTACATGTTCCTCACAGGTCCTAAGGTCGTGAAGACAGTCCTGGGAGAGGTCGTGACCCAGGAAGAACTTGGCGGTGCCAGCGTACACGCAAGCAAGTCGGGCGTCACACACTTCACGGCACAGACCGAAGAGGAGGGCCTTGCACTCATACGCAAGTTGATGAGTTACATACCGCAGAACAACATGGAGAGCGTACCCGATGTTCCCTGCACCGACCCAATCAACCGCACAAGCGACATACTTAACACCATAATCCCCGACAACCCGAACCAGGCATACGACATGTACCGTGTCATTGCAGAGGTCGTCGATAACGGAGAATTCCTTGAGGTTCACCGCGACTATGCCCAGAACATAATTGTCGGCTTTGCACGCATGAATGGAAAGTCTGTCGGCATTGTAGCAAACCAACCGTGCAAATATGCAGGTGTACTCGACTGCAACTCATCACGCAAGGGTGCACGCTTCGTCCGTTTCTGCGACGCATTCAACATTCCGCTTGTAACACTGGTCGATGTTCCGGGATTCCTCCCCGGCACAGCACAGGAATACAATGCCGTCATTCTTCACGGAGCGAAACTGCTCTACGCATACGGTGAAGCAACCGTCCCCAAGGTGACCGTGACATTGCGCAAGTCTTACGGCGGTTCACATATCGTCATGGCCTGCAAGCAACTGCGCGCCGACCTCAACTACGCATGGCCAAGCGCCGAGATTGCCGTAATGGGCGCAGCCGGTGCAGCCGAAGTGCTCTATGCCAAAGAGGCAAAGGAGGCAGAGAACCCGAAGGCATTCATCGCAGAGAAGGAGGCCGAGTACAACCGTCTGTTCGCGAACCCCTACCAGGCTGCCAAATACGGCTACATTGACGATGTCATTGAGCCGCGAAACACAAGGTTCCGCATCATACGCGCCCTGGCACAGCTCGAAAGCAAACGCCAGGACCTTCCCAAAAAGAAACACGGCAACATACCACTATAAACCCAACAGATTATGGAGAACAAAAACATAGACGGTGCAACCGTTGCTGCAATCTCAATGGCTCTTGCAGCCTACCTGGGTGACAACGTGCACGACAACGAGAGCGGAGTGCTCACAATAACATATGTGAACAAGCATTGGAATAACCTGAACAAATAACCAGAACCATGAAAGAATACAAATATAAGATTGACGGAAACAATTACGAAGTTGCAATCAACGAAGTCAATGACACGACAGCAAAGGTAACAGTAAACGGTGTGGAATATACCGTTGAATGGGAAAAGCCTGTCGAGGAGAAACCTGTAGTAAAGGTACAGCCTGTAGTTGCAAAACCAGCGGCAGCTCCTGCACCTGCAGCACAGCCTGCTGCGGCTGCACCAGTAAAGGGCAACGCCATAAAGACTCCACTGCCCGGCGTCATCATAGATGTCAAGGTAAATGTCGGCGACACAGTTGCCAAAGGCCAGACAGTAGTTGTTCTCGAAGCCATGAAGATGGAGAACAACATAAATGCCGACCGCGACGGCAAAGTCGTTGCTATACAGGTAGCCAAAGGAGACACCGTTGCCGACGGCGCAGTACTCGTAGTGCTTGAGTGAGCAAAGAACACCAAATCTGATAACAAAAAAATGAACCGCTTATGGTTCATTTTTTTGTTATCAGATTTTATTGTGGCGGTCCGGAATTATAACCTTGGGCTTACACCCCGCAGCCTCTTCGGGCGTCATTGCAGCGTATGCCATTATTATGGCCACATCACCGGGTTGGAACTTGTGGGCAGCGGCACCGTTCAGACAGATGACACCCGAACCGCGCTCACCCTTGATGGTATAAGTGACAATGCGCTCGCCATTACTGTTGTTGACTACATGCACCTGTTCACCCTCAACAATGCCGGCTGCCTCCATCAACAGTTCATCGATAGTAATGCTGCCCATATAATGAAGATTAGCCTCGGTTACTGTGGCACAATGTATCTTTGATTTCAACATATGAATCAACATATCAATTCCCCTCCTTATATTTAATGTTATCTATAAGACGTATATTTCCGCAGAAGAGCGCAATGCAGCCTACCACATAGTCACTGTCGCCCCACTCCTCTATCTCCTGCAAAGTATTGCCGTCAACAATGCTGTAATACTCGAGTTCCAGCCCCGGAGTATCGTTTATGATATCCTCCACAAACTCCCTTGTAGCTTCAAGAGAATTCACCTTTGCAAAATCAACACTTGCAAAAAGCGCGGACGAAATGGTAAGTGCACGCTCACGTTCATCATCAGAAAGCAATGTATTGCGGCTGCTCATGGCAAGACCGTCCTCCTCACGCACTATCGGGCAGCCTACAATCTCAAGCCCAAGCCCCAACTGGCGCACCATTTCACGTATGATGGCAAGTTGCTGAAAATCCTTCTCCCCGAAGTAAGCCCTGTCGGGTTCCGCCGCATAGAAAAGCTTGCTTACAATCTGTGCAACACCATTGAAATGTCCGGGACGGCAAGCACCCTCCATCACTGTATCGAGCGGAGCAAACGCAAACTGTCTCGTATCCTCTTCGGGGTACATCTCCTCCACAGCAGGCGCAAAAGCCAAAGTAGCCCCCACCTTCTCGAGCAACGCACAATCCGCCTCGAGCGTACGCGGATAATTCTTCAAGTCGTTCTTGTCATTGAACTGCGTGGGATTCACGAAAATGCTCACAACCGTAACATCATTCTCGGCAACGGAGCGTTCCACCAATGAAGCGTGTCCCTTGTGCAGTGCTCCCATCGTCGGAACAAGACCAATCTTCTTGCCTTCGGCACGGTAGCCGTCGAGCAATCCCCTCAGTTCCTTTATCGTGTTTACAACCTTCATCTCAACTAAATTTTCACACCCCGGGGGTGCTGGTGATTTTCGGACTGCAAAGTAACAAACAAATATGCACAAAACGAAACAAATAAAACAAAAATATTTCCATGAAGAGAGACAACAGAATGGGCAACACAACATCAAGCCCTGTCAAAATGACACCTGCAAACAGCCCCTGCTGCTGTTAACTTCTGTAAAGCATTGTCATTTTGTTATAAAAACCATTAAAACGCAAGTCACATTTGCCTAATTGTCTTTTTTTTAGTAACTTTGCGATGCACGTAATATATTCGTGTTTTTTAAAGAGATGAAAGCAAGCAAGATTTTATTTATTACTCAGGAAATTACACCATTCGTACCGGAATCCACTATATCCACTATTGGCAAGGAGTTGCCCCAGGCCACACAGGACATGGGCAAGGAGATAAGGATCTTCACACCGAAATGGGGAAACATCAACGAAAGAAGGAACCAATTGCACGAGGTTATACGCCTGTCGGGCATGAACCTTATCATCGATGACACCGACCACCCTCTTATAATAAAGGTCGCATCGTTGCAGGCTGCACGCATGCAGGTCTATTTCATCGACAATGATGACTATTTCCACAACCGCCAGATGACGACTGACAACGAAGGCATAGAGTATGCCGACAACGATGAACGCGCCATGTTCTTTGCTCGCGGCGTACTGGAGACAGTTAAAAAACTACGTTGGTGCCCCGAAGTGATACATTGCCACGGCTGGATATCGGCCCTTGTTCCGCTTTATGTAAAGAGCGCATACAAAGAGGAGCCGTCGTTCCGCGACTCAAAGCTTGTAATTTCACTCTACGACGACAATTTCAGCAATACACTTTCGGACAACTTCATTCAGAAGCTGACAAGCAAGGACATACCGGCCGAAGCCGTAGAAGGGACAGCAGAGCATGTGACATATGACGAACTCGCCAAGCTTGCGATAAGACACTGCGACGGCATAATAGTAAACGGCGACAACGTTTCGCCCGAGCTCATCGCCTATGCAGAGTCATTGGGCAAACCGGTGCTCCAGAAGCCCGCTCCCGAAGCATATGCCGAAGCATGCAACAGTTTCTACGACACCGTAATGGGATAAGCCAGTTCAAGCAACCTCACCCTGTGGAGTTGCTTGATTGGCAAAAAGAGAGTATATTAACATACATTTGCAACCTTTGAGAAGAAATATGAGCAAACTTTTGCACTTTCTGCTTGCCGTACTTACGATAATCACATTCACCCAGTGCGACAACAACACTGAATCCGTAGGAAGCAGCATTGTCCCCAGCCAGGACGTCATCACAGCCAGAACAGACACCTTCTACGCAAAGAGCAGGACCATTCTGGCCAACGACTCCATTCTGGCCAGTTCAAGCGACGTATATCTGGGATATTTCAGCGACCCCGAAAGCGGAACTGTTTTTGAGTCGAGCTTCATCACCCAGTTCGGCTGCACCGAAGATTTCGGTTTCCCCGAAGAGGGAGTCGTAGGAGACACCGCTACATACACGAAACTGCGCCTCTATTTCGACGAGTATTACGGCGACTCGCTGAACGCGCTCTACTGCAACGTGTATGAATTGGAGAATACACTCCAGGAGGGCAAGCCATACTACACGAATCTCGACCCGAGCGAATTCTACGACAGCCAGAAGGCACCTATAGCATCAAAAGCCTTCAATGTAATAGACTACACCCTCCACGACACCATACTGAACGGAGACTACACACGCCATGTGGAGATAACGCTGCCCAACAGCATCGGCAACAGGTTCATAAACAAGTTCTACGAAAAAGATGCCGAAGGCAACAACATAGGCAAGAACTATTTCGCCAATGCCGAGAACTTCATAAACGACGTATTCAAAGGCATATATGTAGAGTGTACAAGCGGCGACGGCACAGTGCTGAAGATATACCGTACCCGTCTCGACGTCGGTTTTGCCAGATACATAAAGAGCAGCAGCGGTGAGCTCGACTCCCTACAGCAGCTCTCGGCCCCATTCTATTCAGGCAAGGAGGTACTCCAGGCCAACAAGTTCAACAATAACGACTTGGCAAAGCTGGCCGACGAGAAGGAGCACACATACATAAAAACACCTGCAGGCCTCTTCACTGAGGTCGAACTGCCCATTATTGATATAGTAGGCGACAACGACACTACAAACATCAACTCAGCAAGGATATCCTTCACACGCTATAACGACAGCGGCAGCACCAACGACAAGCCACACGGCACTATGCTTATGGTAAGGAAGAAAGAACTATACAGATTCTTCCTCAGGAACTCTTTGGCAGACAGCAAGACATCCTACCTTACATCGTTCGACAAAAGCAAGAATGAATACCTGTTCAGCAACATTGCGAACCTCGTAAGACAGTGCTACAAGGAATACGCCGAGGGCACGGAAGCCGACAAGGAGTGGGAAACAAAGAACCCCGACTGGAACAAGGTTGTCCTTATCCCTGTAAAGACCACCGAAGACGGCAACAAGAGCGTCGTGAAGATTGTCCACGACATCAGCATCAGCAGTGTAAAACTGCGCGGAGGCGACAGCTACGGCATACCGGTTCAAGTTGTCACAAGCAAGTTCAACGACTGATTGACACGCTATATACAAATAAAAAATGCGGCTAAGAGGACCTTAGCCGCATTTTTAATGACAAAAAGCTCCTCCACTCTTTGAGGGGAGGTCTCGCGGAGCGACGGAGGGGAGTGAAGTACCTATTACGCGAAGTGAGAGATTCTTCACTTCGTTCAGAATGACAAACCACGCGCAGGTGTCATACTGAACGGAACGTAGTGCAGTGAAGTATCTAATTACGCGAATTAATAAATTCTTCGTCATAGAATGACACGTGGTAAAAGGTTTAATTCCCCCTCGGCCTTACGGCCACTCCCCCTTTGTTACATCAAAGTGGGAGAGTTATTTACCCAACAACTCTTCCTACTCATCAGGGTCTACAACTGTCCCTCTTGGCAAAGAGGGACGAGCGCAGCGGAGGGAGTTCAAAAACACATGCTACAGAATTTTCCAACTCCCTCCCCCTTCGGGTATTGCCTTTGGCGAAGTTGTTTGCGTTCGTTGTGCAATCACAAACAAGTTTGCATTGCACTCACTTACTCACAACATTCCCTCTTGCTCAACCTTAGAGTTATTTACCCAACAACTGTTCCTACTCATCAGCGTCCATAATTGTCCCTCTTACCGAAGAGGGACGAGCGCAGCGGAGGGAGTTCAAAAACACATGCTACAATTATAAACTCCTACCCCCTTCGGGTACTTCCTCTTGCACAGAGGAAGAATATTTTAAACGCGAATAAAACTGCCGCCTATTTAAATACCCTTGAGCGCGCGAACAAAAACACCAACAGCGCAAAAAAACATTCCCGGCAAGACATACAGCCTTGTCGGGAACGGAATGAAAAAATTTACTTCAATATATCTTTTGTTCTTGATTACCACAAACTGCCCCAGTTGCCACGGTTGCGGCCTGCAAGGTCCTCACCGTCGCCATCACCGGCACTGCCCTCGCCGGTACCGGCACCGGTTGTCTCACCCGAAACGGTTGTCATAACCACATCAATTTCAATATCAACTAAAGCCGAAGCTGGTTTCAAATACTCTTTTTTATCCATATAGTTTGTAATTAAATATTATTCTACATATACTTTTTTGCCATTCACGATATATATACCTTTCACAGGGTTGGTAACAATGCGTCCGTTCAGGTCATAATAAACCGTAGTATCGGCATCTTTTTCTGTCACTTCATCGATATCTGTAGTTTCTCCATCGTCGAATCGGAACGAGATACTCTCCATTGGAGAGAGAGGCAACCACTCAAGAGGTATTTGCAGATAGGCCTTGCCTGCTCCTATAGATGAGCCATCGGTATAACGATAGAACATAGGAACTGTTGTTCCGCTCTTCACCATATATCTGTAGTTCGCATAAAGTCCGTCATCGGAAACGCTGTTCACTATTTTTGGCTCCATTACACCGGCAAGCATATTCAATGAATTGTCATCGGATGACTCGATGATAGGAACAACATAAGTGCCCGGTTCACCCTTCAGGAACAATCCGGTACCCTCACTGCTTGTCATAACTCGTGTCATAGTAATTACGCCGGTATTTGTGTTGTATCCTGTAGCCGCATAAGCGTTAAGCCCTGCTACATTTGTGAAATCAAGGGCATAGGCCGAACTGTATGTCGCACTGCCATATTTGCCGATGGTAATGGTAACCTCGGTCGGTATCTCGTCATAAATTGCTACAACCTCAATATTTTCAGCAGGCATTGTCTGTGGTAGAGCTTCCCAAGAATTAAATATATAACCATCCTTCACAGGCGCCTCTATTGGAGTTATTGCCGATTCATAAGCAGCCGTTACAGTGTCATAAACCTCACCATCTACAATATAAGTAATTGTATATTCATTTGCCTCAAATTCCGCATTAACAGTCATATCATAGGCCGGCATTCTTTCAGGCATACTGAAATTGACATCAATCTCCTCATAGGACATTCCAAATTCAGAAATGGCAAAATAGGGATGATTATTATCCTTATAATTTCCGTGTGTCTCTATTACACGGTAACGGATATACCTGTAGGCGCTATTCTCATTACCCAACTCACGGGAAGTATAAACAGTGGATTTTGTTCCCGGCAGATTAGTCAGCATTGCAATCTCGGTATATTCACCATCAGGAGTATTAGAACCCTCTACAACAATAGTCTTTGGAGACACATTATCATTGTTTAGCACGCTTCGTGTGGTGTAGGTAAATTTAAACCTGCCAACCTTATTACCCTCACCCATATCTACGCGCAGATAGTGATCAAGTCCATCAACGGTCTGTCTGTTTCCATACTCCGAATGGAATAATGTATTGAGGTTACCATCAAATAACACATCCCAACTTACGAACTGGTCACCGTATGTCGAAGTTGTACATGGGGCATTGGTATAAAGCATTGCATCTGCATTTTCTGCAAGTTTAACCTCGTTCCATACCGACTTGCTATATCCTTGCAAATTCCATCCCTTGAAAGTATATCCCGTTTTTTCAGGATCGACAGGCAGCTCTATCTCGGCATTGTATTTAACCATTTCCTTGCTGTAAACCTCACCATCAACCATGAATTGTAGTCTATATTCTGCGCCCTCAATCCAGAATTCACACCATTGGTCGGCTTCCATATACGCATCGATATACTCCTCGGGAACATATACCGTACACTCCCACATATCAATATCGGCAAGAGCCTGCTCGCCACAAACAGGCGGCACCTCACGACTGCTGACAATCTTTGTTACCAATGTACAGTCACTGAACGCCTCTTTGCCAATGGTTTCAAGTCCGACGCCAAACGAGAAATGGTCGAGGCTTATACAACTGCTGAAAGCCCAATTACCGACAGATGTAACACCATCGCCAACCGAAACATACTCAAGTTTTCGACATTGGTAGAATTGGTTGGGGAACACCGATTTCACTTTGTCACCGATGACCGCAGCACGCAATGTCTTGTTGAAGTAGAATGGTGAATAGCCATATTCCTGTGTCTGGTTATATGAAAGGTTGCGGCCAAGATATACCGAGTCGAGTTGGCAGTGGATAAACAAAGGACATGCACTTCCAATAGCGCCACTATTAGCATTCTTGGCATTCTTACCTATTGAAAGGGTCAGGTCGCCATCCTCGGCAAAGAAACGGGCAAGGCTTTTACAGTTATAGAACACGCTGTCGGCAATGCTTGTTGTTGCACTTGGGATTGTAATCTCGGGCAATGACGAGCAGTTGTAGAACGAGCTGACAGCTATACTTCCGATACCGGAACCAAGTTTAATATCTACAAGCGATGTGCAATTCTTGAAGGAACTCTCTTTAATACCATCAGTTCCGTCACCTATTAAAACCGTTTTCAGTGAGGAACAACCGGCAAAAGCAAATTTGCCCATCGAGGTTACTGAATTTGGTGTTGTTATGCGTGGCAAGGCAGAACAGTTACGGAAGGCCTCATTTCCAATTGTTCTTGTACCATTGCCAAGGTAAACATTCTGCAAGTTCGAACAATTCATGAACTCCTTGTCATAAATTGCTTTCTCAACATCGTTGTAGGCTATACTGCGCAAATATTTATTACCATAGAATGGAGAATAACCTTTATCTTTTATTGTTGAATAACTCAAACTACCACCTACATACACCGAGTCCAGAGGACAACTGCTGAACATAGGAGATTCTCCGTTACTGCCAAGCACAACAGAGCCGGCACGGTCTTCAAACACCACAAGAGCAAGGCTGTTACAATTGTAGAATACCGAGTCTCGAACCAGTTTTATTGCTTCGGGGACATTGATTGCCGGTAGTGATGAGCAATTATAGAACACTTTATGATGAATAGTGTCAACATTGACACCAATGCTCATATCGGTCAGTGAAGTGCAGTTTTTAAATGTGCCTTCATACAATTTCGTAACTCCATTTCCTACCGCCATTTTTTGTAGCGAGGTACAGTTTGAAAAACAGTAATTTCCCATTAATGGTATGTTGTTTGGAACAGCAAACTCCTGCAACGAAATGCAATTGTCAAAGGCATAATTTCCTAAAGATCCAACATTCTCACCGAGCGTGAGGCTCCGCATCGAGTAACATCTCCGGAAAGCAGAAGCGCCAATATCACCATGATTCTGCACATTAGCCGTAACAATACCTACACAATCCTGGAAAGCAGAAGCGCCAATATAAGAAGGGTTGAAAATTTCAACAACACCATCTCCACTGCACTCTGTAAATGATTCTGCAAAAGCATAACTTCCTATATATCCATTATTGGCCACCTTTACATTTGTAAGTCTATCACAACTATAAAAAGCATAGTCAGCAATATAACCGTTATTTTCCACTATCAGATCCCCTGCGATATTGTCACAATTGTTAAAAGCATAACAACCCACATAACCGTCGTTGTTCACATACACCTGTTTAATATAATCATTGCCATAGAAAGAATAGTCATTTATATTCTTTACAGTCATTTTTCTGCTCTTATACAGCACAACACTATCAACAACCACATTTGCAGCCGATGCGTCGTAACGACAATCTATAACATCACACTCCTTTGTGCTTAAAGGAACATATTTTACACCATCAACCTCAAACATTGAGCTAAGGCGCGAATATTCTGTTCCATAACCATATGTTGCGGCATTTGAAACATATTTGACACCACCCTTTGGACAATATATTGCACCAGTTGATGATCTAGGCGGTGTGTTTCCCAAGAATATGAATTTCTTTACTTCCGGAAAAGCATCTCTGTGGATAAACTGAACTGATGTGCCAACAGTTACAGTTATAAGGCTGGTACAATCTTCAAATGCTCCATTTCCAATTCTTGTTACGCTGTTAGGGATTACAACGCTTACAAGTTGGTGACAACCAGAAAAAGCATCTTCTGCAATTTCATAATTACCACCATTATAATCGGCAGGAAGTTCTATCGATGTTTCATTTCCTGTATAAGCCACCAAATAGTTGACACCATTCAATGTTGAGAAAAGAAAATCACCTACAGTTGTACAGTTATTATACACATAATCTGCATAATATGCAATACCACCATTATCACTCGAACCTTTGGTAATGTTCAAAGATGAATTATTAACCACTTTTTCAAGGGTTGTACGGTATATATTTCCAATATATGTTACACTGTTACCTATTATTATAGATTTTATAGCACTATTCAAGAACATATACGGACTAATACTTGTAACACTATCGCCTATGATTACCGATCTTAATGTCCCCAAATCAGAGAAGGGAGGCGCCGAATTATTATCGTACTCATTATAATAGTAGGATAGATTACGACCTATATATATATTTACCAACGGACAGCCAGCAAACCTTGTTGAAGCGGCAGCAGAACCATAAGAGCCGAAGCTCAATTCAGTACCACCATCCTCTATATGTAAATCTGTTAATGAATTACAACCTGCAAACGCACCAGATCCGATGCTTTTAACACTATTGGGAATAGTTACACTTGTAATCCCAGTGCAACCATAGAACGCATACGCTCCAATGTTTGTAACGCTGTTAGGGATTTCAACGCTTGTAAGGCAATTGCAATTATAGAACACATAATCCTTTATATTGGTAACACCTTCGGGTATTACAAGTTCAGTAACCAACTTGGCATTCAAATACAAATTCCTTGCAAAGTACATAGGATTAGCATATTTATCGGCAAAATCAATATTACACCAAGCTGCAAGGTCACTTATATGCACGTTTGTAAGTTTTGTGCAACCATAGAACGCTTTCTCTCCAATGCTTGTGACGCTGTTAGAGATTTCAACGCTTGTAAGTTCTTTGCAACCATAGAACGCTTCATCTTCAATGCTTGTGACGCTGTAGGTACTTCCATTGTATGTAACATTCTCGGGTATTATAACTGCGCCACTGTATTCGTCGGAGTATTGGGTACTAAAAGTTCCTTTATAAGTCACCCCCACAGTTTTGTTTTGGGAGGTAATGTTGTAATAGATACCGTCCACCTCAAAGTCATGGGCCATAGCAACAGTGCTACAGAATAGCAACAGTGCTGTGAACAGATGTTTTAATGTTTTCATAATACTATAAATTTAGGTTAATAAAATTCCTTAATTTACAGTCTTACGTTTCTTTTTTTTAAACCGGGGCTGCGGATTTTCCTGCGGGCGGGCAAAAAAAAAGACGTGAGACTTGTGCCTTATGTCCACAGATCTAAGGCATCGCCAAACGCCGTGTTAGAATGAACATAGAAGAAACAAATTCCCACGCCGTGATATATACGCATTGGCTACGCGCAGAACGCACGTAACCGGTATATACACAGAATGAGCATCAGTTGCTTGAGGTCCTCTAACTAAAAATTGGCGATTTTAAGATCCGGACTTAAAACAAAATGCTTTTCAAACGTCAATGGATTTATCCCCATTGACATTGCAAAAATAAACATTTTTTAGCAACTAATGCTCAAATAATGAGAATTTTGTTTCTTCAAGTTAATAATATGAACCTATTTCCCCACCGCCGGTAAAGGGGCACAAAGTTCTCGTTAAAACTCATTCTTTTTGTTAAGATGGAGGGAGAGCGCTTGCGTTGTCATAGAGACACAGTATGCTGTGTCAGCGCGGTTCGAGCATCTCAATCTCCCTCCGCAACTGCGTTGCTCGTCCCTCTTGCCAAAGAGGGACAGTTGATATGTTTGCATGCTCGCAGCGACGTTTTTATCAATCTTCGCCCTGCGGGTATGCCCCACAAAATAAAACCGTCGGCAAGCATCTCTCACCGACGGTTTTTTATCGATTAAGCTAATTACTCAGCCTTAGGTTTTCTACCGCACTTTCTCTTCGGTTTTTCCTCGGCAGGAGCCTCTTCGGCAACCTCAGCCTTCTTCGCTGCTCTCTTCTCCTTTGCAGCGAGCTTTGCCTTGAGCTGCTCAACCTCTGCCTCGAGCTGAACGATTTCTACCTCCTGGTTCTCAATCATCTGCTGCAATGAACCGAGCTCCTCATTATCCATATCGGGATACTGCGCACGAACACGTGCGAGGAAGTCACCGAGAATATTCATATAGTTGGTGAATGCATCGTATGGAGACTCGTAAATGCAACGTTCTGTAATGATACCGTTCTGCTTTGTTGTCATGAAACGGAGATTCTCGGCAGCCTGCAGGTAGTCGAAATCCTGCTTCAGCTTCTTGTCATCGGTAAGCATGATACGCTCTGCTACGCTGTAGAGCTTATTGAAGGCCTCACGCTGGAGTGTATTTCCCAGCCATGAGCTTGCGTCGCGCTCCTCGTCCATCCAAGAGAGCGGATAGGGAACCTCAAGCGCACCTACCGACTTGTGGTTGTCGATAACCTCGGAAGGTGTAGAGAATGTGATACCCTTTGCTGCAGCACATGCCGGCAACGCCTTCATGAAGTCGAGGATATGTGAATCCAACGGCTGGGCCATACCAATGGCAGAGAGGTTCATGAAGATATTGATAACCTGCTCCTCCTCGGGGAACTGAGCAATCCAGTCGATGTATGTCTCGGCAAAGAGAGGATATTCACTCCAGTCGGGATTAGAGAAACGCAGAGAGATGTCATCGGACAACTTGTAGTCACGCAACAGGAGCTTCAAATTCGAAGCCAATGCGCAGTTGTAAACGAAGTGAGGGCTCTTCCATGCGAGGATGTGCTTTGCACCCTCTGAAAGCATACCCTTGAAGCCCATCTGTGAAGCCATCTCACCGATTTCGTCAGAGTAGATGAGACCAGAGTTACGCAACACTTTCGGTTTCTTGCCGAAGAGTTCCTTGATCTTGCGGTTCTGACGCATAACCTCCTCCATGAATACCTCTTTCGAAGCCAATGAAGAGAGACCGTGTGAATAAGGCTCGCACAGGAACTCGCAGCAGCCTGTCTTGTTGATCTCGTGCAGGAGTTCAATTACTTGAGGAGCATAGAGCTCAAGCATCTCAAGTCCTGTACCTGAAACGGAGAGAGCTACCTTGAAGGCACCGTTGCTCTCGCGTATCATCTCGAGCAGAGCCTGCAATGCCGGAACGTAAGACTTCTCGGCAAGCTCAATTGTCATGCTCTCGTTTGCATAATCATCATAGTAGTAGTGGTCGCTACCAATGTCGAAGAAACGGTAACGCTTCAACTGTCTGATCTGATGCAACTCAAAATAGAAACAAATTGTTTTCATATATCTGTCTTTTTTAATTATTTCCAACCCAAAACTTTCTCATACATATTACGCAGTCTCAATGCCACATCCTCCCATGTGATACTGTCAACCTCCTTGCGTCCTTCAACCTTCAGGTACTCATAAAGCGAGTCATTGTTACAGATTGAATATATCGCGTCGGCCATTGCATTGATATCCCAATAGTCTGTCTTTATACACTTGTCGAGAATCTCGGCACAACCTGACTGTTTGGATATGATTGTAGGAACATCACACTGCATAGCCTCGAGAGGCGAAATACCGAACGGCTCACTCACCGAAGGCATTATATATACATCGCTGGCTTTGAGGCACTCATATACCTGACGGCCGCGCATGAAGCCCGGGAAGTGGAAACGGTCCGAGATGCCGCGCTGCGCCACAAGACGTATCATATCGTTCATCATATCGCCGCTACCGGCCATGCAGAAACGGATATTCTTGGTCTTCTTGAGCACCTGTGCAGCAGCCTCAACGAAGTATTCGGGACCCTTCTGCATGGTAATACGGCCAAGGAAAGTAACCACCTTCTCGTCAGGAATCTTCTTGGGAACAATGTCGAGGATGTCCTGCGACAGCGGAGTAACGGCATTGTGCAGTGTCGAAACCTTGTCGGGGTGCTGGTGATACTTGTGAATCACAGTCTGACGTGTAAGTTCACTCACGCAGAAGATATGGTCGGCATTATCCATACCATTCTTCTCAATAGCATACACTGTCGGGTTCACATTACCGCGGCTGCGGTCGAAATCGGTAGCATGCACGTGAATAACGAGCTTTTTTCCAGACACCTGCTTGGCGTGAATACCGGCCGGATATGTGAGCCAGTCGTGCGAGTGTATGATATCGAACTCCTCGGTACGTGCCACTACGCCTGCGATTATAGAATAGTTGTTGATCTCATCGTGAAGATTGTCGGGATAACCGCCGGCAAACTCCATACAACCGAGGTCATTTGTATGCATGTAGCCGAAATCGCTGTAAATATGCTCTCTGTAGCGGTAATACTCCTCAGGAGTCATCACGTTTCCTATGCGTGAATTCACATAATCGTAATTCACATCCTTCCACACGATGGGAACTGAGTTCATTGCGACAATTCTAAGGAAACTGTTATCCTCGTCGCCGTATGGTTTGGGGATACAGAACTTTATCTCCACGTCGCCCTGCTGGACGAAACCTTTGGTAAGTCCATAACTTGCAGTACCGAGTCCACCCGAGATATGAGGGGGGAACTCCCAACCGAACATTAATACTTTCATATGTCTTATCCCTCCATTTTAGATTCGTACTGTTTTAGTATCTGGCTTGTCCTGAGGATTGCAGCCACATTCATTGCGAAAGCCACGGCACCACGTCCCTTGAACGGTGGGTTACCGTCGAACACCTCGGGTATTGAACCTATACAGTGCTGCACAATTTCATCCTCGTAGCCAATCATCTGTCTCTGGACGAACGAAACGCCGCTCATCTTGTATATCTTCAGGTAAGCCTCATAGTAGAAACCGCCGAGCCATGGCCATGCCGTACCCTGATGGTAAGCATAGTCGCGCTGTATCTGCGGACCAACATAGTTGGGGTTATAGCCGACGCTCTTGGGAGAGAGTGAACGCAGACCGCGCGGAGTAAGAAGCTCCTTGGTTACAGTATCGAGGACTTTTTTCTTCTGTTTCGAGTCGAGCGGAGAGTGGTCGAGAGCCACCGCGAATATCATGTTCGGGCGAACGCTCCAATCCACATAGTCACCATCGACATAGTCGTAGAGATAACCGTATTCGTTTATGAACACCTCTGTAAACGCCTTGCCGCTAAGCGCGATAAGACGTCCGATGGAAGCCTTCACGTCCTCGTTGTATGTGAGCACCGCAAGTTCCTCGATGAACTTCAGGGCATTAAACCAGAGCGCATTGATTTCCACCACATAACCCGTACGCGGAACAACAGGGCGTCCGTTTGCTACAGAGTTCATCCATGTAACAGCCTTGTCCCTGCCATTGGTTGCGAGCAGACCATTCTGTGCCACACGCAGGTTAGAGTGTCTGTTGTTGCGTATGAATTCGTATATCTTCATCAGCAGGTCGCCGTACTTGTCGCGGCAAGCCTCAAGACTGCACTCCTTTGCATACTGCTGCAAAGCCCAGATGGCCCAGAGCAGCACGTCGGGATGCTCTATCTCATAAATTTTGCACTCGCTCTGTCTGCCGTCGATGAAATCGTCGATGGCAACGCGTGCTGTCTTCATAACTCTCTCGAACTCATCGACATTGCCCTGCGAAAGGGTAAGTCCCGGCAGAGAGACAAAGAGGTCGCGTGCACGGCACTTGAACCAAGGATAACCGGCAAGAATATATGTGTGCTGACCCTGAACGTTGAAGAACTGGTTTCCGGCACACTTCATGCAGTTCATGAAGTCATCGCGCAAATACCTGATCTCCTCCTCATGCTCGAAAGCAGCCTTCATGGTGCGTGATGTCATAGGAGAGACACCGCCCGAGAAGACAATACTCTCGCCGGCCTTCATCTTCACCTCGAAGTAACCGGGAACATAAAGGTCCTCGTTGAAGTCGTAACCGCGTTCAAGTTCCTTTACATACTCAATGCCGCGATACCAGTCGGGGTTATAGACAAAATCGTTCTTCTTGTTGAGCTGCATGTAGAGATCGGGATAGTCGGCATACATGCGCATGCTGATACCGTTCTCAACCTCCTTGTAGCTGCGGTCGGCAATATTGTTCTCATGTGTGTATTCACGCACGCTGCGGAATGCACAGAAAGGACGCAGCCTCAATGTAACAGCAGTGTTGGCCTTGAGCAAAGTGTAACGGATCAGAATTCTGTTCTCGTGATGCACGAAAGCCTTCTCTTTCTTAAGCCACACGCCACCCACGTTGTAGATGGTTGTCGGGACACGCTCCCAGGCAAACTCGCGAATGTATTTGTTGCCGCGTGGACTGAAGTTGTCCGCATTGTACTTGTGCAGGCCAAGGTTGAACTCCGCACCGTGCAGCACAACAGTCTCGTCAAGCGACGACAAGAGCACATGGTTCTCGTCATCGAGTTCAGGGATGGGGACAACCAACAGGCCATGATACTTACGGGTATTGCAGTCAACGATAGTTGAACAATGGTAAGCACCCGAGCGGTTAGTTCTCAGAATCTCCTTCTGCAACGACTCTTCCAAGTTCGTCATCAGCGTTTTTTCGAATCGCAAATAACTCATCTCGTATAATTTATATGATTAGACTAAAATACTTGTCACACCCCTCAAATTTAGGAATTATAATATTCAATAACAAGTAAGTAGCATTGTTTTTTTAAAAAAAAGCAAAAAACATCAAAAAATGCTACACAAAAGGTAAAAGAAAACTTAATTACAGCCCGACACTGCGCGTCGAAACCATCCCGGCGCACAACACGGGAGAGGGGAACAGCGCGCTGTTCCCCTCTCATGTATCTTAGAAGCTGTTTGAATTTCTAAAAGAACTTAAGTAATAATATCGCAGTTGACCCAAATATTGTTTGTCATACTGAGCAAAGCGAAGTATCTATTTTAAACGCAGTTTTTAGATCCTTCACATTCGTTCAGGATGACAAGTTCGCGAAGAGAAAAGTCGCGAGTCAACTGCTATATTATTGCCAAAACTTATATCGCGCAGCCATATTATCTTACTGCAGCCCTAATCCTCAGCAGCTTGTCCAGCAGTTCCTCAAGCAGATCCAAACGCAACATGTTCGCACCATCGCTCTTCGCAACAGCCGGATTCTCATGCGTCTCAATGAACAGTCCGTCTGCGCCCACCGCGATGGCAGCCTTCGCTATGGTCTCAATCATCTGCGGCATGCCCCCGGTAACGCCGGCTGTCTGGTTCGGCTGTTGCAGGGAGTGCGTGATGTCCATCACCACAGGATGACCGAAGCTCTTCATCTGCGGAATGCCGCGGAAATCGACCACAAGGTCCTGATAGCCGAATGTAGTACCGCGTTCTGTAAGCATAACTTTGCCTGCACCGCCCTCCGATACAACCTTTTCGGCTGCAAACTTCATGGCATCGGGCGACAGGAACTGCCCCTTCTTTATATTGACGATGCGCCCGGTCTTTGCGGCAGCGACAAGAAGGTCGGTCTGCCTGCACAGGAATGCCGGAATCTGTAGCACGTCAACATATTCGGCAGCCATTTCCGCCTCCTCGGCTGAATGTATGTCTGTCACCACAGGAATATTGAACGTCTCCCTCACACGACGCAACACGCGCAGAGCATTCTCGTCGCCGATACCGGTAAAGGAGTCGAGACGCGAACGGTTCGCCTTGCGGTACGACCCCTTGAACACATACGGGATGTTCCTGTCGGCAGCCATCGCAACCACACGTTCCGCTATGCGCATTGCCATATCCTCGCCTTCGATGACGCACGGCCCTGCCATAAGGAAGAAATTTTCACTCGATGTCAATTCTCTGATTGTCATAGTTTCTTGTATATTTTTGTAGGAATTATCAGATTAAGCACCTCCGGCTCCACCGTAACAGTCAGCGGATACGTAGGCCTGAAAGGACGACCGTCAATACCAATAGGAGCATTGTCGGCAGACTCTATAACAAGTTCCGAAGTACGGAACGGTTCAACAAGTTTAAAGTTCAATATTTTACTGCGCGCCACCATCATGAGCCCCTTCACGGTACCCATGAAAGGCGGCATCTTTATCGCCGACACGTCGAGCCACCCGTTATACGGCACCGCGCTCGGAGTCATACCGTAACCGCGCGAGTTACCCACGCACAGCATCATGAATTTCTTCTCCACCACCTGGCAGTTAAGCCTTATCTTCATTCTGAAGTTGGTACGGCGGAAGAGCAGATAAAACAGTCCCTTGAGCCTGTATGCCAGTTTCGCGAATACCGACTTGCCGCTGTTCGCGAATTCCACTATACGCGCCGACAGACCAATGTTGAGGACATTCAGGAAATACCTGTCACGCATGCCGGCCCCATCGCTGTAGCTGCACCTGCCCACATCAATCTTGCGTACCCTTTTCGTCATTATGCAATCCACGGCTGCCCTATAGTCATTATCGGGAATACCCCAATAAGATGCGAAATCATTGGCAATACCATACGGTATTATACCCAAGGAGACCGAAGCCCTGTTACGCGACGACATGATACCGTTCAGCGCATCCTGCAACGCGCCGTCACCGCCAATCACCACCACCGTCTCGTATCCGTTGTCGGCGAACATCCTTGCATGCCTCTCGATGGAGGTAAAATCCTCGGACTGGAGAAAATCATAGGAGACGCCCTTTTCCACCAGATAACGGCGTATCTCCTTCCAGCGTTTCATCGGACGCATGGCACCCATTTTGGGGCAGTATATTATTCCCCAACGGTGTCTGTTTTTATTCTTATGTTCAATCATAAAGCATCTTCATTACGGCATCGGTCATCTCTTCGCGCGGCAACGAGGCACTCACCCAGTTGATGCCGACCCCACGTTTCTCCATGCCCCTGAACCAGGTCATCTGCCGCTTCGCGAACTGGTGAATGGCAATCTCCAGCCCGCGCACCATATCCTCGTACGTCATCGCACCCGTTATATACAATGTAAGGTACTTGTATTCCAAGCCGTAATATATCAGCTGCTCCGCCGATATTCCACTGTCGAGCAGCCCCTTTACCTCGTCAACCATTCCGCATTCGAGACGCTCTCTCAGCCGTCGGCTTATCCTCTCGCGTCTGATTTCACGGTCCACATCAACACCCACCACAAGAGTTTTAATCTGCGGGAACTCACGTTCCTCCACAGGGCACCGCCTGTAATACTCCTCAATTTCTATGGCGCGTATCGCACGCTTCTTGCTGTCCGTGTCGGTATTGTTATGCAGGTTCTTGTACGAAGCCAATATGGCCGTCAGTTCCTCGAGGCTCTTCTTTTCCAGTTCCTCGCGCAAAGGCGGATTCTCCGGCACCGGGAGCAGACGGTATCCTTTCAGTACCGACTCCACATAGAGCCCGCTTCCGCCGCACAGCACAGGGAAAGCGCCACGGGCTTTAATATCCTCGTACGCCGACAGGAAGTCACGCTGATACTCGAACAGGTTATATTTTTCACCGGCATCGGCAATATCCACCAGGTGCAGTGGCACATCTACCCCACCCCGTAAATACTCGGCAAGGTCCTTTCCGGTTCCTATGTCCATGCCGCGATACACCTGACGGCTGTCGGCGGATATTACCTCCGCTCCCCCTATGGCAAGAGCAAGATCGACCGCGAATGAAGTCTTGCCGCAGGCAGTAGGGCCCACGACAGCAACCATATCATATTTCTCCTTGCGTTGTGCCATTACAGAAAGTGCGAATTACTTATATTCTGCGAAGTTAATGCAAGTTAAGCGCAATAGCAAAATATGACGACTAATTTTTGTTATAAGAAAGAGGAATGAAACGCGGGCGACCCAAGCAAACTGGGTCGCCCGCGTTATCCGGGAGATTGGCTTAAAAGCCTTTCTTGGAAGCTTCTTAGATTTCGGCAATCACCTCAACCTCGCAAAGCACGTTTTTCGGCAGAGTCTTCACAGCCACGCAAGAACGTGCAGGCTTGCTTGTAAAATACTCGGCATATACAGCGTTGAAAGCCGCAAAGTCGTTCATGTCGCTGAGGAAGCATGTAGTCTTTACAACCTTCTCGAAAGTAGTACCGGCCTCCTCGAGAACAGCCGCAAGATTCTTCATCACCTGTGTAGCCTGGTCTGTGATACCCTCGGTCTCAACATTGCCGGTCGCAGGATTGATGGGTACCTGACCCGATGTAAACAACATGTTACCGCAGATGATGGCCTGTGAATAAGGGCCGATAGCCTCAGGGGCATTCTTTGTATAAACTTTCTTAAGCATATCTTTATTTATTAAGGTTAATTTTTCATTTTCAAATTATCAGTCCCAAATTCTGAAACCGGCATCGCGTATGGCAGCCTTTATCTGCTCCACATGCTCAAAGTTACGTGTCTCCAGACTTATGCGAATGAAGCAGCCGGTAATGGCCGTGCTTGCATTTGTACGCTCGTGGTGAACACCTATCACGTTGCCGCCAAGCTCGGCTATGATGCTCGAAATCTGCACCAGCTGACCCGGCTTGTCAAGAAGCTCGACCTTGAGAAGAGCCGAACGGCCCTCTGCCATAAGTCCGCGTTTTACCACACGGTCAAGGATATTCACATCGATGTTTCCACCCGAAACCACGCAGACAACCTTCTTGCCCTCTACAGGCACCTTATCGAACATCGCAGCCGCAACAGCCACAGCACCTGCGCCCTCGGTAATCAGTTTCTGCTTCTCGAGCAGAGTAAGGATAGCCGAAGAAACCTCATCATCGGTAACGGTAACAATCTCATCGACATACTTGCTGCAGAGAGCGAAAGTATTCTCGCCCGGTTGCTTTACGGCAATACCGTCGGCAATGGTAGATACAGCGTCAAGACGCTCAATCTGTTTGTGCTCAACGGAATTCTTCATGCTCGGAGCACCGGCAGCCTGCACACCGTACACCTTTATATTGGGGTTCAGAGACTTCACCGCGAACGCTACACCCGAAATAAGTCCGCCACCGCCGATAGGAACAATCACGGCATCCACATCCTTCATCTGGTCTATAAGTTCGAGGCCGATTGTACCCTGACCTGCAATAACATCCTCATCGTCGAACGGATGTATGAAGGTATATCCCATCTCGTCGCGCAGTTCAATCGCACGCTTGTACGCATCGTCATACACACCGGGCACAAGACACACCTCTGCACCGTAACCCTTTGTAGCCTCAATCTTTGAGATAGGAGCACCGTCGGGCAGACAGATAAGCGACTTTATGCCGTTCTTTGTAGCAGCAAGCGCCACACCCTGCGCGTGATTACCTGCCGAGCAGGCAATAACGCCCTTCGCCTTCTCCTCCTCGGAGAGCTGTGATATCTTATAGTATGAACCGCGGACCTTGAAAGAACCGGTAAGCTGCAGATTCTCAGGTTTAAGATAAACCGTTCCCTTCTTGTTCACATTGGGGGCAGGAACAAGTTCCGTGCGTCGTATGACATCCTTCAGAACAAACGCCGCGTGATAGATTTTGTCAAGAGTTAGCATAGTGTTTTATGGTTAAAATTTTGTTGTCGTGAATTTGACAAATGCAAAAATACAATCATTTTCCGTTATATCTAACAATGGACGATTTTTTTTGCATCCAAAAGAAACAAGGAGCCACCCGGAAGAGCTCAAAGACCTTATATAATACCGCGCGCCCGCGCGCAAAGGCACAACATCAAGAAGTTGTTTTTAGATTTCCTTCGAAAATAATTTCACATCATGCGCTAACTGTTCCAGAAGATAAACCAAGGCGATAATATAGATATTGCCTAAATTAAAACAACTTCTAACAATTCTTCGTTAAAAAAAACAAAAAAGTCATATAATGAAAAACTAATTCTTACCTTCGTTTGTTATAAGAAAAAACACATTACCGATGTACGATAGCCTATTGAGCCTACCCTATTTTCAGGGCATGAGCAGAGACGACATAACAGCCATACTTGGCAAAACCACATTCGAATTCAAGAAATACGCCGAAGGCGACACCGTTTACAACAGCGGAGACAAGTGCAACCATTTTGCCATACTCACCAGCGGCACACTCAGCTGCACCCACACCTCGCCCGACGGCACTTACTGCATTAAAGAGCAGATACCGCCCCCGTACGCCATCGAGCCCTATTCGCTGTTCGGTTACGACACAACCTTCAAATGCAGCTACACGGCATCGGACAACTGCACCATCCTCACCATAGCCAAGCAGTACCTTTTCACGGAATTCACCAAGCACGACATATTCACCATCAACTTCCTCAACCTCATCAGCCGCAAAGCCCAGAAGAACAGTGAACTCATCTGGCACAACACCCCCACCAGCATCATAGGGCGCATAGTACAGTTCATAGCCATGCGCTGCGAGACACAAAGCGGCATAAAGCAGGTAAATATAAAGATGGAACGCCTTGCAACCATACTTTGCGAGACCAGACTCAACATATCCAGAGCACTGAACGAACTGCAGGAGAGAGGACTCATAGAGCTTCACCGCGGAGCCATAGCAGTACAATCCCTGCAAAAGCTCATATCGGAGACCAAAGAGCTATAAGGTTCACAGCAGCAACAGAAACAAAACAAGTATGACAGCGTGGTTTTGTCATACTTAGCATAATCGACTGTAGGACATTCCAACCGTCCTCCTCTTCAAAGGAGTGCCGATAGGTCAACAAAGTTGCGGAGGGAGTTTACAAACACGTGTAACATTTTCCCAACTCCTACCCAGCGTCTATAATTGTCCCTCTTAGCGAAGAGGGACGAGAGGCAAAGCCTCGGAGGGAGTTCAACAACACATGCTACAACATTTTTCAACTCCTACCCCCCTTCGGGTACTCCCTCTTCACAAAGAGGGAGAGTTGTTCTCCCAACCACATTTCTTACGCATCAGCATTCATAACTGTCCCTCTGTTTATAGAGGGACGAGCAACCCTGTTGCGGAGGGAGTTTACATAACACACGCTGCAGCATTTTCCCAACTCCTACCCGGCTATGCCGTACTTCCTCTTTAAAAAGAGGCAGAGTTCTTTACCCGACACAGTTCCTACGCATCAGCGTCCAAAACTGTCCCTCTTTAAGAAGAGGGACGAGCAACGAAGTTGCGGAGGGAGTTTCCATAATCACATGCTACAATATTTTTCAACTCCTACCCCCCTTCGGGTACTCCCTCTTCACAAAGAGGGAGAGTTGTTCTCCCAACCACATTTCCTACGCATCAGCATTCATAACTGTCCCACTTTAAGAAGAGGGACGAGAGGCAAAGCCTCGGAGGGAGTTTCCATAATCACATGCTACAACAGTTCCCAACTCCTACCCGGCTATGCCGTACTTCCTCTTTAAAAAGAGGTAGAGTTCTTTGAGCGGAGGGAGTTTACACCCAAGCATGCTCTTGCATGCCACACGCGTACCTGGCGGAAGCATGATGATTTAATGCTTTTAAACAAACAAAGGGAAAAATCATATGATTTTTCCCTTTGTTTGTGATTCCGAAGCAATCAAAAGTGATTCCGTTGGGATTTACGCGATTTTGTAAATAAACCTTATCACTTCTGTATTATTGCTTGTTATCGGCATTTCGGCCTTCTGATATGCTAAAAAACAGATTTTGAGCGGGATTTCGCTTTAATCTTCGCTTTTATTGTTGCCTCTGTTGTCCTTATTTTATCTCATTATTTTTGGTTTCTTATTGCAATGCTTTTAATACAAAGTACGCATACTAAAGTACGCATCGTTTGTTTGTTAGACAAAGGTAATAAAAAAAATTATACTGCTTTGCCTATGTAGACTACCCGAAGCAGCTTGAGTATCATATTTCGTTGTAATATTATATCCTTCTGTTCGGGATTGTCAGAGATTAACTTAACAAAATCGTCATTATCCTTTGGTGGGCAAATTCGCTTTACCATACGCTCGTCATCTTTCGTGATGATGACATATATCTTACTTTCGTCAATTACTTCAAAACAATCTACCTCTTTTACACCAATGATATCCCCTTCGTTTATGGTCGGTATCATTGAGAAACCGCTAACCGGAAAGAAAGCATCAGCTTTTACATTACAGGGTACAAGCAGTGGCGACGGTTCGCAATCTGCATTTACATATCCAACCTGTCCTGCACTTACCCTTAAATCTGCATAATAGTTGTTCACCACCTGCATTGCAGTGCTTTCTTTAATTACATCTTTCGTATCTACCTTATTTAATAAAATATCACCGTTACCTGTTGCAAGCCAGTTTAATGATATTTCCGGGCATTGCATCGCTATGGTTCTCATTGCTTTTGACGACAATCCACGAAGTAACCAATTCGTGATACTCGTTTTGGGAATACCGAGCCTTTTTGCAAAAGCTTCGTATGACCCGTGAATTTCTATCAACTTCTTAATTCTCTCCTTTTCAGTCATTTTGATGTATTGTTAATAAATATCAATCGTTTTGATAAATTTTTAATGCCAAAGGGCTTTTTCAATGTTTCATATTGAAATATATTTGCATCGACTAACAAACAATACAGTTCCTGTTTCACTTCCCAAAAGCATAAAAACCGCGTTTTAGCGTCATTACGAATGCAAATATAGGGAGAAAAATCTGTATTAACAAACAAATTAACATCAAAATGACTTATGGTATATGAGAAAAAAGTGTCTTAATTCAGAAGAGACGGAAGTATTCAAGGAAAAATACCCCGTTTCAAGCAACCAAGAATTAGCAGAAACATTCAGAATGAGTGTTACTACAGTAAAAAACTATGCTTTTGCACTCTCCTTGAAGAAATCGCCATTATACCTGGCGAATGTAAAAAGGATAGCATCACAGAAAGGGATAAAAGCACGATGGAAAAGATAGAGAATAAAATGGAATGGTTGCGTAGCATACGCAGAGGAGAAACAAAATCCGGCCGTTTGGATACTCCTAAAGATTGTACAACAATGTCTGTGTTGATATACCGATGGAACATTGAAGAGGGTCCTGCAAGAGGAATACGCATCACTGCCACATACGACCGACCTAATTGTATTATAACGATTACTGCTAACCGAATATCGAGTTACAGCGAATTAAGGAACAATAAAACTTCATAGAATATGTTGAAGAGTGCCGATATAAAAGCAATAGCAAAGCAGGTTGCGGTAGAATTACAGAACCTGAATGATGAAATACTGTCGCTATCTGATGTCGCTTTGAAACTGAACAAGACGGAAGCTGCTGTGAAGCAGATGTGTTATCGCAAGCAGCTCCCATTCCATAAGAGACAGAAAACATACTATTTCAGTAAGAACGAGATAACAAACTTCCTCTTAAAGTGAGAAGATTTGTTGATAAATTCCCCTAACACCAAGTCCACTCACAGCCAGCTGTGAAGCCCACTGTGAGTGGCATTTTTTTGACCTCTAACAACTACATATATGGAAGAAAAACAAATAGCACTTAAAGCCTCATTGTGCAATCGCTTATCCCAAATGGTTCTCGACCACAATCTGCCCGTCAATATCGTTGTAGGTGAAAAGCTCTCCTATCTGCGTACATTGACACTGTCGTATCACTTACGCGATGAATTGCTTATTGAGTGGTTAATCTACCGTGTAACAGAAGATGATGAGTATGAGGTATGATACAAATTCAGGATATATACAAGGCAACACGCGACGGCTTGGATATTATTCTGCATTACTATCCGCAAGCAAGGGAAGTCGTCGGCACGAAGAATAAGTTCCGGGCACGCCCGAATGAGAAAACACCCTCTGCCTGTCTCGTACTCTCAAAGAGTTCAGCCGGTGAGGTGTGGAAAGTGGTAGATTATGGCGATGACGGACACGGCCTTTCTCCTCTTGATATATGTATGAAAGAGGATGGTATCACCCATATTTATGAGGCTGTATTGCGGTTAGCACAAATATTCGATGTTCGCGATGAACTCAACCACACTGTAAACAAGCCTCGCATCGAGAAACGCCCGGCAAAGAGCGAAGAGAAAGAGGGAACACGCATATTCTCCCTTTTGGACTCCATACCCGAAGAACATCTTAAAGTACTCGGACCAAAGGTGCGTCGCGAACACGCAGAAGCACTTAATTGGTACGAGGCTGAATATGTCGGCTATGTCAAGAACAGGGAAGTAACCCTCAAATACTCCACAGAGCATTATCCTATCTTTATGCGTGAGTGCCATACGGACGATGACAAGGTGTTCTATAAGATATACGAACCCCTCAACCCCGAAAAGCAGTGGCGTTTTTCCTACACCCCTGAAGGAGTGAAGCCAAAGCGTTACATCAACGGCTTGCGTGAGTTACAGGAGTTATTCGGCAAACAGAATAGTTGCCTTGACGATGAAGAGGAAGATGCCCCAAGCGGTGATACACGGCTTGAAGAGGTGTTCATTTGCAGTGGAGAGCGTGATGCTCTTTGTTGCAAGTCATTGGGATATTGCCCTGTATGGTTCAACTCCGAAACATATACAATGACGGAACAGGACTTGAATACCTTATACAAGTATGCCAAGACAATATACAATATCCCCGACATCGACAGCACAGGACGTAGAAAAGGCACAGAACTCGCCTTGCGGTTCATTGACATTCACACGGTATGGCTTCCTGAATGGCTATCTACCTATCGCGACAATCGCGGAAAACCTCGTAAGGATCTCCGCGATTGGCAAGAACTTCGCAGGGATAGTTCAGACTTTCGGGATTTAATCAAGCTCGCTATGCCGGCACGCTTTTGGGACGAAAGCACCAATATGAAAACAGGAAAAAAAGAGTACAGCATAAGTGCTGTACGACTTTACTATTTCCTCCAGCTTAACGGCTTTCGTACCCTCCGCGACAACAATGCTGCAAATACTCGCTACATTCTTGTTACAAACAACATCGTGCGTCAAATCAAGGCAAAGGACGTGCGTCGCTTCGTGCGTGAATGGGCGGAAGAACGCTGCTTGCCCGAACATATCCGCAATCTCATTGTTGGCTCAATGAAGTTTTCGGAAAGTTCTCTTGAAAATCTGCGTGAGGTGGAATTGGACTTTACTACATTCACACCCACGACGCAGCTGTTCTTCTTTACCCGTAAGAATGTAGAGGTAACACCGCGTGAAATAATCATACACCAGCGTAGCGATGTTGATTTCTCCCACTATGTATGGGAAGAGAATGTACTGCCGTATGACTTCTCGCTGTTACCTGATATGTTCAGCATAATACGCACCGAAGTGGACGGCAAGCCACATTTTGATATCGAGCTGTCAGACTCCAAAAGTTGCCTTTTCGGTTATGTTATCAATTCAAGCCGCATACATTGGCGTAAGGAAATGGAAGAGCGTTTCAATGGCGACAGTGTGGCAGCTGCCGGATATGCGGCCACACATCGGTTCTGCATCAATGGTGAGGGCTTGACACCGAAAGAGATTGCCGAACAGAAGCAAAATCTTATAAACAAGATATTCGCTATCGGCTATATGCTACACAGGTATAAATCACCCTCGCGTGCGTGGGCTCCACAGGCTATGGATAACAAGATAGGCGAAAACGGAGAATGTAACGGCCGAAGCGGAAAATCATTCCTCTTCAAGGCACTTTCAATGTTTATGCGTACAGTCAAGTTATCGGGAAGAAACCCAAAACTTATGGATAATCCCCACGTTTTCGACCAGGTGAATGTGCATACAGATTTTGTGCTTGTTGATGACTGCGCCCAATACCTATCTATGGGGCTGTTCTATGACCTTATCACAAGTGATATGACGGTGAACCCGAAGAACAACCAATCATATAGCATACCCTTTGAGGACAGCCCGAAGTTCGGCTTTACCACCAATTATGTTCCTACAGATTTTGACAGCTCCACAGAAGCCCGTATGCTCTATATGGTCTATAGCGATTATTACCACCAGAGAACGGAGACAAACGACTACTTGGAAACTCGCTCGATACGTGATGATTTCGGACGAGACCTCTTCACGCACGCTTATTCTGCGGAGGATTGGAATGCGGATATAAATTTTCTCTTGCAATGTTTGAGGTTTTACCTCTCACTTTGTCAGGAGAACATCAAACTATTACCACCTATGGACAACATCATATACCGCAAATATAAGCAGGATATGGGTAGCAATTTTGAAGATTGGGCATATACCTATTTTAGTGCAGAGTCCGACAAGTTGGACTGCTTTCTTTTGCGTCGTGAGGTATTCGAGAACTACCGCAAAACGGCAAATATACCCAATATGACAATGCAGAAGTTTACCTCGAAGTTGAAAGCCTTCTGCCTATTGGCCACACATATATCACAGCTCAATCCTCCTGAATTGTGCAACAGTCAAAACCGCATCATAAAGCGTGTTGAAAATAGTTCAGAGGAGATGATATACATTCAGAGTGCCAAGTATAAAAGCGATAGCGGAATTGACTTTTTACCCAAAGAGATATGACAATGGAGAATGTAAACAACACAATAAGGGCACTCCTTCACAGTTATACCGTCGGGCAGTTCAACGAACTTTACCTTGCCGACAAGGATTTCAAGGCATACGCTCAAAAGGTGTATCACTATTTCGATACAATGCTGCCGGGTGCGAAGCTCAACCTGCTTGCATACGAAGGTAAACGGCTTGAATGGTTATTGCTCACCTATGTAGCCTTCTACTTCGAGGGGGCACATTGGTTGGAGTACGACATATCCGATGACTACTGTACCATTGTCAGGCGTGATGTTCCGCCTGATGTTCTACAACGGGAAATTGCACATTGGCTTAAATGGAAACGTGAACATCACAAGTAATTTCCTCTTCTTATCCCGCCTTTGGCTGTACCTCTATGGTGCAGCCTTTTTTTACGCCTCCACACGGGGCAAATATCCCTTTTTTATCTCTTCTTATTTCTGTACTAAAACTTTGTAACTTTGTAACAAAATAAAAAGAAGCATCTTAAATAATTGATATATAGAGGATAAATAGAGTTACAAACCTGCTACAAATCCGTTACAAAATTTCCTCTTATCAAAGTTTGTAACAGGCAGAACGGTGTGTTACAAAATCGTATCAAGGAGCAAATCCACTTTGTAACAAAGTTGTAACGCACGCAATTATTTGTTTTATACGGCATTACAAATTTTTTTTGTACAAAATTACAATGTTACAAAATTTTTATAGATTTTAATCGTATAGATTATTGGCTGCACCTCGGCATATCAAACTAGTTTGTTTGTCTGCACTCGGTTTGCTCAATAATTCGTGAGTTCTTACCACCTCGTCATAAACTGCGGACTCTCTCCTGCACCTTGCTGTAGGATATCACTTTGCCATTTTGAGAGTTTTCCACCTTGATTGTTCTACTCCGCTTTGACTTTTTCGTGTGCAAAGGTAGAGCAAGAGGCCACCGCACAAGGACAGGCGTTGCTTACACTAAAAATCTCCACACCTGCCGGGTAGTATTTACAGCAATTCTTGCCTTTGTGTAATTCCTTGCTGCTTCCGTAGCCTTTGACCTTGCTCTGTTACCAGCACATAAAAAGTTTCAAAAACAGAGTATTCACAAATAATTCAAGGTTATGGAAAATCTTATTTCTCAAAACAGCAAACAAGTGATGAACAGCTTTGGTAATTCACAGGAGAGAGTTCGCCCCGAAAATTGGGTAGAGGTGGTAACAGAACACGAATATGATTACACAAGTGGTAATCCTGCCGTATATGTAGGTACATACTACAAGTATAATTGCGGTTCGCTCTACGGTATGTGGGTGGATTTGACATCGTTCCTCGATTACGATGATTTTATGGAGTTCTGCCATTTGCTCCACATTGATGAGGAAGATCCGGAATTTATGTACCAGGATTATGAGAATTTCTCCTCTGAATGGTATTCGGAAAGCTGCTTCGATGAAGTTACATTCGACAAGATTTTGGAGTACGGAAATATGGACGAAGAGGACAGGAATATGTTCGATGCCTTTACCGATAATTACGGCGAGGGCTACACCATTGAAGATGTACGCGAGCGTTTCAAAGGCAAATGGGATAGCGAAGAGGAGTTCGCAGAACAGTTGCTTGATGATTGTTACGATTTACCCGAATTTGCCCGTCGCTATTTCGACATCGAGCAGTTCGCACGTGATTTATTCGCATACGATTACACTTTCTGCGATGGATATGTGTTCTCCGATTATTGATTAAAGGCCCTCTTCGGAGGGCTTTTTCTTTGTTCGCAATATCCTTACCAAAGGTCTTTTTCAATGTATATTCAAGCCGTAACTTTGTCAATATAAATGACAAAGAAATGAGCCAATTTACCGTACACCTTGATTTAGAGCCATACCTTGCACAGTGGTTCATACACGAGCAAGGCGGTGAGCACCCCGTGAGCCTCACACGAGGCAGTGCAGAGAGTGATATTTTGGAGCTGTTCTTGACGATTCAGCCCGAAGCCGTACCCACACGCCCTGCTCCTACAGACACAGCGATATACATTCCTACATTCAAGCATAAAGATGTACGCACATATAACTATCTGCCACCGCGTGCTACCATTGCCCTGAAGAAGACAATCCGCACACGCTTTGTTATCCAGCTGTGGAACGACCTCTACAAGTTCGAGAACATAGGCAAGCGAAACGATGAACTCATTTACGCTTGGATGGAGGCGCACGGCATTGAACTTAACGAAACAAACTGGTGTGCTATCTCAAAAATCTATTACCGCAAGCGGAAAGTATATCTCGCACAAAAAAATCGCGGAAATTAGTTCCGACTTCAGAACTGTTTTGTCCTAAAATGATTTTTGTTGTAATTGTTGCCGTATGAAAGTTGCCCTGCCCTCTATCACCAAAATTGCCTATCTCCCTTGTTCCGAGCTGTCGCCCGACATACAGCTTCGGTACAAGGTAAAGATGCCTGTTGCCGTCTATGCCGGTACAACACCCGTCAAGTTCTTTGACACACCCACCTGCGAGGCTGTTATGGAATATGAGAACAAAGGGCGTGTGGAACACACCACCCTCAAATTCTCCACTCTTGACGAGCTTCCCACTGCCTATCCGGTCGCTTTCGTGGTTACCACGGCAAACGGTCGCTCATATCTCATCGGTGCTATGGAGCGACCATTTCCCGTAGTGAAAGTTGAGGAGCGTACAGGTGTACCTGGCAGCGAGTCGGCAGTAAAATCCGTTACGGTTACGCTTTCGACACACAAATCACTCGTTCCGTGTGTCGTATAATAAGAAATTCGTAAACTTTTGCTTGTTTTTCTTGTTTATGTGATATAAGTGTTATACATTTGCATACACAAATATAACAACAAGGATTATGGAAGCAGTAATTGATAGAAAACAGACAGCATTTCGTTTGAGTTGTGATTTGCTTGATAAGTTGAGAGAAGCAGCTACAAGGGAAAATCGCAGTTTGAACAATTATGTGGAAAGTGTACTTATGGATGTCGTTTACAACAATCCCAATAAGCTCACCATTAAAGCAATGAGAGAGGCAAGGGAAAACCGCGAACTGGAAACTCTCAACTCTGAAAACCTCGAAACTTTGATTAGCTCTTTGTAGAATGTTTACACTCAAAATCACAAGTCAATTCAAAAAAGACTTGAAGCGAATACAAAACCGACCCGACAAAATCAAACACCTTAAAGAGGTTCTTCAACTGTTGGAGAAGGACGGCTCATTGCCGGAAAAATACAAGCCACATAGACTGATTGGCGATTATGCAGGGTTTATGGAGTGCCATATTGAAAATGATTTATTATTGATATGGCTCGACCCTGAAGACAACATCATTAAATTGGTTCGTTTGGGAAGCCATTCTGAACTGTTCAAATAACAGCCGTTTGCAAACAGCAAACGGCTGTTTTCGTCTTTTATCCCCCCTTATTATATATATACTTTCGTGGCATAAACAATTACGCTTATGCCACACACCAATTACCATTTACACCTTAAAGGAGTTGTTGGAGGCTATGACTTCGACAGCTCCTATGTTGATTTTGTTCTTGGCAAGCACAAGGACAACAATGTCAATGTGCTTATCGACAGCTTGGGCGGTTCAGTGAGTACCGCACTTTCCATTGCATCAGCCTTTGCTAATCACGGCAATGTCAATGTGCATTTCGTAGGTATGAACGCATCGGCAGCCACCATTGCATCACTTGGAGCGAAGCAGGTAACAATGGACTCTTCGGCAATGTACCTGGTGCATAAATGCTCCGCAGAGTTCTTCAAGTGGGATAACCTCAATGCCGATGACCTCGACACACTCATTGCACAGTGCAAGCAGATGAAGAACGACCTTGACAAACTCGACGGCAACATTGCATCAATGTATGCCGGCAAGTGCAAGAAAAGCAAGGACGAACTTCTTGGCCTTATGAAGGTCGGCGGTTGGCTTACCGCACAGGAGGCAAAGGATTGGGGCTTTATCGACGAGATTACCAATTTCGGTGAAGCAGCTCCCGTACTTACCGATGCCGTCGCAAGTGCTATGGCCGATGCCGGTATTCCCATTCCCAACATCGCAGTTCCCGACACAACAAACTCCTTCATTGCCTTTCTCAAAAGTCTGTTCCGCAACAACAGCAACAGCAATACTCCCAACATTACTAAACCCGAAAACAAGATGAAGATTACAGCAACACATCTATGCGATGCACTCGCCATTGAGAGCATCGAGGCGGAGGATAACAAAGTTACCCTTACCGCAGAGCAGGTAAAATCCATTGACACGAAGCTGGCCGACCTGCAAGCAGAAATTGAAACTCTCAAGCAGAAGCCAGGCGACACCACGACAACGGTAGTCGATGACAAAGGCAAGTCGGAGAGAAACGAAGCAGAGGATTTTGCCGACACAGTGAACGAGGCAACCAAACTTTTCAACTCAATCTAAACAACCAGGAAAAACTATACTATTATGCCAGGAAAACTGATTTTTACATTGGAGGACTACCAAAAGGCAGCAATCCAATACCGCAAGCAGCTCCTTATGCTCCCGATTATCGGTATCAAGGACACCTTGCAGTTTATGACACCTCGCCCCGGTATTCGTTACAAGGAGAATGTGGGCGACATCAACGCAAAGGCACAGTTCGCGCCTTACAAGCCTACACGCCGTACCAATGTGGATTTGACTCTGAACTTCCGCACGCTGGAGACATTCTTCGGTAATGTGGCAGCAGACTTCGAGCCTAACAGCGCAATATCCACTCTTCTTGGTACAGGTGCAACAAAGGGCGACGGGCAGATGAAGACACCAACAGCATTGTACGTTCTCGCACAGGTGGCAAAGAGCCTTTCCGAACACCTCAACGATGCCATTTGGGGCGCAAAACGCAATGCCAACGGTGATACTACAATGGACCTCTTCGACGGCTTCGACACTATCACCGAAAAGGAGATAGCATCGGGTGCCATTGCAAAGGAAGAGGGCAATTATATGAAGCTCACCGAGGATATCACAAAGGCAAATGCCGTTGATATCGCAAAGGAAATCCTTTTCTCGCTTGACCCACGCCTTCGCAAGGAAGAGTGCTACCTCTTCTGTTCGCAGGACTTCGCGGACAAGTACAACGAGGCATACCAAATGTCGCACGGCGGTATTGTTTATAACAAGGAGTACGGACAGATTTCCGTTGAGGGTTCGGACGGCAAACTGAAGCTCGTTCCGCTTTACAACAAAGCAGACTCCAAGTTCCTGCACATCTGCCCAAAGGCAAATATGCTTGTAGGTTTCGACCAGATGGGCGATATCGAAAGCATTCTTGTCAAGGAGTACGCTCCATTCGTACTTACCTACATTGCCACAATGTTCTTCGGTGTGCAGTTCGAGAGCATAGACAAACGCCGTTTCAAGGCCATTGAGCTTAATTCGGCACAGTAACAACCACTAATACCTAAAAATTATGGCAGTTTGCAATAACATACAGGCATCGTTGGCGTGGTGTCAGGGCACACCCGAATTGCCCGGCATACGCCGTCGTGCCTACTACACATCGAAAGGCAATATCGTGAAGTGGCCGAAGTTGAAGCACTATACCAATGGTCGCCTTGTGTCGGCAATCCTCAACGGCAGCTTTGAGCTGTTGGCGGAGCAGAAATGGAAGTACATTGACATTCTCCCCGACAAATCCCAGCTCACAAGCGACCCGCAGGGTGAAGTTCCCTCGCAGACACAGCTCAACAAACTTACGCTTGTGCACCCGGCTGTCGGTGAGGAGGCATCGGCAGCAGCAGCCTACATCAACAATAATGACATCGTTTTTGTAGTGCAGGATATGAAGGGTAATTGGCGTGTTGTCGGTAGCGAGAAGTGGCCCACAAAAGCCACCGTAGCACAGGACTTGGGGCAAGGTGCAACAGGCACTACCTCTACCACCATTACCGCAGAGGCTACCGATGAATGCCCGGCACCTTTCTACAAAGGTACACTCGAAACAGAGGACGGAAGCATCGTTTGCGACATCACCGATGATGAGAACATCATTGACGGCTGATTATGTGCACCAGGAACACCATAAATGATATAGGTGCTATCCTTGAAAGTATCGAGGTTGCACCTGTTGAAGTGGGTGTACTCGGTGCACCTGCTTCGCAGGAGGGCAAGGACATCTTTGCCGAACAACAGCGTAAAGGTTGGGATAAGAGTGTCGAGGCAAGGTGCGACTTTACAAGGAAAGTGCGCCTTACCCGTCGTGGCGGTGTATTCTTCATATCGCTATGGCAGAAGTCAATCTTCGGGCGTACACTCACCGATATAAAGGCTGATGACGATATGGTGCTGTTCTTCGCGGACAACACAGCCGAACTCATACGGCAGATAGTCGGTGATTACCTCTCCATTGGCAGCTGGGCAATATGTACAGCCCCCAAGAGAAGACACCTTACGAAGAACTTTGCCACACGCATAAGCGAGGAGATTGCCCGGCAGTTGGGCATACCGTTCTATGAAGATGTTGCCTTCTGCAAGAACAAACAGCGTATCAATGCTGAATACACCCTGAACATACTGCCCCAAGAGCCAAACATAATAGTCTTTGACGATTTTGTTACCACAGGCTCAACGCTTGGGAGTATGTACCGCCTTTTGTCGCAGTACGATAAGAACATTCTATTTTTCACAGGAATAAACAACAAGTTATGACTATTGACCACGATTTTACCGAGAAGATACAGCAGTGGCTCGACACACCGCACGAAGAGCGCGATTATGAGCAAGGTGCATTGTATCTGCTTAAGCTCAACGGCAATCAGATTATGTACCGCAACCTGATGGCTAACCCACGAGGAAAAGCCGAGTTCATCGAATACCACCTTCGCAAACATTATGGTTTCCGAGTAAAGGAATTGACACACGCACAGGTGGTACAGATGGATAAGCAGGTTGAGCAGATAGAGAAGAAACATTACTCATTCGCAGAGGATAATCCTGCAAAGGAGTTCAAGCAGGGCAAGCGTGCGGACCACGATACACTGCCCGATGAAATACAGGCATTGTATGTGGAAAATCTTTCTCTTCTACAGCGTATGCGTGAGGTACACTTGCGTTTGCGTACACTCTCTACCGCTGATGCTCCTTGCCCGGACTCCGAGCGTTACCCATTCCTTAAAGAGCTTATCGAATTGGATAAGAAGATGCACGCAAATTGGGAGCAGTACGACCATTTTGTTGCCGAGAGTACCGAAGAGTCTGTAAAGGTTGAAGAGAAACCGGCACGCAAGACCCGTAAGAAGAAATGAAACGAAACACCTCTATAAACGATATCTTGAAGCCATTGGGAGATAAGTCATACCAAGCCTATCTCTCCAATGTGCTACAGGTTGCAGACATTTTGGAATGGATTTTGGAGCAGGTGGGAACGGCCGAGGTATGGCAAACATCGTTTTCCATATCGGAAGAGTTCCTGCGCCGTCTCTTCTTCATCGAGAAGAGCGGACGGGTGAAGCGGTTTAATCTCGTGCTCGACCATAAAGCGACAAACAAGACACTCAAATTATGGGCTTTCATCACCCAGGTTATTGAGCGTACATACCTTGCCGACAATCACAGCAAGATACTTCTTGTTCGTTCCGATGCAGGAGATACGGTTTCCGTCGTTACCTCGCAGAACTTGACACGAGGCAATCGCTCCGAGTCTGCTTTCATCACCACAGACAAGGAAATCTTTGCCACACTCCACGCACAGGTGCAGGAGTTGATAAAAGGCCACAGCGTACCGCTTAATGACCTATTTGCCAATAAAATTGTAGAAGAATGATTTATACTGAAGAGCAATTATCGCAGATTGAAAAGTTCGCTTCCATATACCTGAAAATTTCGGATATGGCAGTGATACTTGACTTGCCGGCCGAGCAGTTGCGTGAGGATATCGCACGCAAGGAAAGCGAAGTCAGCAAGAGGTACTACCGAGGCAAGGCAAGCAGCAAAGTGAAGCTCCTGCATCAGGAAATGCTACTCGCACAGGTGGGTAGCCCTCTTGCTATTGAGAATACACATAAGAATTTACTTGATATGGAGGACGACGAGTAATGCCATTTCCAGCAGTCATAGACATAGCCCGAACCGACCTCTTCACAGCAGAAGAAGAGTTGCGACAGCGTTTCCCCGATGTTGTCGTAAATCGCCTTTTGCGTGTACGCGACCTCTACAACTGGTGCATCGCAAATCCCGATGCAAAGGATCGTCAGTTTGTAGAGGTCGCTATGGATAGGTACAGCATATCAAAGCCGTTGGCATATTCGGACCTATCCGTCATAAAGGCGATGTTACCGCACCTTGCACAGGCAAGCCGTGATTTCCACCGTTGGCGATACAACGAAATGATTTTGGAGACATACCAGATGGCGAAGAAACGCAAGGACACAAAGACAATGGAGAAAGCAGCTTCAAGCTATGCGAAGTTCAACCGCATTGACCTTGAAGA
>JAZRLO010000020.1:0-44693 GCA_045646845.1 Bacteroidaceae bacterium
CTGGCCGGAAATATAATAATTCAAATTATTGACGGTTCGTTTTTCGTTCCTTACTTTACACTTTATCAATAACAAAAAAATGTCATTGACGTTGTACTGCTTGTCTGTATGGAATGTTTTCAAGGATCATCTCGCTTAAACGGCTTGAACACTCAGTTCGTTGCCGAAAGCGGATACAAAGGTATGGCAAATTTTTAGACTACAAAAACATTTCGACCTTTTTTTTGCCCAAAAATAAAACTTTTTTCAATCAACATTGATTTTCAACAACTTACAAAATGTTAAAAAATACGGAATCATGGCCTATTAAGCAGCACCGCGGAATGGAACAATTACAAATGAGGGCAAAAAAACAGGAGAAGACCGCAGCCTCCTCCACTATTTTACATTGCATATTATATATTATAAGGAAAAACACCACTGTCGCTACAGTCGTTTTCCTCAATTTCGGCCCGAAGTTCCATCAAAAAGCGCCCACACAGAAAGTATCGCTGCCAGCAAATGCGATATTGAGGAAGCCGACGACCTCACCGCCTAAATATCAAGGATGCAGAACATGAACTTTTACGGGAACAATTACCGGGTGAGCAGTTCTTCGAGTTTCTGTACATCGAGATTGTGATACAGTTTGCCGTTCCTCGCCACAGAAATCGCACCCGTCTCTTCGGAAACGACTACCGCCACGGCATCGGTCTCCTCGGAGACTCCCATCGCCGAGCGGTGACGCAGACCGAGAGTCCTCGGGATATTCATATTGTGCGACACGGGCAGGATACACTGCGCGGCAGCGATACGGCCATTCTGTACTACGACTGCCCCATCGTGCAAAGGCGCGTTTTTGAAGAATATAGCCTCGAGAAGACGCTGGCTCACTTCGGCATCGATATGCTCTCCACTCTTGACGATATCATCCAGAGAGGCATTTTTCTTTATTACGATAAGTGCGCCTACCTTTTGCTGCGACATACTGTTGCACGCAAGAACTATGGGCATAATGGCCGGATTGCTTTCCTCCTTGCTCTTTTTGCGCGCCATAAGTGACGAGAAGAACCTGAAATGCCGGTGCGAACCGAGTGATTTGAAGAAGTTGCGGACCTCTTCGTGGAATATAACCACAAGAGATATGGCTCCAATGCTCATCAACTGGTCGAAGATAGAGCCAAGAAGACGCATCTTGAGAAGTTCAGAGACGAACACCCATGAGAAAAAGAACATAAGGATGCCGATGAACACATTCAAAGAGCCGGAATCCTTCATAACGCGATAGAAATAATAGAGCAGAAAGGCCACCAGCACGATGTCTATAACATCCTTTATCGTGAAATCAAAAAACATATCAATTCCTTATATAATATACAACATTACATTCCAAGAGCACGCGAAAGTTCAACAGCCTGCACAGCCTCGGCAACATCGTGTACCCTGAGTACCGAAGCACCATTGGCGATGGCAACGAGATTCAGAGCTGTAGTAGCAGGGAGTGCGTCAGCGGCATCAATGCCCAGCAGCCCCGTTATCATGGACTTGCGCGAGATGCCTACAAGCAACGGCGCATCCAGGATTCCGAACTCGCGCAACGATGCAAGCATCCCGTAGTTCTGCTCCCGGCTCTTGCCGAAGCCGAAGCCCGGATCAACGATAATGTCGGCTACCCCCTCCTGACGCAACTGCCACATTTTCGAAGCGAGTTTCTGAATTACCTGCGGAAGAAAATCGGTATAGACGGGCCTTTCCCCGGCAAAGCCCACGGAATGAGTAAGAACATATGGTTTCCGCGATTCAACTACCGCCGCAAACATATCACTGTCCCACTCGAAACCCGATACATCGTTTATCACAGCCACGTTATGTCTTGAGACACACTCGCGCACCACTGCTCCCCTGAACGTATCTACAGAGACCACGGCATTGGGGTATTCACGGTCGAGAACATCAAGAGCCGCATGCAACCTCGCAATCTCTTCGTCAGGAGCAACCGGCGTACTGCCCGGACGGGTAGAACATGCCCCGACATCGAGCATGGAGGCACCGGCGGCGAGCATCTCACCGGCACGATGCGCGAGAGCTTCAGGCGAAGAGAGCCTTGAAGCGCTGTAGAAAGACTCTTCAGTAACATTCAGGATTCCCATGACTGCCGGTTTGGCAAAGGTCATGAGACGCCCGTTCACATTTATACTGTACGGCTCGGACATAGTACTCATAATCTTTCCAAAGATACAAATAAAATACAAAAAGTGAAACAACTTGCCGGGCCAATTGATTTTTTACTGCTTTTTTAATATTTTTGCAGAATAAACATACTTGCAGCACAAAGTGTTACAAGAAGCATAAAAACAAGATATACAAACGACAATGCACAAGACCTGTTTTTCCATAGCCGGGCACAGTTTCACAATCTCGACGAAAGACGAGGAAGTAACTTCCCTGCTCCCCAACCTGAAGCCTTTCGAAACAGCGGAGGAGAAGAAACCGTTGTTCAGCATCACCGTTGACAACAGCATAATTCCCTCGTGGAGAGGTACAAGGATTGGACACTTCCCCTGCCCGTCGGCAAGTTTCGAAGTTTATAGAAGCGACAGCGGTGCATACCAGATTCTTGTACTGACCGATGAGAAGATACCATGTGCCTTTATCCAGAGCGACGACAGCTACGAGCAGTTCACCATCGCCACAAGAGGCAGCCGCAGCAACATGATATTCGGATTGGACAATTCACTGATGGTCATATTCACCCTATGCACCGCGCCACACAAGACGTTGCTCATGCACTCCTCGGTGGTGGAGAACAGCGGCAAGGCATACATGTTCTTGGGAGTCAGCGGACAGGGTAAGAGCACGCACAGCGACCTTTGGGTAAAGCACATCGAGGGCAGCACACTTATAAACGACGACAACCCCGTATTGCGCATCGACAAGAACGGCACGCCAATCGTTTACGGTTCGCCCTGGAGCGGCAAAAGACCAATTTACAAAAACGTACACTATCCTTTGGGCGGATTCGCAGCCATTGAGCAGGAGAAGGAAAACAGCATAAGAAGAGAGCCCGTACCCATTGCCTTCGGCATAATGCTGTGCTCATGTTCCACACTCAAGTTCGACAAAAGGGTCCACATGGATATTTGCGGTACAATAACAAAGGTGCTTGAGCACACACCCATACACACACTCTCATGCCGCCCCGACAAGGAGGCTGCGGAATTGTCACACAGCACCATAGGACAATGAACAGCAAACCAATACAGAAGAGAGTCAACAACCACCTGTTCATGCAGGAGATAAGACGCATGTTCAACGAAGAGGGCAAGAAGAGCGTAACGTTCATTGTCCGCGGGTTCAGTATGCGTCCATTCCTCGAGAACGGACGGGACAAAGTAATACTTGTTCCGCCGCGCAAGCCCAAGACCGGAGATGTGGTTCTTGCCGAAATAATGGAAAAGAGATATGCGCTGCACAGGGTCATCGCCATAAAGGACGGTGTCTATACCATGCAGGGCGACGGCAACCCGAAGAGAATGAAGGAACGCTTTACAGAGGAAAAAATCATCGGCATTGCTGACGCTTTCGTAAGAAAAGGCAAATATATTTCGGTACGCAGCTTCAAATGGCGCGCTTACTCGTTTATATGGAAAATGGCAAAGCCGTTCAGGCGTGTACTGCTTGCTATTTACAGGAGAGTTAAGTGATGGGGCACAGAAAGAAACAAGAGTAAACCAACATAACAACAATGAGAACAAAAAAAGGATTTGAGCTACAGGAGGTGTGCGGTGAGTACATAATTGTAGCGACAGGAGAAGAGAATGTCGATTTCAGCAAGATCATAAGCCTTAACCCGACAGCCGCAGACCTATGGAAAGCTGTCAGCACTATGGAGGAGTTCGGCATTGAGGAGATGGTCAGTTGCTTGATGCAAGAGTACGAAGTTGACGAAGAGACCGCACGCGAAGACTGCACAATGATTGCAGAACGCTGGATGGAGATGGGACTCACAGAGGAGTAATGTTCAAAAATAGGATGACCCAAAAGTAAAGTGGGTCATCCTATTTTTGTTGAGGTTCGAATAAACAGATCCATATTTAGGCTTGCGAAGGCTCCAAATACTGCAGTTTACTTGAAGTAAATGCGTACAAGCAATATTGCGACAACAATGCGAAAAGAGCCTTTATAGCCTACCTCTTTATTGTCTATATCCAGCGTTACTATGTTTTACTTAACAAGCACCTTCTCACCATTTATAATGTAAACACCCGGTTTGCTTGCATCCTTTACCCTACGGCCTTGGAGGTCATAAACAGTTTTTACATTTTCACCATCACCGTTCACCTCTTCAACACTCGTATTGTTGGCTTTGACGCGAACAATGGTCCACAATGAATTATCTACAAGCTCTTTAGCGCAGACCACATTATAATCACTGTTTAGAGTAAGATAAGCCCCCTCGTTCTTTGTACTGAAGAATATCTTGCCATCATCGAGGTAATTGGCCTTGAAGACAACAGCACTATTCTTGTCGCTACCACTGCACGATGTCCCTACACCAATCTCATAAGCATTTATATAGAGTCCATTCTTGTTCTTTATATAATAATGGTGCATTTCGCCGGTACTCTCTACCAGCCATTTCTTGTCATCCGACGTTATGGGAGTCTCGTTCTGTTTGTTCGCCTTTAGCCCCAGCCTGTCATAGCACAACTGGCAAGCTTTCTCTTTGACATTTATTATACGGTATTCATCGAGTTCCTTCAAATAAGCACGTGCACTGATGTCACTCTTCACTCTAACAATCTCAGCATTCAACAACGCAGCCCACTCCTTGTAAGAACGGACACTGGTATCACCATTGTCTGCTGCAGCCTTGGCACCATCATAAAGGTCCATCAAAGTACCCAAAGCATCGGTAAAGAAGTAACCAATCTCTCTACCGGTTGTCGTTTTCTTCGCCATAACAGCTTCGGCAGTTGTCAACACCGCTTTCAGAGCCTCTAACTGCAAATCCTCGTCATCACTGTTCGCCACATCGAGCAGTTCCACATCTGTTCCATCGGCCTGGGCCGCCACAACCTTCAAAGGAGCATCCAACGACGAGACCGGAATCTTCAACGAATAGTCATTGCTGAACGCAATGAATTCACCGGTATGAGCATTGTAAAGTTTGAATCCGAGCGCCCCTTTGGCATCATCCTCGGCAAATATATTCACATAATTGGTACCTCTTTTAAAGAAATAACCCTCGGCCTTCACATCTTCGTCAATGTAATCGCTCCACTGACCGACAATTCCCATTTTACCTATAGCAAACTCATCGTTAAAATCAATACGGTTGCCATTTACACCGTCGGTTCTTTTCGAAGGCTTGATGCGGTCTTCTATAAACATAAGATATCCACCCTTCTTGGCATACCTCTGCATACGGGCACGACTTGCAGCCGCCTCCTCTTCAGTCAGATTCACAATAAAATTCTCATAATCACCCACATACGCATCGGCCATAGGCTCAAACAAGCCCCAAGCCTCAAAAAACTCGCTCAGGTCCATCTGTGCTATCTCACAGCATTTCTCAGCAAACTTCAGTTGGTCATTGACAGCCTGGGTAAGGGATGTCCAGTTACGGTCCTTCGGCCCCTTATCCAACGGGTCCTTACGCAGAGCCTCGAACAATCGTGGATAGAAAGTCACATCCTTGCCGGCAACATGAAAATAGAGATAAAGCTGGAAGAACATCCTTGACTTTCCTATCACGTCGCCACGCAACGGGAAAGGAATCTTGTTTCCGAAATCATCGCTACACACAGCGACTCCGACACCACGCGTAGTTGTCTTTCCCGTGCGAAAGACCTGCGCATTGGCAAACAGGTTGTTTGTTGCCTCCGTACAAGATACAATGTTTATAGCACCCTGATTCACATGACCTATCTCATGAGCAGGCCCCCACATCAACCCCGGGTCGCCGTAAACCTTCTCCCATGGCAGAATATCAGGCAAAGTGTAATGCTCGTAATAAGTAAATGTCTCCGTAGCATACATAAACATACCCTCATAACCGTCCTTTGCCAAAATAAGATCGTTCCAACGGTCGTAATACTTTTCCGCACCCATCAGTTCGTGCTGCCATGCAACACACCTGTCCCACCATGTAATGGCGTCAACAATAGTTTTTGGGCAAGCTTTCAGAACATTTGCCAGTTCCATATGAAACATTACCCTCTCACCCAGGACCTGAACTGAGTAATACTTCATATAGTTCGTTGTCAAATCCACCCAATCCTCATCGGTATGACGTTTGAGGTCGAAATAACCATTCACATAGCCACCCTCAATATGGATGGGCACATTAGGATAATCGGCCAACTTCTTGCTTGTTGCACTGGTGTCGGTGTCAACACAATATTGGATGAACATCATTCGGCCTTCACCTTCGGTATCAGGTATCTTCACAACATTCAAGCCACTCTTCAGCTTATAACTCATCAAAGGCGCCGGCATATTATCGGCTACAGGGTTCAGTTCCATCTTAATAGAGTCGGGCAACTCACTGCCCACGAATATGAGCAGATACTCATTGTCTGCAGTAATACCTGTCGGATTCTGCAACTCACTGTACTGTCTCACATTAAGATAATCCTTCCATTTGTAGGAGTTGCTATAAGGCTTTGCCTCGAAGACGCGGAACTCCTTCTCACGCTTTTCCCAAGTATTGTTCTTCACCTTAAGAGCAATGTCTATAAGTTCCTCGGGCATCGCGCTCATTGCAGTACGCAACTGATCGTCTGTCATAGCGGAGTAAGGAACTGCTAGTTCGGTACAGACATCATCGGTAAAATAGCCCTTAAACTCGGCATAATAACGCTGTGCATTGCTTGATGTAAGTTGCGCATTGGCACCCAATGTCATTACCCAAAAGATCAATGACAGCAATAGAGTTTTCAGTTTCATATTATCTGATTTTAATGATTATTCAGTTTTACAAATATAGCACTTAGAAAAGAATAAATGAAATTTCAAAACATAATTCATCACCAACAGCATCTGTTCTTACATCATGATTGCAGAGTAGTATATTGTCCACACTCGAATATTCTTACCGGTTTTGGACAAAAAAAATGGCGACCCCAAGGTCGCCATTTTCAATTTATTATTAGGTCAATTACTTTACCAAAACCTTCTTTGTTTCAACAACGCCGTTAGCGTAAGTTGTAACTACGATGTTAACACCCTTTACAGGAGCTGGGATTGCTGTACCGCCTACAGTGTAGTAAGCTACTGATACTGCATCCTGACCCTCAACGATGAGGTCCTCGATAGATGTCTCATAATCAACCTTTCTCAAGTACCACTGTGAAGCACCTGCATCGCCATTCCAGTAAACGATGTTACCACTCTGGCCGGCACCTGAATTGTGGCCGTTAGCGTGTAAAGTCCAACTGTCAACATTCCTGTAAAGACCGATGCTGAATGCAGAACCCTTAACGTTCTTGATCACGTAGTCAGAAGCTGCGTCACCGAAGAGGTCAATCTGAGTTGACTGGCCATCAGCCTCACCAATGTAGTATGGAGTAGCACCCTCGTATGTTGAAATAGCACGGATTGTATAAACAAGATCCTTATACTCTTCGTTCAATCCACCTTCAACAAGATCAGCTGCATTCTCTGACTTCTGGAAGTCGAAGTAGAACTGGATATCGCCCTCAGCAAGATCCTTCCAACCGAATGTAGGAGTACCAGCCTCGTCAACAGTTGCATAGAGAGCCTTCTCCTTATTCTGCTTGTTCTTGAAATCAACATTTGCAGAAACTACCTGATAGATACCGGGCTTCATCGGGTTCTTCTCAAGTGTCGCAACAGTTGCAATCTCCTTTGCAAGAGCAGCAGCTGCAGCAGGAGCATCGGCATATGCAGAATCAGCAATTACCTCCTGAGCTACAGGAAGAACTGCCTCAAGTGCGCCGAGGTCAGATACACAACCGGGATCGTCACCTACAACGATACCGAGATTGTCAACGATACCTACAAGACCTGTCAACCAGCAGAAGTCGGGGTTCTCCATGTCAACCTTGTAGATTTCCCACTCAGCCTCACCGTTCTCCTTTGTGAAGCACTGAGCATCACCCCAGTTGTCGGCGAGTTCTGCGCTTGTTACAACCGGCTGAGGATCAACTACAGGACGTGTAGCAAGACCCGTGCTCCAGTCCATGTAAAGAACATAAGGAGTCTGGAATGTCTCACCCTCTGCGTCAACAACGCCATCCTCGTTAGTATCGATGCTGTCGGCAACAGTTACAAGACCGTCAACCTTCTCATAGATAACGAATGTATTCTCGATGTTAGTAGAAGCCACGATGTTGAGCTTAGCAGCCTTAGTCTGATCATATGTACCTGCAACGAAACCGTTTCTCTCACCAGCCTCACCCTCAGTTGTAGGCCAGTAGTTAGCCTTTGCAAGGTTAAGCATTGTGTATGTACCGTCAGCGTTCTTTGTAATGCGGAACACGCTTGCCTCACGGACAGCGGCAGCTGCACTGTGGAAACGCTCTGTTGTGTTGCTGTAGAACTTGGCTGTGCCTGTAGGCTCTACCTGCTTGATTACAGTAGTAGCCTCTTCGCCCTCGCCTTCAGTAACTTCCTTGTAAACAGCCTGAGTATTGAGCAAGCCCTTAACTACATAGATACCATCTGTGAGCTGGTCAACAGCAGTTACCTGCTCGCCAACAGCTACGTTATAGGGGTTCTCAGCAAAGAGGAGAGGATCGTAAGCTGTACCTTTCTCCGTCATGGCAACCTTCTTGGGGAAGAGAGATACCTTGTTCTGTGATGTTGTTCTGTCACGGCTGTAAATCTCGAATGTGAAGTTATCCATTTCAGCAGGGAATGTTACATCGAGATAGATGTATTCCTGTGGCTCGGCACCGCTCCAAGGAGAGTGGTAGTAACCCTGAGCACCGAAGTTACCGTCGCAAAGACGTGCAACTGTTGACTCAAAGCCCTCCTGTGTCTCAGTGTGGTTAGCATAGAAGTTTTCTTCTGTAAGAGTAATTTCCGCGCCGTCTGCGTCATAGAGCTTGAACTCACCGAGTGCAATCATCGGGAAGTTACCGCTGTCGCCAGCTGAACCGATGTAACGGTCGAGGAATGTCAGACGGATACCCTTAACGGCACCGGCAAGAACAACGTTCTGCTTCCAAACTGCGTTGTTGGGAAGGTCGGCGTATGGGAAGTTTGCATCAGAGATACCTTCAACGATTTCGGGGAAGTTAGAGAACTTCAAAGTTGATGCATAGAACTGCTCGATAAGAGACTCTATCTGAGTCCACTTGGTCTCAATCTGTGAATATGAAAGAGAACCGTTAGAATTCAGAACCTCATCGAAGAGAGCCTTGATTTGAGCAAGGATCTCGCCTGACAGAGGAGTATATTTGCCTGAATCGGCCTGCTTGTATGGAGGTACAGCTTTGTTTGCGTTATACTCTTTGGTCATATCGCCGTGCAACTCCTCATAGTAGTTTGCCTTCTGTGCAGCAAGCAATGCGGTAGCAGCCTCAAGCATATCCTTTGCTTCAGAAGCAGCAGCGAGGTCACCGTTTTCGATAGCACGCTCAGCAGCACCGAAAGCCTCTTCTAATGCCCCTGCAGCATCATCCCAGTCATAATCATCAATGATATCGGCATACTTCTCGAGTGCAGCCTCAGCTGTTTCGAGAGGTCCGGCAAGAACTTCCTCGCACATCTCGGCAGCAGTCTTGTTGGGAACCATACCGTCAGCTACACCAGCCTTATAGATAGTAAAACCGAAGTCAACGGGGAGACCGAAGCCAAGAGTGTAGTCACCATTCTCGAGACCTACCTTAACAGCCTCGGGGAACACCTTGAGGTTACCACGCATGTCATAACCTACCCAAAGCTTTACAGGAGTTGCACGCTTAACGAGATTGCCGTTAGCATCCTTCTCATAATATGAGTATGTAGTCAACTCAAAGTCACCGTCGGGACGCTTTGCAAACTCGAACTCAGCAAGAACTCGAGCCTCGGAATAAGCACGCTGCCAACCGTTCTGGCCCTCGTTATAATCGGCCCAACGGTCGGGCTGTGCATAGTATGTACCAAGAACCGGCTGATAAAGAACGAATGTGCCCTCCTTAGAACCCGGAATGAACTGAACGATATGCTCAGGACCTGCAGTCTGGGCATTACCTGTGTTGTAACCGCTCAATGAAACGAACACATTACCGGGACCGGTAACTGATTCATCGTTTGGAGCAACAGTAGGACCCTCTACATAGAATGCGTAGGTACCTGCAACAAGTCCGTCGGCAGATGTCACCTGCTCGCCAAGCTCGAAGCCGTACTCAGCGAACTTCATGTCCTCAGTGAAGTATTTACCGCCAGGTGTAAGACCTACTACGATAGGACAGTTATTGTTGTTGTTAGGACGGTTCCACCAAGCGAGGCTGAATGCATCTACAGTCTCAGCGAGCTCGAACTCAAGGTAGTGGAACTCGTTGGGAGCCTGTGCGCTCCATGTTGAGTGCCAATAGTTGTTGAGGTTGCCGTCATTCAACGCAGGAAGACCTGCACCGTCGTTGCCAGCACCACCCATAGTGTTGTGGTCTGCATTTGATGTTGCTGTGTAAGCAATCTCTTTGCCATTGCCATCGTAGATCTTCAACTCGGCAAGGTTCCATGTAGGACCACCACCCTTAATCTGGTTTGTGCTACCAGTCTGCAGAACAGTCATACGAATGCTCTTTGTTCCGGCATGAGAGAACACCTGTGTCTCTGCATAACGGTTTGTAACTTCGGTACCGTCCTCCATTGTAGTCTTAACATCTGTACCGGGAAGGCCGTTCACAACAGTGTGACACCAATCCTGTGCAGATACACCTACGAAAGAGAAGAGTGCCAAAGCACCAGCTAGAAATAAATTTTTCTTCATAAACGTAGAATTTGGTTAATAAAAAAGTTAAAATTAAGTCTCATTCAAGCAGCACCCTTACGGACACATTACACCCATTAGGATACTTTTGGCAAAGATGGAAATATTTTTTCTAACCTCAAATAAAATTCCGCAAAAATCGTCTCTTATAAGCAAAAAAAACAATGGAAATAAATTTTAACAGAGCAAAAGGATTTATTAAAAATAAATATAATTATATTTGCACAGAATAGGCGGATTGCAAAATACCGCCGCACGGCAACAGCCGGACAAAAAGCGAAGAACAATTAACCTTAATATTTAACCTATGAAAATGAAAAAGTTACTCCTAACTTTGCTCATTGCTTTCACAGCACTGCCATTGGCAGCGCAGCTTGAGAGCGGCAAAATCTACCGCTTCATCAACAAAGCGGACACCAACATCGCGCTGGAGGCATCATCCCCCACCGACATCTATGGTGCAAAGATTGGCGAGAGGTACTCACAGTACTGGCTTGCAGAAAAGCACCCCAACAATGCTGACGCATGGTCGCTCCGCAGTTTGGGCAACGGCCTTTATGTAGCACCCAGAGGTACAAGCACAGGCTGGACATTCGCAGCACAGCCCTCTAATTCAACAGTACTCTACTGTGTGAACACCGAAGGCAACTACTACACATTCAACACAGCCAACAACTCGAGTGGCGGCGGTTGTATGCACTATGCAACATCACAAGGCGGACGTGTCGTAGGCTGGAATACCGGTGCTGACGCCACACACTGGACTATTCAGGAGGTTACAGTAAGCGAGGCTGAGCTGCAGGCCAATTGGGACGAGCTTAACGCATTCAACAGCGTACTCACCGACGAGTTTCTTGCACAGTGCGAGGCAGTTCTTGCCAACCTGTTCAGCGACAAGGCATGCACACAGCTCAAGAAGAGCTTCGCAAACGTTGACGCTCTGAAGGCAGACGCAGACTACAAGGCACTTCCTGCAGCACTCCAGGAGATGGTTGTCAAGGTATATACAGACAACTGGCAGGAAGATAACTTTGACAGCAGCAAGCCATATTGGGACAGCGAGCACGCAAAGCGTTTCCGCATACAGAGCATAGAGCCTTACAGTATCGCCGGTGAAATTACAAGCTGGTTGGGTATCAACGCCCATATTAACATGGACAACCCGTTGGGTATTACAGGTAACTACCGCCAGCATGTCTATATCTTTGTAGAGGGCGAGATAAAGAATGGAGCAGAACTTACATTAGGTTCACTCGTTGGCCATGGCCTGCTTGCTACATACGAGAATGGAATAACCCTGAAAGAGGGTTTGAACATTATTCCGTTCCACGCCAACGGCAACACCTTATATATTAATTATGTGGTACACACTTACCAGAACGGCAAGTGCGTCAACCCCCTCAGCGGATACAAAGACATAAAGGTACACGTAGCCGGTGGTAATGTAAACGGTTATTACAATGGTGTTGGCGACTGTCTATGGGGCGAGCCCGACAATGATGACGACTGGCAGTACTACGAGGACCGCACCAACACAGAGAGCGCGACAATCCTCGGAAAGCGTCAGATTCTTCACTATACAATGTGGCCGACACAGGTAACAGATGACAAGACCGGCAACACATACATGGAGTACAACTGTATGTCGAAATTCTTCCCCGACAATGTACAGGTTCCTGCAAGCACACCAGCCAAGCAGAAAGTAAACGCTGTACTTGAGGCTTGGGATAGAATTCACCTGTCTGAGCTTGCGACAATGGGTCTCTTGAGCAAGGCCGAAATGGACTCACTCAACGCACTATATCCACGTTGGAACAAAGACTGGAGCGCAAAGGCCGGTAACATTTACGACTACACCGAGAAGATGTATTTCAACCAAGGTCCAAACGGCCAGAGCAACATTGATTACAGCGAATATTTCAACCACCACGGTATAGCACTTGGTAACTTTAGCGGTTACATGAGCGGTGGATGGAGAAACTGTAACTACAACCAGAACACAATGGGTGACATTATAGGTGGAATTGCAGTAGGTGCCGGCCAGACATGGGGCCCAGCACACGAGATTGGACACCAGCACCAGAGTGTGTTCACCGTGAACGGTCTTACCGAGGTTACAAACAACATGCACTCGAACATTGCTGTATGGTACATGGGTATAGGAACCTCACGCATAAATGGCACAGAAGGTGCTCTTGACAAGGTTTACTACAACTACAAGAACAACAATCACTACCTGTTCCATCAGCAGATGGGAGGTGAAAGCCAGAACTTGTGGACACAGACACAGATGTACTACAAGCTGTGGATGTACTACCACCTTGCAGGTCACAACACAAGCTTCTTCCCAATGTTGTTCGAGCTTAACCGCCGCGACAGAATGAGCAGCAACAACCTCGGCTGGATTGACGGCAAGGGCCATGCCAGCGGTACAGAGAGCATGCTCAAATACTACAAGCAGGCTTGTCTTGCGGCAGGTGAGGACTTGACAGAGTTCTTCCGCGCACACGGTTTCTTCAAGCTCATGGAGCAGCAGGAGCGTGGTGACTACTCAACAAGTTTCTACACTCAGACACAAAAAGAGGTTGACGAGGCTATCGCATGGGTAAAATCACGCGGCTACAAGGAGAACCTTGCTCCGCTCTTCATCAACGACGGTGTAGCTGTACCTACTTACAGCCATGATGGTAAGACACTGCGCAGCTACTGGGACGGAGAAACACGAGAGGGCAAGAACGCGTCAATAGGTATGTATATGGACTTCATTGGCCAGACAGCAAAGGCCGAAGGCTACATATACTCTGTTTACAAGAACAAACTGACAATTGACAAGACTAACGGCAAGGGTGCTGTTGGATTTATCGTTTACAACGACGATGAACTTATCGCATTCACCAACAACTACACCGTTGAATTGCCGGCTACCGCCATGAAGTACAAGGTATATGCAGTACAGGGAGACGGAACAAAAGTTGAAGTGAAATCGGCTGCCGAAGGCGGTACTGAGGAGCAGCAGATGGAGGCTCTCAACAGCGCCATTACTGCAGCGAACACACTCATTGGCAAGGCCAACAACCCCAAATATGCAAGTTACCTGCGTGCATCGGCCGTTAAAGAGCTTTCTGAAATGGTTGCAGACGCACAGGCTGCGCTTGACAACAAGGACCAGAGTGTAATGTCATACGGAGCATGGGCTGTTGCGCTTATAAATGCGACAAATGAGGTGAAATCGAACCCCGAGTCGTTCATTGGTATAAAGCCACTCAACCACTACGAACTGCGTTGTGCCGAGGGTAACTTCGGTTACTACCTCGCATACTACAACGCAGGTGTAAAGGCCGCTACACAGAGCCAGGTAGCAAAGGCTAACGATGACCGCCGTTGGGAGTTCGTTCCAGCACCGGAAGAGGGAGCATACTACCTGAAAAATGTGGGACAGAACCTCTACGTTACCGACTTGAATAACGAGAACCTCGTTCTGACATCAAGCAGCCCCAACGCTAAGTTCTCAATCCTGTACAACGGTGACGGAACTGCAAGCATCTACAAATACGGAGAGAGCAACAATTCTATCTACCGCAACAGCAACAACAGCATTATAGGTAAGGAACCGGGCGAGAAGCGTTCACAGTGGAGAATCGAGTGCTACACAGACAATGCGACAGCAGTGGAGAAGGCTCAGCTCGAGAAGCTCATTGCAACAGCCGACAGAGTGATTGCTGAGGCCGGCAACGGAATCGATGACCTCGCAGTGTATGTAAGCGACATTGAACTTGCAAACTTCGTAAGAATTCTTACAGAAACAAGAAACAATGCAGCAAACAACCTTGAGAATGCCGATGACTACGCTCCTTACATAGAGGAACTTGAGAAAGCAATCGCAAACACAGAGGCTGTATATGTATTGAAGCCGAAGTCAAGCAACGCAGGTACCATCTATTGGTACTACATAAAGGAAACTGCAAGCGGCAACTACTGCCTTGCGAACCCCAATGCAAGCGGTGTTTACAAGAACGCTGCCGGTGTAGCAGAGTTCGTAGCTGACGACAACTACCTGTGGGCATTCGTTGCCGACAAGAATGGCGGTTTCCAGGTTTACAACAAGGGATACGATGCATATCTCTACACAATGAGCACAAGCGCAGCTGCACTGAAGGCTGACAAGGCTGAGTATGCCGGTGTTTATGAGATTAGCGTTGATAACGACAACAAGGCACTTGCAATCTCTGAAGACGGTAAATATTGGGGCAACAACAGCGGAAGAGTACGTGTACGTACAATTGCAGACGCAAGCTATTGGAAAATCGAATTAGCCGGTACCGAGACCGGCAGCCTCACAAGCATCATCGAGATTGAGACAGAGGCAAGCAACAGTACCGTTGAAGGCATCTTCGACCTCACAGGCCGCAAGATTGAGAAGATTACCAAGCCGGGCATCTACATCATCAACGGAAAGAAGACATTGGTAAAGTAAAAAACACCAATCCATAAACAAAGAGTGGCAGCCTTCAAGGGTTGCCACTCTTTATTTATGGGCAGCGGCATAATTCAGCCCGTAAATGATTTAACATGTCATACAGCCGTTTATTTGCAATAAATTACTAACTTAGCGACTTTGGAAGAAATAACTTAATACCATAACAGCATATGAGATTAAAATTCTACTTGTTTGCCGTGCTGGCAATGCTTTTTTCGACAGCGTCGGCCCAACTGGAGACCGGTAAGGTTTACCGCATAAAGAATGCCATTTACGGACCGTATGTTCATGAAGACCCTGTTACGCACCTACTAAGGGGAGATAAACTTGACAATGGCAACGACAAGTATGCCCAAATGTGGATTGCCGAAGGAGAAAACGGTAAATTCGCATTCCAGAATGTATATACCGGCCGCTACATAGAACCTAATGGAAGCATGGTCAGGGTGTACAATACTGTCACTGACCAGGGTTACAGGTTCGATATTCTAAGCTCAACATGCGAAGGTTACTACGACATACGTTCATATGTATCGGGCGAATGGTTCATGAGCTGTTCATACGATGGCAAGATTTTGTCGTGGTTCGCAGGTGAAGGCAGTGAACCAACCGTTTCGGAATGGACATTCGAGGAGGTCGCCATTACGCAGGAGGAGATAGACGAGGCGCGACGCAAATATACCAGCGACACTCAGTTTTCAGAGGATGTTGTACTCTATTACACCCGGTTCCGCGACCTCTTCAATGACGACAGCTGTACTGACCTGAAAAGTACATACAAGAGCATGACAGATGAACAGATGCTCAATACCATGGAAGGTTTCCCGCAGGTTTACATTGACATCGCACTTAAAATAAAGAACGGGACATGGGGCGAGTACGAGAAGGAGTTCCGAACCGCAACATACAAGCCATACAGCAATGCAGACAATTGGGGCTCATTCCTGAAGGCGAACCCGTACAGCAAATTAAACGCACCTACCGGAATTACAGCCAATAAAGGCGACGTACTGCTTGTCTTCGTTGACAAGGAAATCAACTCTCCGTCGAGCCTTCACCTTGAGGAAGTTGAGGGTAACAATGTGTTTAGCAGTGCCTCGGTAGAGCTAAAGAAGGGACTCAACTTGATTACTGCCGCAAAAGGCGGTTCGCTGTTCATCACATACAAGGTAGATACGTACCGCACTACAGATACTCCGGTTCTGGCCGACTACCCGGATGTAAACATACACATCGAGGGCGGCACACTCAACGGCTACTTCGACAAGAGCCGCCACACCAACGAGGACTGGATAAAAATGCAGAACCTTATACTGAAACATGACATTGTAAACGTCAAGGGCGAGCATGCGATGTTCCACATGCACCGCGACAAGGTTACCGCAATATGCCCCGACAATATCTATGAGTCGATAGACTGGTGGGACACTATTGTGATGTGGGAAAAGGAACTGATGGGTGCAACCCAATATGCCGACCGCTGGAACAACATGATGCTGTGTGCCGACGGTGAAGGACAATACATGTTCGCCACATATTATTATACTTATTATGAGTACAGCACACTCAAAGATATTCTCCCCAAAGATAGAGTATTTGCAAGCCCCGGATTTGCATGGGGTCCTGCACACGAGATTGGGCACATGAACCAGGCTGCGATAAACATTGTATCGTGTACCGAGGTTAGCAATAACCTGTTCTCGAACATGGTTACACAGCGCATGGGAAAGACCACTACACGTGGGCAGAAAATGGATGTGTGCTACAACGACTGGAAGAACCATATTCCATTCCCCAAGCGTGGCGAGGTGTTCAGCAAGACACGTATGTACTGGCAGCTGTACCTCTACTTCCACGAGGCAAAACACGATACCACGTTCTACCCGAGACTATTCGAATACCTGCGCGATACCCCTCTGAGCGGAACAAGCGGAGTGAATGCCAAGTTCAATCAACTGCGCTTTGCCGAGGCTTGCTGCGAGATTGCACAGATGGACCTGAGTGAATTCTTCGAGGTTTGGGGTTTCTTTGAACCGATGGACAATGTTTTAGTGGGTGACTACTCCAACTACTACGTGACACTTACCGAGGAGGATGCCGAGGCGAGCCGAAAGAGAATGCAGCAATACAGCAGGAAGGGCGGACACCTTTTGTTCATTGAGGACCGCGTTAAGCCGTCAAAAAGAACTGATGGTGTGAACGGCAACCGCCTTGACTACAACGAAGAGGTACCTGTCGGCAGTGCAGGAGATGTGGGTCAGTGGGGCGACTACATAGACCAGAGCGTAAAAGCTCAGGGTTACTCATACACATTAGGAACAACCAATGTAAAGATTCATTGCAGTGAAAATGCAGGAGGTGCCGTTGGATTCAAGGTGTATGACAATAGTGGCAAGCTCATTGGTATCTCGAACACCTATATCGTAAGGATTCCTACAGGACATTGGTATGACAACATTAAGGTGGTCGCTGCACAGGCCGACGGAACGGATGCCGTAATAGAGCCGGCAAATGAAGATGGCAGCGAAGAACAGCAGATAGAGTACTTGAACAGCCTTATTACTGCAGCAGAAAAAATTCTCGGTCTGCAGACTACAGGACGTGAAATAGGCAATTTCTATGCCGATGCACTTGTAACGCTTGATAAGCTTGTGGAGGACGCCAAGGCAGCTGTTGACAACAAGGACACAAGCGTGCACCAGTACAATGAGTGGGCGGCATTGATAGCTGCTGAAATAGCAAGACTGAAGAGTGACTTGACGGCGCGCGCATACCTGCAGGAACTTGATGCATACAGAATCATAAATGCCAAGGAGAAGGCATACCAGCTCTGCTATGACAAATATGGCCTGAAGGCTAACAAGCAGACAGAGACACCCATAACGTCGAATGACAAGAAGTGGATGGTAGAGAGCACCGGTGAACTGCACCACTATTATATAAAGAACAAGAACGGCCTTTACATAAATGACTACCAGATTAATGTAGGCACATCGTGCAGCGGCGAGGACAACAGTACTGCTGTAGCCATAAAGGCAAACTACACCGACGACGGCAAGGTTTACTTTACGGTGATGGAGGGAGAGGAAGAACTGTACCTCACACTCAACAGCGACCACAAGGCCGTGTTCAGCAAGAGCTTTACCGATGCTGCAACTTGGACAGTCGTGCGCCTGGAGGCGAATAACACGGGAATCGAAGAGGTGGAAAGTCAAAACGGAAATGCAACAACTGTTTATGACCTCCAAGGCAGAAAGATAGAAAGCCCGACAAAAGGAATTTATATAATTGATGGAAAGAAAGTCCTGATAAAATAAATTGGATAGAACAAATCAATTGTAATCAAAGACAAACAAGTTTAGACAATGCCGACAGCATATAGTCGCACATAGCATCGCTGCAAGTGATGTTACGTGCGGGATGCGAGAAGGCTTTCATAACTACAAAAGACACGCTGTTGCGTGTCTTTTGTAGTTATGAAAGGAGTAATTGTCCGGCTTTATTTCTTTGGACCTATGAAACGGTAAAGATTGCAGCCTATGAAGTTTCCTATCACCAGACAGGGATAGAGCACTGCAACCTCGCCGATATGCTCAAACGTATATGATACGGGGACGGTCAAATAGTAAAAGGCGTCGGCCAGACAGTGCGGAAAACCGCAGTATATGAACAAAGGCACACCGAAAAGCAGTGCAAGTGGCTTGCCTTCACGCGCAAAAGTCACGACTGTTGTCATAATGAAACCGCATCCTATGGCCAACAGACCTGCATTCAGCGGACCGACTTTCAGACGTAACTCAAGAATGTTCTGTGCCAGTTCTCCGAGACTCGGAGATTCTCCGAGTCCTATCGGCGAGAGACGTGTTAGCAGAGAAACAAGCAAACAGCCTACAATGTTTCCGAAAAGGATGAACAGCAACTCACCGATGGCCTTCAGCCAACGTGAACGGCCGTCATCGTAACGCAAGGCAACAAAACCTGCCGTACCGGTATATAATTTCAGTTTGTAGTTCACTACCGTGAGTAGGCCGAACGAGAAGAGCACGGCTCCAAGAGCTTCAAGCCCCTTGGCTGTACAGGCAAGATACCCCCAGCCGGCTATAGCCACAGCTGTACCGGAGATTACCGAAGAACGAAATACATTCAGTTTACTTTCCATTGTTTATTTATTGTTTGTTTGATTTTACACAAGACGACCTGAATTCTCTATCATACCGCGCAATGTATCGTTGAAAGCACGCTCATCCATAAGTTGTTCTATGGTGAGGTGCATGCGGTAGCTCCACTGATGATCGCGGTTGGACGGAACGTTGATGCGTTCCGCATCGGGGTCGGCATGACGCAGACGCTCGTCCATAGCCATCCAATCCTGCCATGCGAAGAGTGCGAAGGCTGCAGGAGAGTGAAGATGCTGTGCGAGTATCGCCTTCGCCACCCTGCCGTCCATCTCGGCCGGAGCTTTGCCGTCGAAACCAAGCACACTGTTGTAGAACTGCTGCGAGAGAACCTCGTCCTCGCGCCACCAGCCGCGCAAAGTACTCATGTCGTGAGTCGATGGCGTAGCGACAGAGAGATAAGGATAATGCTCGGGGCGGGCAAAGAGCTCGCCGAACAGTTTTGGCATACGCTGTATCTCGAGCGAAAGGATCTGCAGATTCTTCATTACCCATGGCACACAGGCCGGTATCATACCCAAATCTTCACCACAGGCAGTCATTGTTGTGGATTCGACCAAAGGAGAGAGTTTGCGCATTCCCTCGCGATACCAGTACATTGTATGACGATTATAGAAGTAATCCTCGTAGAGGTGGTCGTAAGCTATGCGGTCACCGAAGTCAAGCTGCGAATAGGCATAAGTTTCGTTGCCCAGTATTCGCGGCACGAACTTGTCCTTTTCGTTGAGGTCGGGCATGAAGAGCACATCGCCGTAAAGGCGCAATAGCGCCTCCTTCATGGCCGGTTGCCACTTGGGGGCACGCTCATATATATAGTATGCGAGTGTGTTGGCATCGGTAATCTCGGGCTTGAACACATAGTTACCGCCAGGAAGCTTGTCGAGAAAGAGCTCTATCACCATCCGTGACTTGCGTGGGAAGAGTCTCTTCAGGATTGCGTCATCGATGAGCGGTTTCGTATGCAGGGATTCATCGAATGTAAAGCCTGCTGCCTCTATCTCGCGCCTTGTCAAAGGCATATTGGGAGAGAAACTGCCTGCAAGACCGCTCTTTGCAGTACGCGGTATCTCCCATATACGGAAGAAGCCGAGGACGTGATCTATGCGGTACGCGTCAAAGAACTGCGACATGTACTTGAGGCGGCGACGCCACCATGCGTAACCGTCGGATGCCATGACCTGCCAGTTGTATGTGGGGAAACCCCAGTTCTGTCCATCGGCCGAGAACATGTCGGGAGGCGCACCAGCCGATACCGATAGGTTGAACTGCTCCCTGTCGCACCACACATCAACCCCGTTGGGAGCCACGCCGATGGGGATATCGCCCTTGAGAGCGACACCCTTGCTGTTGGCATAAGCATGCGCCTCGCTCAACTGGGTGAAAAGAATATACTGTACGTAGCTGTAGAACTGTGTTTCGCGATGAGCATCGGAATATTCTGCCATGACGCGATTCCACGTATCACCATCATAATAGGGATAGTCGGACCAATCCCATATATTGCTATGAAGACGTGTCGAAAGGAAACGGAACAATGTATATGGTTTGAGCCACTGTTCTTGCTCCGACACAAAACGCAGATACTCTTCGCTTGCAAGAAGCTCGCTTCCCTGCTCGTCGAACAGTTCGCGCAGATATTTTATCTTGAGCCTATAGACACCTGCATAATCCACAGCAGGCAAAGCATTAAGGCGTTCACGCTCCTTTCGGAAATGCGCATTGCGTTTCTCGCTCGCGAGCTGTGGAAGCACTGACATGTCGGCATACACCGGGTTAAGCGCGAATACAGAGACGCAGTTGTAGGGATAGGAATCCTCGTTACCGCCGCAGACCGTAGTGTCGTTGAGCGGCAGAAGCTGCAATATATTCTGCCCGGTCGATGAGAGCCAGTCGGACATAAGCTTTATGTCGCCGAAATCACCTATACCCCACCCGTGAGCCGAGCGCATCGAGAACAACGGAATCACAGTGCCCGCTATACGGAGCTGCGGAGCATCGAACTGAAGCTCGTCGAGCTGATAGAAATAGTTGGTGGCCGCTTCGAAGTCGGGAAGCAATATATGGCGGTTGTCACCGCTCTCCCAACGAACCTCGCCGTCCTCGCTTATGGCTATGAATTTGTAGTATATACCGCCGCTCAGAATGGGATCGACATCAAAGGTAACGCTCCAACGGTTGGGAACGCGCTGCTGCATGGGCAGGGCTTTTGCCGGGTTCCACGCTCCAAGAACACCGGCGTCACCTACAAGATGAAGGCGTTCGCCTTTGCGGAGACCTGTGACATAGAGCGAGAAGGTAACACTGCGGTTGTACCAGTTTATGCTCGGCTGGTCGAGGTTGAGACCTCGTTTGTCGAAGAAACGGAAAAGGTTGGTCTGTTCGTAGTTCCCGACAGGCGAGTCGAGCCACATGTCATAGACTATGTAGTTGCGGTTAACGCAGTTGAAACGCAGCCTGTGCGGTGTACGCGCCCACTCGCGGCAGGCACTCTTGCCGTCACAAAGAAGTTCGTAACCATATTGTATGTGGTCATAGTCTTCACTGACCTCCATGGTGCCCTGCCACCAGCCCTTCTGTATCTCGCGCAGAGAAAGGACACCGTAGTTGGATTCGCCATTGTCCTCGAGCAGGAAATTCAAGTATAGAGAGCTACCGTTTTCGGCTTCATAACGTATGTTGAATTCTAAAAAATTCATTTTGCGATGCTGTTTTTGTATTGTTCGTATAAACCATGCGAATTTACAAAAAAATATACCTTTTACAATGAATTGATGCGGTTTTTACGACTGCCGGACAACAAAAGATGCAAAAGTGCCGCATTCCCGAGAAACAGGTGTCACCCATGCCTAATTGGGGAAATAGTTTTGACATTAGCGCAAAAAGAGCTACATTTGCAAAGCCGGAAATACCCGGACATTCAAGAAAAAAGGAAAAGACTCATGTACAGCAGGACATTTTGCACACGGTTGGCAATAATCTTACTGGTCATATTCATTTCTCTTCCGGCAGCATTCGCGCAGAAGAACAAGAAGAAGACGCAGTTCACTGTCGTCATAGACCCCGGACACGGCGGCGTTGACCCCGGTGCACTGGGCAAGAAGGCCAAGGAAAAGGATGTCAACATGAGCGTCTCACGCCTGCTTGCAGAGATGATTAAGAAGGAATACCCCGAAATAAAGGTGATATTCACACGTACGACTGACGTAAAGATACCGCTTGCAAGACGTGCGGACATCGCGAACAACGCCAACGCCGACCTTTTCATTTCGATACACTCGAACGCCAACAAGAACAGAAGCGCGAACGGATGCGAGACTTTCACCCTTGGAGCTGGAAGCAGCGCAGAGGCAAAAGCGGCGGCTATGTACGAGAACGAAGTTATCCTGCAGGAGGAGAACCATGAGAAGCTGTACAATTTCGACCCCCGATCGAGCGAAAGCTACATAATGTTCGAACTCATAAGAGGACATGACATGGAACGCAGCGTAAGCATTGCCGAGCTGGTGCAGAAAGGAATGGTAAAGAACACCAAGCTGAAAAACAGGGGAGTATCCTCGGCAGGTTTCCTCGTGCTACACCGCACTGTTATGCCAAGTATCCTTGTCGAACTCGGATTCATCACCAACAGCAATGACGAGAGCGTTCTTGCATCAAAAGAGGGACAGAAGAAACTGGCAAAAGGCATATTCGAAGGATTCTCGGAATATTACAGCAAGTACTGCAACAACGGGAAGCCCAAAGTGAAAGGCGATGCCGGAAAGGAGGAAAAGGAGAAGGAGAAGAAGGAGAAGAAAAAAAAGGGGAAAGAAGAGAAGAATGAGAAAACCGTTGACAGCAGCCCCGTGTTCAAGGTACAGATACTCACGAGCGACAAAAAGCTGAAAGCCAACGACAAACGTTTAAAGGGTATAAAGGCCGACTTTTACGTCGAGAACGGCAAATACAAATATACTTATGGCGAGAGCGAAGACTACAACGCAATCGTAAAAAAGAGAAAGGAGATTATAGGCAAATTCAAGGAGGCGTTCATAATAGCCTTCATTGACGGCAAGCGTACTGATACTCAAAAGGCCATAAGGATTTTCAAAGAAAACAAAAGATGAAAGAGAAAAAAAAGGGATTCACCAAAGAACTGTGGGTCGGTATTCTTGGTATTGTTGCCATACTGCTCGCATATCTTCTTATAAATTTCTTCAAGGGCATAAACGTCTTTGAAGAGAGTGACAATTATTACATAAGGTTCGACAATCTGGGCGATGTTGTACAAAGTTCGCCGGTATATATCAGAGGATACAAAGTCGGCAACGTCAGCGACATAAAATATGACTATAGCAACGGTAACGGTGTCTATGTGCAGATAAGCGTTGACCGCCAGCTGAGAATACCGGTCGGAAGCACAGCGACCATCAACGGCAAGGTTCTGGGCAGCAGCACCGTGGATTTGACACTGAGCGAGAACAGCACGATGCTCACACCCGGCGATACACTTTCGGGAAGCCTCGACGCAGGAGCAATGGGCGCAGCCGACGACCTGATGCCTAAGGTGGGAGACCTGTTGCCCAAGGCCGATTCAATACTGACATCGCTGAACCTGATTCTGTCAAACCCCGCCATAAACGGTACCGTAGAGAACATGGAATCACTCACCAAGGAACTGAACACTACCGCCGTACAACTGAACAGCCTGCTCAACAAGGATGTCAGGACAATTGCAGGAAATGTACAGACGGCAACCGAAAAGCTCATAGAGATTGAGGATGACCTCATGACGGTATCGTCACAGTTGAGCGAAGTGGATTACAACAGGCTTGTGACTTCACTCGAAAATTCAGTGGCAAGCATTGAAAGGATAACGGCGTCGCTCGAAAACGGTGAAGGCTCTGCCGGCATGCTGTTGAAGGACAGCACCCTCTACCACAAGCTCAATACCACCTGCGATGCTGCGAACGCGCTGCTGAAGGATCTTAAGGAGAACCCGAAGAGATATATAAACATCTCGGTATTCTGACAAGCGGTGCCCAAACAGCAATCACCAATTCTTCCTTTATATAAGAAAAATGCTGCGACTCATCGCAGCATTTTTCTTATCAGGCAATCTCCCGGACAGCCCCGACAAGTGGTTCTATCCGTTGACACATCAACGGAAGAAACGGGTACTATGAAGTAAGGAGCCGTGACGGTCATAGACTTTAAGTCTGTAATGTCCCGGACAGAGACCGCGCACAATTATCTTGCGGCTGCAACGGCCATCATAAACATCACGGCCATACATATCTGTGACAACCATGCGCCAACCCTCCGAAACGGAGTCGGGCAACACAATATAGTCACTTATCAAATATGAGCATGCATTCTTTAACACAGCCACGGACGGTTCACTCTCAATGCCGTATGCATTGACGGCTGTGACCGCTACAGTAATGTTGCCTGCAACGCGACAGTCACAACGGAACGAGGTTCCTGTAACATCAGACGCGAAAAGGTTAGAAATGTCACCCGTATCCACAGTGTCCCCGATAGCCATATAGACGTTGTACCGCATACAGGGAAAATTATCGGGAACCGTGACAGCGTTCCACTCGAGCGAGACCCCACTCACATCCCTGCTTGCCACAAAGCCTGCAGGAGAAGCCGGTGCTGCCGATGCCCATGTCATCGGGGGGACAAGTGCAGGCTCTGTATATACGGACGCATATACCGTCTTTCCGATACCGAGCATGTGTTCGGCCCTGAACATTCCGGTTCCGGCACAGCCGGCACTGCGTGATGTACGCAACTGGCGTTCCACCTCAACATCACGCCATCCGCCATATTCAGGCAAGAGGCGATAGATTCCGATTCCAGGGACGATATGGCGGCCCGATGAGTTCTCGAGCCAGTCCAGGACAAAAGGATAGAAGTTGTTGCCCTCGAAATAGAGCATGGGGAAAAGTATGTCCATTACCCCGTCACGGACCCACTCCTGGGCAGCCTGATATACCGAATTGTAGGCATCCCAACCACGCGAACTGTAACGGGAGAGCGTGTCGTACTTGCCCAACGGGGAACAACTTACACGCACCCACGGTTTGAGTTCCTTCACTGCTCCATAGACAGCATTAACCACACGCGTAATATTGCCGCGACGCCACGATGCAAGCGACTGTCCCTTGCCGTACTTGCGGTACAGCGAAGCATCGGGATAGCCTGTCGTGCGGTCGGGGTAACGTATATAATCGAGATGTATGCCATCCACATCGTAGTTGGAGACTATCTCTTTGACAATTCCTGTTATATGCTCCGCCGTTCCGGGATTACCGGGTTCCATATACCACTGGCCCGTGTAGTGCGTACACAGATTCTTCTTTTTGCGGCACAGGGCAAGAGAACCCTGACGGCTGACATGTTCATCGGTACCCAAAGGCATAGTCACTATCCACGCGTGCAGTTGCATGCCTCGCTTATGGCACTCTTCAATGGCAAAGGCCAGAGGATCATAGCCCGGGTCGCGCCCCTCTACCCCAGTGAGCACATGCGCAAATGGTTCAATCTTCGAGGGATAGATAACATTGCCCCTCAACCTTGTCTGCAACAGTACCGTATTAACATTCAACTGCTTGAGAGAATCGAGCATGGTAACAAGTTCCGATTTCTGGACATCGATATCTGCCTTGCGGCGTATCTTGGTTTTAGGCCAATCGAGGTTCTCCACAGTGGTGAGCCACACTGCACGGTACTCATACTTGGAGGAACGCTGTTCCTGTGCCACTACCGCAATCAAAGCGGCGAACAGAATAGATAAGGTTACAATAAATCTTCTCATAGCAAAAATTCATCACAAAAATACTCATTTTAATCTTTATTAATGACTGTGTTTGCATTTATTTTATAACTTTGTATGATTTCACATCATATAACGCAACCATCCACGACGGCCAGAACGTTATATTTAAAGATATTACAATACAATAACTCAAAAATATTATGTGTTATGACAAAGGCAAAGAAATTCATTACATGTGACGGAAACCAGGCCGCAGCTCACATTGCGTACATGTTTTCCGAGGTAGCAGCCATCTACCCAATCACACCATCTTCGACAATGGCAGAGTACGTTGACGAATGGGCGGCACAGGGCCGCAAGAACCTTTTCGGTGAAACAGTGACTGTACAGGAGATGCAGTCGGAGGGCGGTGCCGTAGGCGCGCTCCACGGTTCATTGCAGGCAGGAGCCTTGACAAACACCTTCACGGCTTCGCAGGGCCTACTGCTCATGATTCCGAACATGTACAAGATTGCTGGCGAGAAGTTGCCTACAGTCTTCCACGTTTCGGCACGTTCACTGGCCGGCAACTCATTGAGTATCTTCGGTGACCACATGGACGTCATGGCATGTCGCCAGACAGGTTTCGCAATGCTCTGCGAAGGCTCGGTACAGGAGGTTATGGACCTTGCTGCAGTGGCACACCTTTCGACACTGAAGAGCCGCATTCCGTTCCTCAATTTCTTCGACGGATTCCGCACATCGCACGAGATACAGAAAATAGAACTAATTGAACAGGAGGAGATTGCTCCGCTCGTTGACTGGGACTGCATTCAGGCATTTCGCGACAGAGCATTGAGCCCGACATCACCTGTAGTGCGCGGTACCGCAGAGAACCCCGAGACATTCTTCACACACAAGGAGAGCGAAAATCCCTTCTACAATGCCGTTCCAGATATTGTAGCCGACTACATGAAGGAGATTTCTGCAATCACCGGCCGCAACTACGCGCCTTTCACCTACTACGGTGCAGAGGATGCCGACCGTGTAATCATCGTAATGGGTTCAGCTACGGAGGCCGTGAAGGAGGCCATCGACTACATGACAGCAAGAGGCGAGAAGGTTGGCTTGGTAAGCGTACACCTCTACCGTCCGTTCTCCGTGAAATATCTTGCGGCTGTGATGCCGAAGACAGTGAAGCGTATCGCCGTGCTTGACCGCACAAAGGAACCCGGCAGCAACGGAGAACCTCTGTACCTCGATGTTGTGGAGGCATTCGCAAACACTCCGGAGCTGAAGGCTATAAACCCGGTTATTGTAGGCGGCCGATTCGGATTGAGTTCAAACGACACTACACCGGCCATGATAATGGGTGTATATGAAAACCTGGCGTTGCCCGAACCGAAGAACCACTTTACAATAGGCATTGTCGATGACGTGACATTCCTCTCATTGCCAAAGAAGGAGGAGATCGCCGTGGTTGAAGGAATGTTCGAGGCCAAGTTCTACGGCCTTGGAGCGGACGGAACCGTGGGCGCAAACAAGAACTCAGTAAAGATTATCGGCGACAACACAAAGAAACACTGTCAGGCATACTTCTCTTACGATTCAAAGAAGTCGGGAGGTTTCACCTGCTCTCACCTGCGTTTCGGTGACAAGCCCATCCGCAGTACATACCTTGTAAACACACCGAACTTCGTTGCATGCCACGTACAGGCCTACCTGCGCATGTACGACGTGACACGCGGCCTTCAGAAGAACGGTACATTCCTGCTGAACACAGTTTGGGAGGGCGAGGAACTTGCAAAGAACCTGCCGAACAACATAAAGAAGTATTTCGCGGACAACAACATAACCGTTTACTACATAAACGCTACAAAGATTGCACAAGAGATAGGACTGGGCAACCGCACCAACACTATTCTGCAGAGCGCGTTCTTCCGCATCACACAGGTTATCCCCGTTGACCTTGCCGTTGAGCAGATGAAGAAGTTCATCGTCAAGTCATACGGAAAGAAGGGACAGGACATCGTTGACAAGAACAATGCGGCCGTTGACCGCGGAGGCGAATACCACCAACTGGCAATCGACCCCAACTGGTCGAAACTGCCTGCCGATGCAGAGGAGAAGAGAAACGAGCCCGAGTTCATCAGCAAGATTGTACGCACCATCAATGCACAGAAGGGTGCAGACCTCCCCGTTTCGGCATTCAAGGGACTCGAGGACGGTACATGGCCCGTCGGAACATCGGCATACGAGAAGCGCGGTGTAAGCGCGTTCGTTCCCAAGTGGAATGTAGAAAACTGTATCCAGTGTAACCGCTGTGCATTCGTATGTCCTCACGCAGCGATACGTCCGTTCGTAATGGACGAGACCGAGGCGGCAGGAATCAATGCCGACAAGATTGAGATGAAGGCACCATTGGCCATGAAGGGAATGCAGTTCCGCATACAGGTAAGCGTGCTCGACTGTCTGGGTTGCGGCAACTGCGCCGACATATGTCCGGGACACCCCAAGACCGGCAAGGCCCTTACCATGGTTCCTTTGCAGGAGGAGATGCACGAGGCCGCAAACTGGGACTACTGCGTGAAGAACGTGAAGAGCAAGCAGTCGCTTGTTGACCCGAAGAGCAACCCGAAGAACTCACAGTTCGCAACACCGCTCTTCGAATTCTCGGGTGCATGTTCCGGTTGTGGCGAGACTCCGTACGTCAAGTTGTTGACACAGTTGTTCGGTGACCGTCAGCTCATCGCCAACGCTACAGGATGTTCTTCAATATACACGGCATCTGTTCCGTCAACGCCATACACCACCAACGAGAAGGGCGAAGGACCGGCATGGGGCAACTCACTGTTCGAGGACTTCTGCGAATTCGGCTTGGGTATGAAGCTCGCCGACAAGAAGATGCGCGCACGCCTCGAAAGACTGCTTGCCGAGATACAGACATACCGCAGCTGCCCCGAGGAGATGAAGGAACTCGCACAGAAGTGGATAGACAACATGGAGAACCCCGAGGTGACAAAGGAGATAGCACCTGCAATCATCAAGGCATGCGAAGAGTTCGAAAGCGACACAAGCGAGCAGATTCTCGCAATAAAGCAGTACCTTGTAAAACGTTCACAGTGGATTATCGGTGGCGACGGTGCATCATACGACATCGGTTACGGCGGTCTCGACCATGTAATCGCATCGGGCGAGGATGTGAACATACTTGTACTCGACACTGAGGTTTATTCAAACACAGGAGGACAGTCCTCAAAGGCAACACCGCTCGGTGCCATCGCCAAGTTCGCCGCAGCCGGAAAGCGTATCCGCAAGAAGGATTTGGGTATGATTGCCACCACATACGGTTACGTATATGTTGCACAGATTGCCATGGGCGCAAGCTACGACCAGTGCCTCAAGGCAATACGTGAAGCTGAGGCTTATCCCGGCCCGTCACTCGTAATTGCATACGCACCCTGTATCAACCACGGTATCAAGCGCGGCATGGGCAAGGCACAGGCCGAGCAGCAGGCTGCCGTTGAGTGCGGTTACTGGCACTTGTGGCGTTACAACCCCGCACTCGAGGATGAAGGCAAGAACCCGTTCACACTCGACAGCAAGGAGCCGCAGTGGGAGAAATTCCAGGAGTTCCTGCAGGGCGAGGTACGCTACGCATCACTTGCAAAGCAGTTCCCGGCAGAGGCTCACGAGCTGTTCGCTGCTGCTGAAGGAATGGCGAAAAAGCGCTATGCAAGCTACCAACGTATGGCAAAACTAGACTGGAGCAAAGAGGAAGAGACAGCTGAGTAAAGTTTCAAGTTAGACAACACGAACAGCAATTGGTCGCGGGCAGCACGGCTGCAATGTCGTGCCCCGCGGGTTGCGAAAAGCGAGTGTTGTCAAACTTGACTGGAGCACGGAAACCGCAGAATAAGAGTCTCCCTTTGAAAGGAGGACTGCACGAAATTTCATTAGTAAAAGGGCATCATTATGGGTGCCCTTTTACTATACATAACCGAGACTTCCCAACATTCCACGAACCAATATTGCGCCTTTATTGTTATCCATACATTGATTCCAAACCTTTAAAAACGGATAACTATGTCAACATTAACAAAAAGCGTAAAACTGGGCGTGGCTACCCTCGCCATAATGAATGTAACGGCAGTTGTTTCACTGCGAGGACTGCCGGCCGAAGCCGAATATGGTATAAGTTCGGCATTCTACTATCTGTTCGCAGCACTTGTGTTCCTCATTCCCACCTCTTTTGTGGCAGCCGAACTTGCCGCAATGTTTCAGGACAAACAGGGAGGTGTCTTCCGATGGGTGGGAGAAGCATTCGGCAAAAAGGCCGGTTTCGTGGCTATCTGGCTTCAGTGGGTAGAGAGTACCATATGGTACCCGACGGTACTGACGTTCGGTGCCGTATCACTGGCGTTCATAGGCATGGACAGCACTGCCGACATGTCTCTTGCATCGAACAAGATATACACTCTTGTTGTGGTTCTTGCAATATACTGGACCGCAACGTTCATTTCACTCAAGGGACTCGACTGGGTGAGCAAAGTGGCAAAGATCGGCGGCCTTGTGGGAACCATCATCCCTGCCGCATTGCTTGTAGTGCTTGCAATCATCTATCTCATCAGCGGCGGCAAATCGCAGATGGACTTCGGCGGCAGTTTCTTCCCCGACATAACAAAACTCGACAATCTTGTACTGGCATCGGGCATATTCCTTTTCTATGCAGGTATGGAGATGACAGGCATACACGTAAAAGACATGGATAACCCGAGCCGGAACTACCCGCGCGCAGTATTTCTTGGAGCCATAATCACGGTACTTATATTCGTGCTTGGCACCTTTGCGCTCGGAATAATAATTCCGCAAAAGGACATCAACCTCACGCAGAGCCTACTCGTAGGATTCGACAATTACTTCAAGTACGTCGGAACATCATGGCTGTCGCCAATAATAGCCATAGCCCTCGCGTTCGGTGTACTCGCAGGAGTTCTCACATGGGTATCGGGCCCGTCAAAAGGTATCTTCGCCGTCGGCAAGGCCGGTTATCTGCCGCCATTCATGCAGAAAAGCAACAAGATAGGAGTACAGAAAAACATTCTTCTCATACAAGGTGCACTTGTCACACTGCTGAGTCTCTTGTTTGTGATTATGCCATCGGTACAGAGTTTCTACCAGATACTCTCACAGCTCACAGTGCTTCTATACCTTATAATGTACCTGCTGATGTTCGCCGCGGCCATCTATCTGCGATATAACATGAAAGAGGCAAAGCGTCCGTTCCGTCTGGGCAAAAGCGGCAATGGCGTAATGTGGATTGTTGCCGGAGTCGGATTCCTGGGAAGCCTCCTTGCATTCGTTCTCAGCTTCATCCCCCCTGCACAGATATCTGTAGGCAGCAACACGGTGTGGTATGCCGTGCTGATAATCGGTTGCATTGTTGTAGTTGGAGCACCGTTCGTCATATACGCAATGCGCAAGCCAAGCTGGGTGGACAAAGATTCGCAGTTCGAGCCGTTCCATTTTGAGTCGGACGGCAATGCCAAAAAGTAACCACAATACAAGATGCTCTTTTCGCGAAAAGAGCATCTTTTTTACTATCTTCGCAAAACAAAGACATTACTATGAGAAAATTGCTGACAACAATATTCGCAGCTGCTCTGTTTGCTGCCGCTGCACAGGAAACCGACTACGCCAAATTAGTAAACCCGCTCATAGGCACCGACGGCAAGGGCAACGTATATCCCGGCGCGCAGGCACCTTTCGGCATGGTGCAGCTGAGCCCCGACAACGGACAGCCCGGGTGGGACTGGATTGCAGGGTACTTCTACCCCGACAGCACAATAGCAGGCTTCAGCCACACACACCTGAGCGGTACAGGTGCAGGCGACCTCTACGACATAAGTTTCTTGCCTGTAACATTTCCGCTTAGGGTTGCAGCAAAGCCGTTGGGAGTACACTCTACATTCAACCACGAGCGCGAAGAGTGCTGTGCAGGCTACTACCGCGTACACCTCGACAGCTACGGCATAGATGTTGAACTCACCGCCACCGAACGCTGCGGTGTGCAACGATACACCTACCCCACCGACAGTGCCACAGTGCTGCTGAACCTTGGCAAGGCCACAAACTGGGATGCAACCATAGACACGCACATAGCGCAGATAGACAGTTTCACCATCGAGGGCTACCGCTATTCCACCGGCTGGGCACGCAATCAGCAGGTATATTTCCGCACACGCTTCTCGCGTCCAATAAGCTCGATGAAATGCGACAGCACCACAATTATCGCCGGTGGCATCATCAAATATGCACCAGGGAAGATACAGTTCGAATTCAAGCCCGACAGCAGCAGGCAGCTTACTGTTGTAACATCCCTTTCGGGCACAGGGCTTGAGGGTGCAGCAAAGAACCTTGCCGCCGAGGCACCGCACAACGACTTTGACCGCTACCGCACAGCCACACACGACAAGTGGAACAGGGAACTGGGTTGCATTGAGGTCAAGGGCGGCACCGACGAGCAGCGCATCTGTTTTTACACCGCGCTCTACCGCACGAAAATAGCCCCGACAATCTATTGTGATGTTGACGGCACCTACCGCGGTGCCGACAAGGAGAACCACACGGCCGACGGTTGGCAGAACTACTCCACTTTCTCGCTGTGGGATACCTACCGCGCAGCACACCCCCTTTTCACCATAACCGCACCTGAGCGCGTCAACGACATGATAAACTCCTTCATTGCCCACTATGAACAGCACGAGTGCCTGCCGGTGTGGAACATGTGGGGCAGCGAAACGGATATGATGATAGGCTACCACTCAGTGCCCGTGATTGCTGATGCCTACCTCAAAGGGGTCCGTGGCTTTGACGCCGAAAAGGCCCTTGCTGCCTGCGTGGCAACAGCCAACAATGATGAGTATCGCGGAATAGGATTCTACAAGCGACACGGCTATGTGCCCTATGATGTTGCCGACCCTTACAATGCCGACAACTGGGCAATGTCGCGCACGCTCGAATATGCCTACGACGACCACTGCATTGCGCGCATGGCCGAGGCCATGGGACACGACAGCCTTGCAGCCGTATTCTACCGTCGTGCCGACAACTGGCGCAACCAGTATAACCCGGCAACAACCTTTATGCAGCCGCGCGACAGCAAGGGGGAGTTCCAGCCACTATTCAGCCCCGACGAATACACGCCACATATATGCGAGAGCAACGCATGGCACTATATGTGGAGCGTACAGCACGACATAGACGGACTGATAGACTTTGTCGGCAAGAGACGTTTTACCGCAAAGCTCGACAGCATGTTCACCTACTCTCCGGCCGAAAAAGCCGAGCTGCCAATCTTCAGCACCGGCATGATTGGGCAGTATGCCCACGGCAACGAGCCGAGCCATCATGTAGCCTACCTGTTCAACAAAACAGGGCAACCCGAAAAGACAAGGCAATACGTTTCACAAATAATGCGCGAGATGTACCGCAACGCCCCCGACGGTCTGTGCGGCAACGAGGACTGCGGACAGATGTCGGCATGGTATGTTATGAGCGCATTGGGATTCTACCCCGTGAACCCCTGCGGAGGAGAATATGAACTTGGCGCACCGCTGTTCCCGGAAGCGACACTGCACCTTGAGAACGGAAAGACATTTACCGTTGTTTGTCATTTTTTGGGATACAATTGTCATTCTGAACGCAGTGAAGAATCCAAAAATGATGAAAAAGATTCCTCAGTTGCCACTCTTCATCGGGATGACAGAACAGTAAAATACCACAAAAGCCTAAAGCCACGTCTCAACGGCAAGATACTCAAAGGAACGGTAATCACCCATGAGGACATCATGAACGGCGGAATGCTTGAATTCTAATGACTATTTTTTCAATGCGTCATATGGAATGGCCATATAAAAATTTACAAAATAAGGCAGAAAAACAGTTGTTTGCAGTTTTATTTTAACTATATTTGTTGAAGTATATAAAAGAGATGCCGATTCGCTTTAAAGGATGTCGGCAGAATTTATAAAGCACTATTATCATGAAGAAGTTTTTTATTACAGCATGTATGGCCATTGCTCTTTTCGCAATGACAGCTTGTACCACAAATTCGGGAATCAAGGCCGCAAAAAAGCTTATAGACAACCCCACAATTGAAAATTACGAAAGACTACTCGAGGTTGAGCAGACCTTGCAGGGCAAAGAACTGGAGGAATACAACGAGTGGGCCGTTGACCACATGGACGAAATCGTATCGGCCGGAATGAAATTGGGTTTGAACAACCCCGAATATTTCTTATAAGCAGTTTTATATAGAGAGAAGGACCGAAAATATTTTCGGTCCTTCTCTCTATATGTAAGACTATACTCTTATAGAGCAAGACGCAAGCCACGGTTATTGCCGTTGTAACCAGGTTCGCGGTTACTTCTGAAAGTAACACGGCAGTACTCTGCGCCATAACTCCAACAACCTCCTCGGAGTACCCGATCCTTACCCGACAACGGCCCCTCCGGATTGGTCTGGGAACCGGAAGAATAATTCCCGTACCAGTCACTGCACCATTCATAGACGTTGCCGCTCATATCATATATGCCGAGTTCGTTGGGGGATTTTGATTTAACCGCATGTGTCTTGAAATTGCTGTTTCCCTTATACCAGGCAATACCTCCGAGACTGTAATCGCCACTGTATTGATACCCGTTCGAACGGTTCCCGCCACGCGCCGCGAATTCCCATTGAGCCTCCGAAGGAAGACGGAAACGGTGCCCTTCGGGCAATTCATCGGCAAGCAAGTCATTCAGCCTGGCTACGAACAGCATACAGTCATTATAGCTGACCTTTTCCACGGGATTATAACTGCCCACGAAATGTGAAGGATTATAACCCATCACAGCTTCCCATAATTGCTGTGTAACCTCGGTTTCGGCAATATAATAGTCGCTGAGAGTCACTGTATGAACAGGATACTCATCTTTTCCAGCCTTCTGTTGCTCTTCGGTTGCACCCATCCTGAAAGTTCCGCCATCAACTGCGACCATTTTGAAACGGATTCCGTTTACCATGAATTCACGGTCGCAGTGCACATACTGTGCTACAGGCTGCACTGGCAATACCGGTTCTGAGTTATCATGATATGATTCCATACCGTCATCGTAACGCGGTTCCTTCTCAGGATCAACATAAGAACTTTTATGGTCATAATAACCATCATGGTCATAACCTCCACCGGCAAATAGCACAATGAGTATTGCAGCGACAACAGACAAAACAACAGCAATAATAATCAACAACCCATTTTTCTTTCCGTTGCCTTCAACCGCCACACGCTCCTTGTCAGATGGACGGGGTAAAGGCACTATAATAGTATCATCGTCACCTGTTGTCTTAGTAAGTTGCGTAGCATCATTATCCTCAACAATGACATTCCCATCATAAAGCAATGAAAGAAACTCGGCGACACTCTGCGGACGGTCCTTACGGGCCGGTTGCATAGCAGCCTTTATCGCGTTCCTTACAGGTAGCGACAATGTCGCAGGAAGTTGTGGAAGGCCGTCACTTATAACATCACCGGCTTCGGGAGGAGTCTTGCCTGTAACGAGCTTGAAGAGTGTGGCACCCAAAGAATAGATATCGGCGGCAGGAGAAAAAGAACTTACGCCGGAACGCCGGTACTGCTCTATCGGAGCATATCCATGGCTTATTCCGACAGGAGTGGTACTTGTCTGCTGTCCCTCCCCATCATACTGTTTGGAAAGACCGAAATCGATAAGTACGGCATTGTCGGAATCATCGACAAGAATATTCGCAGGCTTTATGTCAAGATGCATCATGCGGTTGCCGTGAACGAAGTCAAGAGCTTCGGCAACCTGTCTTATGTAACGCAATGCGGCTGTTTCGGGTAGTGCGCCATTGCTTACCTTGTCTGCAAGTGAACCACCGCCAACATATTCCATGACATAATATGCCGTACCGTTCTCCTCAAAAACATCTATTACAGGTATTATATGTCTGTGTTTCAAACGGTATATATTCTGTGCCTCCTTGAGAAACTTCTGCCTGAAACGCTCCACGGCATCACGGCTCCCTGCAGAACCGACAGACACCTTGGACGATTCCGCGTCACGGTTGCAGAGCTCCTTCATGAAAAATTCCTTGACGGCAACCTTTTCATTGAAAGCTGTACGTACCGCCAAATAGGTTATGCCGAAGCCGCCTTGCCCTATAACCTTTTCGATAATATACCGCCCACTCTGAAGCTGCGTGCCATGTTTTAGGATCATATCTGTATAATTTTGAATTATTGTCGTCAGTGCGTCTCTCCGCCCTCTATCTTGTAACCGTTAGGATAGATAAGAAGAACACTTGTATTCTGGTAGTCGCGCTGCAACTGGGTGAAGACATGATCGAGCGACGGACGGAACGAGATTGAACCGCGGCGTGCGCTTACTATTATAAGAAGATGGTCATCATTTATTATTCTGGAGAGACGCTTGAGGTCATTTCCGCCGTCGGTAGGCAGGAACTGCGCTTCAACCGGTGCCAGCCCTTTGAGCATTTTCTTTATCTTCTCCATGGTGTCGGGATGTCCGTGATACATTATCCGGCAACCAAGACCGCTTGCCATACGTGCTGTCTCCTCGACCCAGTTCGGGAAACCGGCCTCATATTCGGCCTTTGCCGGGAACGTTATATGCATGCAGCGCACGGTATTGAGCGGTATGTTCATCCTCGCCATCACAACCTGGCAATCGACGGCATTGAGCACCTCGGGCAACACATTGCCCAAGAAACTGTCATTGGCGGTCTCCTTCTGGTGGAATCCGAGAATGAGTTCACGGTAATCGTTCTCTTTGACCTCGTGAATGATACCGTGTGCAAGGTTGGTCGTGAGACGTAACCTGGTAAGCAACGGCACGTTCACCGATGCCGCGATATTTGCGGCTGAATCGAGCAGTTTGGTGCCCTCTTCCCGACGTTTCTTGTCCTCATCAAGCACAACAGTAATAGCCGAGAGAGGTATCTTACTGTTCTCCTTGCGCACCAGCAGTGCAAGGTCCATAAGCTTATCGACCATTGACGGGTTAGCGAGAGCCAGCAGAGTCTTTTTAGAGCCGAGCGATGTAGTCGCAGAGATATTGTCATTCACTACAACCAATTTACGTGATGCCCTGTCTGTGACAATAGAACTGACAATACATGTTACAAGTATAAGGAGAATTGTACCGTTGAGTACATCCTCATTAAGCAGTCCTATCTTGTGGCCCACGAAAGCCGCAGCAAGCGTAGCCGCAGCCTGTGAAGTGCTGAGACCGAACATCAGCCGTCGTTCATTGGTTGACAGCCTGTATGATTTTGCCACCATCAACGAGGCCGTCCACTTGCCCAGAAGAGCCGTAGCTACCATCACAGCGGCAACCAGAAGCGAATCACCGCCATTGAACAGCACGCGAACGTTTATCATCATACCTACTCCAATAAGGAAGTAAGGGATAAAGATTGCATTTCCGACAAAATCAATTCGGCGCATCAGAGGTGAAGAGTGAGGAATGAGCCTGTTGAGTACAAGACCTGTTATAAAGGCTCCCAGAATACCCTCCATTCCAATCAGTTTCATCATTCCCGCACCAAGAAACAGCATCACCATCACAAATATATACTGTATCACACTGTCATTGTACCTGCGGAAGAAATAACGGGCGATGCGCGGAAAGAAGAATATTATTACCGCCACGATTACCAAAAGCTTAACAAGCATCAGGAGCACAGTCCATGCACTTGCCTCGCCCGTGTGCGAGCCCACGACGACAGCCAGGACAAAAAGTGTAAGCGTGTCAGTTATTATAGTACCGCCGACAACGAAATTAACGCATTTCAGACGCGAAAGACCATAGCGGGCCACTATAGGATATGATATGAGCGTATATGAGGCATACATACTTGCCAACAGCACTGAAGCCACAATGCCGTAGTCGAGGATTACTATATTTGTAAACAGACCCAAAGCGATTGGAATGGCAAATACAGCGAGTCCCAGCATCAGAGCTCCGCCCTTGGCCTGCTTCATCTCCTGCATGTTTATCTCCAGACTGGCAAGGAACATTATATAGTATAGCCCCACATCTCCGAACAGTTTGAAACTTGCGTCACGTTCTATGATATTCAGCCCGTATGGACCTATAAGCAGACCGGCAAGAATCATACCTATGATATGCGGCATGCGCAGTTTGTTGAACACAAGCGGTGCAAACAGCACTATGCACAGTACCCCCAGGAATATCCAGGTAGAGTCTGTTACTGGAAAAATGGAACCGAAAATCATTGTCTTTTCACTATCTGCTCATTGAAAACCTGTACTTTTCTTTACCAAGAGTATGCTACACCAAGGGTAAACAGTTCCTTGAACTGCCACAGTTTCCAATCCTTATGCATCGCCACACTGTCGTCGAAACGTGCATTCAGCATGAGCGACGCTGTAAAGTACTTGCTTAGAGCTGCATTGAACTTTGTTTCCCACTGGAAGAATGACCTGTGATAGTCGGTATAGTACTCCAGACGTGAATACACATCAAGGAACGATGTAAGCTGATATGTAGGAACCGTAACGACCAGCTGGGTACCGAAGTCCTGCCTTGCACGGCCACGGCCAAGGTCAAAGCCATTGTCGGCGTTGACACCAAGATCATTGGCAAGACGCTCATAGTGTACATAGCGGAAGTTGAATGCCGACAGCGGAGCAAGGTATATCTCAAGTTTAAAATTGCCGAAATTGGGCTTGTAGTTGAAACCGATTGAGGCATTCGCATCGAGCGGAGCAAGGCAATTCGAGATGAAATCCCTTGTATTGATTGGATAGTTAGGCAACATCTGCGACTCAACCTTGAGCTTTGCGGCAAGGTCAAGATTCTTCACCAACTTGTAACCGAATGTCGATTCAATACGAATTTTGTCGGTGTTTGTCCTGAAGCTGTGCAATGTATCGGCCTGTGAGGTAGCAAAGCCCAGGTCAAGGTCAAAGTGGTTGGTCCATGAGATGCGGTCCTTGTCATCGTAGTTAATATCAAGGTCAATGGTTGCAAGCATCGAGTAGTTGCTCTCGCCACCCTGATACCAGTTCTCCGATATGAAGTTCTGTGTGAATGTCAATGAACTACGGCCCGAGAATTTCCAGAAATTGGGCTTCGAAACGTTGGTTTTCAGGCCACCGGCCACACCCTGTGGAATCTCATTCGACCTTACTGACAGCTCCGGCAATTTCATTTCCGGTTTATACTCGGCAATACGTTTCTCCTCACGCAGTTCCGACTCTGTAACCTGCACCAGACCTGGTTCTGTAGCATAGAGCGACAGCACCATGCCGTCAATGACATCGGTGCGTTTCTCGTCCATGGCCAACAGTTCATCATCATTCTCGCACTCGCTATCCGGCTCATCCCCGGCATTGCCTACAAGCGAACTGTAATATGCCGGAATGGAGAAAAGACGCGAAAATACAAAATTACTCTTTTCCTCCTGCACATCATCGGAAATCTTTTTCGAAGCCGAAACCAGCTCGTCAATCCCGTTGTTGAAATAATCATAAACCGATGACACATCCTGCGCGTTCACAGAACAGAAAAAGAGCACTGACAACAAAGCAACAGTCAATCGTGTTTTCATAATCATAAATATATTTTGCGCGAAGATAGCACATTTAAACTTTATTAAGAAACGTTTCTACATATATTTATAAGCAAAAACAGCACGAAGGGCTTGCCGGCCGCCCGGAACGGCATTATTCCATAACCGATGCCAACGGAGGGGGACGTTCATTTTTATCTTCACAAACCCTGTTTTTATTTTTATTTTTACTATCTTTGCAAAATGTTCGCGATGTTCGCGTCAAGGCACGTTTGCCTGAATCCCGGACATCAAGTCAACAAAACAGATAGAAAAAAACATTTAGACATCATAACATGAACAAAAACAGTATTATTGCATATCTGCTCATCGGATTTGTTATCATAGGCTATTTCGTCTTGAACCAGCCCGACCCCGAGGAGCTGAAGGCAAAGGAGCAGCACCGCATTGAGGTTGCCGAAATGAAGAAGGAGAAAGAGGCTGCACAAAAAGAGAAGAACAGGAAGAACCAGGAGGAGTTCAACAAACTCAAATCCGACTCTTCAAGCATCTATTTCGGCTTGTACAACGGCACAGAGGAGAAGATAACACTTGCCAACGACCTTGTAGCGATAGATTTATCTACACGCGGCGGACGCATTGAGTCAGCTACACTCAAGGAGTACAAGGACCAGCAAGGAAACGACATTGTGCTGTTCTCCGACGAAGACAAGACAATAATGGACCAGCCCTCGCCCAACACCCTGAACTACCAGTTCGAAATTAACGGGATGAAGGACGTCAACACCAAGGACTGCTATTTCACAAAACAGAGCGCGACGGACAGCACGGCAGTACTTCGCATGGAGTTCGGTGCGGACAGACATATCGACTTCACATACAAGCTCCGCAGCAACAGCTACATGGTTGACCTTTACATTCAGGCCCACAACATGGACGACCTGTTGACCAGCAACGAAAACCTTGCAATCAAATGGGACCAGCTCATACGCCAGCAGGAGCCCGGCCACACATTCGAGCAGAGATACACGAGCCTCACATACAAGCCTGTCGATGACGATTCGGACTACCTGAGCGAAATAGGCAGCGACAGCGAAGACCTGAGCGCACAGCCCATCAGCTGGATAGCATACAAGAACCAGTTCTTCTCCTGCATACTCATTGCCGGAGACGAGTTCAAGAACACGAATGTGCTGTCATATGCGATTCCCGAAGGAAGCAACATGCTAAAAGCATGCAAGTCAACCATGACTACCACGTTCGACCCTATGGGAATTGAGCCCACCGGCCTGCAGTTCTACTTCGGCCCCAACCACTTCGGCACTCTGCAGGACTGCAGCGAGCAGGCCATTGACCCGGACAAAGACCTTGAATTGGAAGAAATCATCTACTTCGGTTGGCCTATCGTACGCTGGATCAACCGTTACTTCATCATGTATCTGTTCGACGCACTGTCAGGCCTTGGCCTGAACATGGGTATCGTGCTCATACTGCTTACAATAATAGTGAAGGCCATCGTATTCCCGTTCACCAAGAAATCGTTCATCTCTTCGGCAAAGATGCGTGCTTTGAAACCGCACATCGACGAGATTAATGCCAAATACCCCAAAAAGGAGGATGCGCTGAAGAAACAGCAGGAGGTCATGGGCCTTTACCAGAAATACGGTGCAAGCCCCATGGGCGGATGCTTGCCGATGCTCATACAGATGCCGGTATTCATCGCACTCTTCAACTTCGTGCCGAACGCAATCGCACTGCGCCAGCAGAGCTTCCTGTGGGCCGATGACCTTTCGGCATTCGATGCGATACTCAGCTGGGAGACACCGCTCCCGCTCATCGGCAACCACCTGAGCCTATTCTGTCTGCTCTTCTGCGTGACACAGATACTTAACACATACTACACAAGCAAGATGCAGCCCAACATGGGCAACCCGGAGATGGAACAGCAGCAGAAGATGATGCGCTGGATGATGTATCTGATGCCGGTAATGTTCTTCTTCATGTTCAACAACTACTCGTCCGGTCTTAACTTCTACTACTTCCTCTCTACGCTCATAAGCGTGTTCACATACATATATTTGAGGAAGACAACCGACGAGAGCGAACTGTTGCGCAAGATGGAGGCATTTGCCGAAAGCAACAAGAACACACCAGCCAAGAAGAGCAACATGATGGCACGTCTCGAGGCGCTTCAGGAGCAGCAGAAGAAGATGCTTGAGGAGCAGGAGAAATTAAGGAATGCAAGAAAGAACAGAAATAGATAAATAAAGAAATGGGATTGTTTAATTTTTTCAAGAAGAACAAGAAGCAGCCTGTTGAACGCATTGGCGGAATGGAGGACTTCATGACTCTTATCAGAGTTTATTACCAGTCCGTGCTGGCTGCCAACCTGGGCATCACCAACATCAACATGTTGCCCGACCTTGCGACTTTCAAGCGCACCCTCAAAGTACCCACACAGAACAACAAGCTCGGTGTAGGCGAACGCGCACGATGCAAGAAGATGATAGAACAGTTGTACGGGATGGACGATACGTTCTTCAAGGAGATAGACCTCTCCATCAAGAAGAACTGCAAGAAGGTACAGGACGTACAGCCTTACCTCTTCGCATTCCAAGGATTCAACAACGACCTGATGATGCTTGTCGGGAACCTCATGAAGTGGAAATTCCGTGTACCGGGCTTCATGCGCAAGATGCTACACAGCATGACCGAGAAGATTATAAACGACATCCTCACCAAAAACAAATGGAAGGATGAAGCAACCTTCCGCACTGTATATGCAGTACGCCAGTACAAGGAGAAGCTCGGCTACTCACAGACATGGATGACCGAATACGTTTATAAGATAGTGACACTTGCCAAGAAGGAACCGAGACCACAGGCCGAGGAGTTGGACAAGAAGTAAACCACACAGCATGAGGGCGCAAACGCGCCCTCTTCTTTTGCCTGCAAACAGAGCAAAGCACGCGAAAACATGAACATACCTACCGAAAAGCACCCCCTCAAACCATTTCTGCCGCTAGGAGCAAGAATCCTTATGCTCGGCAGTTTTCCGCCTCCAAAGACAAGGTGGAGCATGGAGTTCTTCTACCCGAACTGGCAAAACGACATGTGGAGAATTTGTGGTTTCATATTCCACAACGACAGGCACTTTTTTGAGACAAAAGGAGATAAACGGTTCGACAAGCAGGCCATCGTCAAGTTCTGCACGGCAAAGGGGATTGCCCTTTACGACACGGCATGCGAGGTACGCCGCCTAAAGGGAAACGCATCGGACAAATTCCTCGAAGTTGTGACGACCACAGACATACAGGCACTGTTGGAACAGATACCGCATTGCACGGCCGTTGTCACCACAGGCGAGAAAGCCACAGATGTCATCACGGAGACATTCGCTTGCGAAAAACCGAAAGTCGGCAACATGACAACAATAACCATAAACGACAGGGAACTGCACTTCTGGCGCATGCCATCATCGTCAAGAGCATACCCGCTTGCAATTGACAAGAAAGCGGAATCCTATGCAAAAATGCTCAAGCACGAAGAGATATTACCTTGAAAATCAATAACCATGAAACATATCTACACAACAATAACAGCCTTGGGCATTCTCCTGTTTACAGGAATGCCCGCCAATGCCCAGGAGCACAAAGCCGCAGCCCAGGAGAGCGAGATCGGCAACATCATCGTTTACCTGAACACCGCCGCATGGGGGCAGAATGCGCCTTACAACAGGTTCTGCTTCACAAGCCGTGGACAACAGGCCAAGACAGGTTGTGTACCTACCGCATACGCCATTCTGATGCACTACCACCAATGGCCACAAAGCGCAAACGAAAAGAGGGTCTATCACTCCGGCACAGGAGAAAGCATCGTCCTGGGGCATGAATACGACTGGGAGAACATGCTCCACAGTTACAGCGGAAGCTACAACGACACAGAAGCCACAGCCGTTGCAACGCTCATGCGCGACCTCGGATATGCCTACCAGGTTGAGTACGGTACCGGCAGCACCAACTCGGGCGGTGGCGGAGAAGGAGCAGCAAAACTCATAGAGATATTCAAGTACAAGAGCGAGTCCCCCAACATACAATCTGCCACAATGGCTACAGGCCGCGATGTCCTTGGCAACGACGAACTTTGGGTGCAATACATCAAAGAGAGCCTCGACGCAGGCTGCCCCATCCCCTACTCATCGACAACAACAAGCGGTGGACGCCACATCTTCATCCTCGACGGCTACACCGACAACGGCTACTTCCACTTCAACTGGGGCTGGGGCGGACAAGGCAACGGCTGGTTCAAGCTCGACGATATGCGCCCCGATGCATACAGCGACTACTCAAAGTCACACAAGGCCTACTTTATGCTAAAGCCCGACAAGCCCACCGACACCGGCATCGATAACATTCAGGACTGCAACGAGGATGCCGGCATTATACATGACCTTACAGGACGCAGAGTAGAAACAATCGCCACTCCCGGCATCTACATAAGAAACGGGAAAAAGGTTTATGTTAAATAAGACAACCTTTTGGGGAGTTATTAAATTGTCCCTCTTTAGAAGAGGGGCAACGCGGGGAAGCGTTGCTTGCGACGACAACGCGAAAGAGCGTTGTTTGCGACGACGGGAGCTTTAGCTCCCCAAAGTACCGAATTGACGCTCCTCAAAATGAATGAGAAATAACAAAAGGAAGTATCTTTATTAGTGCTAAGCAAGTAGACCGTCACTCCAATGGACCCTAATCCAT
>JAZRLO010000021.1:0-35301 GCA_045646845.1 Bacteroidaceae bacterium
CCTTAGCTGCGATCTTGATAGCACCCTCTGCTGCAGCGAATGACTCGTGACCTGCGAGGAATGCGAAGCACTTAGTCTCCTCACGGAGAAGCATAGCTGCGAGGTTACCGTGGCCGATACCTACCTTACGGTCGTCAGCTACTGAACCTGGGATACAGAATGCCTGAAGACCGAGACCGATAGCCTCAGCTGCCTCAGCAGCGTTCTTGCAGCCCTTCTTGATTGCGATTGCGCAACCTACTACATAAGCCCACTTTGCATTCTCGAAGCAGATTGGCTGAGTCTCCTCACAAGTCATATAAGGATCAAGACCATACTGATCGCAGATTGCGTTTGCCTCCTCGATAGAAGCGATACCGTTCTCGTTGAGAACTGCGAGGATCTGGTTAATACGACGATCCTGGCTTTCGAATTTTACTTCTCTAATCATATTGTCTTTCCTCCTAATTATTCGTGACGTGGGTCAATGTACTTAACTGCACCAGCCTCCTCAGTGAAGCGGCCGTATGTTCCTGTTACCTGCTTGAGAGCCTCATTAGCGTCAACGCCCTTCTTGATGAGGTCCATGAAACGTCCGAGGTGAACGAACTGGTATCCGCAGATCTCATCGTTCTTGTCGAGAGCAAGAGTCTTGATGTAACCCTCAGCCATCTCAAGATAACGTGGACCCTTTGCGAGAGTACCGTAGAGAGTACCAACCTGTGAACGGAGTCCCTTTCCGAGGTCCTCAAGACCTGCACCGATCATAAGACCGCCCTCAGAGAAAGCTGACTGGCTGCGGCCGTAAACAATCTGGAGGAACAACTCGCGCATAGCTGTGTTGATAGCGTCACAAACAAGGTCAGTGTTCAAAGCCTCAAGAATAGTCTTGCCGGGGAGAATCTCAGAAGCCATGGCTGCTGAGTGAGTCATACCTGAACATCCGATTGTCTCAACGAGAGCCTCCTGGATGATACCGTTCTTGATGTTCAATGAAAGCTTGCATGCGCCCTGCTGGGGAGCACACCAACCGATACCGTGTGTGAAGCCTGAGATGTCTGCAACCTCCTTGGCCTTGATCCACTTGCCCTCTTCGGGGATTGGAGCAGGACCGTGGTTAGGACCCTTCTTCACAACACACATGTTTTCTACTTCGTGTGAATAAACCATAATTGTTGTATGTTTAAAATGTGAAACATAGTCTCTTTCAGTCTGCGAAGATAGTTAAAAATATGTGTTGGGCAAAGTTCGCGCCCATTTTTTATCCGTAAAATTTTCTTCTTGCTAAAAAAGTATAATTATATAATTCAAAGTAGGGGCATTTGCCATTTTCTTCGTATCTTCGCGTCTGTTTTTGAAAAGGAAAATTTATGAAGATGAAAAAGTATCTGACAGTCCTGTCAATGGCTGTTTCCGCAATGTTCTTTGCCGCTTGCATGCCGGCGGAGGTGGGCTTTACCGAAGAACGTTTTGTCGAGAATATATTTACGGTGAACAAGCATACTGTCGCACCCGAGTTTGCCGATACTACGTATATGGTGTCGAATATGGACCAGCAGAATCTCAAGACTGGTGACCGTGCGCGCATGGTGCTCCGCTATTATTACGATGCTTCCAGCGGCAGAATGCCGGAGTGGAGCATATATCAGGTGGGGGAGGTGATACCCCTCAGGGATATCGTCGCGAAGGGCGAGGTTGACGCCGACGAGTATCAGACCCCTTTTGTAGGTCTTGACTATTATGAACTGATGGACAGGTATTACAATCCTGTCTGGGTATGGAAAAACCGCCTCAATATGAACCTCGTTTACAAGGGTGTAAAGGAGAATGCGCAGTTCGCTATGGCTATACGCGGCATATCGGACGGCTGTTTGGAACTCGATCTCTACGCCAAGGCCGCTACTTTGGGCGAAAAAAAGAGCACGACTTTGCTTACTTTCGACCTCAATGATGCGGAAACGGTTGCGACTCCCGAGATGAAGGCATCGGCAAGGGGTATTGACTCGCTGAAGACCAGAATCTATTTCAAGTTCCTCGACGACAAGGGTGTCGTTAAGGAGGGTGACATTCTGGGCGGAAAATTCGCGAACCCATTCAAGAATTGATTCCTTGATGCAGATATGGGAAAACGGCAATCCGACATAAATATAAAGAACCGCCGCGCCACGTTCGATTACATAATCAGCGATACTTATACGGCCGGCATCGTGCTTACAGGTACGGAAATAAAATCCATAAGGCAGGCTAAGGCCAGTCTTGTGGATACATACTGTACGTTCATAAACGAGGAACTCTGGGTGAAGAATATGCATGTGGCGGAGTATTTCTATGGTTCGTACAACAACCACTCAGCGCGTCGCGACCGCAAGCTGCTTCTCGAAAAGAAGGAGCTGCGAAAGCTCAAACAGGCGGTCAAGAATCCCGGTTTCACCATAGTACCCACGCGTCTGTTCATAAACGAGAAGGGGCTTGCGAAACTTGTGATAGGCCTTGCAAGGGGAAAGCACGAGTACGACAAACGCGAGTCGATAAAGGAGCGTGACGACAAACGCGAGATTGACCGCATGAAGCGGCTTTATTGAGAAGCCCCGGCATGATACGGTTTTACTCTGCCCTCCGGGGCGGAGTAATGTGTTTTTATAAGCAAGAGTATTACAGAATGAAACTACAGGATATACTTAAAGAGAGAATACTGGTCCTCGACGGTGCTATGGGTACTATGGTCCAGCGGTTCAATCTGCAGGAGTGCGATTTCAGAGGCAGTCTTCAGCTTGCCGAAGGGGTGCTGCAGAAGGGTAACAATGACCTGCTGGTGCTCACGCGTCCCGAAAAGGTAAGGGAAATACATGCCCGGTATCTTGCAGCCGGTGCCGACATCATTGAGACCTGCACTTTCAACGCCAACAGCGTCTCCCAGACCGAATATGGCTGTGCCCATCTCTGCCGCGAGATAAACCTTGCAGCAGCGCGTCTTGCGCGTGAAGTGGCCGCGGAGTTCTCAACGGAGGAGAAACCGCGTTTCGTTGTCGGGTCGGTGGGTCCTACGGGACGCACATGCTCCATAAGTCCTGATGTCGAGAATCCTGCATGCAGGAACATTACGTTCGATACGCTGGCAGCTGCTTACAAAGAACAGATGTCGGCTCTGATAGAGGGTGGGGTGGATGCCCTGCTCTGCGAAACGATATTCGACACGTTGAATGTAAAGGCCGCGCTTTATGCTGCTGATGAGGCTATGGCCGAAACGGGACGCGAGGTTCCCGTGATGCTCTCCTTTACCATAGCCGACACTCAGGGACGCATTCTCTCGGGCCAGACGATTGAGGCTTTCATGGCTTCTGTGGCAAACAGGAACCTACTTTCAATAGGGCTCAACTGCTCTTTCGGTGCAAGGGAGATGAAGCCTTTCCTGAAACGCCTGAGCGACATGGCGCCATGCTATGTGAGCGTATATCCGAATGCCGGGCTTCCGAACGAACTCGGTGCCTATGACCAGACACCGGGCGAGATGGCAGCCGTGATAAAGGAGTACATTGACGAGGGGCTGGTCAATATTGTGGGAGGCTGTTGCGGCACCACAGACGAGTTCATAGCTCTTTTTCCGCCTTTGGTACAGGGTGTCGTTCCGCGCACTCCCAAGGCTGCACCGGCCGACCTGTGGCTCTCTGGTCTCGACCGCCTTGTGGTGAATAGAGACTTGAATTTTGTAAACGTGGGCGAGAGGTGCAACGTCGCTGGTTCACGTAAATTCTTGCGTCTTATAAATGAAAAGAACTACAGCGAAGCTCTCTCCATTGCGCGCAAGCAGGTGGAGGACGGGGCTCAGCTTCTCGATATAAACATGGATGACGGCTTGCTCGATGCCGCATCGGAAATGACTACCTTCCTGAACCTTATTTCCGGCGAACCGGAGATAGCGCGCGTGCCTGTAATGGTCGATTCTTCCGACTGGAACGTGATACGTGCCGGTCTCAAATGCGTTCAGGGACGTGCGGTAGTGAACTCAATATCCCTGAAGGAGGGCGAAGAACTCTTCCTGCAGCGCGCAGCCGAAGCAAAGCGTCTCGGCGCGGCAGTCGTGGTTATGGCTTTTGACGAGAAGGGGCAGGCAACATCGTATGAACGTAAGATTGAGGTCTGCGGACGGGCATTCCGCCTGCTTACGGAAAAGGCCGGCTTCGCTCCTTATGAAATAATATTCGACCCCAACATACTTGCCGTGGCGACCGGAATGGAGGAGCATGCTTCGTACGGGCTCGATTATATACGTGCATGTGCTTGGATAAAGGAGAACTGTCCGGGTGCGCATATAAGCGGAGGTGTCAGCAATCTGTCGTTCTCCTTCCGCGGGAACAACTATGTGCGCGAGGCGTTGCACGCGGTCTTCCTCTACCATGCGATAGCGGCAGGAATGGATATGGGTATAGTCAATCCGCAGACTTCGGTACAATATGAGGAGATACCGTCCGATGTCCGCGAAGTGATGGAGGATGTGGTTCTCAACCGTACGCCCGATGCTGCGGAACGTCTTATTGCCATCGCAGGTGAACTTGGCGGCAAGGATGTGGCTGTGCGCCGCTCTGTGGCCGACGAATGGCGCAACGGCAGTGTGGAGGAGCGTCTGAAAAGCGCGCTGCTCAAGGGTGTAGGGGAGTATCTTACCGTGGACCTTGCCCAGGCGATGACCGAATACGGCAGTGCAGTGTCGGTAATAAGCGGTCCGCTCATGGCCGGCATGGGACATGTGGGAACACTCTTCGGTGAAGGAAAACTCTTCCTGCCTCAGGTGGTGAAGGCTGCGCGTACGATGAAACAGGCTGTGGCCATTCTGCAACCGTTCATGGAGAGGGCGAAGGAGAGCGGTGCCGGCAGTGCCGGCAAGGTTCTTGTAGCCACAGTCAAGGGCGATGTACATGACATAGGCAAGAATATAGCTTCTGTAGTGATGGCCTGCAACGGATACGATGTCGTTGACCTTGGAGTTATGGTGCCTCCCGAGAAGATTGTGGCGGAAGCGATTGCCTGCAATGCCGATATGGTGGCGTTGAGCGGTCTTATAACGCCCTCTCTTGACGAGATGGTGACTGTCGTGAAGTGCATGAAGGCGGCAGGGCTTGCTGTCCCGGTAATGATAGCCGGAGCGACCACTTCGCCCATGCATACGGCTTTGAAGATAGCACCGGAGTATGACGCGCCGGTAGTTCATGTGACAGACGTGTCGCAGAATGTGCTTGTGGCAGCGGAACTGCTTGGCGGTGAAGAGCGCAGGAGTGCCTTCGTGGCCCGTTTACGTAACGGTCAGGAAAAGTTGCGCGAAGAGGCTGCGCAAAGAACCAAAGTTCCTCTCCGTTCTCTTGACGATGCACGTTCCAATAAACTTGACCTCTTCGGCGGCAAATGACCGCCCATGTAATATTAAGGTAACAATAACCGTGTAATTTTGCAGTAGATAAAAACCAAACATAATAATGAGCAAAGAAAAAATCACAGGCTTGACCTCGCAGGAGGTCCTTGAGAGCCGCAAGGCGCATGGCGAAAATATCCTTACGCCTCCCGAAAAAACTTCACTGTGGAAACAGTTTCTGGAGAAGTTCGAAGATCCCATTATCCGCATCCTGCTTCTGGCGTGGGTGCTTTCAATGGTCATTGCCGGTGTGCATTGCTGGGGGCCGGAGCAGGATGGCTTCCAGGCCTTCCTTGAGCCGCTCGGCATCTTTTTTGCCATAATGCTGGCCAGTACGATAGGTTTCTATTTCGAAGTTAAGGCCGCACGTGCCTTCGATGTACTCAATACCGTCAATGACGATGTCATGGTCACGGTGATGCGTGAGGGTAAGGTGCAGGAGGTTTCACGCAAAGAGATTGTCGTGGGTGATGTCGTGGTACTCGGCACCGGCGACGAAGTGCCTGCCGACGGTTTTCTTCTCGAGTCGCATTCTTTGCAGATAAACGAATCGACGCTAACCGGTGAACCGGTCATTTCAAAGACAACGGTAGAGGCCGATTTCGACAAGGAGGCTACATATCCGTCGAACAGGGTACTGCGAAGCACTACGGTTGTCGATGGTCATGGTATAATGCGTGTTGACCTTGTGGGTGATGCTACCGAGTACGGAAAGGTGAACCAGGGTGCTCTCATCGATAACGACCTTGACACTCCGTTGCAGATGCAGCTAAAGAAACTTGCCGGTGTAATAAGCAAGCTCGGTTATGCGGCTGCAGCAATAACATTTATTCTGCTTACTGTAAAGTTCTTAGTTTCGGGTGGCGACTTTGGTGCTATGGATATTGTTTCGGCATTGCTGCATAACTTCATGATAGCAGTGACGCTTGTTGTCGTCTCTGTACCCGAAGGACTCCCCATGTCCGTTACGTTGAGTCTTGCCCTGAGTATGAACCGCATGCTCAAGACAAACAACCTTGTGCGCAAGATGCACGCGTGCGAAACAATGGGTGCTGCAACTGTAATATGTACCGACAAGACAGGTACGCTTACCCAGAACCGCATGCAGGTACACGAGGCTAATTTCTTTGCAGGCGATTCTGTGGACTCTCTTGTTGCCGAAGGCATAGCCGTGAACTCTACCGCCAATCTCAACAGGGAAGAGGGCACTGTAAAGACGATAGGAAACCCGACAGAGGCTGCACTTCTGCTTTGGCTCGACAGACAGGGCGTCGATTATCAGCCTTTGCGTGACGGAGCGAAGATGGTGAGCCAGCTCACCTTCTCAACCGAGCGCAAGTATATGGCAACGGTGGTGGAGTCTCCTGTTTTAGGTAAGAAGGTGCTGTATGTGAAGGGAGCTCCCGAGATAGTCCTTGGTCTCTGTAACCGTGTTACAATGCCGGGCGGAAAATATTCGACAGTGGAGAATGAGCGGCCTGCTATTGAGGCAAAGCTTCTTGAATATCAGAATATGGCAATGAGAACACTCGGATTCGCATGCCAGGTGCTCGATGAAAGCGACAGCGATACTCCCTATGAGAATGGCCGCCTGCATGGTGCCGATTTGACATTCCTCGGTTTCGTGGCGATATCCGATCCGGTGCGTTCCGATGTCCCCGAGGCGGTACAGAGCTGTATCGCGGCAGGTGTGGATGTCAAGATAGTCACAGGTGACACGCCCGGTACAGCAAAGGAGATTGGTCGCCAGATAGGTATATGCGGCAAGGATACGCCTGCTGACGCTGTCATAACGGGTCCCGATTTCGAGGCTCTCAGTGACGAGGAGGCCGCAAAGCGTGTCATGGGGCTCAAAATAATGTGCCGTGCGCGTCCGATGGACAAGCAGCGTCTTGTGAGGCTGCTTCAGGAACAGGATGCAGTAGTTGCGGTTACCGGTGACGGCACCAACGATGCCCCGGCTTTGAAGGCGGCACAGGTGGGTCTCTCTATGGGTGACGGAACCTCTGTGGCAAAGGAGGCAAGCGACATAACCATAATAGACAACTCTTTCGCAAGTATCGCGCGTGCCGTAATGTGGGGGCGCTCTCTCTATCGCAATATACAGCGTTTCCTGTTGTTCCAGCTGACGATAAATGTTGCGGCATGTGTCATTGTGATGCTCGGTTCGCTCGTCGGTACGGAGTCTCCTCTGACCATTACGCAGATGCTCTGGGTGAACCTCATTATGGATACGTTCGCTGCCGGTGCATTGGCATCGTTGCCGCCTGACTGGTCCGTAATGAAGGACCGTCCCCGCAAGAGTGGAAAGAATGGCGATTTTATCATAACCAGGCAGATGACAAGGAATATCTTTGTTGTGGGTGCAATATTCGTTGTAATACAGCTTGCGTTGCTCGCATGGTTCAATAGCGACGGTAGCATGTCAATGTACGAGCGGTCGGAATTCTTCACCTTCTTTGTGATGTTGCAGTTCTGGAACATGTTCAATGCCAAGGCCTATCTGACCGGCTGTTCGGCTTTAAAGGGGCTGTTCAGCAACTACACGTTCCTTTCTGTCTGTGCGATTATCGTTGTCGGTCAGTTCCTTATCGTCACTTTCGGAGGTACGATGTTCAATGTGGTGCCTTTAAGTGTGGGAAGCTGGCTTGAAATTATTGCCGTGACATCATCGGTTCTCTGGGTCGGGGAGGCGATACGTCTGTTTGCAAGAAAGAAATAATAGTTTAAATAAACATAAACCAATCAATACGAATGAAAAGATTATTCGCAATCATTGCCATATTGGTGGCATTTACATTTGCAGTCTCTGATGCTGTTGCTGCGGACATAGTTGTGGACGGACAGCCTGTTGCGGCACAGGAGAATGCGGCCGGTGTCCCGGGTGAAGAGAGTTTTATGGAGAAGGCGACCCGTTTCTGCCTCGACAACCTCAATTACGGCACGGTGACTCTTTTTATGGCCATAGAGAGCTCGTTCATCCCTTTCCCTTCGGAGGCTGTCGTTCCTCCTGCTGCTTGGAAGGCTGCGGTTACGGGTGAGATGAGTCTGTTTCTTGTGGTACTTTTTGCGACCCTCGGTGCATTGATAGGTGCGTTGTTCAACTATTACCTCGCCTTGTGGCTGGGACGTCCTGTTGTATATAAGTTTGCGAACAGCCGCATCGGGCACATGTGTCTGCTCGACGAGGAGAAGGTGCAGAAAGCCGAGGCTTATTTCGACAAGCACGGAGCCGTATCAACCTTCTTCGGCCGTCTTGTTCCGGCTGTACGTCAGCTCATATCAATTCCGGCCGGAATTGCCCGCATGGGGCTTGCTCGCTTTGTCTTCTTTACGACGCTGGGTGCCGGTGTGTGGAACACCATCCTTGCTGTCCTCGGCTATTATATGGCCTCTATTCCGGGTTTGCAGACCGAGGAGGCTGTGATGAATAAGGTGAAGGAGTACAGCGGTGCCATTGGGCTTGTGTTCATTGCTCTTGCTGTGCTGATTGTCGGTATTCTGGTATATAAGGCTTTCTCAAAAGGAAAGAAGGCTGAGTGATATCCTGTATGGCATTACAAATCAAACGGGATTCGCACGTGCGAATCCCGTTTGATTGTAATATAGGGCCGTTGAGGCGGTCGCTATTTATGCGTTGCCAGCAGCAAGGACCTTCTCGGCGAATTCAAAATCCTCGGGGTAGTCAATGTCAACGCCCTCTATTGCATCGGTTATTGCCATATAGGGGTTGAACCCTACGCGCTGGTGTTCTACAGTCCATATCTCCTTGCGGAATATGTAGAACGCGCTTGTCTCCACATATACAGGTTCAATTTTCTGTGTCTGAGGTATCTTCTTCAGGCTGTAGTTGAGCGGCTTGCCGCCGTACCATGCGAATGTCTGTATCTTCTGCGCGCTGAATGCCGAGTCATGCTCTCCTGTGGTAACCTTTGCTATGGCAGTCTCTATGGTTTCTGCCTTTATGAACGGTGACGTGGTGTGCGCGAGCATATAAACGTCCGCGTCAACCTCTTTTGTGAACGCATCGTAAATCTCCTCTCCAAGAGTCTCGTCCCTGTCGAGCCATTCGCTGCGCTTGAGGAACTTTACGCCTGAAGGGAGCTGCGGAACAATCTCTTCGCTGCTGCAATATACATAAACCTCATCGATGTTGCTGACTTTCACGAGTGTCTCCAGAATATACCACATGAGCGGCTTGCCGCCAAGCGGTTTTAGGTTCTTGCCGACAACGCGTTTGCTGTTGAGTCTTATTGGTACGAATGCGACGGTTTTCATCTCTGTAATGATTAGAAGCATCTGAATGCGTCTATTACTCCAACCAGCTGTTTTTCGGAATTTACGACAATAAGCGAGTTTATGTTATGCTTGCGCATCATCTCTTCGGCCTGTGAGAGTTTCGCATCCTCCTTTATGGTCTTCGGGTTGCTGTTCATCAGGTCCTTGACTGTCAGTTCGAAGAAACGGCTCTGGTCGCGCTGCATAGTACGGCGTATATCACCGTCGGTAACGGCACCCATAATCTCGCCGTTCTCCACAACAACGGCAATACCCATCTTTGTGCGGCTTATCTGCAATAGGGTGTCGCTAATCTTCGATTCACGTGTAACTATAGGCAGGTTGTCACTTATCATGTAGTCCTTCACCTTTGCCAGCAGGCGGCGTCCGAGCGAGCCTCCGGGGTGGAATTTCGCAAAATCATTCGCCTTGAAGTTACGCACGGTCATAAGTGCGCAGGCAATGGCATCGCCCATCGCCAATGTTGCTGTGGTCGATGAGGTGGGGGCAAGGTTAAGCGGGCAGGCCTCGCGCTCGACAGAGATGTCGAGGTGGCAGTCGGAATACTTTGCGAGCAGTGATTCAGGGTTTCCCGACATTGATATGATGGGAATCTTCCTGTCGGCAAGCATTGGGATGAAACGGAGCAGTTCATCGGTCTGTCCTGAATTTGAAATGGCTATCACGACATCCCCTTCACATATCATTCCAAGGTCTCCATGGAAAGCATCAAGAGGATTTACGAAGAATGCCGGTGTGCCGGTACTTGCCATTGTAGAGGCAATCTTGGCTCCGATATGTCCCGATTTGCCCACTCCTGTGACAATGAGTCTCCCCTTGCTTTCCAGTATGAGTTCAACGGCTTTGGTAAAGTTGTCATCAAGTTTTGGGATGAGGTTCAGAATCGCTTCTGCCTCGTCCTGAAAACATTTTTTCGCTACGCTGATTACGTCTGCCATATATATCTTTTTTTATGTTCCTTATCTTGTGGCTCTGCAATGCTCTTGAGGCATGTCATTATCCGGCAAAGCGCGGTATTGCATAATAACCTTGCGAAGATACGAAATAAAAACGACTTGGGTGCAATTAATTCGAAAAAATGGGAATATGATGAATGTACATGGTCTGCTTGCGCCTCTGTAACAAAAAAGAGAGCGGACGAATGTCCGCTCTCCGTTGAATATCGTTTTACTTATCTTGCGATCAGTAAATCTCTACAATCTGAACCTGGTCAACATAAGAGCCGAATGAACCGGCAGAAACTGTCCACTTGTACTGGAACAGAAGTACACCTTCCTGAACTGCACCGGCCTCGAAGTTCGCTGTTACTGAACCGTAGCTTGGGTGGATAAGACCGCTAATGAAGCTTGTGTTGTCAAGTGTAATAGCACCTGTCTCCTCATTGATTGCGAATATTACGTTACCTCCCTGCTCTGCACCGTAGCCTGCTGCTACATATGCGCTTGCTGGTGTTGAGAATGGGGCAATCATACGGTACTTGCCGAGAAGCTCAGAGTACTCAATCTCCTGGTAGTACTGGAGACCAAAGAAATTCCATGTGTAGATGCTCTTTGCATAAGGCTTGTAATCCTCCTTCATAAGAGTTACAACACATACAGAGTTGTTGTCTTCCTTGTAGGGGTTAACAATCTCCTCGGGGAGGCTGATCTCGAACTTGTAGTTCTTGAATGGCTCCATTTTTTCGCTGAGACCGATAACAACCTCTGCCTTAGTCTCGCCGGCAGCGAATGTTACAGTTGCGGGAACTGTGAAGATATCCTTGTCAGCAACAGTGTTGATGGCAATTGTCTCCTCCTCTGCTGCGTTCACGCGCTCAACAGTAACTGTATATTCAGTATCTGCCAATCCGATTATTTCTGATGCAGGCTGAGCAGCATCGAAATAGTAGTCGTTTGTCTCAACTGCACTCGGCTTTGCCGGAGTGTAGTCGCACTCCTCGGTACATGAGCTGAAACCAAGCGCAAGTACTGCAAGTGCAATATAACTGTTCTTGAATAACTTTTTCATAATCATAGTTTTTTATTCATTAATTATTCAGCAGTCCAAGGTGTGTAAAGACCTGACGGGTCGGGGTTCTCGAAGTCTTTGAGAGCCGCGTTGTTTCTCTTTTCTGTTGTTACAATACAGATATTCATCCATGCGGGACGGCCGCTTGTGTTGAATGTTCTTGACTCGTCGAAGTTTGTACCTACGTAACCGCGTGTAACGCTCATGTTAAGACGCTTGTAATCGTAGAATGAGAGACCCTCACCCCAGAGCTCAACACGCTTCTGGAATACGATTTCCTCAACAGCATCGAAGCCCTCGGGGAACTTGTACTCTGGGTCGCGGTTTGCTGTCATGAATGCCACAAGGAGAGCCTTACCCTCGCCTGCTGCAACATGCTCAGCAGCCTCGGCCTCGATGAAGTACATTTCCTCAACACGCATCAATGGGAATGCTGTAGCTGAACCGATTGTATATTCCTCTACGTTACCCTCGTTAGGACGGAACTTGATTGCTGTGTAAGCGGGGAAGTACTTTGCGAAAGCTGCGTCAAGGTAAGCCTCCTGGCCTGAAAGCTCGTGGCCTGCAGGAGCCTTGAACATCTTCTTACGGAAGTCAGTATTGTTCAAACGGTTGTACATGTTGGCATCAATCATTGTGAAAGGCTCAGCAGCTGCATAACCGTACTGTGCCTCGTTACACATCCAAGATGCCCAGTTTACGATACCGGTCTTAACAGTTGCATCCTCAGACACGAGCTGTGAACCGAGCATCCACTTGCTGATCTGGTTGAAACCTGTCTTTGTGTCGCGGCAGTCAGCCTCTGTCATGATACCTGCAGTTGCGTTGTCGATAGCAAGACGTGCATACTTCTTTGCATTCTCATACTCGCCCAACCACATGTAGTAACGTGCCTTGAGACCGTAAACTACGTCGAGGTGAGGAAGAGTCTTTGTTGTCTCCTCAAGATAAACGATGTTCTTTTCGGCGTTGTCAAGGTCCTCAAGGATGAACTTGGCCATCTCCTCACGTGTGGCACGTGGGTTGTTGCGTGCATCCTCCTCTTTCATACCCTCACGTACAATGGGTACAGTAAGGTTCAAAACATCATTACCTGCTGCATTGATGTTGCTTGTCTTGTCATTGGGCAAGAACTCGTACATCTGTGCCATGTCAAGGTATGCAAGTGCACGGTAAGCCTGAGCAGCACCGAGCATACCAAGCTGTGCGTTTGTAGCAGTTTCGGGGTTAACCGCAGAAATGAGGTTGTTCTGTGTCTGAACGAACTTCCAGTAGTAGTTCCAGAAGAACTGTCCGTAAATGTAGTCTTCACCCAGAGCGTTGTTCTCAGCCCAGCTTGAATACCAGTCATAACCTGATGCAACAACTGACATGTCACCGGTCATTACGTCACGAGCGTGCATAATTGAACCGTAGCCCCAGTCCCAGTGGCGGTCAGAGCTTATTGTCGCGTGGTTGTTTACATAGGCGGGGATGGCCCAAAGAAGAGCCTCAGTAGCCTTAGAAGATGCGCCAATCTGGTCCTCTGTCACAACGTCGGTAGGGAATGTCTCTTCGATACAGCTTGTAGTTGAAAACAAGCTTGCTGCGCAGAACATTCCTGCAAACAATTTGTTTATATTAGTTTTCATAATTCTCTCTTAATTTAATTTAGAATGTTAATGTCACACCACCTGAGATTGTACGGATAGGAGCATAGTATGCGCCTGTAGCAGAACCTGTGATGCTCTGGCGTGGGTCAAGACCCTGACGCTGTGACCATACCCAGATATTGTCAGCTGCAACATATACGCGGAATCTATCAACGCCAACCTTCTTAGTCCATGTTCTGGGAAGTGTATAACCCAAGTTGATGTTGTTGAGGCTCAAGTATGATGCGTCAGTCAAGAAACGGTCTGATGTACCTGCTGTGTACTGGTCGTTGAACTGCATACGTGGGAGGTTAGAGTTGTTGCCTGCCTTCCAAGCGTTCAACATGTCTGCGTGGATGTTCTGACCCTTGCTGTTTGATGTGGGTGAACCCATCATGCTTGCATAGTCGCTGTCATAAACCTGACCGCCGATCTGGAATGCGAAGTCAACAGAGAGGTCGAAGCCCTTCCATGTGAATGAAGTACCGAAACCACCGTATGCATCGGGGAGAGCAGTACCGCAGAGGTAGTCGCTGGCATTGTTGTATTCAGTTGTTGTCTCGCGACCTACAACCTTTGTAATGTCGTTGCCGTTAGCATCCTTCAATGTGTTGCCCTGCTCGTCCTTTACGGGCTCAGTGATGTTCTTGTACCACATTGACTGGCCGTTCTCGTTGATACCGGCATACTTCTTCATGTGGAATGTGTAGAGAGCGCAATCCTCACCATAGAAATAGCTTCCGCTTGTGAAACCCTTCTTGCCGTCAACCTCAGCAGTCTTACGTGCATCGGGGAGGTAAGAAATCTTGTTCTGGTAAGCTGTGATGTTGAGGTTGATGTTCCACTCGAGATCCTTTGTCTTAACGGGAGTGGTCTTCAACTCGAACTCGACACCCTGGTTGTTCATGTCACCGATGTTAGCGTAGTAGCTTGTGAAACCATATGAAGGTGGCAAGGGGAATGAGAACAACATGTCTGAAGTCTTACGGTTGAAGTACTCCAATGTACCGCTGATGCGGCCCTTGAAGAGGTCGAAGTCAACACCTACGTTGAAGTTACCCTGTGTCTCCCATGTGATATCCTTGTTACCCAAAGCATAAGGAACAGCTGCGGGTGAACCGCCTGAGTTAACTACCTCATAAAGTGTTGTGTAACGGTAGCTACCGATCTGGTCGTTACCCTGCTCACCATAAGATGCCTTAATCTTCAAGAGGTCAACCCACTTGGCGTTGAAGAAGTCCTCCTTAGAGATTACCCATGCAAGACCTGCTGACCAGAAGTTACCCCAACGGTTGTCCTTGTGGAAACGTGAAGAGGCATCGCGACGGTAAGAAGCCTGCAAGTGGTAGATACCTGCGTAGTCGTACATTACGCGACCGAAGTAACCTTCAGTGTTGTAGTCGCTTGTATATGAGTTACCGCCATTGTCGGTAATTGCACCAACGAGTTCGTCGTTTGTGGGGTCGAACTGGTTGCTCTTTGAAGCGTAGAGGTAGTAGTACTTGCTTCTGTAGTACTCGTGACCGATCATTGCTGAAATGTTGTTGTCACCGAGCTCCTTGCTCCAGTTCAAAAGCTGCTGGTGGTTCCAAGAGATAGAACGTGTGTGGTACTTGTAAGCGATACCGTTAGAGCTTGCGTATGAACCGTAGTAGGGGTTAGTTGTCTGTGTAGAACGTGTCTCGTCAACGTTTACACCGCTTGTCCATGTGAACTTGAAGTCCTTGAGGAACTTGATCTCTGCGAATGCGCTTGCGTTGAACGCGTTGCCCTCTGCAAAGTTCTTGTCGAGCAGGTTAGAAGAGTAGGGGTTACCGCCGGCAAGGAAAGGACGTGAAAGACCGTGGGGGTTGTTCTGAGCCTGACCATAGTCGTAGCGTGTGAAACCGTTGCCGTCCTTCATGATGTTACCCTCTGCATCGCGGATGTAAAGAGGATAGATAGGAGCGATACGTGTTGCGTATGCGAAGATGTTGCCTGATGAACCAGATGAACCGTCCTCACCGAGTGAGTTTGACTCAAAGTGTGTGTAGGCCATGTTGGCACCTACCTTCAACCAGTTCTTAACGTTGTAGTCAGCCTTCAAACGACCAGTAAGACGCTCGTAGTCTGAGTTAGCTGTGATACCCTCGTTGTCAAGGTAGTTTACAGATGCGTAGAAAGATGACTTGTCGTTACCTGCTGTAACGCTCAGGTTGTACTCCTGGCGGAGGCTGCTGTTGTATGCTGCATCCATCCAGTTGTCAGGTGTAACCCAGTAGTTGTTGCCGTCGGGACCTGTAACCATGCGTCCGAGAGTAGCGTTGGGGTTGAGCTTGCCGTTTGAACCGATGAGGTACTCACCCTGAGGTGTAGTATAAACGTTGTAACCGAGGCCATAACCGCTTGAACCAAGCATCTGAGTGTTGGCGTTAGCGTGTGCCTGCTGTGCAGTCATACCCATCTCGTTAACGAAGTAGTTCTTCAATGCACCGTAGTAAACTTCGTAGTACTGTGCAGGGTCAGTGATGTAGTTGTAATCCTGTGTCGCACGTGAGTTAGAACCCCACTTAGCGTCGAATGTAACGCGTGCAGAACCGCTTGAACCCTTCTTTGTGGTAATCATGATGACACCGTTGGCACCACGAGCACCGTAAAGAGCATTTGAAGCAGCATCCTTGAGCACGGTCATTGACTCGATATCCTGAGTGTTGATATTGTTCATATCACCGTCGTAGGGAGCACCGTCAAGGATAACGAGAGGTGCGTTGCCCGCGTTGATTGAACTGATACCACGCACGCGGATAGTCGGAGTTGTAGCACCCGGCTGACCAGAAGCGTTTGTCAACTGCACACCGGCCATCTTACCTGTGAGGGCGTTAGCCGCGTTAGAGGTCTGGATCTTACCGATCTCCTCTGACTTTACAACGGCTGCAGAACCGGTGAACTGTGATTTCTTAGCTGTACCATAAGCCTGAACGATAACCTCGTCAAGAACCTTAGAGTCCTCAACAAGCATGATCTTCATAGCCTTGCCTCTTACAATGTGTACCTCCTGAGTAGTCATACCCATGAAAGAAACACGGAGAGTAGTTGCAGAAACTGGTACATTTTCAATTGTAAAATTACCCTCAATGTCTGTATTGGCACCAATTGATGTGCCCATTACGAGAACTGAGGCTCCGATAACAGGCTCGCCGTCGGCCTCTGAGTAAACCTTACCAGTGACCTTTGTGGTTTGCGCTGTTGCCATACCTATACCTAAACAGATAAAGGTTAATAGAAATAGCACTCTTTTCATAACAATGAAAATTTAAGTTAATAAAATAAAGTAATTACATTCTCTGTTTGTCTATTTACCTGTGTAATGCAGGAAAATAATGGCGCGAATATACAACATTTGGTATGAATTTTAAAATAAGTTAAGAGTTTTTTTTCAACAAAAATGTTAAAGTGTATCGAAAATACCCAATTTTGGTGATTTTTGCTCATTTTGCATTTTTTGTGCAATCGCTCAGTTTGACAGCCCAATAGGCTGTATTTGGCCGTTTTTAAACTAAAAATGGCAGAATGATGGTGAGCTTTACACTTTTTTATTAATTTTACTAATATATGCGTCTTTTGACAAAAAGTAAGTGTTTTGTTTGGAAAGGCTTGCTTTTGGTTATTTTATGATAAAATACAGTATTGTTAAATTTAATTTATTTTACAGTTGAACAGTTCTCTTACGCGCGTACATTATTATATATATATAAAGTTCTTTGCTCTTAGGGGGCTTTTGCTCTTTGGGGATAAAAAAAGCGGTTGCGCTCAAGAGCGCAACCGCTGGGTATGAATTGATGTTGTTATCAGAACAACTTTTCGGGATATTCACCTGCGTCAACGAGTGACTGGATCTTCTCTACTGTTGCAGGGCGGTCAGCCGCGTATGTTACGCCGAACCATTTTGCAGTAGTGTCGAGAACCTCGCATGTAGCCTTACCTGTTGTAGTAAGGTTGTTGACAACCAATGGGATGAAGTATTCTGCTTTGGGCTTCTCGATATTCTCCTTGAGGAAATCAACGAACTGCTCCTCTGAGTGTTTGAAGTAGTCGGGTGTGAAGCCCCAGAAGTTCATTGATACGGGAGTTTCCTCACCCACAGGCTGCCATGCGCCCTCCTCGTCCTTGTAGCAGATGGGGCCGTCAACGCGCATGATTTCTGTGCGTTCCACAACGCCTGTGAGCATGTTCTGCTCGTTCTTCTCGCAAACGCCGCGTGCAACGCTGCCGTTCTCGCTGAGTGTGTTGCAGATACGGAAACCTACCATTGAATATTTGCCCTCGCAACCCTCGGGAAGTTCGCTGAGCCACTTGCCCATAACGGCAAAAGCATCGCGTCCGTAGAAGTCATCGGCGTTGATTACCGCGAACGGCTCCTTGATTACATCCTTGCCCATAAGCACTGCGTGGTTTGTACCCCAAGGCTTTGTGCGCTCTGCGGGTACTTCGAAACCTTCGGGGAGGTTGTCGATTGCCTGGAATACGAGCTCTGTGGGGATGTGGCCCTCGTACTTGCTCAATACCTTCTCACGGAAGTCTGCCTCGAAATCCTTGCGGATAACGAATACCAACTTGCCGAATCCGCCGCGGATTGCATCGAAGATTGAGTAGTCCATGATTGTTTCACCGTTTGGACCAAGACCGTCCAACTGCTTCAAGCCACCATAACGGCTGCCCATTCCGGCTGCCAATACAAAAAGTGTAGGTTTCATTTTATTTGTTTTTAATGTTGATTATAATGTTTTTCTCTTTGATGCACTGTAATTGCATACAGCATTCCCAAAGGTAATATTTAATTGTCAAAAAAAACAATCAAATAGGTTTTTTTTAATTATTTACCCTAAAATAAGCCGTAATTGGGCCGGGGATGTCCGCTTTGCCGCTGTTTGTCCTCAGAATGGGTATCCAATGGCAAAGTGCCATGCGAAGCCGTCCTTTATGGGGTTGAGGTTGAAATATCCGTTGCGTTTTGTCTTGTACGGGGCATGAAGGCCGAGTCCGAAATCAACGCGCAGTACAAGGAATTCGAGGTCATATCTTATTCCGAATCCTGTATTCAAGGCTATCTGGTCGGCAAAATCGCTCAGCCTGAATTCTCCTCCAGGCCTCTCCGGGTCTTCCTTCATGAGCCAGATGTTTCCGGCATCGACGAACAGTGCGCCATGGAGGTCCGATATGAGTCTGAAGCGGTATTCTGCGTTCATCTCAAGTTTCAGGGTTCCTGTCTCGTCAAGGTAGGAGTAGCGGTTCTCGCTGCTTGGCCTGTAGCTTCCCGGTCCTACAGAGCGTACGGTGAATGCGCGCAGGCTGTTCGCTCCTCCAATGTAGAACTGTTCGCTGTAGGGTGCGTACTCGGAATTTCCGTAGCTGTGTATGGCTCCCATCATAAGGCGTGCCGCTATATGGTGGTTGCTGTTTATTTTCCACAGTTTGCGTAACTCTACGGTCGCCTTCACGAACTGTGCGTACGGGTTGCCCAGTATGTTCTTGTTCTTCTCGCCGAATCCCTTTCCGAACGCGGCGAAGATGAGCGACGTTACGTTTCCGGCCGATGTCACCGATGCCTCGAGCCATGTGCTGTTCCTATAACCCTTGCTTGCGTTGTCATACGTGAACGTGTATTGCATTGCCGGAATGAACTGGTCGCGGAAACTGTTCTCGATGGAACGGTTGGTGGCTACGATGGAGTCGAACTTCTCGGTCGTGGAAAGCAGCATGTCGTATGATAGACGGAACGGGATTACCGTGTGTGTTGTTGTGCTGCTACTGAATATCTTGTATGTTGCGTCACCACCGGCCTGTATCATCCTGAAGAAGCCTGAACGGTTCATCTGGTCGGTGTATATCCTGAACGATGTGGATGATGGCACGCGCAGGTATTTGCGGTGTATGACCGGGAAGAACAGCCTGGGGAACGACAGTGAGAGGTCGGCTCCCATCTCCCATGAGTTGATGACGGCCGAGCGCCCCTTCACGTTCTTGTCGGTCTGCCACTCATATGAGCCTTTCAGAGTGAGCTTGAGCGATTCTCCGCCCCGGAACACGTTCCTTCTTGCGAGGCTGATTTTTGTTCCCGGCCCTATCTGGTCGTTGCTCTTGGATGTGGCGTTCAGCTCGAAGGTGAAGTCGTACGGCTTGTCGAGCTGTGCCGATATGCTCATGTCCAGTGTGTCGCTGTCAGTGCGCGGGGTTGGGGTGAAGCTTATGTTGTTGAAGATGTTCATCTGGCTCAACCCCTGCAATGCTCTCTGTTGCTTGTCGTTAGAGTAGAGCTCTCCCCGTCTCATCTGTATGTTGCGGAGGAGTGAACCTATCCTTACCGGAACCTTCTCTCCCTGGTATATGTAGCTGAAGCCTCTGCTGCTTATGGTGTCGCTGCCTTCTCTTGTGCGGATACCGCTTGTCCCGCCCTGCGTTATCCTCATGTTTATGTTTCCTATGACCCAGGTCTTCATTGCCTGTTCAGGAATCTGCTTTATCGGCTGTACCCTTATCTCTGCACTGTCGGGCTTGTTTATCGTGTCTGCAAGGAAGGTTATGTACCCGGGCTGGAAATAGTAATAACCGTTGTTGCGCAGCATTGTGCTTATTCTGGTCCGTTCCTCCTCCATGCGCGCCGCGTTGAACTGCTCGCCCGGCTGTACAAGACGTTCGTTGGCCGTCGCCTGTATGAGACTGTCGGCAACTCCTGTGAATCCTACGTATGAGACACTGTCGTACATGCAAGGTTTGTCAAGTGTAATCCTGTAGCTGACCTTGGCCTTTCTGTTGTCCTTTTTGCTGGGGATTGTCTCGCTCTCGACCTTGCCGTTGAAGTATCCGTAGTATTTGAGAATGTCGTTTGCCACTTCGGCGCGCAGTTCGGGCTTGACCTCTGACATCAGTACGGGTTCAGTGGCGAATGTGTCGAATATCCATTTGCCTATACCTTTCTTGCTGTCGTAGAATGCGTTGTAACACCATAGTCCTATAGGAAGTCCTCTGAGTGTCGAGCTGCCGGCTATGGAGCCGTTGGGCGCGCATTCAAGGGCATATGTCACCTCTTCCATGGCTGTCTTGCCGGTAGGTGTAACGGCATTCTCGTCGGCATCCACAAACTCCAGGTCTTCGATACCGATGTACAGTATTTCGTCTTCGGGTACATGCTTCATCGTGGAGCATGAGACTGCCAGAAATGCCGCGAATATGTATGTGAAAATCTTCTTCATTGCTTTTCTCCGTTATTGCCGGTTCTGTCGGCATCTTCTGTTCTTGTCTGCAGAGTGTCGCTCGCGGCGGCCGCTTCTCCCTCTTTTCCCTCTCCATTCTCTCTCTTGTCCGGTGATTCGCGTCTCGTCGGCCTCTGTAGCGGTTCTTCAGTCTCTTTCTTTTTCTTGAATATGAACAGTTCCTTAAGGTTGTTGAGCTTTCGTTTGTATATGTATCCGACGCCTGTCTCCGTTATCTCGCCTTCGAGTATCGACTTGTAGTTCTTGTCGTAGAAAAGTCTCAGATAGCGTTCGCTCTTGTCGCTTATCTTCCATTCGAGGGATACGTTGTTTATGAAACTTTCGCTGTTGTTCGCATGTTCTCCGCTGTTGACCTCGCCGCCGATTACTATCGTCAGGCGGTCGTTCCAGAAGCGTTTGCTGAAACTGAACGAATAGTTCTTGTATGTACCACCGGTTTCGGCGTTCTGTGCATCGTTTATGCCTACATTCACGCTTACGCTCTTCATCGCGCTGCCGGCAAGGTTGTTTATCTTGGCGTCGAGGAAAGAACTCAGGGCGTTGGAAACAGTCATTCCCTTGCTGCTGCCCATGTATGCTCCTGTAATGAGCATGGTTACGGCATATTTGTTCATCGTCTCTGCGTCAAGCTGGTTGAGCTGGTCCTGTACTACCGCATTTTCGGGGGCCGACATGGTGAAACTGAGGCCCATATTGCTCAAGGTACGGCTGAGCTTGACGCCCACGTCAAACGCTACGGGGACCATGCTGTTGTCCTCGAATGTGACGGACGAGGTTATCTTCTCGAGCGCAGTTATGTCAATTTCCGGATCTGCGATATCTCCGGTCCATGTTATCTTGCTTCCGTCGCTTATTTTGAATGTCTTGAGCGGTATGACAGGCAGTGTGTATTTGAGCTGTCCGTCTTTCATAGTGTATGTTCCGGTCATTACCATTCCGGCCTCGTCGGTCGATGTGAGGTGCAGGTTTCCGCCGCCCTGCAGCATTATGTAGCTGCTGCGGTTCTCGTCGAAGTCGGCATTTATTCTCGCATTTTCGTCAATGTCAAGAACAAGGCTGAGCTTGGTGTTGCCCAGGTTTATACCGTCGATGTCAATGGTGTCTGTCTGTATTGAATCCTTGAAATTCACGAATTCGACAAGTCCGTCAAGTTCCTTGTCCGACTCTATAGGTGCATCGAGCATTACATATGTGATGTTGCTCTTGCCCAGAATACCGACATTTCCGAATATGTTCAGGTTATTGAGAGAGCCTCTGATGAATGACCTGATGTCGAGGAACAGCTTTCCGTACAGCATCGCGCCCTTCTTGCGCGGTGAGTTGATGAGTTCGTAGTCATCGGCGTTCATGCGCAGGTTGATGGCCGGGTCGGTAAGCTTGCTGAAGTCGATGGTTCCGTTTATCTTGAACGGGTTATTGGCTTTGTCGTAAATCTTGAAGTCTTTGAAGTTCGCCTTGTTGTCGGTTATGCGTACCTTCTCCTCTTCGAGTTTGAATGATGCGTTAAGCTCATTTACATCGACATTTACGGAGTTGAACTGCAGGAATCCGTCGGTGTGCAGCTTCGAGAACGGCCCTTTGGCCGAAAGGTCACAGTTCAAGAATCCGTCGATACCGACCCCGGAGCCCTTCAGGAACGCATTGGAGATGGCAAGAGGGAACTGCGTCATGGTGATTGTTCCGTCGAGTCCCGGCTCCTTCTCATCGTCCTTGTAGTTACCTTTGAGGTGCATTATCTCCTCCTCCTCGTGTCTTGCCAGAAGGTCTATGTAGTGCGTGTTGTCGTTTTTCGGGAAATATACGGCCTCAAAAATCTCGTTTCCTATGTATGCGCCCTCGTATGAGAGGCTGTCGGCGATGGCATCGCAGCTTATAAGCATGCCTTCGGCGTTCTCCCTGTAGTGCAGGTCGAGGTTGAGCATTCCCGCAAGGTCGGGGGCGTATGGTATCATTGCCGTGACATCCTTCAGGTTGACGTTGAACAATTCAAGGTTGGCGTTATACTTGGATTCCGGGTCTGGGTTGGTGTAGAGGTGTATTCCTGCATCTTTGCTGTTGGTGAGCGTGATGTCGGCATCGATGGAGAATTTTTCTCCGATGTTCAGGAAGTTCTCCCTGTCGAACGTGAATTTGTCGCCCATGAGTATCGCATCGGGCTTGAAACTTATGTTCAGGCCTTTGGGCATGAGTAGGGTGACCATGCCCATCTTTATGCCTACATTGTCCTTGTTGTCCCTGAAAACAAGGTCGGTAGAGAGGGAGTCGTTGTATATGTTGCCGTAAACCGCTGCACTGAAGGTCTCTTTGACCTGCTCGGGGTTGAGTGCAGTGCTTCTTACGCTTGCAAGGTATCTTATCTTGTCGCCCTCCTGTCTTGTGAAGACGCGTATGGTGTCAAGGTTGGTGCCGCCGGTCCTGAACCCGTATATGCCGCTGTTCATGTTAAGCCCCTTGATGGTGTCAACTGACATGCCGAACGAGATTCTGTCTGTCGTAATTCCGTTCATTGCCAGTATGTTGTAGAGCATGTTCTTCTGTCCGCATTCCAACTTGAGCGACAGTTTGGGCAGCTCCTTCTCGTAGTCGTGCAGGTAATACTCCATCTTGCTGCTTTCAAGAGCCTGCATGTACATGTTGCCTACTTTGTCGAGTGACTTGAACAGTGTCTCGTATCCGCTCGCCATTGTTCCCTTTATGATGAGGTCACCGTTCTTGGCATTTATGTATGACGTGTCGGGTGCTGTGGCAAGGTTCAGGGAGATAGCTTCCGGCGTGTATGTCTTCTCGGCTGTCACAATCTTTATGTCCTCGCCGTTGAACACCAGCGAGTGGCTCTCGCCGAGGTCGGTGGCTGCCTCTATGTCGAGCTTCATCGCTGAGGCAAGTTCTGTTTCGCTCAATCCCAGTTCCTTGAAGTTTATGTCGGCGATGTCTATGCTGGTACTGTTCAGTATTCCTTCGCTCTTGAACTCGGTAGCCGCCTGCATCAGTATTTTCAGATAGGGGTCATCCGCCTTTACGGTTATGTCCGATTTTCCTTCGGCCTGTGTGGCTGTCACACCTATCCTCTCGAGCCTGTAGTCGGCATAGCGTACGGAGTCGATGTTTATTTCGGCGTTGTAGGCTGTGTGTCTGCTGAACAGGTCGGTTCCCTTTCCGTCGGCTTTCAGCTGCATGGTGAGTTCATGAAGGGGTATCTCCGGGAAGAACTTTACAAGTTTCAGCCCGGTTATGTCGAGGTCGGCACTGTATTTGTCGCGGTTGATGTCATAAACGGCATCGGCTACTATTTCTCCCCCTTCGTTGCTGTTGACAATGATGTCTGCCTTGGCCTCCCCTGCCGTGTAGGCGATATTGCCGGTGATGTACATCCTGTCGTTCCCGGCTCCTTCGCCTATCTGTCCCATCAGCTCTCTGATGTCACCAGTATGGCACTCGATGTCAAGGTTAGCGGCCAGCCTGTCCGTGTCCGTCAGGTTGCTGGCGTATCCTTTTGCATCGAATGATGTTATTCCAGGTATGTCGGCATACAGACTGTTTATCTCAAGAAAATCGAAGTTTCCGTCAATCTTCATACGCGCAGTCAGCATGTCGTTCCTGAACATGGAGAGTGCATCATACTGCTCTCTGCTTAGGATGCGTCCGAGGTCGGGCTTCTTCAGACCCAACGAAAGTTTTGCGGAAAGTTTGTCGGGGCCTCCCTGGGAGAGTGCGCTCCACGGCAGATATGTGGTGCAGTTTATGTATGAGCCGTTCTTGCTCTTGAGTGTGAACTCTTTCAGGTCAATTCCTGTGGAGTCGCTCTTTACGTCTGCCGAAGCGTCGGTGACTCTTATACCTCCTGGCTGAATGAAGGCAAAGTGCTCAAGCTTCAGACTCGTTGTCTCTCCGCTCATGTCGAAGCTGTCGGCTGCAAGGTTTATCTCATTTATCTCTATGTGGCTCAATGGGGCCTCTTCGGCACTCATGATTCCCAGGTCATACCCGATGTCGGTGTTCTTTATCGAGAGCATGCCTACCTTGTATGCCTTGTCTCCCAGGTCAATCTTTCCCTTTTCTATGTTTATCTTTCCTATGTGGCTCCTTGCCGCAAGCGTGTCTGCCGGTATCGAAAGGCTTATGTTGCAGTTTTCTATATTGGCTTTCTTGAGCTTGACAATCCATTTCAACGGTTCCGATGGCTCCTCTTCTGCTGTTGTCGTGTCCTTCAGCTGTATGTTCAGGTCTGTGCTGTGCAGGTGCAGTTGCCTTATGTATGCAATCTCCTTTTCAAGGTCGATGTTACGTGCTACAACCCTGAAGAAGCCGACTCTGCCGTCGATGGCCATTTCGGGAATAAGTTCACCGGTGTTGATGTCAACCCCTTCGAACTGTACGTAATTCACCTCTATCTCGCCCGACAGCAACGGGATGGGTGAAACGTTCACGTCGGCATGTGATGCGTCTATGAACAGGGTGTCGTTCCTCGATGCCCTAAGGTCGGTAATCTTGAGTTTCAGAGGGAAGGCCAGTCTGAATGAACCTATGCTGATGTCGAAGCCGGTGCTTTCTGCCAGCATTCCGCAGACTTCGTTCACGGCGAAACGCTGTACGGGAGGAATGTACAGCAGTATAATAAGCAACCATATAAGGATGAACGGTATGCTTATTATCGTAAATGTAGTCTTCAGTATCCTGCGTGTCCTGCTGCTCTTGTTCTTCATATAGCTCTTGCGGGCTTCCTCTATATATAATTAGGTGCAAAAATAGCCAAAAAAACAGTCATCGGGCTGTTTTTTTCTCCATTTATTTTGTCCGGGGCCAATTTTTGTTGTCCGGAACTACTCTTTTTATATAAAACATGTTTTTCGGTACGATTCCTCCGCTGCCAAAAATATTTTTTTGAAAAAACTCCTTTTCTGTCTTGAACGGATTCTCATTTATAGCTATTTTTGTATCGGTATGGCCATAAAAGGCCCTTTAATTGTGATATGAAAATCAAGAATTTGTTCATTGCGCTTGTTGCCGTTGTCCTGTTCATTGCCTGTGGCGGTGGGGGAACCGCAGAAAAGAAGAGTGCAAAAGCCGAAGAGAGCGTACCTGTTGTCAAGGAACTGAATACTGATAGTCCCGACAGTGACCAGTATGTGAAGATTTCGACCACGATGGGTGACATTGTCGTGAAACTCTATCGTGAGACACCTTTGCATAGGAAGAATTTCGTAAACCTTGTCATGAACGGGTTTTATGACGGGCAGATATTCTATCGCGTAAAGCCCGGTTCGCTGATACAGACAGGAGATGGCTTGTCAAGAACAAAACCCGATGACCCGTCTGTAGGTACTCACGATGACTTGCCGAGCGTGACGGAGGAGATAGAGCCGGGCAAACGCTATCACAAACGTGGTGCTCTGGCGGCTGCAAGCGTGAATCAGGGACAGTATTCGTCGGGTTCTCACTTCTATATCATTGCCGGCGGAAACGTAAAGGATGATAAGCTCGACGAGAGTGAACGCTTGATTTACAAGGAGATGATTGAACGTCGATACATAGAATTGCAGCTCGAAAACAATGACGAGATACGCAAACTGCGCGATAACGGCAAGAAAAAGGAATTGGGACAGTTGGCCGGCAAGTTGAAGGCGCAGGCAAAGAAGGAACTGCAGGGAAAGGATTTCAAATATACGAAGTCGCAGCGGAACCTTTACAAGAAGGAGGGTGGAGCACCGCAGTTCGACCCCTATTATACTGTTTTCGGAGAGGTTCTGGAGGGGCTTGATGTCGTGGACTCCATTTCAAGGGTGAGGGCGAACCCTAACGGATTGCCATATTCGCACGTGAAGATTACAAAAATGACACTGCTTGACGGATATGCTGAATAGGATGGTTCTGCCCAACGGGCTGCGCATTCTCCATATGCGTGTGGAGGATGCGCGTATGGTTTACGTGAACCTGCTTTATGGAGTTGGGGCGCGTAATGAGGATTTTGAATGTACGGGCCTTGCCCATCTTCTGGAACATCTTATGTTCGAAGGTACCGCCGCCGTACCATCGTTCGATGAGCCTCTCGAGCGTGCAGGCGGAGAGAACAACGCATATACGAACAATGATGTGACGAACTATTACATCTCCTTGCCCAAGGAGAATGCGGAGCTTGCCTTCTGGATGGAAAGTGACCGCATGTGTAATGTCACGTTCGGCAAAAGAAAGGTTGATATACAGCGTCAGGTGGTGATAGAAGAGTTCAAACAGACGACTCTGAACAGACCTTACGGTGATGTGAGCATGATTCTCCGTTCAATGGCTTACCGTAAGCATCCCTATCGTTGGTCCACCATTGGTCGCAAGTTCTCGCACATTTCCGATGTCCCGTGTTCTGTGATATGCCGTTTTTACAAGCGTTTCTACGCTCCGGACAATGCCGTGCTTTCGGTTGTGGGTGATCTACCGTTCGAGCAGGTGGTAGAGTGGTGCGAAAAATGGTTCGGGAATATCCCGGCCAAGGGTGTCGTGACCCCAATTCTTCCGCAGGAGCCTCGCCAGATACGTCAGCGCAGGCGTACCGTATATCGTGATGTCCCCGAGAATGCTCTCTATTTCGGATTTCATATGGGCGGTCGTCTCAGCCCCGACTATTATCCTTGTGATGTGATATCCGATGTGCTTTCGAATGGTTATTCTGGCCGTCTGCTTTTGCGCCTGGTCAAGGAAAAACGGCTTTTTTCAAAGATTGATGCCTTTATTTCGGGCAGCGAGGACCCCGGTATGTTCTGGATATATTCGCGTGTGCCGGACGGTGTGCCCGTGGAGGAGGCCGAGGCTGCCGTATGGCAGGAACTGGAGCTGTTGAAGAGTGAGCTTGTCCCCGAAGAGGAACTGGAGAAGGTGCGTAACCGCTTTGAATCGGAATTTACATTCCGTAATCTGGGCGGCGAGAATCTGAGCAACAATATAGCTCTTGCCGAATGGCGCGGTTCGCTGGATTCCCATTTCCGCGAGCCTGAGATGTACCGTGCTGTCACTGCGGAGGGTGTGCGTTGTGCTGCAAGGGAACTCTTCCGTAAGGGCAACAGTGTGGTGCTGCACTATTTGAAAAAGTGATTTTTATAGTAATATGATAAGGAGGGCAAGCGGCTTCTTCCGGTTGTCCTCCTTGTTTTATGTCTTAATCTATAAACGGCTTTTTATGCTTCGAAACTTTTCCATAAGCTGTCGTCGGGGAGCGGTGCAGTAACCCTGACCGGTTCTTTCGATACGGGGTGTATGAATTCGACATACCGGGCGTGAAGCGATATGCTGCCGTCGGGGTTGGAACGCTTTGCACCGTACTTGAGATCTCCTTTTATCGGGCAACCTATGGATGCCAGCTGACAGCGTATCTGATGGTGGCGGCCGGTCTTGAGTTCCACTTCGATGAGGTTGTAATTCTGTGATGCAGAGATATGCTTATAGCTCAGAAGTGCCTGTTTGCTCCCCTTGACCTCTTTGGGGTAGCTGAAACTTTTGTTCATCTTTTCGTTACGCAGTATCCAGCTGTTTATCTCACCCTCACTTTCGGCCGGTCTCTCTTTTGTTATGGCCCAGTATATCTTCTTGACTTTGCCGTCCCTGAACATGGCATTCAGCCTTTCGAGTGCCTTGCTTGTCTTTGCGAACACGACGATTCCGCTTACGGGACGGTCGAGGCGGTGGGGAAGTCCGATGAAGACGTTGCCCGGCTTGGCATATTTCTCCTTGAGGTATGCCTTCATTGTGTCGCATAGCGATTTGTCCCCGGTCTTGTCTCCCTGTACTATTTCGCCGGCTTTCTTGTTTATGACAATTATGTGGTTGTCTTCGTAGAGTACGTTCATCGTCTGTCAGTCATTTGTCGTTCCTGTATATCCGAGCGCGTTGAGAATTACCTTTTCGGTAAACGCGTGTACGAACTTTTCGTCGTTGTTCTTGCTCATTATGCCGTTGATGAAGGGCATTTCGATGCCTTTAAGGCAGAAGTGGAGGAAACGTGATGCAAGGTCGGGGCTTTCGGTCTTGAAAATTCCCATCTGCTTGCCCTCTGTTATTATGTGACGGAAAAGTGCAATCTCCTTTGCATCGAAACTTTTGCGTATGTGCTCCACGATGAACATATAATCGGAATGAAGGCAACCGTTGCGCAGAACAATGCTCCGGGTGGCCTGAAGACGTACGAAGATGAGTTTTATTATTTTCTTCTCTGGAGTGAGTTTCGATGACGCTACTTTTGCTATAGCTGCCGAAATCTTCTTCACCTCCATCTCTATGCTTGCTTCCAGCAGTTCTTCCTTGCTCTGGAAATAGGTATATACCGTACGGCGGCTCTTCCCGGCTGCTACGGCAATCTCGTTCATGGTTATGTTCCCGATTCCCTCGCTTGCAAACAATTTCCTTGCAACCTTAATTAAATGCTCTCTCGTGTCAACTGTAGCCATTGATGTTTAATTTTGCTACAAAATTACACAAAAATGCACAAATGTGCAACCGGGAGACGTGAAAATAGTATAAATGTTGTCTTGACCGATTTTTTTCTGTTTTTATTTGGTGGTTATATATTTTTGCCTTATCTTTGCATCAGTTTTGAAAACCGCATCGCGGGGTGGAGCAGTGGTAGCTCGTTGGGCTCATAACCCAAAGGCCGGAGGTTCGATCCCTTCCCCCGCTACTTTTAAGGAGAACGCAAGTTCTCCTTTTTTGTTTTCTGGTATTTTTTACTTTTTTGAAAAATAATCCTCTTTTATTCTCTGTTCATTTTTTTATTTCCTATCTTCGCATTGGAGTTGGGCCGGGGTGAACATTTTTCCTCTCCGTGCCATTATCAATCTGAAACATATTTAATAAAAAAATATCATGAAAACGCGTCTTGAACATGATTCATTGGGCGAGATCCAGGTTCCCGCCGATGCTTATTACGGTGTGCAGACTCTGCGCGCTATGGTGAATTTCAAGGATATAACCGGTATCACAATCAGCGACCATCCTTATTATGTAAAGGCTCTTGCCATGGTCAAATGGGCAGCCGCCCATGCAAACGTATCTTTGGGTACGCTTGACGAGAAGATAGGCTCTGCCATCAAGAAGGCTTGTGAGGAGATTATGGAAGGTGCTCTGGTTGACCAGTTCCCCGTCGATCTCATCCAGGGTGGAGCCGGTACATCTACCAACATGAACATCAACGAGGTTGTAGCTAACCGCGCATTGGAGATTATGGGTCACCAGAAGGGCGAGTACCAGTACTGTCACCCCAATGACCATGTAAACCTTTCACAATCGACGAATGATGCTTATCCTACATCGTTCAAGCTCTGTTTCATTCTCCATAACGAGGACCTCGTGCGCGAACTGCAGCTGCTTATCGAATCTTTCCGTGCTAAGGGCAAGGAGTTCGATAAGGTTATAAAGATGGGTCGTACCCAGTTGCAGGATGCTGTGCCCATGACATTGGGGCAGGAGTTCGAGGCGTTCGCAGTGACTCTTGACGAGGAGGTCAGCCGTCTGAACGAGATGGCGCGTCTCTTCCTCGAGGTAAATATGGGTGCTACTGCAATCGGAACAGGTATAAACACCGAGCCTGGCTATGCCGATGCCTGCGTGAGAGCTCTGAGAGTTATCTCCGGCAAGCAGTTCGTTCTTGCAGGAAACCTTGTGGAGGCTACTCCCGATGCCGGTTCATCGGTGATGTATTCTTCGGCTTTGAAGCGTCTTGCTGTTAAGCTCTCAAAGATATGTAATGATTTGCGTCTCCTGTCAAGCGGTCCACGTTGCGGTCTCAACGAGATAAATCTTCCTCCGATGCAGCCTGGTTCAAGTATTATGCCTGGTAAGGTCAACCCGGTTATCCCCGAGGTTGTGAATCAAATATGTTTCCGTGTCATCGGCAATGACCTTACGGTCACATTCGCAGCAGAGGCCGGTCAGCTGCAGCTCAATGTAATGGAGCCTGTGATTGTACACTCAATAATGTCATCAATACGTATGTTGCTCCGCGGTCTTACACGTCTGCGTGTGCTCTGCGTCGATGGTATTACAGCCAACGAGGGGCATTGTAAGGAACTTGTATTGGGCAGTATCGGTATCGTTACCGCGCTTAACCCGGTATTGGGATACGAGAACAGTGCGAAGATTGCAAAGCGTGCTCTCAAGGAGAACCGCAGCGTATATGACCTTGTACTGGAGGAGAATTTGCTTACGAAGGATGAGTTGGACGAACTGTTGCGTCCCGAAAATATGATTGCACCGCACAAGATGCCGCACAAGAAGGTGTGACGGATATTGATAAAAAAATGGTGGCTGCGTCGCAGCCACCATTTTTTTATCTCTCATTTCTGTGAGTTCCACAAGTATATTGAGAAACCGTTTAAATTTCTTGTTATTGTATAGCCTGGTTTACTGTTTCTTGTAACGGCTGTTGAGGCCTTCTACAATCTCCTCTGTTATGTTGTATGCTTCGTTGGCGTAAAGAATCTCATCGCCGATTTTTGTGAGGATGAAATCGTATCCCTTTGTGGCGTTGTACTCCTTTATGAAGTTTGTTATTGAGTCTCTCATGGCCTTGTTCTTTGCAATCTGCTCTTTCTCATACTCTGCAATGAGGTTCTGCTGCAGCTTTATGATATCCTGCTCCTGTTTTGCGATGCGGTCGTATTCCTCCTGAGCTCTCTCTGGTGTTGCGAATACGTTGTTCTGGTATTTGCGTGTGAACTCAGCCTGCTCTGCCTGGAGTGACTTTCCTTTTCCTTCGATGGTGTTGGTGATGTTCTTCTCCTTACGCATCATCTCCTTATTGATATCAACCGCAAACTCGTATTTTGTCATGAGTGTTTCATACTCAACGTATGCGATTTTCAGTGACGGCTTCTCCTCTTTTACTTCCGCTGCAATCGAATCTGTAGTTGCTGTTGTCTCTGCTGCCGGTGCTTCTGTCTTGTTCTCTTTGCTACCGGTGCATTGTGCAAATGTGAAGACTGTTGCAGCCATTGCTGCGAAAAGTGCAATTGTCTTAGTTTTTTTCATAATTATTTCTTGTTTGTTTCTTTTACTCTCATGTGGTTCTCCTTGCGTGCATCCCTGTCCTGCGACTGCGCGCATTTGATGCCTCTTTTGCGCATCTCCTTGTTGCCCCCCACGTGTGTATTGGGGAATCTGCCGTTCTTTTTTATGATTATCGTAATGGCAAGCAAAACAAAACAGATAGCAATTATTAACAATGTAAATAGTAAAGTCTTGAACATTTCCTTTAACTTTGTAAGCAGTTGATACCTTTTTCGTTTTGTGGTGCAAAGATAGCTCTTTTGTTTGCTGTAGAGTTGTCCGCAGACACAAAAAAAGTAAAAAAGTGAGCCGAAAAAGTAACAATTAACATATTTTCGTATTTTAATACAAGGCATTAACATATTTAAACATAGTGTATATGGAAAAACTAAACATCAAGCCCGAATCTCTATTCAGCTACTTCATGCAGATATGCGAAATACCGCACGGTTCAAAAAACGAGGCCCGGATATCCTCTTTTCTCTACAACTTCGGCAAGGAACTCGGATATGAGACTTTGACCGACAGTGTGGGCAACGTGCTTGTAAAGAAACCTGCATATCCTAGATATGAGAACTGTAAGACAGTGATTCTGCAAGGACATATGGACATGGTGTGCGACAAGCGTCCCGATGTGGAGCATGATTTCAAGAAGGACCCCATACGTCCATATCTCGACGGCGGATGGCTGAAGGCGCAGGGTACCACTCTTGGTGCCGACAATGGTGTGGGCGTCGCGGCCGCGATGGCGATTCTCGCCGACAAGACTTTGAAGCACGGTCCGGTCAACTGCCTCTTTACGATAGACGAGGAGACTGGCCTTACCGGTGCCGCAGCTCTTTCTCCCGAGTTGCTGCAGGGTGACATTCTCATAAATCTCGACTCTGAAGATGAGGGGGAAATTTTTATCGGCTGTGCCGGTGGCGTATGCAACTATGCGGAGTTTAAACATTCTTGGGTGGATGTGCCCGAGGATATGTTTTTCATGAAGATTGATATAAACAGCCTCACAGGTGGACATTCGGGTGACGATATCAACAAGAACCGTGCCAACGCGAACAAACTGATGAACCGTTTCCTCTGTCGCCTGCAAGAGAAGTTTGCCTTCTATTTGTGTGACATCAGCGGCGGTAGCCTGCATAATGCGATTCCGCGTGATGCTTCGGCCGTGATAGCCGTGAATCCTTCCGACAAAGAACCGGTCCGCATAGAATTCAACCTGTTTGCAGCGGAGGTGCAGAATGAGTATGCCGTGACAGAACCCGACGCACGTTTCACTCTCCAGAGCTGCGACCCTGTACAGCGTGCCATGGATCCTGAGATGGTGGCGCGTTTCCTGAAGTCAATACACTCTGTGTTTAACGGTGTGTATGCCATGAGCCAGGATGTTCCGGGTCTTGTTGAGACTTCGAGCAATCTTGCTTCGGTCAAGCGTGTTTCTGACAATGCTCTGCTTGTTACCACAAGCCAGAGAAGTTCCATAGAGAGCTCACGTGACGATGTTTCCGATGCTGTGCGTGCAGCTTTTGAATTGGGCGGTGCTACAGTGGAGACAAAAGGCAAATATACGGGATGGAAGCCCAACACCAAGTCCGAGATTCTGAAAGTCGCTTGCGATACCTACAGGGAACTCTTCGGTGACGAAGCCAAAGTGAAGGCTATCCATGCGGGGCTGGAGTGTGGTCTTTTCCTTGAGAAGGCTCCTCACCTCGATATGGTTTCCATAGGTCCTACCATGCGTGGCGTGCATTCTCCTGACGAGAGGCTCGATGTCGCGTCAACCGAACGCTGGTGGCGTCACATGCTTCTCATTCTCGAGAGGATACCTTTGAAGTGATGCCGGGGCAATAAATGGCACTGTTTTCCGTTTGTTGCTATGTAACTAATGGACAGGACAGATGAAAAGAGCACTGTATATATTATTGATGTCGGTATTCCTCGCTTCGTGTAGCGAGGATACCGATTTTTCTTCAAACCCATCGCTACGTCTTGAATTCTCGAGCGACACTGTGTCGTTTGACACGCTTTTTACCGAGGTGGATTCTCCTAAGGCTATGTTCGTGGTGCGCAACCGTAACAAAAATGCCTTGCGTATAAGCAATGTACACCTTGCCAGCGGCGGTGAATCTGGCTTCAGCGTGCTTGTTGACGGTCAATACGGTGCGCTAATGCACGACCTCGAGATAAGGGCTCGGGACAGCATCTTCGTGCTAGCATCGGTGAATCTTGACAGGAACGGCGAGGAGTTGCCTTTTATGGTCCGGGATTCCCTTGTCTTTACGCTTGAGAGCGGTGTGCAGCAGCATGTCGTACTTGAAGCTTGCGGGCGTGACGTCACCTTCCTGCGCGGTCATACAGTGCTCGCCGATACGGTGCTTTCTCCGGGTCACTATGTCGTATATGACAGCCTCGTGGTTGCCGAAGGTGTCACGTTGGGGCTGAATGCTGCAACCGTGCTTTATTTCCACGATAAGGCCTGTATGAAGGTGAAAGGAACGCTTAATGCCGAAGGTACCAGGAATGCGCCTGTCGTTTTTCGTGGCGACAGGACTGACAGGATGTTCCCCTATCTCCCGTATGACCGCATACCTGGGCAGTGGGACGGTATCACGTTCGCTCCTACAAGCAACGGCAACTCCCTTAAATATTGCGACATCCACAGTGCCAACGACGGTGTAATGGTTGAACGTGGAGATACGTCTCTGCAGCGCATATCGATAGAGTCGTCGAAACTGTATAATTTTCATGGCAACGCGCTTGAACTGTTGCAGGCAAAGGCCACAGCCTACAATTCGCTGTTCGCCAATGCTCAGGGCAACTGCGTGAAGGTGGTGGGCGGAGATGTCTTTTTCATACATTGTACAATAGCCAATTTCTACGTATGGCGTCAACGTGATGTGGCGCTTGCCCTGCATAACAGCATCGAAGGGGAGCCTGCGCCCCTTTATGGCGCATTCTTTGCCAATTGCGTAATTGCCGGGTCAAAGGATGATGAGGTCATGGGGTATCTGAAAAGTTTCGGCGACAGCCTGCCAAATGCTTCGAATTACCGTTTCGAGAACTCTTTTATAAATACGGCCGATGACGGGAATGAGAATTTTGTCGGAGTCGTTTATGACAGCTTGGGCGTGGAACCTTTCGGCAAGGACCATTTCAGGTGTATTGACAACGATAACTTCATATATGATTTCCATCTTACCGAACAGGCCAAGGCGCGCGGTGTGGCTTCGGACAGGTATGCCGAAACGTTGCGTTTCGACATTGATGGGGTGGAGCGTCTTCCCGGTGCTGTTGACGCTGGCTGTTATCAATATGTAGAACTTCCCGAAGAGGAGTAACGAAGGTTGTATTAAACGCGATGTTTCGCAACCGCATTCCACGCGGTGCAATCTTGAACTGCTCCACGGCCGAATACCCCTCCGTCCTTTGGACACCTCCCCTAAAATAGTGGAGGAGCTAGCTGTCGGCTTGCCGACTGAGGGGAGGGAGTGCTTCGCGTGACTGTTGCTCAATCTATGGGTCGATATCCGCGTTGCTTTCCTATTGACCCATAAATTGTTGCTTCGCAACCGCATTCCACGCGGTGCAATCTTCGCCTGCACTTCGCGTGACTGTTGCTCAATCTATGGGTCGATATCCGCGTTGCTTTCCTATTGACCCATAAATTGTTGCTTCGCAACCGCATTCCACGCGGTGCAATCTTCGC
>JAZRLO010000022.1:0-32480 GCA_045646845.1 Bacteroidaceae bacterium
GAATACAATGAAAACAAAGTCGGATTAAGTGAAGAGGAACTACTCAGAAGAAAGATAGAACGAGCGCAAAGAACTTTGAATATCCTAAATGAAAAACTTTATGGCACAGCGGTTTAGGATTTTGTTATATAGAAGGAGTGCGACAAAGTCGCCTCAAAGCCGGGGTTCAATCACACGAAGTGGAATTAAAGGTTAAAACGGAAAGCGCGGAAGAAGTTGTCCCGGTTTGGGATGCCAGCGTTACCGTAGGGGCGGGGTCCGCCCGCCCACAAACCGCGGAAAAACGTTGCATGCCGTGTCCGTGTTGTGGTTATCGAACTCCCTCCGCAACGTTGTTGCTCGTCCCTCTTTGCGAAAGAGGGACAGTCTTCCCCGCGAATGAAAGGTGAAAGCTGCGAGTAAGCGAGAGCAGAGGAAAAGTTTACTTTTACTATGCCGAGCGGGAGCAGGTTCAAGCGCACAAAGTGTGATTAAAGCTGCGAGTAAGCGAATTTTTTAGTTAAGCGAACGAAAGTAAAATTTGTTTCAACTTTTGTAGTGAGCGAACGAAAAATCAACAGAGTTAAAAACAGAGGAAAAGTTATACTTTTACTATGCCGAGCGTGAGCAGATTCAAGCACACAAAGTGTGGTTAATGCTGAAGGCATCGACAATGTCAACAGCAAAAGGTCGCGCGTTGCACAATAGTACCCCCTCCGCCATAAAATGGCTCGTCCCCCTATAGAGGGACAATTTAAGATTTTGTTGCAAAGTGCGGAAAACTGAAAGTATTAAATTCAAGACAGAAGTACATAAGTACAGAAGATTATGCACAGGTCGTTTATTTTCATGGCTTTTCGCACACAGGGCTGTGCCTGAACTGTTTTAGTCTGTTGTCTTATTTTTCGTATTTATTGAGGTTAATATGTTTGTTGCTTTTTGTCATATAGAGTTAACAAAGCTACAAAATCTATCAATACGTTTTGTCCGGCTATCCCAGAATATATTTCGAGCGTTTGCCGAGGAGCTTTCTGGCAAGGGCTACTATGGTCCATGAACAGGCAAGGATGACGAGTGCCGAGAAGGGGATGCGCAGGGCGTTGGGGATGTGCAGCCACGCGCCGAGGTCATACCCGACACAAACGAAGAAGTAGTGTATCATATATATGCCGAAGCCGCAGGCGGTGAGGTTTGCAAGGCATGCTGCTGTGCGTGAACCCGACGGGATGTGTATGCGGTATATCATGAGGAAGCAGGCGATTGTCATCATGGCCACGTTGGGTGTGTTGTATGTCCAGAAGAGCTCCACCTGTTCCGGAGTCCTGTCGGGCTGTTCCATGATGTGGCTGTATCCGCAGTAGGTGACGAGGAAGCCTGTAACAAGCAGTGGTATGGCCACGGAAAGGGTCTTTGGCCAGCTCCACTTTACATAGTGCTGTATGTAATGCCCCAGAAGCATGTAACCACTGAACCCTGCGAAATAGTAGAACAGGCCGAATGAGTTCCATTCGCAAGTGCCGAAGGCGTACCGGCTGACGAATTCGGTGAAGTAGGGCAGTATGGTGCTGAGTGCCCATAGCCCCAGGACAATCTCCTTTTGGCGCCTCGTTGCCTTCTCGACCCATGCCGAGAAGATGGGAATGTAGAGGTACAGGCCTATGAGCATGTATATGTACCACATGTGGCATGCGATGAAACTGAATGTGTAGGGGATGCGCGCAACGTTCGCAAGTCCGTCACCCAAAGTCTGGCTGTCGCTCTCTGCCCAACTGAAAAGCTTGGTCACAACGCTGCTGTCCATTCCCAACAGGCCGGTTATCCATGGGGTAAGGTAGTAGAGTACCGACCATATGAGGAACGGGAAAAGGACTCTTGGGATACGTTTCTTGTAGAACTGTTCCATGCTGCTTTTCACGGGAAGTGAGAGGACGCCTGTCAGCATCACGAACAACGGTACGCAGGGACGTACCAGTGACCCCCAACGCATTGCCCATTGCAACTGTTCCGGGTCGGTTGACGTGCCGGATGAGGCATAGGCTGCCGAGGCATAGAACGGGTCGGCTGCATGGCAGCACAGTAGCATGAAAAAAGCAAGCAGACGGATGGCGTCGCACCACACTAAACGATTCTGGTCGGTCATATGTTTCTTCGTGTTCTTTATTTAAACGGAATGTAAATATAATGCTTTATTTGGAATATTCCTCGCATTATCGATTCACGCTGCTGATTCAGTCATTAGAATTGCGACTGCTCTTTTTGTTTTTTTAATAGTTTCGGCGGTGTATAAATAGATGTAGTTGTTTGTTTGTCTATTGCAAAGGTGTTATCTTCGTGGTGCTAAACAACTGAAACTATAATGATATGGAAAAGTTCAATGAAATAATAAATGGCAGTCAGCTGACTTTGGTTGATTTCTTTGCTACATGGTGTGGTCCATGCAAGATGATGCATCCGGTTCTGGAACAGCTCAAGGATGAGATGGGCGAGAGTATTAGGATAATAAAGGTGGATGTGGATAAGAACGAAAAACTTTCTGAGAATTACCGCATACAGTCTGTACCGACTCTTATTCTGTTCCGCGGTGGTGAGGCTGTATGGCGCCAGAGTGGGGCTATGCGTCTGAGTGATCTGAAGGGTGTTGTGTCATCCTATCTGTAATGTAAAAGAGTAGCGGGGATGAGGCTGCCCGGTGGCTGTCTCATCTCCTTATCTCCAATGTAATATCAATGTAACTGCGTTTGCCGTCGATGTAGTCGGCATATAGTGTCTCGGGGTCGCGTCCGCGCAGTATGCGGCATTTGCCGCAGGCTTCGCAGTCGTTAAGGCATTTCCAGGCTTCAAGGACATATGCCCGGCGTTCTTCTTTGGTGGAGTTATCTATCTTTGGAGGTTGCATACCGGGTTTATAAAAAGATTTCTTTAAACTTCTCCTGGATTTCGTCCCTTACTCTGCGAAACTCTTTCATCACATATTCGTCAGTTCCTATGGCATCCGAGGGGTCATCAAAACCGATGTGCAGGCGGTGTTTGACTTTACCCGTAAACACTGGACAACTCTCGTTTGCTCCGCCACAGACAGTTATCACATAATCCCACTCTTCGTCAAGATATATTTCTACACTCTTGGGCCTGTGCCCGGATAGGTCAATACCCGCTTCTTTCATAACCTCGATAGCTTTGGGGTTCACCCTCTCGGTTGGTATGGTTCCGGCAGAATGCACTTCCAGGTTGCGACTGAATGACTGAAGAAATCCATGTGCCATCTGGCTGCGGCAACTGTTACCTGTACACAAAATCAATACTCTCATATATGCAATAAAATATTACTCTTTACTGGTGTTTGGGAAAGAAAGGACAACGCAAACGGATGCATTGGTTGTTCTTGCCGAAATGTCTGCACACGACGGTGGATTTCTCCATGGAGACACCGAAATTCGCTTCCACGAAATCAATGGCTGCCATGATGGACAGATAGGAGTCGCGCTTGCAGCATCGTGGACCACCCACTTCGGCAATCTTGCATAACGATGATGCCGACATCTTATGCGACAATGCAAAAGGTTCTATTGTCAATGGTGTGGAGTGTGAGATAACGGAAACGAACATGCCGGAACTCAATCCTGCACCACAGGCTCCCCAAAAACCGCAAGCTCCACCCGGAACCTGCTTGCCTCGTTTCATCAGTTCCACCAATGCATCGGGGAGCACGATATCCCCTCCTGAATTATGGTAGGCAGTCAGCAAAGCCGCTCCCACCATCACATGATGTTCGGGACCGTGCATGTGACAGAAGGGCATCGCCATCATCTTATCCAGAATCTCTATAGGGTTCTTGGAGGTTTCCTCAAGGCACAGTTTGTAAATGGCATCTATGCCCTTTGTGTGGCACTCGTTGCAGACATAATGTCCTTGTTCGCAACAGGTTTTGCTCTCTTCTTTCTTGTGGCAAATGGCACACTCCATGAGGATTTCCTTTTCCAGGTACTTCAATGGAGCACTACATATAAGACATTCTTCTTTCATTGTCCTGGGATTATATTTTATACTTTGCAATCAGATTATTGCTACCTTAATAACTCCATCTAACTTGTTCTCGAAAATGCGGTAGGCTTCCTCAATCTCGCTCAATGTGAAACGATGTGTAATGAGTGGAGTGGTGTCAATCTTTCCTTCTTTGATGAGGCGCAGTGTTTCTTCGCAGTCGCAACCATCGACGCCGCCGGTCTTGAAGGTGAGGTTTTTGCCGTACATCTGTGGCAGGGGAAGTGTCTGCGGTCTGTCGTAAAGGGCAACTACCGTTACAATGGCATTGGGGCGGGCGCACTCCCACGCGAGGCGGAAGGTGTCATCGGCTCCGGCAACTTCAATCACTCGGTCGGCTCCTCCATGGTCGCTATTCTTCGCGACAAACTCCTTGCACTCTTCGGGCGTGGTGAGCAGCACGTTGGGGTAGTGCTTGCTTATAAATGCCCTTCGCTCTTCGCTCTTTTCGCAGACGATGATGCGTTTGGGGCTTTTGAGCATCACACAAAGTAAGGTGCAGATGCCTGTAGGGCCTGCACCGATTATAAGCACGGTGTCTTTCTCGGTAATCTCGGATATGCGTGCTGCCCAAAAGCCTGTGGCCAGTACATCGCCCACAAGCAGGGCCTGTTCATCGGTAACGTCGTTGGGGATGCGGTTTAAGCCGTTGTTTGCTAATGGAACGCGCACATATTCTGCCTGTCCGCCGTCAATGCGGCAGCCGAGTGCCCAACCGCCGTCGGGGTGGGTGCAGTTATTTACGTAGCCGTTCTTGCAGAAGAAGCATTCGCCGCAGAAGGTCTCTACATTCACTGTTACGCGGTCGCCCGGTTTTACGTTAGTGACGGCTGTGCCCACCTCTTCTACTATGCCCACCATTTCATGGCCTACGGTAATGCCTGGAACGGCACGCGGTACGCTTCCGTGCTTTATATGAAGGTCGCTTGAGCAGATACTGCTCATGGTCACGCGCACTATGGCATCGTTAGGCTCAATTAGTGTGGGCTTAGGCTTTTCCACCAAAGCGAAATTTCCTTTCTCTATGTATGTGTATGCTAGCATAATTGTCAATCAATATTATTGAGCTTGTCAAAATTCAGGTATCTGTCATTGAAACGTTCGAAGACTGCACGATATTCATCAGGACAATTGATGATTATTGCTTTTACAAAATCTTCCAAATGTATGCTGTTTATTTTTGTTCTATACTCTTCCTTAAGTTCATTATACAATGATTTGAACTCATCATCTGTTGAAGGATGGGCTTGAGGTGCAAGTATGATAGAATAGGAATTCAACCTCTTGTATTGTCCATATTTTTCGCTCAGAAGAAAGTTCCTATAAATCTGTGTCAGTCTTATCTCGCCACTTATTATGCGGCTTTCTACATCGGATTTGAAGCAGTTGAGCTCTTGTACCGCTTTAAGACTTTGTTTGCGAGGAGTTTTGTTCCCATTTTTATCCCTGTCATAGGCTACGTTAGTGCCAAGATTCTCGGAGTATTTTGTCTCTATGGCAATGAATCCGTTTTTACCATCTTCGTCTTCAAATCTTATGATTGCATCCATTGCGCTCTTGTCTCCGGTCAATTCCTTATATTCCTTAGGAATGAATTCCAGTTCTACTTCCGTTACTTTGTGTATGGGATAGTTAGGGAGAGCGGCCTTTATCACCTTTGTTGCAGTTTCTGGAGATTCTTCAAGCATTTGCCTTAATGGGCAGAACAGATTGAATGCCATTGGTTGACTGGAAAGGAGATTATTGAAGAGCCTGTCCGATTCGATGGTTTCGTATGGCTTCTTGTTCTCGGGATTTACGCGTTTCTTTGCATAGTCGAATGCATATCCGGTAAGGAAGTTCTTCCAGCAACCCTCCTTGGGATTTTCCCCGTTGCTGATGTAGTTACCGTAATAATGCAAATTGCCATATCTGTCTGTATATGGGCGTATTTCTTCACCAATCTCTAAGCGATAGATTGACTGTAGTTTTCTACATTTTGCAACAAACTTAGAATCTCCCTTGTATTCTTCTCCGTATATCTTTTCTATCATAATAAAAAATGATTAGCAAACTAAAAAATATCACGTTATAGAAATCCACTTTTTTGACCATTCGAACAATATGCGGGATGCATCGCCGAAGTCAACATCTTCGCCGTTTTTGTATTTTAAGAAGGTTTCTATAATTGTCTGCTCATCGGGTAAAGCTACTTGAAGCAGTTGGTTCTGGTGCTTGATGTAGTTCACTGTCTGCTTGTAAACGATAGCCTGCACCACAAAAGAGGCTGCTTTGTACAGTCCTTTCAGAATCTCCTCGCTCTTTTCGTGCAACATATTGTGTACACATCCGTGATATATGTTGCCGGCACCCATCTTTATGGCTCTGTCAATAGCTGCATTGTCAATCACCGGAAGCAAACAGTCCAGACTGCCCTTGATGGCGGTGGTGTCGCGATAGAACTGGAAAAGGTCGGATGGCTCCCAGTTAAGGATTTCCTCCTTGCCCGACAAAAAGCCACAGATGAGTTCTCTATGGGGCAAAGTGTCCAACATGTCCTGATAAGTATGAATGTCCTCGGCACTCAATTCATCCAAAATCACCACAACATCAATGTCGCTGCTCTCTGTTGCTTCACCACGGCTATAGCTGCCTTGTAGGCCAACAAACCAAACGCGGTCCGCAAAAATGTTATTCAACTTTTGGATAAAGTCGTTCATCCAAACATTTATATCTATCATGTTCTCTTTTACTTTATTTGTTTTCCAGTTTCCACCCGCAGTCTCCGTGGTAAATCATCTGCTTGGTCATGCCTCCGTCGATGCATATGTTCTCGCCGGTGATGAAGCCGGCCTTGTCGCTGCAAAGGAACAGTACCATGTTGGCAATGTCCATGGGGTTGCCCACTCTGCCGGTAGGTTGCTGCGTGGCATCGGGGCCTTCGTAAACGGTGTATGCAGTATCTATCCAACCCGGGGAGATGGAGTTTACTCTTGCCCGTCCTGCCAGGCTGACTGCCAATGCGTGGGTGAGTGCGGTAATGCCACCCTTGGCAGCTGTGTAGCTCTCGGTCTGCGGCTGGCTCATGCGGTCGCGTGACGAGGAGATGTTGATGATTGATGCACCTTCAGCCAGATATGGCATAAAGAGCTTGGCTAGGTAGAACGGTGCGGTGACTCCCACGCTCAGGGCATACTGGAACTCCTCGTAGGAGCATTCATCAATGCCTTTCATCAGTGGTAGGGCATTGTTGACGATTATATCTACCTTATCGTGTTTGCTTAGCACATCGGCTGCAAAAGCCTCCAACACCTCTTGTTTGGAGATGTCCCCGACATAGTGCTCGCCCTCCTGTTTGTCTATGACATAGACGGTGGCACCATGAGAACGGAACTCCCCGGCAATGCACCGGCCAATGCCATTTGCACCACCTGTTACAATGATAGTTTTATCTTTGAATGTATCTGTTTGCATATTAATCTGTTCTCTTTTATATCATCAGCATGATGCGCCCTTCGGCCTTTGTAAAAGTGTTGGGATAGCGACAAATAACAGCATATACCTGCCCGGAGGTTACGGGCTGCCCATCCTTGCGTGTGTGCAGCCGCTTGCGGTTTATCATCTCCGCAATCTGCTCCGTTCGCATCCCGCGGTTGACTTCGTCTTCCTCCTCCTCGCTCGGCAAAATACAAGTAAGCTTGATTCTGCTCTCACTCGTTTGTCGGTTACAGCTTGCAAGGCAATAGAGTATAGCTTCTTCTATTTTCATATATCCCAAAGTTAAATGTTTTTATCGGAAATTCGCAAAACCGGGAGGAATTTTATGACAAGTGATGCTGACCTTTAAGAGGACAAGAAAGGTAGCCGTTGAGGCTACCTTTACTTTTTCTGCTTTACTTTGCAGGTTCCCACTTGCAGCGTACGGGAGAGACTATCGCGCCGTCGTCCTTCAACTGTTTCATGGCCTTGTCAACCTCTTTGCGGTCGAGTCCGCTGAGTTCCGCTATCTTGCCTGCATTCAGAGGCTCACCGGCCTCTTTCATTGTCTGTAGTACTTTTTCTTTTGTCTCCATAGATTCTTTGTTTAGTTGTTGTTCAAATGTTATTCAAGTTCTTCGTGAACTTTTATGCAATTATAATGATTTCAGGCCGATAATGTGTTAAAAAATATGTTGTAATTTCTTAACGTGAACCTTTTTTAACATTGTGCAGAGAGGTAGCGGTGTTCCCTTGTCCGGCTACGAAGACTATTCTACATAGTTTCTCTTTGCAATTCGGTTTAGTCTGGCGATTTCATCCTTTCCTGGGTTTTTCATACTTGCTGGTTCTATCGTTTCATAAATCTTCAGAAGCCAGTTTGCATATGAAATGCTCAGCATTCCGTATGAGTCGGTGGGGTGTGGATTTCTCCATTTTTGTTTTATCGGACACCAATAGTTTGTATATAAGAGGCAACCGGGCCACAGAATCTATCATCTGATTCAGTGGCCCGGTTGAATTTGTCATGAACGGATTCTTATTTCGATATCTTGAAACCTAGTTTGCTGATTAATTTAAGGGTCCCGAGGGCTGTATCTCGGTCATAATCCTTTTCAACTTGGGGCAGCTCTTCGTAAGGAATCAAGCAAGGATGTGTCTTCAGAACGTCATTACGTTCTTCACCATAGGTCCAACCCTGTTCAAGGCGGTTTTTTGCCCACACCTCGTGTACATTCTTCGCCATTTGTTCTATAAGTACATTCAAATCTTCGGGCAGGCTGATGTCACTTGTGTCCATCGGCTGCGGTACATAATTCTTTTTCATTTTTCCTTTTTCTTAATGTTTACTTAATAGAACAATAAGCAAGTATGTTTCTATCACTGGAGAATACATGTTTTTCATATCGTCAAGCATTTCCGTCTGTCTGCGTCATATTGTCCGCGATGGTATTTTTGTCATATTCTCCGATACTTTCGGGCGATGCTCGCAATCATTATCTCTTCTGTTTATAGCTACTCCAGTCAATGTCGAGCTTATGTCCGCATGCGTTGCAGAAAATGTCGTTTATGAAAATATGTGTCTTTATGCCTTTTGCCAAGCAATAGGGGCAGAAGAACTCTTCTTTTGAGTTCTGTATGCGTTGCTTGAGCAACCTGTATAGTTCGGTGTCCTCGCGTTTTACCAAATCGTAACCGAGCTTGCGGACAAGTTTAAGGGTGTTCATTGCCATGTCGCGGTCAAACTTCTTCTCACTCTCGGGCAACTGTGAGTATGCGACCATGCAGGGTGTATGCTTCTTTGTGTCGTCGCGTTGTGGACCATATGTCCAGCCTTGTGCCATTCTCTCTACAGCCCATACATCGTGGGCGTTCTCTGCGATTGCTTCGCGTAAATCGTTGAGGTCTTCTGTCAATTCTACATCTGACAGGTCTATGGGTTTCGGTATGTATGTACTCATGTTGTTATGGTTTGTAGTTACTAAATAATTCTTTGAATCGTTCCAGGCGTCTTCGAACTGCGAGATGGAGTATGTGTCCTCTTTGTTCTGGGAGTTGGGGTCAAAAACTGTTATAGTCCTGTTTTCGGTATCACAAGCTATGACCACAACTGTGTGGTCAGGTATCTGTCCAACAAAAATATCCTCAATAATCTCTTCAGTTCTGTTCCCGAGCAGTTCGCCGCCATCGACAGCTGCTATGACATTTTCGTTGGCGTTGAGTGCTTTTACAATATCTTCTATGCTGCATTTGTATTGTCGTGTCACGACGATGCCTTTGCCTTCAAGGTGTCGCCCGATATTATGAAGTGCTGTACCTTCTTTCTTTTGCCATCTGTTACGGACGGCGTCACTGAGAAGCTGCTGTTCATCGAACTCTATCCCTAACTTCCCGAGAATGTATTTTTCGCATTCAAGGCTGCAACGGTTCTCTTCGTTGCAAGTGGCTGCCATTGCGGTCATAGGGATGAATTCGCACTCGTATGGCATTACTCCCAACTCGGCATCAACCGATCGGGAAATCTGCAGTATTTCTCTCAGATCTGCATTCCCGGAGATCTCTTTCAGTATCTCTTTGCTCTCTTCTGCAGTGGCATTGCCGTCAAGGAATGCAGCCAAAATCTCCGGGGAGATGTCATTTGCCGATTTCTTTTTCATATTTGCCGTTTTCTTTAAGTGCAACTTCGGTCAAAGCCGCCATTGCGCGTTTCTTGATGTTATACAAATTATCCACATTGGTACCAAGCTCTTCCGCTACTGTTTTAGGTTCAGCTTCCTGCAAGACCAATCTTTTGATTACATATACGTACCTTTTGTTGGGTATGATGGAAAAGAGATGCTCTATATCCATCTTAGCCGTCATCATCTTTTCATTCTCATACTCCTCTTTTTCAGTGGCACAGTCCCAAAGAGCATCTTTCGAGCGCATATCTATCATGCTGTCGCGTTTTGCCATGAAGTAGCGGATAGCAATGACTTTCATCCATTGGTATATTGTACTGCGCCCCTGAAACTGTCTCAGACGGTATGCGTCGTTCTCCATCAGGTATAAGTAGAATTCGTTCACGAATTCATCGTAATCCACTTCGTAGGAGAATACATGCCGGATAATGCTTATGAACAGCGGACGGCAGTTCTCAAAAAAGAACTGTTCGGTTATCTGTCCGTCACGGGCTATAAGGGCTTCAATTATCTGTTTGTCATTCATGTTTTGTTGTCGGTTTTTATTTTTCCTCCTCTATCCTGTCGTCAATCAGTGATTTTATCAAATGAATTATGCTGTTCAATTCTGTGTCATAATCTTTTGCGCCAAAATCAATGTCGTCCAGGTGGTCATATGCACAAATGTTCGGGTGTAGCCTCTCCTCTCCCTCTTTGTATGCCTCTTTCTTGTCTTTGAGTTTTTTTCTTGCCTTTTTGAATTCTATGAAGACAGGTTCTGATGATTCCAGCATTTTTCGTTCCTCCTTGGTGAGATTATCCCATCTGACGGTTTTTTTCCACTCTTCCAGCGCTGTGTTAGCTGCATTAAGTGCCGCATTCAAAGGTATGAACTCTTCGTCGATCTCTTTGGTGCATGGAGAGTATCCAAGCAGCAACTGCTGTACGTTCCATCTATTGTGCTCGTTTCTTGCAAGGGTTTCTTTATGGGTCTCTATGGCCAGTTTGAGTTCTCCGGGCGAGAGACCGACTGCTTTTATTGACCTTATCTTCTGCGATATTGAATCAACAAAGTATCTGTTTGAGAACTTCTTGTCTATTGTCAGATCTTTCCATTTTGCCCTTAAATCTGGGTATGTCTCTTTTTTGGACATGTCAATCTCTTCGGCCTTTATTCTTTTTCCGTCTGTTTTTTCTGTCAAGTAGTATGCTCCATTGACAAGAATGGCTTTGAGGTATTGGCTCCTGTCGTTCATGTATTCTCCGTAAAGCATGCCGAAGGGTTTCAATTTCTTGTAGCGTTTGTCCTTCCGCTCGGTTTGGGTCAGGTTCAGGATGATGTCAGCCGACTCCTTTTGGTAAACCCATATCTCCTGGGCCGTTTCATATACAGAAATCGGCATGTACAGGCTCGCTGCGATGGCTTGGTGTGTCTGGGTCAGACATACGGCAATGGTTAGGCAGGAATTCTTGACCCATTCGTTTTTTCTGTCTGAAATGTTACGTAAATAGCTCCTTATTCCGTCAGATTCGACACTTCCCTTTATGAATTCGACCTCTATGTCGATGAAGTTTTCGCCATCAGTGCTCAAATGCGACCATGCCCCATTGTTGTCATGCAAGGGTTTTGTCCATTCTTCCTCCGAATCGGCTATCAAGCATGCTCCGTCACAGGTACCGGCATCTATATAACGGTTGCGGGTGATGTTGAAAAGGGTCTCGTATCTTCCTTTGAAGAATGCCATCTCCTTGTCCGCATTGCTGTCGATGAACGTGATTCGTGTTCTGCGTTTGTCTTTCAGAATCTTCCTTTTCTCAGCGTCGGTCTCGGCTTCGGCTTTTCCGAAGTTTATGTAGTGTGCCTGAAGCATGGCCTGAAGTCCCATGGCTATACCCATCTTTGACATGCCGACGACTACAAAATGTACGTGTGTATCTTCATCCTCTGATATACCGCTGAGCCTGTCAAGTGGTGTGTAATTTATTTTGTCGTTTTTTTCGTTGTTGCAGTCTTCAATGGCCGTGTTGTCCGAAATGACCGCTTTTGCCCATGCTTCGTATCTGTTGAACGGGATGAAGACAAGGTTGTCCTTTATTGATTCTGAGATGTCGGAGAATAGGAATATCGATGATGTTGTCTGGTACTCGAACAATACTTTGCAGACCTTCTTGAATGAGCACATTCGAGGTTGATAATGTAAAAATCGTTGCATACGAAGGTAAGAACGACGGCAATATCGAACCAGGTGATAGTAATGAAGAATGAAAGGGAAAGAACGAAGGATTCTTTTCTGTGGCATTCCTGTTTTGCGCTTTCCTCTTTCCCCGAGTTCATTTGCGATGAGCTTGACGCAACGCATGTTCATTGCATCGTGATAGGTTTCGCGGTCGTTGGTCAACGTGGATTCTCCCAAAACATATATTTCGGTCGCATTTTCAATGTACAGATGCTGCAACTCGCTTCTGGAATCGCGTAAGGCTTTGTATATTATGACCTTTCTGAGTGTCTCTTCGGAAAGGTGTGATGCAAGTTCGTTCCTTACCTCTCCTGCATTCCTGTTTGTTTGAAGAATGATGTATCTGTTGTCTCCTTCGCATTTATAGTTTAACTCACCCTCTTTCTTGGTGGTGGAGAGGTTCTTTATTACGGATGCCGCAATTTCATTGGCTCCGATGACAACCGCATGTCTGTTTTTACCCAACTGACGGGATTTATACCTTATACCTCCATTGAGCCAAAGTTCCCTGCGGCGGTCGAACCAGTTGATAAGGGTCGATATGAGCAGTCCGTTCAATAGCAGGAATCCAAGAATTGCTATGATACCGGTTATTTTACGTCCGTCTTCAGATAGTGCCATATGCTGGTTTCCCGTATCAATGAAGTTGTAGTATATTGACCAGAAGAGTGAAGGTTCCTTGTATTCTTGGGGAACCGGTGATTTTGAGTTCCGTGTGATCAAGGAATCACCGGTCATTGTTAGTCCGTGTGCTTTAATGAAAACAGGGTCGCGTAATTGTACATTGCTTGTAAATCCCAGCGTGTCAACGGACTCATTCTCCATGTATATACCGTCTTCGTTAAAAAGAAATTTTCCGGAGTAATTTCTTCCCGTTATGAATGATGATGCCGCAAAAATCGAGGCGATGATAAAGGGGACCAACAATACATAGTTTACCACTTTGAACAGAAAATTTCCCTTTGCAAGAATCCAGTCGCGTTTAATCGGACAAAAACAAAGTGCAGTGTAGTATGTACAGTATATGGCTCCCCAAATACCCAATAATATTTCGCCTGTTTTTGCAAGCTCGGGTATGAATATCTCTACGATGAACCCGATTATGCAGGATACGAATGTTATTTTGTCAACAATCTTGGACATGTCTTTCTTGCTATACGTCTGTTTCGGTTTCTGTATATTGTTTTTGATTTCCATCTTGAAATGTAGTTTTTTGTAGCTTTTGGCAAAAAGTAGGCACACTACAAAAATACTAAAATTTATTAAAATAGTATGTTGCCGGTGATTTTTTATTCAAAGCAGATTCATGGTTCAAAAAGAGCTGGTCGGGCTACACGCACCCGATGGGTCATAAAAAGAATGGCGGCATAGGCCGCCATTCTGTATCTGATTAACTCCTTGGGGGTTACAATTGTGTAATCATTGGTCGTGCGTTACATGTAATATTGGTAAGTGAGACGGTGTTATTCTACTTCGACCATCATTATACCTGTTTTGTCCTGTATCGTGTTTGTATTGCTGTAGGCGTCCAATATTTCGCGGTCGAATGCGGCCTCTTGGCTGGTACGAAGGAATTTCTCGTTCATGGTCTTTTTCATACCTGCAAATATCTTGCTGCTTTCTTCAGTGGGTTCTCTGTCGTACAACTCACGGTATAGTATGACGAATTTATTGTAGGACTCAAGGGCAACCATGTAGTATGCATAGAATTCCATTCCCAATTTGGTGAGTGTGTATCCTCCCTGTCTGGCCGGGAACAGTACTGTCTGGCGGTTGATAGGTGTTTCGTCCAGTATCTTCAACATCTTGTCTATGGCGTTGTGAAAGGATATTTCACAAACGAATATTCCTACACTGGGGTCAATGGTCTTGACTATCGGTGCAAGTTTCTCTTTGCGTTGCTTGTAGATGTAGAGGGCATTTTCGGCCTGGCTGTTGTCTCCTTGTCGCATGGCAAGAGCTGTGGAGAAGATGTATTTCGAGAACAGGTCTGAATAGTCTTCCTGCTCTAGTTCGTACTTCGGGCGGCTGTACAACTCCAATGCTTCGTCGTTTTTTATAAGCCCTGCAAACATCTGTCCGGTATAATGTGCCATAGGTCTGCTGGCTCCTATGTTGAACAGGCCGTGGCACATCCTTCTCCAGAAATTCTGTACCACCGGGAATGGCCATTCTTCAATAACAGACAGCGCATCTTTGATGACATTGTTCATGGCTTCGAAATTGCCGTCCAAGGCGTATGTAGTGGCCAGGTGGGCTTTGATAGTATTGTTGACATATAATGTACTTATCGCATAATCCCTGCTGCCGCTCAAAAGAGGAAGAATCTTTTTCATCTTTTTCTCATAGCCCAATAATTCATTGCGTTCTTTGGCGGCGTCTGATTCCTTGGTTATCAGTCGATATACTGAGGTGGACAACTCTTTGACTACTTCGAACTCCTGCTCAAAACGGTTGTTGAGTGACTGCTCAAAGGAGATGAGGTACTTTTCGTCGAAGTTGTACAGCTTTGACAATGTGTATGTTATTATATCCTGATGTGTCTCGCTGAGGTTCCAATATGCGTACTCTTTGTTCAAGGGAATATATAATACTCCATGCAGTACAATAAGAGCGGCAATCTCCCTGTCGGTCATGTTCATGTTCTGGGCCATCTGCGGGATTGAGTAGGTGATGGTCTGCTTGTGGTTGAAGTTCACGGGCGGGTAGTAGTCCGTGGAACCTTGACGGTGCACCTTGCCGTTTATGACTACATCGTTGGAGTAGCTGTGGCCGGGTTGACGTGTCCCGCGTGACAGGGTTGCCGATGTGTGTGTACACGAATAGCTGGCCTTGCATGGCAGGTTTATTCCGCTACAGAGCCCTATTACCTTACTGTATGTGGTTTTTGTGTTCATGCAACCCCAGACCGGCTTGAAGGGGTCTTTAGGTCTTACGGCATTGCCGCGCTCGTCCCAATCGCTTGCCAGAAAAATGTTGTTGTCTTCGAGCGTGATGGTAATGGAGTTCTTGGATATGGCAACGTTTGTCTTGAACGAGGGATGTTTGGGGTGTCCCGGTACAAGGCTTGTTGAATAGGCGAGCTTGTCAATATCTACCATGTAGTTTATATCAAAGTGGGGTATTGACAGGTTTTTGATATTATAGACTCCATTCTTGGGTGCGGTGATGTATTGCATGAATGCTGCGTCGGGGTTGCTTGTTGCCCGGCGGTATCTTATTATGTAGTCGCTGACAGTTCCCTCCTCCTGTGATAAGGAACTGATTTGTGCGCCGGAAATGAATGCGCAAAGGCAAAGGATGCCTGATAGGATGATTCTTTTCATAGCTTCTTTTTTAATATATGTGTCTTATGGGTGTCATTGGTTTTCTCTCGCCTGACGTGCTTCGTCGAACTTAGCCTTCATGGTGGGGTTCTTGTAGGTGAGCTTCTTTATTGTGAGGTCATCCGTGTCCTGCTGGGCCAGACGCAGGTTGTTGCCGGAACCGAGAAGATTTTCCTTTACTTTTGTCAGTTTGGCGATTGTGTCGTCAATCTGTTTTATAGCCTCCTCGAATTTTCTTGAAGCGAGGTCGTAGTGGCGGCCGAATTTCGTCTTGAACTCTTCAATCTTACTTTCGAAGTTAGTCACGTCAACCTCCTTGCTCTGTGCCAGTAGGAGTTGCTTCTTGTATTCGAGAGTCTTTTTTGATGTCTGCACCAGCAGGTTGATGAAAGGTACGAAGAACTGAGGACGTATGACATACATCTTGGGGTAGAGGTGCGACTTATTCACGATACCGTTGTTGTATAGGTCGTTGTCGGCCTCGAGGAGGCTTACAAGCACCGCGAACTCGCACTCTTTCTTGTTGCGGTCGTCATCGAGTTTCTTCAAGAAGTCGTCGTTCTTGTGCTTGGTTGCCGTGGTGTCCATTTCGTTCTTCATCTCGAACATTATGGATATGTACTCGGTGCCATCTTCGAAGTCGCGGAAGATGAAGTCTCCCTTGGTGCCGAATGTGGCATCGTTGTCCTTCTCGAAGTAGCATCCGGGCATCATAGGACGTACGTACTGCTCGAACTCGATGCTACAGTGTTGCTCGAGCGTTTCGCCGACCATCTTTGTTGACATCTTTGACTTGAGGTCCTTGTAGTAGTTGACCTGATCCTGGAACATGCGTATCTGCTCTTCGTGCTGCTTTCTTATCGCTGCCTCATTTATCTGTGCCTCGCGTTTCTCGAGTTCTGCCGCTGTACGTAGCTGCATAATCTCGTTCTCCTTTGCCTGTGTGGCAACCTGCGCCTTGTTGCGCTCTTCCATCACTGCAATCTTGAGCATGTTGTCGCTCTGCGCAATAGTGGAGTTCAGTTGTGCGATGGTCTTGTCCCTTTCGGCAAGAGCCTTTGTTATCTCGTTGTTCTTCTCGGCTTCAATCCTTTCGAGCTGGCTTTTCAAACGGGCAATCTCACTCTCCATGTCTCCCTTGATTTTTGAGATCTCGGCAGCGTTGTCACCCTTCAGACGTGCGATTTCCGTCTCCTTTTCGCCAATGATGCGTTCCTTTTTGTTGAGCTCGCTCTGGAATTCCTGACGGCTCTTTGTGCTGGCCAGTTCCTGCTCGGTCTTGTGGCGAGCCTCAATCTCTGCCATGCGGCGGGCAATCTCACTCTCGAACTCCGCATTCTTTATCTGATTTACTATGGAGGCATATTCCGCTTCATCTACCTGGAATATGCTTCCGCATTTTGGGCATTTAAGTTCTTTCATATTACAAATTCAGTGGGTTTGCATTGCTGTACCTGTGTGGTATAACTCTTAATTCAGCAAAGATAATAATTTTGCACTTTGCAACAAGTGATGGCATCAGTCCATGCACTCATTCTCAATGAACTGCCTTATGAATGTACGCTGCATGTCATTCTCGGGTGATACCCTTTTCTTCGACTTTGGACATTTGGAGAAGGCATCATTCAGTTTCTGCATGGCTCTTGAATATATCTCTCCGCTGCTCAATCCTTCACCTCTCATCCGGTAGGCGTAAAGGCATGCGACAATCGTGCCGGTTCTTCCTACGCCTCCCCAACAGTGGATGTAACTCTTCTTGCAGCAGTATTCGTATCTCATTGTTTCAGCCCTGTCAATGATTGTACGTACAAGCCTGGCAACGGAAGCGGTGTCTTGGGGAACACCGCAGTCCGGTATCGGGAATCTTGTGTGGCATTTATCCTCTTTCAGGTGTTGTGTATATGGCATAAGTTCCCCTTCGCAAGTGAGGTCATAGATGTATCTGAAATCGTAGTTGAATTTATGTGCTTTGTGTTGGCTCATATTCGGGTCTTTGTCGCCCGGGTATTCTCCTGCGAAGATTCCCAGTTCCCTGTCCACCTGGTAGGAGTTGGTTGTCGGTGTGCAATCGGTGAATGCGACATCGATGTATTTGTTCATCCACGCAGTTCTTTCCGGTGTGTCGTAGCAGGCTGAGTATTCACTTAACGGAATTTTGGTTGCAAGGTCTGTGGCCAGTTCTTCGATGAGCCACCTGAGTTCAAGGTTTTCCTTGTAATATTGCGGTATGGCGTCGTAGCCGACAATGGCTCCTGAAATATTGCCGGTTACAGCACCCGTCGAGTCGCTGTCGCCCGAATGGTTTACTGCCGCAACGATAGCCTTTTCAAAATCACCGGGATATTTGAACACGCAGTAGAGTGCAATCGCCAGTGTCTCCTCCGCCACCCAGCCTTCGCCTATTTCGCTTATGGCCTCATTGTCGCTCTTCTTGCTTTTAGAAAGCATTGTGGCTTTCTTTATCAAATCTGCCAAGTAATCGATATGCTTCTGCTCTTCGGGGTATAAATCTCTCATGGCTGCTATGCATTCATTGGATGCTTCCACCAATTGCTGCCATGTAACATAGGCATAAGGCATCACTTTGTTGATGAAAAGTGACAGGAATGCCGCTGGGATATATCCGAGTGGATGCTTGTGTGTGTGCATTGCAGCCTTGCCGGCCTCTTTGGCATACGCTTCGTACTGTTCTTCGATGTCGGGGTTGCCGGCGAAAAGCGCGATGGGTGCAATTCTCATTATACCTCCGCAACCTTTGCTGTTGTTTATGACCTCTTTTTTGTTTGCCAAGCACTCAAGCGCCGACATGCATGTCACCCCCGGCGCTCTCATCGAATGGAGTTCCTTTATATCGCGTATCCAGTTGTAATGGGGCTGTGTGTAGTCTATCTCTCCGGTCTGTGTCTGGTACCATTCTATGTAGGAGTCGCGTATGTAGTCGGCCGGTGATGCGCCCAATATACCGTGAGTTGCATATCTTGTATGGCAGAACAGCATGCCGTTGGCAGTGAAGAGTGTCATTTGCGTGTCGTCTGAAATTTCCGCAACTCCATCCTTGTTCAGTTCGTAGCGTGTTATTCCTCTGTTGCCGTATTTATTTATTATCTGTCCATAGCTCATAAATTCAACCGCGTAGCCTAGTGCATCTCCTGCCGCACCGCCTATCATTGAACCTAGGACCTTGTTCATGTATGCGTTATTAACGACTTTTGTCTCTGACTCCTTTTTCTTATCCTTCTCTTTCTCTTTCTCTTTCTCTTTCTCTTTGGCTATAATCTCCACGAATTTTTTCGGAAGGATGATGTTCTTCTCTTCCAGAGCGTCTGAGAAGAGCGGGGCAATCTCCTCGTCTTTGAATCCGGCAATGCCACAGCCAATGCGTGTGACAAGGAAGTCCAGTTCACGATGCTCCTTGGCAAAACGGATGAATTCATCGACATATGGCTCTATTGTCTCTGGTCCGCCCTGCATCGTCGGGATGGCGTAACTCTGTCCCTGCAGGCCTGTACCTTGGCCCCATACGGCTCCGAAATGTTTGCTTGCGACACGTGCGGCACCACCCCCGTGCATGCCGTCAAGGTTGCTTCCGAATACGAATATCTCGTTGATTGCAAGTTCTGTAATGTATTCAGGTGTATATCTTCTGTTGTACATAATATTGTCAGTTTCCTTGATTACTTTAGTTAAAGTTCCCTTTCCACCAATAACGTCAATGCACCATGAGCGTCCATCCCGTATATCTTGAAATTGATCGCTTCGCCAGAAGCTGGTACGGCAAGTATATATTCATTCTCATCCAATGAGTTGAAATTATACATGAACAGACTCCTGTTAAAAAAACGCGAGTACTCTTTTCCTGCAAATTCAAGACCTTTGCCCAAATCCTGCTGGACATCTTCATATAGGCGGTATTCCGGATGGCAATTCATTCCTTCCGGAGTTGCCCACACGCCTTCGTGAGCGACAAGAATCCTTTCAATTAAAATCCCGTTGGGCATGGTTCCTCTTTTCAAACTGAATGTTGCGTAACTTCCGACCCATCCCGTAAATTTTACAAGTTCCATGTTTCTCTAATATTAAAATTCCAATTTAAATCCTTTCAGCTTCAGTTCCGCATATTTCTCCGGGTTGAAGCGGTATTTGGTCGGCATACGGCTCGGTGCGTCGGCTGGGCGAGGTTCGGCTTCGGCGAGAATGCCCAGTTTCAGCATTTTGTTGTAGAAGTTGCGGCGGTCGAATCTTACCCTCAATATGGCTTCGTAAAGGTTCTGCAGTTCCGGCATCGTAAAGATTTCGGGCAGGAGTTCGAAGCCTATAGGCTCAAAGCAGATGCGCTCCTTCAATCGTACTGTGGCCATCCGCAGAATGCGGTCGTGGTCAAAGGCTAGGGGGGGGGCTTCGTCCAACGGGAACCATTTTGCCGCTGCGGCATCATCGCCTCCCTTGACATCGGCAAGTTTTACCAGCGAGTAGTATGCGACTGTTATCACGCGCTCGCGCGGGTCGCGATTGACATCGGTGAACGTGTAGAACTGTTCGGCGGTTACATTCTTCAGGCCTGTCTCCTCTTCAAGTTCGCGTAATGCGCACTCGTCGGCAGTCTCGTCTATGTTCATAAAGCCGCCCGGCAATGCCCATTTGCCTTTGAACGGCTCAATACCGCGCTCGATGAGCAGGACTTTTATTGAAATGCCGTCGAAACCGAAAATCACGCAGTCCGCTGTTACTGCAGGATGTGGGTACCGATAACAGAATTGTTTGTTATTCATAGTTTGCGTTATTTTTACGCAAATATAGTGCGGTTTTTGTAAAATTCCAAATTTTTGTGTAAAAATTACACAGAGGTAGGTGCTATTCTGCTTCCTGCTACATGGATGGTATGTACAATAAGAGGTTGACCCAAAATTTGGGGTCAACCTCCGGTATTATCGGATAAAGAAGGTTGTGTTTGGGTATAGTGGGTGTGCGTCTTGCCAAACACAAGTAATGACACAAACCGGGGTAATACAAATTACGCGATTCCTGTTCTTGCCATATTATAATACTTCGGCCAGTATTCCTGTATAGTTGTCTGTCGAGTATTTCTCACATAGGAATTTGATTACATCTATTATATCTTCCAAAGATCTGTTGTCCTGTAGTCTTTCTGCAAGTATCTGTGGTGCCATGGATTTATATACTCCATCGGAACAGAGAAAAATACGGTCCCCTTTCTGAAGCTCAAAACGTGCCGTGTCGGGAACTGCAATTTCCGGGTTCATGGAGAAGAAGCATCTCAGCACTGCTTCAGAGCCCATTGCAGGGTCGGCATGGTCTATGGTTCGGTGAAGGACGTTGTCGTTACGCAAAAGATAACATCGGCTGTCACCGCAGTGTGCAATAGTGATGGTGTTTCCCTCTATGCTTGCCGCTACCAATGTTGTGCCCATTTCTATCGGGCGCACGACTCTTGAACGGGCATAAAGTGCTTCGGCTGCTATTGAGAATGCTTCGCAGACTGTTTTGTCGCACTCCCATCCTCCTCCGGAACTCTTCCATGTGTTACAAATGCTGTTGCAGACAGTCTCGGCCGCAACGTCTCCCATAGAGTGTCCTCCCATGCCGTCGCAAACGACAAGCAGTGTACGCTCCTCCTCCGGCATGTCGATTATATGGCATACATCCTGGTTGATACGTCGTACTCCCGCTTCGGTAAACTTTTTGTATATTGTTCTCATTTTGCAGCCTTTATTGTGATGTTTTGCGGCAAATATACATTGTATAAAGTTCAGGAACAATATTTTTTGCATTCATTGCAGCTGTGTGGCTGAATATTGCAGCCTCTGTGGTATGAAGAATGGAAATATTGTTGTAGCTTTGCTTTTGAAAATGATTATGCGGCATGGGGCGTATTGAACGTGAGAAACGTGTTGTTGCAAGGATGGTGGAGCTCTATTGCAGACACAAATTGGGGCTTGACGGTGTGAACGATGAATTCCGCGAGCTTGTGGATTATGCGCATGCAAGGCTCGGACGGTGCAGGTTCGGCGAAAGGAAAACTGCGTGCAAAAAGTGTCCGATACATTGCTACAAGCCTGCGATGCGGGAGAAGATACGTGCAGTGATGCGATGGGCCGGGCCGCGTATGCTTTTCTATCATCCTGTGGCTACAATAAGGCATCTGATAGGCCGGTAGTCCTTTAAAATGGTGTAATTGTATGTTGAAATCTGTATTGCTTGTAGGTGCCGGCAGTTTTGTCGGGGGTGCATTGAGGTATATGATCTCTTTATTGATGAAAGGGACATGCGGAGCTTCGTTCCCTTGGGCCACCCTTGCGGTCAACTTTGCCGGGTGTCTGCTCATCGGTGTTGTGTATGCACTTTTCTCCCGTTATGCTTCCACGTCACATGCTTTGTGCCTGTTGCTTACGACCGGTTTCTGCGGCGGGTTCACAACCTTTTCAGCTTTTGCCAACGAGGGGGTGGTTATGCTCCAGAGCGGCAATACTGGAGTTTTCTTTATATATGTTTTGACGAGCGTTGTTGCCGGTATTGCTCTTGCGGCTTTGGGGTATTGGACGGTCAGAATGTTTTGAACTATGTACCAAAAATTCATTATAAATCAGGATGGACTGCTCCGTTTCGGTGTGGTGTATCAGCACCGCGAATTGTTGGGGTGGGGTGACAGCTGCCCTTTTGGCGGTGGTTTGTGGGAATATGATGAGGCACGAGGCGCGCTGTTGCTGTATGGCCGTTCCTTTGCGTTCGGTCCGCCCTTGGTGGAGAATGTGCGTGAAATTGATTGGGAGAGTGCAGGGCATGGACCATGTCCTTTGTTTTTCTTGCCCGACTGGCCAAAAGGCACGAGTCTTTTGCCTGTGGCGGCCGGGTTGTGGTAGTCGTTCGGTTTGACTTTTTTATGGAAGAGAATAGTTTTGATATAGTTGTCGGCTGTATGGCCGATGTCGCTGCCGTTGCGCGGTTTCAGGTGGACATGGCAATGGAGTCGGAAGGGACAGTGCTTAATGTCGGTATAGTAGAGCGTGGTGTTAGTGCAGTTATGTGTGATAGTGCGAAGGGTATGTATCTTGTCGCAAAGGTCGGTGGTACAGCTGTAGCGAGTCTGATGATAACACGCGAGTGGAGTGACTGGAACAATGAGTGGTACTGGTGGGTGCAGAGTGTTTATGTCACGCCGGAATATCGTGGCAAAGGGGTATATCGAAAAATGTATGCGAAGGTTAAGGAGCTTGCCGGAAAGGACGGTGTGTCACAGATACGTCTTTATGTCGATAAGACTAACGTCCGTGCCCGTCGCGTATATGAGAAACTCGGCATGCAGGAGTGTAATTATCTGATGTATGACGATTGCGTGGAGCTGTAGCGCGTGATGTCTGCCGTAATCGGGTCGGTGCATCCACTGTCGGAAAAGAGACGCGGTCCGGAGCTTCCGGACCGCGTCTCTTTTGTTCGTTATTTTTACATGTTGTAGTCGTATTGGCTTTTGCCATCGGACAGGAACCATGCTTCACCGGCAATCTTCAGTCTGTAAACATTGATGGATGTTGACTTCAGTTTGTCCATCAATGTGCTTGGAATGTTTCCTACAGTGCGGTATCCCTCTTCATAAACTACGACAATTGCATCGTCGGTTACGCATGTGGCCCATACTCCTCCGTAGCTGTCCATGCCTTCGGCTATAAAGTCCTGGATCTCGGTGCTGGACGCTGATATGTAATTCTCGGATACTGCAATCCAGTCTCCATCGTCATTGAATGACACGGATGTGATGACCTCAAGATTGTTGTTCCATTCGCGTAGCTTCTTTTCAAGGCTGTATGGAATGTCGTTCCATTCGATACCGTTGTCACCATAAAGTATGAGCCAACAGCCGTTTTCGGTCAATTGCACGTCGTTGATGTATTCGCCGTTGTCGTGTAATTTTCTCAAGGCTTCTGTCAGCCCTTTCGGACATCCGCTTGCCGCCCAGCCGTTCTCACCGTAAAGCATAAGGTCTCCGTTGCGCTTTGTGATTGCTACATTGCGGCATTCGCCATATTCTCTTATTCTCTCCTTGATGTAATTCCTGTTGCGTCCCTGTGCGTCAGCATCAGATGGAATAGCTATGAAAAGCATGAATGCTATTATAGCCAGCAATGATAAATACAGATTCTTTTTCATGTTTCTCCTGTGCTTGTTGGTTAATGAATATGAATTAATAAAAATTTACTATAGCTTAATTGTTATGCCTTCCTTTTCTCTGGTCTGTTTATTATGTATATTCCTGTTGTGGCAAGTGTGGCGGCAAGAATGTACTTCCAATAAAATGGCTCTCCAAGGCACAGACACGATGTTACGGCTCCCACTACCGGGATGAGTGAGTTGAAAATGGCGACCTTGCCTACCGGGTTGCAGCTGAGCAGCTTGTTGTAGAGAGTGAATCCCAACGATGATATTCCTACAAGCAGCAGGAGTATGATTGTGCCTGCATATGTGATATTGGGCAATGTTCCTCCCAGAACAAGGCCCGGGATGACAAGCAGAATGCCTCCTATGGCGAGGCTGTATCCTGTTCCGACAAAAACATCGATGCGGCTTCCCAAGCCTCGTGTCATCAGTCCTGCGAAGGCCGAACAGAGTGCGTTCAGTATAATCATTCCGTCTCCCATCAGCGTGAAACTGCCGCTGCTTCCTCCGCCGATATTCAATGCCAGTATTCCAGCGAAACCTGTGGCGCATCCGATTATCTTCTTACCAGTGAAACGGTCGCTCTTGAAGAAAATGCAGGCCAGCAGGACAAGCAAGAACACGCCAAGAGAGTTCAGTATGGCGGCACGCGCACCTTCGCTGTGCGAAAGTCCTATGTAGAAGCAGGCATAGTGTATGCTGGTGTTGAGCATTGCGTATGCGGTTATGTATGCCCATGCGCCTCTCTTCTTGGGTGAGAAGTCGCGGCGTGCGGCCTGAGCGATGGCAAGTACGATGAGCCCTGATAGGCAGAACCGTATGCCTGCAAATAGTATCTTGCTGCCGGTCATATCCTGTGTTATCCCGAACTCTGAAAAACCGAGTTTGATTAGCGGATAAGCCCATCCCCATGCGGTTGCCGCTGTGAGGGCAAAGAGTGTTACCCACAGCGGGCGTTGGAATATGTCTTTCTTGCAGTTTTCCGTCATGATAGAGTGGTTTGTATTGATGATTACAAATTTAGTAAAAAAAACTTAAAAAATACAAATTGCACGGTCTGTGTTTTTTACATCGGATATTTTGTTCCTGTTTGTAAAAAAGAATTTACTATTTAGAAACTATTTAAATTCCTAAAAATATTTTCTTATAGAAGCCGACGGTTTCGCCGTTTTTTATGCTCAAAAATGTCTGTTTCTTCTTTTTTGCGGTTACATAGCCCGCTATGCGTCTTTAAAAAACAAACAAACATCCGATTCTAGCATTGGTCGCACACTTTTTTATTGTTCTTGTTGAGATAATTTAGTATCTTCGCGCTACGGAATCAAATTAAACTGATAAAACTATGTTTTCTGGAATTGTTGAAGAATTTGCGACAGTGACAAATGTGGTGCGTGAGCAGGGTAACGTGCATCTTACGCTTTCCTGTTCGTTCGTCGGTGAACTGAAGATTGACCAGAGCGTGTCCCACAACGGCGTTTGCCTGACTGTGGTTGCAATAAAGGATAATGAATATACGGTGACGGCAATGCAGGAGACACTGCAACGCTCCAATATCGGGCTGCTGAAGGTTGGGGACAAGGTGAACGTAGAGCGTTCTATGATGATGAACGGACGTCTTGACGGCCACATAGTGCAGGGGCATGTCGATGAGACTGCGGAGTGCGTTTCTGTCCGTGAAACGGACGGCAGTTGGTACTATACCTTCCGTTACCGCAAGGATGAAGAGATGGCGGCGAAGGGTTATCTTACTGTAGATAAAGGCTCTGTAACGGTGAACGGAGTGAGTCTTACGGTATGTGAGCCTACCGATGATTCCTTCTCGGTGGCCATAATACCATACACTTACGAGCATACAAATTTTCACAGGATTGAGGTCGGGAGTGTCGTGAATATTGAGTTCGATATAATTGGCAAGTATATTGCCCGCATGATAAAAAAATGAAAAGTTTCCTTGAGCTGGCACGGTCGCGGCAGAGTGACCGTGCGTATGAACCGGACCGTACGATAGAACGCGAAGTGCTGGAACGCATACTCGAGGCCGGGCGGCTTGCCCCTTCGGCATGCAACGGTCAGCCTTGGCATTTTACTGCCATAACTGAGCCAGGTTTGTTGCAGGAGGTCGGAAAGGCTACATCAAGCCTTGGGATGAACAGGTTCGTTAAGGATGCTTCAGCATTGGTCCTCATCACTCTGGAACCGACCAACCTTACCTCGAAGCTCGGTTGTGGCATCAAGGACAAGGATTTTCCTGTTATGGATGTGGGAATAGCTTCGGCATACATCACTCTTGCTGCCGAAGATGAAGGTGTGGGCAGCTGCATACTGGGGTGGTTCGACGAAAAAAAGATAAAGGAACTTGTCGGCATTCCGCAGAAGAGACGTCTTATGCTTATTGTCTCTTTGGGGTATGCGTTTAAAACGAAACGCAAAAAGATACGCAAGGATTGGGATAAGATTGTTTCATTTGAGAAGTATTGAGATATGAGATTTATTTTTTGGTTTATAGTATTTATTGTGGCGATAGGGGTTATAGGTACAATGACCTGCCCCGGAAAGGAAAAACATGTGGAGAAACTCTCTTCCGTTGCTGTTGAGGCTATGGTTGACGAAACCGAAGAGTGGGGCGTAGCCGGGAAACTCGCCGAAGGGGCTTTGAACGAAGCTTCTGATAACGGACTGGTTGAAAAGGCGGTAAATGAATTCCTGACTGTTGAGGACTATGGCGCATTCTCGTTGGGCAAGGTCTCTTATCGCGGAGAGGAGTATGTTGTTTCACTCGGTCTGTTCGGTGTGGTCTTTACCATGACAAGCGACATGATGGGTGACAAGATGGAGGACTTTTTGGAAAGAGAATTGGGTATTTATTGATATGAAGATAGCAGTTCCTACAAGAGATGGTGTGGTTGACAACCATTTCGGTCATTGTGACCACTATACGATATTCACGGTCAATGACGGCGTTGTTAAGATGAAGGAGATTCTTCCCTCTCCGCAAGGTTGCGGGTGCAAGTCGGGCATTGCGCTTGTCCTGCGTCAGAAGGGTGTACAGGTGATGCTTGCCGGTAACATGGGCGATGGTGCGAAGAATGTGCTCGAGGGGCAGGAGATAAAGGTAATCCGTGGCTGCAGCGGTGACATAGATGCTTTGGTGAAGGCTTATCTGGCAGGTGAGGTAATGGATAACGGTGAGGCTTGTGACCATCACGAGTGCGGAAACCATTGATATTGTTATGTATTATGGTAAATAAAGTATATCTTGAAAATTTTGAGAGCCGCATAACTGATGAGTTGTTGCGCATGTGCAAGCAGTATTCGGTGCTTGACGGTACGTTGCTTGCTACAGATGATATAAGTGCCCGTTGGGATGAATTGGCTCCTGAATATATGGCCGATGCAGTTCCCAATATTGCCGATTATCCTACCGTGGCAATAGCTTGGGCCGGATACATCGGAATGGCTGTCGCACATCAATGGGATGATGACTGGGCTGTTCACAGCAAGGATGAGTACAAGAGTTATTATGGTGAACAAGGCTTCGATGACATGGATGAGCATATTGTCCGTGACATTGTAGGCTTTCATCTTGAATCACGCGAGGCGAAGGGTATCGAGGAAATGATGCGCCGTCTTGGAGAGACTGCCGTGACGCTTATCCGTCGCGAAAGAATTGAACCCCAGTCTCCTATGGCGTTCCACGTTTATGCCAGAGTGGTTAAGGTAATGTTCCGCATCGGAGCTGCCATCGAACTCAAGCGTCTTGGCTACAAGTTTGAGCAGGTCAATCTGCCGAATATGGGCAGTGGAATGGCTGAGTGCTGATGTTGGGATGTCGGGGGTAGCTTGCTTTTGTTGCGGCTTTCCCGAATATGAATAAAATAAATCCGATGCATGCGTGCATCGGATTTATTTTGTTTTATTTTATCCTGTTTCTGTTTTTATCAGAATTTGAAGTCAACACCTACTGTCGCGTTGTATGTATTGCGGATGTAGTTTGAAGTCTGTGTCTTGTAGTCGGCATATGAAGCATAGCAGAAACCGACGTTCAGGTCAATGTTGTCGTTGAAGCTGTACTTTGCACCAAGACCGGTCATGAACGAGTCGTTTGTGAATGAGATATCGCTGATGTACTTGTCTGTAATGCCGAAGTCGCTGTACTGTACACCTGCCGAAAGGAGGAGGTCATCAGTAACGTTGAACTCAACACCTGCCAACAACTCGTATGTGTTGTGGTCGAGGTTTATGTTGTTGTCACCACCGAGAAGTGACTCTACCTTCGCATCCTTGTCAAAGTAGTAAACACCACCTATCATAGCCTTGAACCAAGATGTAGCCTGCCATGAACCTGCAAGTGAAAGCATTGCAGGAGCGTCAGAACGGAGTGACTTGCCATCGGCAAAACCGCCGAGGTAGCTGCCGAGTGCACCGCTTGCTGCGCCTTCGATAGTCTGGCCCATACCGAACTGGTTCATAGCCTCGCTGGCCTTGATATCCATCTGCTTTGTATCGTTCTTCAGGTGGTTGACAGCGCGGAACTCATACTTGGCAGCAAAGTTGAAGTCGCCGACCTTGTAGTCAACACCTACTACCGGTGTGAAAGAGATACCGCTCTGGTCCATATCAATGTTTACAGCCATTACATCAACACCGTTCATGCCGACAGCTGGGATATCTGCAAGTGCCTTGATTGTACCCTTGTAGTTGTTGCTTACGTAGTTACCGCGTACACCGCCATATACAGACCAGTTGTCAGAAATTTTGTAAGCAGCACCAAGCTGGAGAGAGAACATATACTGTGTAGATTCAAACTGTGAAGCACCGCTTACTGTCATTGGAATGGGAGCCATCTGGCCGAGACCTGCGCCGAGCTGACCGATAAGGTTGTTGAAGAGAGGAAGACCCTCGTTGAACTCTGCTTTACCGCCACCGCCGGGCATTCCGAAGAAACCGCTGAATGTCCAGTCGCCGGTCTTGTATGATGCGAGGATTGTAGGCATACATGGAACATAGACTTTACCTTCGAATGTTTTGTTCGAAGCGAGGTCTGTTACGTTGCGGTCCTGCCATACCATCTGCCAGTTGGCCGACAATGCCCAGCCCTCCTTGAAGAATGCTGTACCTGCAGGGTTGAAGTAGATTGCGTCGGTCTCGAGTGATGCGTAACGCATTGGGTTACGTACGAACGATGCACTCTGGTTTGTGTTTGTCAAAAGACCACCTGCGAATGTTGAAAGTGCAAGTGATGCGCAAACGATTGTCGAGAAAATTCTTTTCATGTCAATGATATTAAAATGTTTCTACAATAATTATTTTTCTCACTGAATTTTGCACAAAAGTATTTATTTTGTGCAATCGGGTAAAGGAAAAGCTCTTTTTTAACTTTAAAATTGTATAAAATGAAACGTCTTTGTACAAAATAACCCGGTTGTTAATGAAAAAATGAATTAGTACGCGTGACTTGTCGGTGATGATAATCTTCTGTGTCATTGTTTATGAAATAGGGGATCTCCTATGTTCAAGTATGTGTTTTCTTTTTTTTGTGGGATTTTATCCTTATAGATTTGCGGTGTATAATTCATTTAAATTTTACCGCCATGAAAAAGTTGTTGTTACCTTTGATGCTTGTGACATTAGTTTGTCAGGCAATTCCGGCAATGGAGAGAACATGTGTTGCGGAGTCTTCATCACTCGCCATATATATAGGTGATGATAAGGCGAACGCCAGAGAAAAACTGGCTGTGCATACTGTTGAAAATTTCGTGAAATCTTTCGCGAAAGGTGATGTTGCTTCACTTAAAAGGCAGGTGACCAAGTTGTTTTACAGGGAGCAGTTCCCATACAGTGATGATGAACTTGAGAAGATGCTTCTTGATTTGCCTTATGAGACGAGAATGGGCATGGTCGAGAATATTGAGAAGAACTCCACATTCAATGTGATGTTCGACAGTGAGTACAAAAAGGCTACGGTTTATGTGGCAAATGACAATACCGGCAGTGTACTGACATTTTACCTTGTGAAAGAAGGTTCAAGATGGCTTATCAACGATTGTGAATGATATAGTTCTTTTATCTCTTAGAATATTGCTTCCCACCATCCGGCGAGAGTCTCTGCGTATTTGGCAAAGAGGGTTATGAATGCTTCGCCGAAATTCGAGGATACGGTGAGCAGTATTATTGACAGGTTGAAGAACAGTGCCGTCGGTATGAACAGCAATGAACGCAGGTATCCGCTTCGTTTGATGTCGGTCTGCCTGGGTCTTGTCTCCTTCGCGTAGCATATTATGTGGAATGCGAGCGTAAGTCCTATGAGGATATCGAACACGAACAGTGACGAGTCCGATGAGAGAAGACGTAGAATTGCGAAAGCAAAGGTGTATATTGGCAGACAGTAGGGGGCGAGGCTGATGAAAATGTCGCCTCTTCCTCCTCCGCTGTGCTGTACGGCACCCCCTTCGTGGCTTACGTTGAACGAATGTATCTTACGGAAGAACATCAGACACACTACTGTGTGTGTCAGTTCGTGCGTGAATATTCTTATCACTCCTGTGTTCTTTTTTATGGCAGGGATGAGACTCAATGCCGCATATGCCGCTGCTCCGGCGAGCATCCATATGTAAGTCTCCGGGTTCCCGAGCAACATTCCGCCCACTGAAATGAATCCGGCCCCCGTGAGCAGCAGAAGGATTGTCATTATCGGGTAAAAAAGTATTTTCATAGCAGGTTGAATATATCTGCAAAATTAGCCATCATTTTTGGAAATGCAAACATTGTAACATATCTTTGCCATATATCATGAAACTGGTAAATATTAATATATAATAAGGTATGAAAAAAGTTTATTTTATATTGTCGCTTTTTGTTTTGACTGCTCTCCTTGCAGTATCATGCGGAAACGTGAAGGGAGCTGCCGGTAAGGAAAACGGGGATGCTGCCGTGACATCAGATGAAGGTGCTGTTGTAAAGAAACCTGTAGTTTATTTTACTAAGGAGATTACTCCCGAATCACTCGTTAAGGTTTATGAGGCTCTTGGAGTGGTTCCGACAGGCAAAGTTGCCGTGAAGATTTCTACGGGAGAGCCCGGCGGTCACAACTTTCTGCAGCCTTCGCTGATAAAGGAGCTCGTTGCACGGGTGAACGGCACCATCGTCGAGTGCAACACGGCATATACCGGCCCTCGGTACGAAACGGAGAGTCACATGAAGGTGTTCGAGCAGCATGGATTCACGGCTATTGCCCCAGTTGACCTTCTCGACGGTTACGGCGAGGTGAAGATTCCAGTAAAGGATACTACACATATCAAATACAATATTGTAGGCGAAAACCTGCTCAAATATGACTGGCTGGTCAATCTGGCGCACTTCAAAGGACATGCTATGGGTGGTTTCGGCGGTGTGCTGAAGAACCAGTCAATTGGTATCGCATCGGCTAACGGAAAGGCTTATATACACTCGGCGGGTGCAATAGAGGAGAAAGAGAATATATGGAAACATACAGCCGAGCAGGACAAATTCATTGAGGCTATGGCCGCTGCGGCGCAGTCGGTGCACGACCATTTCGGTGGACGAACTATCTATATAAACGTGATGAACAACCTTTCGGTCGATTGCGATTGCGATTCAAGTCCTGCCGACCCGGAGATGAAGGATGTGGGAATACTTGCTTCGCTTGACCCTGTTGCGCTGGACCAGGCTTGCGTGGATCTTGTGTTTAATTATCCGTCAACTGACGACGACAATGCTGCCGCGCTTATCGAACGCATCAATTCGCGTCACGGAGTGCATATTCTGGAGCATTCGGCTAAGATTGGTCTCGGTTCAAGAGAGTATGAACTTAAATGTATTGACAAGTGATGCGCTACTTTGTCTGTTCTTTGGCAATAATATTATCCTGTGTCTGCGCCATGGCGCAGACACAGGATTTTGATAGGGAACGTGTCCGTTCATCGGTGGAACGGATGCTTTCCGATTATCCCCATTCTACATTGCAGGATATCTACAAGAGTTTTTTTCAGGATAATTTCGGTCCCGGGCATGCAGTGCCCGATAGTGCGCAGGCTACTGCGTGGCTGCATAATGAGCTTGCGAAGGTTGACACGCTGGATATGCCGTTGTACGAACCAACAGGATGCAAGGGCAACTATTATCGTGTGTCACTTGCAGCTGTTGTTGGCGGCAAGCTGCAGGCCGATGCACTCCTGTCGGCATTTCTGCGCAGCGTACGGGCAGTACAGTCATCAGAAGTAGATGCATGGGCAAAAGAGTGGGAACAGATAGAAGGGATTATTGCGGCGATGGAACTTTCTTTGCCGAATTATGATGCCGATTCCAAAGCGATTAAGGAGATGCTCGCCACGGGGCGCTATGCTGTGCACCACAGCCGCCTTTATAATGAACACTATGTACCGCATTACCGCATTATAGCAAAGGATATATTTGAAAAGGAGATACTTCCGTTGCTTGAATAATTTGACAAAAGAAAAGGCAATAATATAGCAGTTGACCCAAATATTGTTTGTCATACTGAGCAAAGCGAAGTATCTATTTTAAACGCAGTTTTTAGATCCAATGCCTTTGGCGATGTTGCTAATGCTCGTTGTGAAATTAAACAAGTTTTATTT
>JAZRLO010000023.1:0-15235 GCA_045646845.1 Bacteroidaceae bacterium
ACCATCCTTATCCAACAACAACACGCGGTCAAACTCTACGGTTGTGTCATTCTGAGCACCCTTGATGTGGTGCACGAACAGCTTCTTACCAGCCTCAGCCTTGAACTGCTGTCCATTAATCTCAACAATTGCGTACATTTATTTTATCGCTTTTATTGTGAATTCCGCAAGGTGCGTTCCCCTCGTGAGAACGGCTTATCCAACCCCAACGGACTAAATCGGGTGCAAAGATAGCACAAAATCCCAACACAGCGAAACAATTGTGCCAAAATCTTTGCATAAATTATCAGATAACGCGAAAAAGGCGAAAAGTCAAGAAGGGCGAAAAGGCGATTTTCCTTTAAGGCATTACAGTTCTTTTGAGCCTTCTTCGTTCAATCAGGCCTTGCTCGACAAGTAGCGCTCGGCCTCCATTGCCGCACGGCAACCGCTCGCTGCGGCATTTATAGCCTGACGGTAGTGCGGGTCGGCAACATCACCTGCAACGAACACACCCTGCACAAGAGTCTTCACGCCGCTCGCATCGGCCGGCACGAAATAACCCGTCTCATCGGTCTTCAGCGATTTTTTGAAGACATCACTGTTGGGCTTGTGGCCGATGGCAAGGAAGAAACCGTCGATGGCAATGTCGTAACGTTTTTCGTCCGCCTCGCCCTTACGATATACAAGATGAGCACCCTCTACACCATCCTCACCGAAGAGACCTTCGGTATTATGCTCAAAGAGAACCTCTATTTTGGGATTGTTCAAAGTACGGTCCTGCATTGCCTTGGATGCACGAAGACAAGGTTTGCGCACAATAAGATAAACCTTTGCAGCAAGGGAAGCAAGATAATTGGCCTCCTCGCATGCAGTATCACCGCCGCCTACGACAGCAACGACCTTCTTGCGATAGAAAAAGCCGTCGCATGTGGCGCACGCGCTTACGCCCATACCCTGATACTTTATTTCATCGGGCAGACCGAGGTACTTTGCCGCAGCACCTGTCGCCACAATTACCGTATCGGCCTCAAAGACTGTACCGTCATCAACAGTCACCTTGTAAGGCACGCACTCGAAATCAACGTCAACCACGCTTCCCGAACGAATATCGGCACCCACGTTAATAGCCTGCTGGCGCATATTGTCCATAAGCTCGGGACCGGTAATGCCCTGAGGGAAACCGGGAAAATTCTCAACGACGGTAGTCTGCGTCAACTGACCGCCAGGCTGCATGCCTTCTATAACCACCGGTGCCAGATTTGCGCGTGAAGCGTAAATTGCTGCCGTATAACCTGCCGGGCCAGAGCCCACAATCAAACATCTTGTCTTTTCCATAATTATATAATATTATCAGTTTATCTCATATCAACAACCTCGGCAGTAGGATACTGCTTCACCGGACATTCATACTGGCTCTTGCCGAACTTGCACTTTGCCGAATAGTTCTTCATCCTCACCTCGACACTCCCCTGCCCCGTCATATATATGAACATGGCTGAAAGACGGCTGCTTCCTTTGGCAAAATGCAACTCCACCTTGCTTATCTCAGCATCGGCTTTCGTAGCCATGAGAGTAACGACTGAAAATTCACCGCGCTGAGCAAGCGAAGACACATAGCCTGCACGGTACATTTCCATCACCGACAGCGGAGACAGGTTCTGCGCCTCATCAGACTTGGCATCGGTTATGTATATTTCGTCAATATCCTTCATGTAGCTCCACTGCACCTTTCCGTTGCACCAGACCTTCATATTTCCCATAATCAGCGCGTACTTGTCGCCATCGAGTTTTATGACACCCTCATCCTGCTGAACAACGGTGCCGTCATCGTCTTTTACCTTATAATAATAGTCCATCTGCACAGCCGCATCGTTCTTTATGGCAGCGACAGCCTTGTCGAGCAACGCATTCGCCTCCTTGGAACCAGTCTGGGCATAAAGCACGAAAGGCAGAAAAAACAATAAAAATGCTATCTTTTTCATAATACAAAAATTCAAAAACAAAATTACATCAACGACCTCAAGCGGAATTCAAGGTCAGCCTCATCGGCACAGAGCACCTGACGCGGCTTGCTTCCCTCCTGCTCACCCACAATACCCGTCTTGCACAACTGGTCCATAATGCGGCCCGCTCTGTTGAAACCGACCTCGAGTTTACGCTGTATCAGCGATGTGGAGCCATGCTGTGCCAACACCACCACACGGGCAGCCTCGGCAAAGAGAGGATCAAGCTTGTCAAGAGTCAAATCACCGCGCACACCACCCGATTCTCCGCCGCTGCCTTCGGCAGCCTCGTCAGGATCGGGCAGGATATACGCAGAGAGATATCCCTGCTGCTTTGCGATATGCGCGCACACGCGCTCCACCTCTTTAGTCTCTACGAGGGCACACTGCACACGCACCGGATCATTGCCTGCAAGGAAAAGCATATCACCCCTGCCCTGCAGCTGGTTTGCACCCGAACGGTCGAGTATCGTACGCGAGTCGATTGCAGAAATCACGCGGAATGCCATTCGCGCCGGGAAGTTCGCCTTGATTGTACCTGTAATGATATTCGTCGTAGGACGCTGTGTCGCAATAATCATATGGATACCCACAGCACGTGCCTTCTGTGCGATTCTGGCAATAGGTTGCTCGACTTCACGGCCAGCCGTCATCATAAGATCGCCGTACTCGTCAATTATGACCACTATATACGGCATGAAACGGTGCCCCTTTGTGGGAAGCAGTTCCTTATTGAGAAATTTCTCATTATACTCCTTGACAGAACGCACGGAAGCCATCTGGAGCAGTTTGTAACGGTTGTCCATCTCCACGCAGAGCGACTTGAGAGTACGCACAACCTTGTTCACATCGGTTATGATAGGCTCATCATCACCCTCCAGTTTTGCCAGGAAGTGTTTCTCAAGAACACCGTACAGGCTGAGCTCGACCATTTTGGGATCGACCATCACAAACTTGAGATATGCCGGATGCATCTTATAAAGCAACGATGTGATGATGGTGTTCAGACCCACCGACTTACCCATACCCGTAGCACCGGCAACAAGCAGGTGAGGCATCTTTGCCATATCCACCATATACACCTCGTTCGAGATTGTCTTTCCGATAGCCAGAGGAAGCGCCATGTCAGTCTCCTTGTACTTGCGGCTGTTTAGCAATGATGCCATAGGCACAATCTGCTTGTGGGCATTGGGGACCTCGATACCAATGGTTCCCTTGCCGGGGATAGGCGCAACGATACGGATACAGAGCGCGGAAAGGCTCATTGCGATATCATCCTCAAGGTTACGTATCTTCGATATTCTCACACCGGGCGCAGGAGTAACTTCGTACAGAGTGATGGTAGGACCGACGCTTGCCTTTATGGAGCTTATCTCTATATTGAAATCCTTCAGCACCTTTATGATCTTGTTGGCATTTTCGGACTGCTCGTCCTTGTCAATAGAATGCACACCCTGCTCATATTTATCGAGGAGGTCCAATGTAGGCGGTTTGTAGAAACTCAGTTCATCCTTGGGATTTATCGGACGCAACATATCACCGCCCGTATCATTGTCACCGGCAGCCTTCTCCACATCGAGTGATATTTCACCGTCGCCGGTATCTATGGTCTGAGCAATGTTGCCCGACATGCGGTCGAAAGCCCTGGCCACATCATCGTCATCATCGGCTACACCAGTGCCATTGGCGGCATTTTCATCTATAACGACCTCCACACCACCTTCGCCGGCTTCGTCATCCTCATCGTCCTCATCATCCTCACCGAACTCATCTTCATCCTCATCATCATCTTTATCTTCAGGTTCATCATCCTCATCCTCTTCGTCACTTTCATCCTCTTCACGGCCTGGCTCATCAGCAGAAGATTGTCCCAACCCGGCACTGAACGCAAGTTTCTCTCTGAGCCAAGGTATGGTATTCTTCTTCATGTACAGGAAGTAGAAAAAGAGCGACAAAAGAAGAGCAAGAATTACCCCTACAGGACCGACAAACTCATCCAACAGACCGCAGAGCCACTCGCCGTGGTCACCTCCGGGCGACATGAATGTAGAACTGAAGCCCTCACTGAAGACGAATGCAAAGAGCAGAGAGCCCCACAGCATGAAGAAAATCAAGGATATCACAGTACGTTTTATCTTCATTTCGCGCAGACGCATCAAGCGGAACGAGAAGATTATCATCAATGGAATGACAAAGATAGAGGCCCAGCCGAAACAGCCATTCACAAGATAGTCGGCAAGTATGGCACCGCCTTTGCCGGAGCTGTTCTCCGCCACTTCGCCCGCGACCGTAGAACCCGATGCCATAGCCTCCACAAGCGAACGGTCATTGCCGCCTGAAGAGAAGAATGACACGAACGAAACAAACAGGAAGACCACGAATGCCGCGCACAAGAGCCCCAACACAAAGTGGACCCCGGGATTCTTCAAAAAACCGGTTACAACCCGGCCGTAATCGGCAATTTTGCCGAATATATTCTTTTCGCCTTTGGCTTTTTTCTTTTTGCTCATATAGTATAGATTCGTCTCTGCATTAATGTACTCGCCTGCGCGTCGCGCGCAATCATTCGCGAAGATACAATTTTTTTGGATACCATTGGCACATACCTCCGCTATTTTTTGTAACTTCGCGGCAAATTACAAAGCACAGAAATAAACCTGACAGATATGAGCGAAAGCCAAGACATCGTTTTTTCGAAAAACACCGTAGAATTCGTCACCGTTGCGGCGGAATTCTGCGCATACGTGGAAAGAGCGAACGGATACGAAAGGAAGGATTTCATAGAGACCATGCTGAAACTTCTTCCGTTGCTCTACCTCAAGGCACAGATGTTGCCCGATGAGGAAAGGATAAACGACGACGAACTCGAAGATTTCGTTACGGAGGACAGCTACGAAATACTGAGAATGGACATTGCCGAACTGCTTGCCGACAAGGATTGCTACCTTGACGTATTCGTAGCCGACATGAAGTACAGCGACACGCCTGTAACAAAAAACATATCGGAAGACATTGCGGACATATACCAGGACATAAAGAACTTTGTGAGCCTTTTCAAGCTTGGCATAAACGAGACCATGCACGACGCCATAGTGGAGTGCAACGAACATTTCCGCGAATATTGGGGACAGACGCTGGTGAACACGCTGCGCGCATTGCACGATGCCCGATACAACACGGACCCGGACACAGAAGAGGAGGAATATGAGCACATTCAAGGCACATATTGAAAAGAGCGAGATAAGCGGAATGCCCACGGTAGCATTCGGAGGACGCATAATAACCATAGACACGCCTGAAGCTGCCGACAAGGCAATGAAGGCACTGTCGGCGGAAAGCGTCATCGGCATCGACACGGAAACAAGACCGTCGTTCCGCAAAGGCGTGCAATACACGGTATCGCTGATACAGCTTTCCACCATGGACACATGCTTCCTAATACGCCTGAACCGTACAGGAATGCCGGACTCGCTCATAAGCCTGCTCGAGAACGAGAGAATAGAGAAGGTCGGCATATCGCTGCACGACGACTATCAGGCACTGAACAAAAAACGCAAATTCAAAGCCGGAGGCTTCGTTGACCTGCAGAAAATGGTGGGAGAATTCGGAATAGAGGAGATGAGCCTGCAGAAGATATATGCGATAATATTCGGGCAGCGGATATCAAAGAGCCAGCAACTCACCAATTGGGAGAACGACGTACTGACAGACAAGCAGAAGCTGTATGCCGCCACTGACGCGTGGGCATGCATCAACATATACAACAGACTGAAACAAGAAAAAAAGATATAATATGGAAAAAGCCGTCATACTGAAAAAAGGCAAAGAAGAGTCACTTCACCGTTACCACCCATGGATTTTCTCGGGCGCGATACAGCGCATTGAAGGCAAGCCCGAAGAGGGCGACGTAGTGACGGTATATACCAACGATCGCCAGTTCATAGCACGCGGACACGTACAGGTAGGCAGCATTGCCGTGCGCGTGCTCACATTCAAGGACGAACCGGTTGACCAACAGTTCTGGAACAAAAGAATCGCTACAGCATGCGACCTCCGTGAAAGAACAGGCATATCATCGCGCGAGGACAACAACACCTACAGGCTTGTACACGGAGAGGGCGACAACCTCCCAGGACTCATAATAGACATATACGGCGACACGGCCGTGATGCAGGCACACAGCGTAGGCATGCACGTGAACCGCATGAACATCGCCGATGCCCTGAAGGAGGTCATGGGCGACAAGATAAAGAACATATACTACAAGTCGGACACCACACTGCCCTACAAGGCCGACATAAACAAGGACAATGGCTACATTATGGGTGGCAATGCAAGCAATATTTCAACCGAATACGGCCTGAAGTTCCACATCGACTGGCTACGTGGCCAGAAGACCGGATTCTTCGTTGACCAGCGAGAGAACCGCGCCTTGCTCGAAAAGTACGCCAAGGGCCGCAAACTGCTGAACATGTTCTGCTACACTGGCGGCTTCTCAATCTACGCATTGAGGGGCGGCGCAGAAATAGTACACTCCGTTGACAGTTCATCAAAGGCCATAGACCTCACAAACGCCAACGCCGAGCTGAACTTCCCAGGCGACACACGCCACACGGCATATGCCGAGGACGCATTCGACTTCCTCGACCGCATGGGCAACAACTACAACCTGATAATACTTGACCCACCGGCATTCGCAAAGCACCGCGATAGCCTGCGCAATGCGCTTATCGGCTACCGCAGACTGAACGCCAAGGCCATTGAGAAAATTCAGCCGGGCGGCATCCTGTTCACGTTCTCATGTTCACAGGTGGTAAGCAAGGAGAATTTCCGCACGGCGGTGTTCACTGCCGCAGCGATGGCGAAACGCAACGTACGCATCCTGCACCAGCTGACACAGCCGGCCGACCACCCCGTAAGCATATACCACCCAGAAGGTGAATACCTGAAGGGACTGGTACTTTATGTAGAGTAAAGAGGAAAGAGCAAAGAGCAAAGAGCAAAGGGCAAAGAGGAAAGAGCAAAGATTTTTGCAAAACTTTTAATACCAAACATTTTGCTGCGAAGAAAAATTTTACTACTTTTGCAACCCGAAAGCTTATATACACGCAAAGTTAGCGTGTCAACGGCATATAAAAATTTTAAATTATAAGAAAAATGAAAAAAGACATTCATCCCGCAGCTTATCGTCCGGTTGTATTCAAGGACATGTCAAACGGCGACTGCTTCCTTTCGCAGTCAACCTGCAACACAAAAGAGACAATTGAGTTCGAAGGCGAGACTTATCCTTTGGTAAAGCTCGAAATCTCAAACACATCACACCCCTTCTACACAGGTAAGGCAAAGTTGGTCGATACCGCAGGTCGTGTGGACAAGTTCATGAGCCGTTACAAAGCTTTGAAGAAGTAATCGGACTACAGAAATATTTTAAAAAGGTGTATTCAAATACACCTTTTTTTATGCCGATAAGCGCGCCTTTAACACAACTTAATCAATTACTATACAATTATTTATGAAATATAGTAAAATACAGTCCGTACTGTCGGCCATCATCTTTGCCGCACTGGCCTGCATAGCGTGCAACAACGAAAACGATATTCCCAGCAGAATTCCAGGCAACCACAACGCCAACAGCGACTTCAACTTCGACAAATACGCCCAACGCATAGAGGTCCCGGCTCTTACCGAAGGAGAACTGTTCATAGCGCATACAACCACCGTAAACGGCAAGGAGAATGTAACATACAGCATATCACACAACCCCGGGCGCAAGCACTGCCGCTGGACGGCATTCACATTCGACCCCAGCAACAGAGCCATAAGATGGAAGCGCGACGATTGGGACAACACAGAATGGGGTGGCGACCCGTTCCAGCCGGACCCTGAAATGCGCGAGCACCAGGTGATGACCAAGGACGAAATAAACAGAAACGGCTTTGTACGCGGACACATAGTGGCATCATACGACAGGGTATATTCAAAAGAAGCCAACGAACAGACATTCTACTACAGCAACATAAGCCCCATGTACAGCAGCTTTAACACCGGTGCCTGGAATGATTGCGAATCAAAGGTACAGGGTTGGGGACGCAACAGAGAGTTCTGCGACACACTTTACATCGTAAAAGGAGGAACCATAAGGGAAGGCGAATACCGTACAGTAGGCACATGCCCCACAGTTCCCAACCATTACTATATGGCATTGCTGTGTCTCAAGAACAACACCTACAAGGCAATAGGCCTTCTGTTCAAGCACGAAAGAGGATACAGCCGCACACAGACATGTTCAATTGACCACCTTGAAGAATTTACAGGAATCGACTTCTTCTGCAACCTCCCGGATGCAGTAGAAAAAGCTGTGGAAAGGAGCTATGCGCCCGAATTATGGACAGGCCTGAGCGACTACACCGACCTGAAAAAATAAACGCCTACAATTCAGCAATTATGGGAAGAAAAAAATTCTCACAACGTGAAATAAAAATCATACGCAAGCTGCTCGGCAGCAAGCTGTCGGGTAACCGCGCTCAACAGAAGATGGTGCGCCACACTCTGCGCACGGTATTTGAGTTCAACATATCGGACTTCAACATACAAGGCAAAGCATTCGGCCCAACAGACCTTGACGAATGCGTACGCCGTGGACGCATACAGGTGCTCGACGAAGCCACAATAGAGACAATGAAGGCGCGCCATGCCGAAAAGAAGATGCGCGACGAAATGCTCCTGCAAGCAGAAGCCATAGCAAACGGCGAAGCCGTTGACTGGCAGAAGGTTCTTGAGGAGTGGAACGAATACTACGCCAACAACCCGGATGAGGCACCGTTAAGCGAATAAGCAAATAAACACCAACAATAAGAAACAGCGCAGCGACGAGGAATCTATTTTTTAGACAGAAGAACAAAAGGACAAAAGGGCGCGGTTATCGTTTGCCCTCCAAAAGAGAGGGAACTGTACATGATCCGATTCTTTCTGCTATTAGATATAGCGTTGGAATTCTCTTCTGTTCTTTTGTCTAAAACTAATAATATCGTGTAATTTGCACTTTAGATGCTTCGACTTCGCTCAGCATGGCAATTTGGCTACACAGACTTTATCCCCCTCGGCTTGCAGCCACTCCCCCTTGTAGGCAAAGGGGAGAGCTTGGATAGCAAAAGCAAAAACTCCTCCACTCGCTGGCGAGGGGACGGTGGCACAAGCGAAGCGCAGTGACGAAGGGGAGTGAATAAAAAAACGCGAATAAAACTGTCCCTCTTTTTGAAGAGGGACGAGCAACTCTGTTGCGGAGGGAGTTCAACAACACACGCTACAACATTCTCTAACTCCTACCCCCTTCGGGTACTTCCTCTTTAATAATAGAGGGAGAATTATTCCACACAACCACCCATCAGCATTCAAAACTGTCCCTCTTATTGAAGAGGGACGAGAGGCAAAGCCTCGGAGGGAGTTTAACAACACATGCTACGGTTTTCAACTCCCACCCGGCTACGCCGTACTCCCTCTTGCTCAAGAGGGAGAATTATTCCACAGCGTCTAAAACTGTCCTCCTTTTCAAAGGGGGACGAGCGAAGCGGAGGGAGTTCAACAACACATGCTACGGTTTCCAACTCCTACCCCCTTCGGGTACTCCCTCTTGCTCAAAAGGGAGAATTATTCCACAGCGTCTAAAACTGTCCTCCTTTTCAAAGGGGGACGAGCGAAGCGGAGGGAGTTCAACACAAATGCTACGGTTTCCAACTCCTACCCCCTTCGGGTATTGCCTTTGGCGAAGTTGTTTGCGTTCATCGTGCAATCACAAACAAGTTTGCATTGCACTCACTTACTCACAACATTCCATCTTGATCAAGAGGGAGAATTATTGAGCAAAATACCTTTTGAACGTTATCATTTATTATATTTACCACAACCAGAACTGACAAGAGGCTTCATTTCCTTTTCCTCAGGGCCTTTATCAAATCGTGACCGATTATACCGTCAGGATAGAAACCGTTGAATTCCTGAAAGTGCTTTATCGCACGGACAATATCACCCTCATAACGGACACCGCCATCTTGCGTATAAATGACACTATCCTCCGTCATGTAAAGTTTTTTAACCAAAATACGCGCAACCGAACGCACGTCGCGCCCACTGTCACCCACCATTATCACGCGGTCGCCCAAAGAATAACGCACCTGTTCATAAGCCAGCGAATCAACCTTCGCTGCAGCCCTCTTTCCCGACCTGCTCCCCGACGAGGCGCCCCTCTTGGATTTACCCTTTTTCTTGCGCTTCTCTTTCTTCTTTTTTTCACCCGGTTCTTTCTCTTTCTTATCCTCCCTCAAGCGCACTTCGCCACCCGACACCTTTTTGTATTTTTGAGAGGTGACAACCTTGCCCGCGTCGTCCGAAACAGACTGCGCACACAAGGGCTGGAAAAGAAAAGAGAGCACCAGAAGAAATAATATTTTAAAAGAAGAATCAATCATTAAGGCACTTTTCAAAACATACAGGAACAGGAGTCTCGAACTTCATATGCTTTCCGGTCAGCGGATGCACAAAACAGAGCATGTAGGCATGCAGCCCCAAGCGATGCATAGGATCGCCCGAAGCACCGTACTTGCGGTCACCGGCAACAGGATGCCCGAGGTCGGACATATGCACGCGAATCTGGTTCTTTCTACCTGTCTCAAGCTCGCATTCCACCAGCGAATAGCCATTAGACGAAGATAAAACTTTATAATGTGTCACAGCAAATTTTCCACCATTGTCAACTGGACTTGAATGAGTTATAAATCTTTTATCCTCGGTAAGCCATGACTGAATCCTGCCAACAGGATTTTCAAGCTCACCCTCGACAAGGGCAAGATACCTACGGTCGGTCACAAGCTGTTGCCAGCCATTGATAAGCGACTGCTGAGTCTGAACATCCTTTGCATAGACCATAAGACCTGAGGTATCACGGTCGAGACGATGCACCAGATGCGAAGTGTTACGCCCGCCACCCTTTTCAAGATAGCGGTTAAGTACCGTCTGCACCGTCTGCTGACGCGTATTGTTGCTCATGGAGAGCAACCCCGGGCTCTTGTCTATGATTAACAGATACGGATCTTCATAAACAATGTCAAGCTCCCTGCTACGGAACGACATTTTATGCTTGGAACGGTCGAGCTGAACCACATCACCAGGTTTCAACTCGGTCAAAGGATGGGTCGTAATTGCGTTGTTTACAAGCACTACCCTATTACTGATTAAAGCTTTTGCTCTGTTTCGGCTGATCCCGTGGAGCTTCTCCATTACAAACTCTATAAGAACAGAACCGGCAACGACCTTAAAAGTCAAAAGCGTCTTTACATTTTTTCTCATATCTATAATACACAATTATTTACCACCTCTTCGTTCAAGCAACACAACATTCTCGACATGATGAGTATGCGGGAACATATCAACCGGCTGAACCGCAGCCACTCTATAATCAACATCGAGCAACTGAAGGTCACGAGCCTGTGTAGCCGGGTTGCAGCTGACATACACAATACGTTCAGGAGCCGCAAATAAAATGGTGTCTATCACATCGTTATGCATTCCTGCACGTGGAGGGTCGGTGATTATGACATCGGGGCGGCCATGCTCATTGATAAAGTCACGCGTAAGGATATCCTTCATATCTCCTGCAAAGAACACAAGATTATCGAAGCCGTTCAGCTCCGCATTCACACGCGCATCAATTATAGCATCCTCAACATACTCTACGCCGACAACCTTCTTTGCACCCTTTGCCACAAAGTTGGCTATAGTACCGGTACCGGTGTAAAGGTCATATACAACCTCATTCCCAGTCAATGCCGCAAAATCACGGGCAACTTTATAAAGGTTATACGCCTGCCTGCTGTTCGTCTGATAGAAAGACTTCGGACCAACCTTAAAACGCAGCCCCTCCATCTCTTCATATATAACATCAGTACCCTTATAAGTAACCACCTCCAAGTCGCCGAACGTATCGTTACACTTGTTGTTGATTACATAGAGCAAAGAGGTAACCTCGGGGAATTCGCCGGCCACATACTGTAAAACTTTTTCAAACTGCAACATATCACCATCACACTCCACACGAGCCTGAAGAAGCAGCATAACCTCACCGGTAGTCGAAGTACGCAGCATCATACTGCGGAGAACACCCGAATGGGAACGCAGGTCGTAAAAAGGAATATTTTCCCTATGTGCGAATTCACGGATGCCATTGCGCAGACGATTGTTGAGCCCTCCCATTAGAGCACACTCTTCAATATCGAGAACCTTGTCGAAAGCTCCGGGGATATGGAACCCGAGTGCATCCATGTTGTCATATGTCACATTCTGAGCAACCTCTTCCCATGTAAGCCAACGCTTGTTGCTGAACGTGAATTCAAGCTTATTGCGGTACTCACGAGTAAGTTCCGAGCCAAGAATCGGCATCATATCCGGGAGTTCCACTTTGCCAATACGCGTCAATGCATCATACACCTGCTGCTGCTTATACTTGAGCTGGTGCTCATAGGCGAGACACTGCCATTTGCAGCCGCCACAAACGCCATAGTGTTTACAGAACGGCACATCCCTTTCCGACGAATATTTATAGAACTTCACAGCCTCAGCCTCTGCATAGCTATGTTTCTTCCGTTTCACCTTGAGGTCAACCACATCGCCAGGCACCACATAGGGTACAAACACCACAAGGTCATCCACCCTTGCAAGAGCCTTACCCTCCGCCGCGACACCTGTAATTTCAACCTGTCCCAACACAGGAAGTTCTTTTTTCTTTCTTGCCATATCGTTTTGTTTTTGAATATCCTTTACACCCGGGAAAAGCAGCATCCTTTTGAGCACTTACAAAACGGAGCACTCCGCATCACTGCCCGCGCAGCCCTGCCACTCATAGCGACAGTGCGTACTTGCGCATATTACAAATTTTCTGCGAAGATACGCCTAAAATCCCGATAATTCGTCTTTTTAACCCACGAACTTATTTTTTTTAATTTATAAGGTTATATTTTTCGAAAGAAATTTCGCATGACAAACATTTTTGCTATATTTGCAAATTAGTCGGGTCACCCTCAAAACAGGGGTTCCGGCAAACGAGAACAGTTAAAACATTTTTTATTTATCAACAAACAATAAACTCAAAAATTTATGGCAGACAAAAGAGTCTATACCTTTGGTAATGGCCTTGCTGAAGGTAATGCGTCAATGAGAAACTTGTTGGGAGGTAAAGGTGCGAACCTTGCCGAGATGAACCTTATCGGCATTCCGGTACCTCCGGGTTTCACCATCACAACTGAGGTTTGTGGCGAGTACTACAGCCTTGGCCGTGAGAAGGTAATCGAGCTTCTCCAGGAAGAGGTAAAGGCCGCTGTTAAGAACATCGAGACATTGATGAACTCAACATTCGGCGACCCGACTAACCCATTGTTGGTATCGGTACGTTCAGGTGCGCGCGCATCTATGCCCGGTATGATGGACACAATCCTCAACCTTGGTCTTAACGACATCGTAGTTGAAGGTCTTGCAAAGAAGACAGGCAACGAGAAGTTCGCTTGGGACTCATACCGTCGTTTCGTACAGATGTACGGTGACGTTGTATTGGGCATGAAGCCCACAAGCAAGGAAGAGATCGACCCATTCGAGGCTATCATCGAGAAGGTTAAGGAAGAGCAGGGCGTTGTTCTTGACAAGGACCTCAGCGTTGAGGCATTGAAGGATCTCGTTGCAAAGTTCAAGGCTGCCGTAAAGGCACAGACCGGCAAGGACTTCCCGACTGACGCTTACGAGCAGTTGTGGGGTGCTGTATGCGCAGTATTCGAGTCTTGGAACAACGAGCGCGCAATCCTCTACCGTCGCATGGAGAAAATTCCCGATGAGTGGGGAACAGCCGTTTCAGTACAAGCAATGGTGTTCGGTAACATGGGCGAGACTTCTGCAACCGGCGTATGCTTCTCTCGTGACGCAGCGACAGGCGAGAACCTCTTCAACGGTGAGTACCTTATCAACGCACAGGGTGAGGACGTTGGAGCAGGGATCCGCACACCACAGCAGATTACAAAGATAGGTTCACAGCGTTGGGCTGCATTGCAGAACATCAGCGAGGAGGAGCGTGCAAGCAAGTATCCTTCAATGGAGGAGGCTATGCCCGAGATCTACAAGGAACTCGACGCTATCCAGACACGCCTTGAGGACCACTACAAAGATATGCAGGACATGGAGTTCACCGTTCAGGAGGGCAAAATGTGGTTCTTGCAGACACGTAACGGTAAGCGTACAGGTGCAGCGATGGTTAAGATCGCTATGGACCTCTACCGTGACGGCATCATCGACGACAAGACAGTTTTGAAGCGCATGGAGCCGGAGAAGCTCAACGAGTTGCTCCACCCCGTATTCGACACTGCAGCTCTTGCAAAGGCTAAGGTTATCGCCAACGGTCTTCCCGCATCTCCGGGTGCTGCAACAGGCCGCATCGTATTCTTCGCTGACGACGCCGAGAAGTGGCATGAGGATGGCGAGAAGGTAATCCTCGTTCGCATCGAGACCTCTCCCGAGGACCTCGCAGGTATGGCTGCTGCTCAGGGTATCCTCACCGCACGTGGTGGTATGACTTCACACGCTGCCGTTGTTGCCGGCGGTATGGGTAAGTGCTGCGTATCAGGTGCAGGAACATTGGTTATCGACTACAAGAAACGTACATTGACCGTTGACGGCATCACATTCAGCGAGGGCGACTACATCTCATTGAACGGTTCAACAGGCCAGGTTATCGAGGGTAAGGTTGAGACTAAGGCTCCCGAGCTCAGCGGTGACTTCGCAGAGTTGATGAACATCTGTGACAAGTACGCACGCTTGGGCGTACGCACAAACGCCGATACTCCACACGATGCACAGGTTGCACGCGACTTCGGTGCTATCGGTATCGGTCTCTGCCGTACAGAGCACATGTTCTTCGAGGGTGAGAAGATCAAGGCAATGCGCGAGATGATTCTTGCCGAGACAACTAAGGAGCGCGAGGTTGCTCTTGCTAAGCTGTTGCCATTCCAGAAGGCCGACTTCGTTGGTATCTTCAAGGCAATGGAAGGCTTGCACGTGACAGTCCGCTTGCTCGACCCACCACTCCACGAGTTCGTACCACACGATGCTAAGGGCCAGCAGATGCTTGCTGAGGCTATGGGCAAGACAGTTGAGGCTGTTCAGCGCCGCGTTAAGTCTCTCGAGGAGTTCAACCCAATGCTCGGTCACCGTGGTTGCCG
>JAZRLO010000024.1:0-5434 GCA_045646845.1 Bacteroidaceae bacterium
CCCGCTGTCCAAGAAAGGGCTCACCTGCAAAGTCTGGGGGGCTATGCAAAAAGTTTAGTTAATCTGTAGAAGAAAAACTTTAAATCAGTAACGCCTCTTAGTTGTGCTCTAAATGCCTTGATTTTCGCATTGAAACTTTCAGCAAAGGCATTTGTAGAACGATTTACAAAGTAGTTGAGTATCTCTTCATAATGCTCATATATAGTTCCTGCAATAGTGTTGAACGATACAAACCCGCTCTTATCCACCTTGTCATACCAACGTGCCAGCTGAAGCCTTGCCTGGTCCTTTGTAAATTTGCGAGAGAAGATCATTCTTAGTGAGTGTGTGAGCGAGTAGGCTTCTTTTAAGTCGGGATATTGGGCAAAGAGTATTGCAGCTCGTTCTTTTTGTGATTTACTCCATTTTTCAGGTGATTTAAACAGTAGATACCTACTGCGTGCAAGCAATTGTTTCTTGGTATCGCCATTGGGGAATACAAATGGATGATATTCTTTGCCACTCCATTTTGCATCCTCTTTGGCATCGTTTTCTTCCTGGATTGCATCCCAGCGGTGCTTTATGCGTAGTTCTTGTACTGCTTCGCAAGCTTCTTTCTGAACGTGGAAACGGTCGATGACCTTTATGGCAGAGGGGAAACAACGTGTGACAATTCGGTTCATACTGTTTGACATATCAAGTGTAACTTCCTTTACCAGTCGTCTGTGCTTCTCGGGTATCTTGTTGATGATTTCAATAATATCATCCGACTTTACACCCTCTATCATTGCAACAAGAGTGCCTTTCTTGCCTCTGGCATCGGGATTGGATACTATCGTATAGAGTTCTCCATTACTCATTGAGGTTTCGTCTATACATAGACATGGTCCGATATTCTTACCGAACAGCAACCATTTATCCGCATGTTCCTTAGCACTCCACGATTCGTAATCACTCAGATGATGCTTGTAAGAACGCTCTATCTCATCACCGCTGATATGACAGAAAGGCTCAAGCGAACGGGCCGATTGGGGATATGTCTCTAGGTAACGCTTTTAAAAAAGCCGCAAATTCCTTGGAATAGCGGGTGCCTTTATAGACTGTGTCATAGCTGTTGGTAAAATACTCACTTGTAGTATGGTCATACCATTTGCGACGACGTACCTTAAAATTGACACGCTTGTCGCGAAGAGGAAAGTCACGTACTGTTACTGCATCAAGAAAACCTTTGGATTCTATTTTGTGACCGTGGCGTTCTACGGGAAGGTTGTCGAACTCATCAAGTGATATTTCAACATCACTTTCATTGCTGATTATGCTTGTTATTTTGAAGTTTTCAATAAAGCCTGAGGGCAATATTAAACGAGCGAGTTCCAGTAGTATTTTTTCGTCCTGCATAGTATGAATTTTTAACTATGCGAAGATAATATTTTTATATCATCCCCCCAACTTTTTCAGGTGAGCCAAGATTAGCGCCCTAATGAGCGCTAATCTTTTTTCTCTCTTGTGCAGGATGCATCCCGTGCCAGGGACGGTTCATCTTACTTCTTTGTAATCTCGTCGTTGATTGCCTTCTTGCCTGCAAAGACGTATGTTATAATTCCAGCGATAACCAATCCCGCAGAACCGAAACTGATTGCGTTGCTGTTGTTCCACGCCATTGTCATGCTCAATGAAATGAGTACTGCGCCAACGATGATGAGAATGAAACCGATGAGCTGAATCTTTTTTGCCATAGTGCTATATGTTTTTTATTATATTCTTTCTGCAAAGAAACGCATAATTCTCAAGAGAACGAAATTTTTTTATGAAAAATAGTTGTTTTTTGGCGCAAATAGTGTCCCCATCCTGCTTTTTTGTCTCAAAAACTGTCTTTCCCATTGTCCGGCAGTGCCTGTAAGGCGCTATTTGGTGCTGCTTTGGCAAAAAGATTGCAAATGGCTTTTGTGTTTAAGAAAAATTGTGTATCTTTGCACCCGCGTTTAGTAAAAACGATTGTTTAACCAATTTATTAATTAAAAATGAATCAATACGAGACCGTTTTCATTTTGACTCCCGTTTTGTCTGATGCTCAGATGAAGGAAGCGGTAGAGAAGTTCAAGGGCATTCTCACTGCTGAAGGTGCTGAGATTGTCAATGAGGAGAACTGGGGTTTGAAGAAGCTTGCTTACCCCATCGAGAAGAAGACCACTGGCTTCTATGTAATGTTCGAGTTCAATGCAGAGCCTAAGGTTATTTCAAAGTTGGAGTTGCAGTACCGTCGCGACGAGCGCGTTATTCGCTCTTTGGTTGTTAAGTTGGACAAGTATGCTGCTGAGTATGCTGCCAAGAGAAGAAATTTAAAAGGTAATAAGGAGAACTAATTATGGCACAGACACCTTCAGAAATCAGATATTTGACTCCTCCTACAGTGGATGTCAAGAAGAAGAAATATTGCCGTTTCAAGAAGAACGGTATTAAGTATATCGACTACAAGGATCCCGAGTTCTTGAAGAAGTTCTTGAACGAGCAGGGTAAACTTCTCCCACGTCGCATCACAGGTACTTCTTTGAAGTTCCAGCGCCGTATTGCACAGGCTGTTAAGCGTGCACGTCACTTGGCTTTGCTGCCTTTTGTTACTGACATGATGAAATAATAGGAGGAATAATTATGGAGCTTATATTGAAAGAGGATGTAATCAACTTGGGTTACAAAGACGATATCGTTAAGGTAAAGGACGGTTATGGCCGTAATTATTTGATTCCTACAGGCAAGGCTGTTATCGCTAGCGAGTCTGCAAAGAAGGTACTTGCCGAGAACTTGCGCCAGCGCGCTCACAAGTTGGCTAAGATTAAGGCCGATGCTGAGGCTCTTGCAGCTAAGTTCGAGGGTGTTTCTTTGACAATCGCTACAAAGGTGAGCGCTACAGGTGCCGTTTACGGTTCAGTAGGTGCTATCCAGATTGCCGAGGAGCTTGCAAAGCTCGGTCTCGAGATCGACCGCAAGACTATCTTCGTTTCTGCAGTTAAGGAAATCGGTTCTTATGAGGCGACAGTTAAGTTGCACAAGGAGGTTGCCGTTAAGGTTCCTTTCACTGTAGTTGCTGAGGCAGAATAATTGCAGCTTTATAATACAACAGATGGCGATGCTTTTATGAGTGTCGCCATTTTTTGTGTCTGAAATTTTGCCTTTATACAATATATTGCTATCTTCGCAAGCGATTATGGTGTAACCGTTGCTCCGCAGCGGCGGTTAGTAAAAGGGAATCCGGTGCAAGTCCGGAACTATACCCGTAGCTGTAAGTTCGTTGAGTCCTTGGCGTTCAATAGCCACTGCTCCTTTGTGGGTGGGAAGGTGTCAAGGGGAACAAGTCAGAAAACCTGCCATTTTCATTATGTTTTATAAAAACCCCGGGTAAGGGTTTTATAAATGCTATATATGCTAAGGGTTTCTTATCTCTTTTTTGTTTGTTGCACGCTGTTTTGTGCTACAGCTTTGTCGGCTCAACAGCAGGATACGTTGCATTGCCTCCTTCCCGAGGTGGATGCGGTAGATGCGCTGTTGCCCGATGCCGTGACATCGGCTGTGCCTCTGCGCCGTGTGTCGCGTGATGACATGCATCGTTTGGGCTTTGCGGGTCTGCCCGATGTACTCAAGTATATGTCGGGTGTCAGTGTGCGCGATTATGGCGGTGTCGGTGGTCTCAAAACAGTGTCGGTGCGCGGCATGGGGGCAAAACACACGGCTGTCAGCTATGACGGTGTTGTGGTTACCGATGCCCAGAGTGGCGTGGTCGATGTTGGGCGCTTCCCTTTGAATAACCTCTCGGCCATGACGTTGGCTATGGGGCAGGGGGCTGCTGCTTTGCGCAGTGCGCGCGAGTCTTCGGCATCGGCGCTTCTGGCATTGCAAAGTATGTTGCCGGCAAGGACGGTTACTGATGTCGGTGTTAAAGGCGGCTCTTTCGGCTATGCTTCAGCATTCATCTATCATCGTTATAAGCCTGCTGGCCGTTGGGGCTTGGCTTTTAATGGTGATTATCTGCGCAGCGACGGTATGTATCCCTTTATTCTTGTCAATGCGGGGCTTTCGACCCGCGAGAGGCGGCGCGACAGCGACATCGATGCTTTCACGCTTGAGGCCAATGCCGATGCCTGGCTGGGTGCCGGGCGGCTCGATGCCAAAGTCTACTGCTATCTTTCGGAGCGTGGTCTGCCGGGTGCTGTGAATCTCTATAATAAGGAGAACCGTGAGCGGCTGTGGAACAGGAGTGTTTTTGCACAGGCGAAATACGCCGCATCTTTGGGTAGTGTATGTGATGTGCAGGCACTCTTCAAATACGATTACAGCTATTCCCGTTACCGTGAGGTGAGTGCCAACTATGCATCGGGTGAGCAGGTCGATGTCAACATTCAGAACGAGTGTTATGCATCATTTGCAGCCTTGTATTCTCCGCTGTCGGCTCTCAAGGTGTCAATGGCTGCCGATGCTGCATATACAATGCTCAAGAATAACTTTGTCGACAGCAAGGCGCCGCGCCGTATGTCGTCATGGGCTGTGGCTTCTGCCGAGTATGGGTTGCGCCGTTTCAGGTTTACAGCATCGCTGCTGGCAACGTATATTGCCGATGAGGTTGAGCGGGGCGAGGGCATGTCGCCTTTCTTCCGTCTGTCGCCATCGTTGGCTGTTGTGGTATCACCCTTTGAGAGTGATATGCTGCATTTGCGCGCCTCGTTCAAGGATGCCTGCCGTGTGCCTACTTTTGCCGACCTCTACTATCTGCGCCTTGGAAATGTGGGACTCAAACCCGAGAAGGCAACGCAATACAATGTGGGTGCCACGTTCTATTTTGCCGGTAGCGGACTGCTGAGGAGTCTTGCCCTTTCGGCCGATGGTTATTATAATAATGTCCGCGACAAGATTGTTGCCCTGCCCACGATGTATGTTTGGCGAATGATGAATTTTGGCGAGGCCGACATCTGGGGTGCTGATGTCTCTGCATCACTTTGTGTCGGGATGGCAAAGAAAGTCTCTATTCTACTCGATGCGAATTACTCGTTCCAGTATGCCGTGGATGTTACCGATGCTTCGGCAAAGAACTATCGCCACCAGCTGCCTTATACTCCGCGCCACTCAGGTTCTTTAACCCTCTCGATTGAGAATCCGATAGTCAATGTCTCCTATCTGCTCTCTGCTGTGGGCGAGCGTTATATGTTGCCGCAAAACACGGCGCGTAACCTTATGGAGGGGTATTTTGAGCATGGCGTGTCGCTGAATCGCAGTTTTAAATTCAGTGGGGTGGGGCTGCGCCTGCAGGCCGATTTGCTCAACATTTCAAACGAACAATACGAGGTGATAAAGAATTATCCGATGCCCGGCTTTCAGTGGAGGCTTTCTGCGCGTGTGGACTTTTAACTAACTTCTAAATATATAAGTCTATGAAAAAAACTTTGAAGAAACTTCTCCTTTTGGCGAC
>JAZRLO010000025.1:0-83209 GCA_045646845.1 Bacteroidaceae bacterium
ACATTTATACCTTTTTGGGGCAAAGACAATAAATAATTGGTAATAATATAGATGTTGTCCAAAACGTCTCGTGTCATTTCGAGCAAAGCGAGACAACCTTTAGGTCGCCGTTAAGGCAATCTCTCAGAGTGCCCTGGTGAAAAGGGACTCCTCGGGGAAACTAAAGTTATGGTGCTAAAGCACGCTCCTCTGGGGGAGATAAACCTCCCCTTCGTCGCAAGCAGCGCTATCATACCGCGCTGCCGTCGCAACCGACGCTAATGCTCCGCGTCGGCCCTGCGCGAGATCCCTCGGCGCTTCGCTTTGTCGGGATGACAACATCGCTGTATTTTCTATGCCATGGTAAACTCCTATATTATTACCTAAATTATAGTGTTCCATACCTTTTCTTTATCTGCTCAAATATGTCGAACAGCTCATCTACTGTCTCTGCACGCAGCATGGCAATACGTAGTTGCTTGAAGTCGGGCAATCCCTTGAAGAGGGGGGTGGCTGCAAGGTGACGACGTATGTGTAGTATACCTCGATATTCATCGAGACGGGCTACGCTTTGGTTGACCTCGTCACGTAAGATGTCCATGCGCTCATCGAAGGTGAGTGGAGGTAAGGGAGTGCCAGTCTCGAGATAGTGCTTTACCTCACGGAATATCCAAGGACGACCGAAGCTGGCACGGCCTATCATCACGGCATCTACGCCGTAGCGGTCGAAGCATTCCTTAGCACGTTCGGGTGTAGTGATATCACCATTACCGATGATGGGGATGTGCATACGGGGATTGTTCTTTACCTCTCCGATGAGTGTCCAGTCGGCATCGCCGGTATACATCTGGGCACGTGTACGGCCATGGACGGTGAGGGCGGCGATACCGCAGTCCTGCAGACGCTCGGCAAGGTCGACGATGCACTTGCTGTTCTCGTCCCATCCGAGACGGGTCTTCACGGTGACAGGGATGTTCACAGCATCGACTACGGCCTTTGTAATCTCGAGCAGCTTGGGGATGTTCTGCAACATACCGGCGCCACAACCCTTGCGCGCCACCTTCTTAACGGGGCAGCCGAAGTTGATGTCAAGGATATCGGGCCTTGCAGCCTCGACACGCTTCGCGGCCTCGACCATTGGCTCCACCTCATTGCCGTATATCTGTATGGCAACAGGACGCTCCTGGTCATATATGTTAAGCTTGCGCAGGGTGCTGTTTACATCGCGTATTAGCGCATCGCTCGAGACAAACTCCGTGTATACCATATCCACACCGAAACGTTTGCACAGCAGGCGGAATGCCTCATCGGTAACATCTTCCATGGGTGCAAGGAATACGGGATACTTTCCAAATTCAATGTCAGCTATCTTCATCTTAATGCCGTCAAGTTTGTTATTTGAGCACAAAGATAGTATATTTGTACCATAAATTAAACCTTATATGCAGTACAAAAGAAGCGATTTCGAGATAATGGCACCTGTGGGTTCACGCGAGAGTCTCGCCGCAGCAATACAGGCCGGAGCCAATTCAATATACTTCGGTATAGAACACCTTAACATGCGTTCCCACTCGGCAAGCGCATTCTCCATAAGCGACCTGCGCGAAATAGCGCAGATATGCGACGAGCATGGCATAAAGAGCTACCTCACCGTGAACACCATCATTTATGAGGATGACCTCGCCATGATGTACCGCATCATCGATGCTGCAAAGGAGAGCGGCATTTCGGCCGTGATTGCCGCCGATGTGGCGGTGATGCAGTACTGCAACCGCGTGGGCGTGGAGGTACACCTTTCGACCCAGCTCAACATAAGCAACAGCGAGGCCCTGAAGTTCTACGCGCAGTTCGCCGATGTCGTAGTGCTTGCGCGTGAGCTGAACATGGACCAGGTGGCGGCAATACACAAGGTGATAACCGACGAGAACATCTGCGGCCCCAAGGGCGAGCTCATACGCATAGAGATGTTCTGTCACGGCGCGCTGTGCATGGCCATTTCGGGAAAATGCTACATGTCGCTGCACCAGTTGGGACGCAGCGCGAACCGCGGCGAGTGCATGCAGGTGTGCCGCAGAGGATATATAGTGAAAGACCGCGAGAGCGACATTGAACTGGAGGTTGACAACAAATACATAATGTCACCAAAAGACCTGAAGACCATACGTTTCATCGACCGTATGATTGAGAGCGGAGTGCGCGTATTTAAAATTGAAGGACGCGCACGAGGCCCCGAATATGTGCAGACCGTTGCCGGTTGCTATAACGAGGCACTCGAGGCCTACCTCGCCGGCGAGCTAACCGAGGAGAAGAAGGATGCCTGGGACGAACGCCTGAAGACCGTGTTCAACCGCGGATTCTGGGACGGATACTACCAGGGACAAAAACTGGGCGAATGGAGCAACATCTACGGTTCTCAGGCCACCGAACGCAAGGTATATATTGGCAAGGCCATAAAGCACTTCTCAAAACTGGGTGTTGGAGAGTTCCTCATTGAGGCCGGAACCATCGATGCAGGCGAGAAAATTCTGATTACAGGCCCCACAACAGGTGCTGTATATCTTGAGCTTGAAGACCCGCGCGTGAACCTTGAACCGGTTGAAAAGGTAAACAAGGGAGACAGGGTTTCGTTCAAGGTACCCTGCAAGGTGCGCCCAAGCGACAAGCTCTACCGCATCGACAAGACAGAGCACGGCTGCTGCGACTGAAAAAGCAACCCGGAGCACATTGACGCACAGGCATGCCGCTGACATCGGAATTCATATATGACAACAATCCGCTGGATGACAAGGAACTACTCCGCAGCAGTGGAGCCACATCTTTGTCATATAAGGTACGCATAGAGGGCAGGCAATACTTCATGAAACTCCTGCGCCCCGAACTGTATGCCGACCTGCGCAACCGTGTCGTTTTCCACAAGGAGTTCGAAATTGGCAGTTCAATCTCAAGCGACCGCATTGTCAAGTACGAAAAGATATGCGAGGATGACAACGGGTTGTATATCCTCATGGAGTACATATACGGAGATTCCGTAGAAGAGCTGCTTGACAGTGGCAGGAACTATTTTACCAACGAGAGCAATGTATGGAAACTCATAATGCAACTGCTCGAAGGGCTCAAGGAGTTCCATACCAGGGGAATTGCCTATCTTGACGTAAGCCCGGGCAACATCATGCTCACCCAGGTCGGCAACAACGTGAAAATCATTGACCTCGGTTTCTGCTTCAACAACGCGTACGGCCACACGGCCGGAACGACCAGAGGATTCACGGCGCCCGAAGTTGCGGGGAAGCATCTGAATGAGATTGACGAGCGCAGCGACATCTATGCTGTAGGATGCCTCATGAAATACATTCAGGAGAAGAGCGGCGCAAAATATTCACGCAGTTTCCACAAGATTATGCGCCGCTGCCTGAACGAGAGAAAGGAGATGCGCTTCTCGTCGACTAATGAAATGATGCGTGCCATAAGGAACCGCAACCTGAAACGGAATTTTTCGTTGGCAACGCTGCTTGCCGTGCTTACAGCCATGATTCTGATTCTGGGTGCAAGGCAGAGGGAGAATGAGCCGTTGGGCGGCAATCAATACAATATACAAGACACGGCCACACATTCAGGGGTAACATACCGGATACTTGACCACGAAAGCGCCACCTGTGAAGTCATCGGCGGCAAGGGTGACGAATGGAACATCTACATAAGAAGCGAGATTGATATTGATGGTAAAAAATACAGAACGACACAGGTAGCCGAGGAGGCGTTCAAAGACAAACCAATAAAATCGGTATATCTGCCCGAAGGGATAGAAACAATTTCAAACCATGCCTTTGCCGACTGCGACTCTGTCATATCGATATACCTCCCGAACAGCGTCAGTGAGATAAGCGGAGCGTTCTGCGGGATGAAAAACCTGAAAAGCGTACGTATCCCCCGCGAAATGGGCACCATTGGCAATGCTGCCTTTGTATTATGTACATCACTGGAAAATGTGGAAATTCCCGAAGGTGTCGAGCGCATCAGTCTCGATGCTTTTGCAAAATGCGGACTTAAACGGATATCATTACCATCGACCCTTAAAGCATTGGAGCGGGGTGTCTTTTTCGATTGCGACAGCCTTGAAGAGATTACCATTCCGGCATCGGTCAAAGAGATTGGAGATTACATATTCTATGAATGCGACAATCTCAAAGAGGTTTACAACCATGCGCCGACACCCCAACCTATAAATATGATAATCAACTCCAAAGGAGTAAAGGTTCATGTGCCGGCCACATCGTTAGAGGCATACAAAAGGGACTTCAGCTGGCAGAAGTATAATATAGTGGGGGATTTATAACATTCCAACATAACAAAAATACGATGGTTTTTCCATCGTATTTTTGTTATTCATTATCCACAATTTTGTACCTTATTCCATCAACCTTGCCGCAAACATATTTAATGGGGATTTGTCCCTCGTGTACAAGATTTGTCAGCAGCAAAGGCTCACCCTCCATAAAGAGTTCAGTCCTGAATGTATCCCCCACCGACAGTTTACTGTTCCTGCTCTCTAAAACGCGGAACATAAACTCTCCCATTGAGACAATACGCACAAGTCTGTCGGGGGCCCAAGTAAGTTCCAAGACTGTACCCTGCGGCACCTTATCAGCCAGCAAGTCCACCTTCAGTATATAATCACTGCTGTTTAGCCAGGCTGCATCACAGTTTACACAAAAAGAATCCCAAGAAGCATATCCGGCATATTTTGAAAGGGCATCAAGGGTAAACTTGAACGGTTTTGTTCTTCTTTTCTCGCCAAGATACCCCCAAAAGCGTTTTAGAGTGTCTTGCGAAACAAACATTCCCGTGCTATAGTGAATAGCAGTAGAACACTCACGAAAATCCCGTGGCGCCACCATTCTGCGCCCCACACGTCGTTCAATGGCCTCACGCAGCTTGACATAAGTTTCGTCGGTTTTTTCCATACCACAAATGTAGTTCCTTTTTATTGACATCGTTAGTTAAAACAACAAAAAAACAACCCCAAACGACAAATGCACCAAAATGCACCAACACAATGCGACTATAATTATTCATTTTTGCATAACCAATAAAACATTCTATTATAGAAGAATAAAATGGCCCCCACAACCTACGAAATTTCAATCTTAGATTTAACAAAATAAAACATTATGTCAAGTTTTAAAATGCAATCGATTTCCCACAGCGAGTACCTGAGTGGGAAATACAAGAACGTCTCTTCGAGCAGTGGCAATCACGAGGCAAAGATATGGTACAAGGACAACGGAAGTATAGACGAGGACAGTACGTATTCCGACAACTATCTGCGTTCAAACGGGCTGGGCCGCTATGCAAAGAAAGCAGAAACAAGTAGCAGCAAAAGCAGCCATAGCAAAAGTTCATCAAGCAGCAAAAGCAGTTCAAATGGAAGTTCACTCTTTGGCTCAAGCAGCAAGAATAGCAGTTCATCATCAACATCATCTAAAACAAGTAACTCAAACACATCAAGTTATATGGAAAGAGAAGAAAGTTATCAGGAAATTGAGGCAAGACTCACAAACGAGAGATTAGGAAAATACATTAACAATCTGGTAGACAATTGTTGCGACATTTATGACGAGGAGATAATTGAGAAAACCAGGGCTTTGGGTGAAGAAATTGGAATCAATGGAGATGAAGCCGTTGCTGAACTTCAAAAATCATTCAAAAGGAGTTATGACCCAGAATTCATTATGAAATATATGAGGCTGAGTATCGTACCAACAATGGAGGGTTATCACGGTAGAGAGGCAAAGATTCCATCAGGTTGCAAAAAGGCGCTTATGCATTATATGCGTTGCGCTCTAAATTATGACTATATTAAAAAGGGTGAGAATGTCAAAGAGTGGATGAAGAATTTGGAAACTGTCATAAAATTACATTACAACGAAGATTTTGAGGTGTTTGAGTTGTATGCAAAACTTAAAGAACAAGTCGAATTAAAGAAACAGAGAATACGCAAGGTGTTCAAAATAATTGGCATTATATTGCTTAGCATTCTGTTCATTCTATTCTTAGGTTACCTCCCCATTTGGTAAACAGGAAAGAATACTTATGATTAGAGGCCGGGGTGAAAGTAATTTTGGCTCGGCCTCAGTTTTTTAAAAACCAAAATGACCGGAACATTCCGGTCATTTTACTTTTTACAGGTATCGCATTACGGCGTCAAATTACCATTCTACCTTGTCGAAGGCATCCTTAATGGCTTCGTCGGAAACTTCCACAGCCTCTTCAAATTGCTCCTTGGCTTTATCAACGGCATCCCCGTACACTTCTGCGGCATCATCCAAAGCCTCGTCGTAAGTCTCTTTGGCCTTCTCAACGGCATCTTCTATATCAGAACCGTATGCATCGAATGCGGTGCCTACCACTTCATCGTCGAATGCAGGTGCGTCTTCCTCGTTGAACATTTCATCGAAAGTCGCCTCCGGGTCAACCTCGGTCTCCGCTTCCGTCTGTTTTGTAACCTCTGTTTTCTCTGCTGCTTTTGACGGCTCAACCGCCGAGTTCTCTGCAGTTTCTGTCTTTCCTCCACAACTTATCAGAAGAAGTGATGCGGCCGCTGAAAATAAGAATCTCTTTAACATAGTCTTATATTATTTGAATTTGTTTGATATTTATTTCGCCAAACTCCGGGTGTCAGGCTCCACACTTGGCCTTGAAAGCAAGGGCATAGAGTTTCATCTGCTTTATCATAGCCACGAGTCCGTTGCTGCGCGTGGGGGAGAGATGTTCTTTAAGGCCTATGGCCTCTACGAAATAGGGCTCTGTGTCGAGGATTTCATCGGGGGTGCGCCCAGAATAGACCTTTATAAGCAATGCAACTATTCCCTTTACAATGAGAGCATCGCTTTCGGCACGGAACTCTACCCTGCCGTCAATAAGGTCGGCCTGCAGCCACACACGGCTCTGGCACCCCTCTATGAGATTGTTGTCTGTCTTGTACTCCTCGGGCAGTGGCTGCTGTTCGCTGCCAAGGTCAATGAGCAGCTGGTAACGGTCGAGCCAATCATCAAAATCGCAAAACTCTGAAATTATATTGTCCTGAACTTCGTTAATAGTATCCATTATTTCTCGTTATATACTACGGTAAGCACTGTCTGACCCACAGCCTTCAGCGAAGCCTTGTCTATCCACTCCATATCGTCCTTCATGGTGTGGTGATAGGGACCGAATCCGTTGGGGCTTTCCGGGTCGCAGTTGATTATATTTATAGATGGAATGCCACGCATACTGTTCACATAGTAGTGGTCATCGGTTATCATGCCGCCGACTTCCCTGACAAAGTAGTCGGAGTATCCAAGAGAGGAGGCGCACCGCCAGACCTTGTCAACAACACGGTCGGCATACTTAAGCGAGTAGCCCTCATAGAGGAAACGTGAACCCGGCGCACCCACAATGTCGAGGAGTATGCCGAACCTTGCGCTGTAACCTGTCTTATGCGGATTCATGGCCCAATACTGCGAACCGAGAGCCCATGATGTGCTGTTGGTATAATATTGCTCGGTATCCTTCTCATGAATACCGTAGTCTTCGGCATCGAAAAGGATTATATCGACACCTATTTCAGTTGGGACCGAAGAGAGGTGGCGTGCAATCTCCAACAGGACTCCGACACCGCTGCCTCCGTCATTCGCACCGGGCAATGGCTTGTAATGGTTCGATTCGTCCGGGTCAGAATCGGCCCAAGGACGTGTATCCCAATGCGCGAACAGCATTACCCTGTTCTTCTTATCGGGCTGGAACTGGGCTATTATGTTACGTGACGGCAAGATGTCACCGTTATATGCCTTGAGTTCAACATCCTGGGTAACGACTTCTGCACCATAGCTCTGAAACTTTGAAACCAGATACTCGGCGCATGCCTTATGTCCGGCAGTCCCGGGAACACGGGGACCGAACGAAACCTGTCTGTCAATGAATTGATATGCACTGTCGGCATCGAATATGGGCACTATGACTGCCGCCTCCATCACTGCAGGGGCGCCAGAACCGGCAGACTGGGACTTCTCGCCCTCCTTTACACTGCTTGCTGAGCCGCCGCAGGAGAAGAGGAGAAGAAGCATCGTTGCAATAACAAAATGTCTATGCATGGTATCAACGGTTAAGTTTCCAGGTTGTACCCTCCTTGCCGTCCTTCAGTTCGAAACCAAGTTCGGCAAGTTCATTGCGTATCTTGTCGCTTGTAGCCCAGTCCTTGTTGGCCTTGGCAATCTGACGCTGCTGCAGAAGCATGTCAACGACTTTTCCGAAAGCCTCCTCGCGGCCGCTGTCCGAACCGCGCTCCTCCTTGAGACCGAGGATGTCGAATGTGAAGAGACGGAAAGCATCCTTCAGTTCGGCAAGGTCCGTTTCGCTTATTGTAGCCTTCTTGTCTGCTATCTGGTTGATTGCACGGCTCGCATCGAAGAGATGAGAGATGACCTGCGCCGTGTTCATGTCGTCATTCATGGCATCGTAACACTTCTGGCGCAGACCGCTGACATCGGCTGTAGTCTCGCCCGATGCCGTAAGGCCACCAAGGGTCTTGTATGCCTCGAGCAGACGCTGCAATCCCTTCTCGGCCGCAAGCAGTGCATCGTTGCTGAAATCGACCGTACTGCGGTAGTGTGCCTGCAGAATGAAGAAACGGATTGTCATGGGCGAATATGCCTGTGCAAGAAGCTTGTGGGTTCCGTTGAAGAACTCGTCAAGGGTGATGAAGTTGCCCAAAGACTTGCCCATCTTGGTACCGTTGATGGTAATCATGTTGTTGTGCATCCAGTACTTGACCACGTCATGCCCCATTGCAGCCTTGCCTTGGGCAATCTCGCATTCATGATGTGGGAACACAAGGTCCATACCGCCGCCATGGATGTCGAACTGCTCGCCAAGGTACTTGCGACCCATGGCAGTACACTCGCAGTGCCATCCTGGGAAACCGTTGCCCCATGGCGATGGCCAACGCATGATATGCTCGGGCTGAGCATTCTTCCACAAGGCAAAGTCGGCCGGATTGCGTTTCTCCTGCTGTCCGTCGAGTTCACGGGTAGTATTCAGTACATCGTCAAGATTACGGCCCGACAGGATACCGTACTTGTGGTCCTTGTCGTACTTTGCCACATCGAAATAGACAGAGCCTTCGCTCTCATAAGCATATCCGTTGTCAAGAATCTCCTTCACAAGTTCTATCTGCTCTATTATATGCCCCGACGCATGGGGTTCAATGCTCGGCGGCAAGACATTCAGAGCCTCCATCACCTTGTGGTAATGCAGTGTATATTGCTGCACCACCTCCATTGGCTCAAGCTGTTCGAGGCGTGCCTTCTTTGCAATCTTGTCCTCGCCCTCATCGGCGTCGTGCTCAAGATGGCCGACATCGGTGATGTTGCGCACGTAACGCACCTTGTAGCCAAGGTCCTTGAGATAACGGAACAACACATCGAAGGTTATCGCAGGGCGCGCATGTCCAAGATGTGCGGGGCCATACACCGTAGGGCCGCAGACATAGAGACCTACGTTGGGGGCATGCAACGGCTCAAAAAGCTCTTTCTTGCGAGAGAGCGTGTTATATATCATAAACTTGTTTTCCATACTATTATATATATTAACTGTCAATATTTACATGTCAAAAAGCAAGGGGTCACTTGAACTTGCGCGTTGCATTGCGGTTCATCTTCTTGCGCTCCTTGTCGGGTTTCTGTTTCGTTATATCGAGCGGCTTCTGCTCATTGAGAGGCAGAGTGATGTCCCAATCGTCCTGAGTATATTCGAACAGAGCCCTCAATTCCAACGGGCGGTTATAGTAGAATACCTTTTCGGGCTGCAATCCATTTTCATATTCGCCGGTATCCCACTTGCTGTTATTGTTCTCGTCGATGAAGAGGCGAAGGTAATATGTCGCAGGTTTTATGAAGAAGAATGCACAATGCCCGTTGTCGGTACGTGTTCTCTTGGTCACATTGCCCTGTGCGCTCAAAAGTTCTACGACGGCATCGTTACCGACACCTTTGATATCGAGGTAGAGAACAGCATAGTCGTCCAGTGAACGGAAAGAGAGTTCCTTCCTGAACTTGCCCGACTGCGCGCCATACAGTCCCTTGAATGCCGTAGAATCGGCTTCTACAAGATATTTCTCCTGGGGACGCCACTCCGCGTACAGTCTGAGTTCCCTTGCACTGCCCGGTAGCGGTTCAATGTGACATTCTACCGGAACCCACAACGTATCGACAAGATGAGACACACGTATGGCTGCGGTATCCATTGCGGACAAAGGCTCGTCAAAGGTGAAGATGAAACGTCCGTCAACGTCCGAAGAGGAAGAGCCGTTGAAAGCGACCTTCAGAGGAACGTTTTTGGGAACATACACCGGCGGATTGTTCTCATCGTAATCGGCAGACCTCTTGGCAAGCTTCAGAAATGCCTTCTCTTCTTCCTTGAACCTCTCCAGCTCTCTCTTCTTTACAGTTTCCCAACGTTTCTTGGCGGCAAGGTATATGGTATCGGACCTGTCAACCATCTGCCCGAGGGAATCGGGTACTTTATAAGTCACGCGGAAATCAAGCGTATCGGCACGGTAGAAGGCCGAATCCTTCAACCAGTATGTAAGCGTATCCCTCTTTTCCGATGCCTCCACTATATATTTGTCGGCAAAATCAAAGCCCATGCCCTCTATCACCGGCATCTCTTCGTTCGGGGAGGCAAAGTAGAGCGTGAATTTCCTGTGGTCATCGCGCTGGGTCTTTACAAGATACTGCACACGCATCTCCTCGGTGAAGGCACGCAAAATAATGTCGTCAGGCATAAAACGGGTGTAGTTGACGAAGCGTACCGAATCGACGGTGATACTGTCGCGCCACACCGTGTCGGGACGTACCGCAGGTACTGCATAAGGAGTCACCACGTCGGTAAGAAATGCCAGACGTTCACTTTTCTGGTCGAAAAGATTGTTATTGTTGGCATCGGCAAGAGCATACACGCGATAACTGCCCGGCGCAATGCCCTTGATGGTGAAACGGCCGCGCGAATCGGTACGGGAGACCCTCTCGAACGGCAGACGCGTAAAAGCCGAATCGTTCAAGTTGGAATGGATACCAACCACAATACCCTTGATGGGTTCGAGGTCCTCAGCATTCAGCACTGTTCCCGAAACCGCAAAGGTATCCACCTCGTTGCCCGTAGAGAAGACATATGCAAAGTTCTCATACGGGTTGCCCTCGTTGTTGTCGGCTATCGCATCGTTGAAATCGATGGAATATGTGGTGTTTGGCTTCAGGCTATCCTTCAGTTCAACCGTCACGCGCTTTCCGCTGTACTTTATCTCGGGCATTTCGACCTGCGGAGGAGAGACGATAACCTTCTCGAAGGCATTGACGAGCTTGATATTCTCGTCAAAGTCGAGAATTATTCTGCCCTCCTTTACATTCGTCGCACCAATGCCGGGCGAAGACTTGAGAAGCACAGGCGGGTCCTCATCATAAGGACCGCCGTCGGGGTTGCCGATGCTTGCACATGCCGCAAGCAACACCAGCAGAGCCAAAGATATTATCTTGTTTCCGGCACTCATTTTCATTTATTGATCTGCATCAGTTCTTCGATATACTGACGGCTGTTGCTCAGACGAGGTACCTTGTGCTGGCCACCCAGCTTGCCCTTGCTCTTGAGCCAGTCATTGAAGAGATTCTTACGCGCAACGACAATTTCCAACTGCTGCATCGTCTTGTTCTTGAAACGCTTGGCCTCGTAATCGGAGTTCAACTGCTGGAGTGCCGTATCGAGGATTTCAGTAAACTTCTCCAAAGACTCAGGTTCTTTGGAGAACTCTATGAGCCACTGGTGACGGCAGCGTGCATTTTCGTCCATGAAGACCGGTGCGGCTGTATATTCCAGCACTTGCGCACCGGTTTCCGCACATGCCTTCTGCAATCCCTTCTCGGCGTTATCAACAATCAGTTCTTCTCCGAACGCATTGATAAAGTGTTTTGTTCTGCCCGATATGACAATTTTGTACGGGTCCTTGCTTGTAAAGCGGACCGTGTCACCAATCATGTAACGCCACAGGCCGCAAGATGTTGAGATGAGCATGGCATAGTTCTTGCCTACCTCCACTTCCCAAAGAGGAAGGACACGCGGTTCGGGCGAGTCAAGATCCTCGAACGGTATGAATTCATAGAAGATATCATAGTCAATCATCAGCAGCATGGCAGGGTCGGAAGGGTCGTTCTGGATTCCGAAGAAGCCCTCGCTCGCATTGTATGTCTCCATATATTTCATGTCGCTTTTGCGGATTATCTGGAGATACTGCTCACGATAGGGGGTGAAGGCTACACCGCCATGGAAGAAGACCTCGAGGTTCGGCCACAACTCCTCAACGCTTGTTTTGCCGGTAATATCGAGCATATGCTTGAGCACGGCCATCATCCATGAAGGAACGCCGGAGAGGTTCGTCACATTGACATTGCAGGTTGCACGTGCAATCTTCTCCATCTTCTCCTCAAAGTCACCGAGAAGGGCAATATCCTTGCCGGGAACGCGCATCATATTCACGAACGGGCTGCAGTTCTCGATAAGGATTGCACTGAGGTCACCGACAAGCGAACCTGGAAGGTTGTAGTTGGGAGCATGGCTGCCACCAAGTATAAGTCCCTTGCCCGAGAAGATGCGGCTGTGCGGATTGTTCGCCACATACTGGGCCACGACATCGAAGCCGCCCTTGTAGTGGGCACGCTGCAGACCGTCAGGTGTCACCGGTATGAACTTGCTCTTGTCGTTGGTGGTACCCGATGACTTGGCATACCACTTGCAGCCGCCCTTCCACAACACATCCTTCTCGCCATGACGCATGCGGTCTATATAACCTTTGAGGGACTCATAATCCTGAACGGCAACCGAACGGGCAAACTGCTCGTAACTGCCGATGGCCGAGTAGTTATGCTTTATGCCCCATTCTGTTCCGGATGCCTTGCCTACAAGATGCTTCAGCACTGAACGCTGTATATCTTCCGCATCGGTCGCATATCTCGCAATCTTCTTGACCCTGCTCTTGAAAACAGGCTTTACAAATGGTGTCAGATCCATGTCTTATTCCAAAAATCGTTTATTCATCAAATGCCCCTGAGGGGCTGTTCTCACTTTGCTGTCTTGAACTTCTTTTCACCTTCTACAAGAAACTCTCTGAAGGCCTCAACATCGGTGTCGTGCGCACGTGCGCCCATCAAAGGCTCACCGTTTCCGTCAACCAGAACATAGAAAGGCTGGGCGTTCGCTCCGAACTTGTGACGCTGCAGATAAGCCCATTTGTCACCTACGGTCTCGAGCATTATCTTCACACCATTCTCTTCAACCTCATAAGGCTCGGCAAGCGGTGTCCTGTCATCGACATAGAGAGATACCACAACATACTTCTCCTTGAGTATCGGAACAATAGTCTCGTTGCTCAATACGTCGGACTCCATCTCACGGCAGTTCACGCAACCGTGGCCTGTGAAATCGAGCATGATGGGCTTGTTCTCGTTACGGCTCATCATGATGGCCATGTCATAGTCATCGGTGTTGGGCTTGAAGGTATTGTCGTAGAGGTTGAAATCCTGAGTGTGTACAGGAGGTGCGAACGCGCTTATCGCGCTGCACGGAGCACCCCACAGACCAGGTATCATATACACGGCAAAGGCCAAAGAGATGAGACCTGCGAAGAAACCGGGAACCGATGTTGTCTTGTCTTCGGGGTCATCATGAGGGAAGCGGATGATTTTCAACAGGTAGAGACCGAGGAGTGCGAAGAGCACAATCCATATTGCAAGGAAAGTCTCGCGGTCGAGAAGGCCCCAGTGCATTGTAAGATCCGCTACAGAGAGGAACTTCAGGGCGAATGCAATCTCCACAAAACCAAGAACTACCTTTATGGTGTTCATCCAGCCGCCTGAACGCGGTGTCTGCTTCAAGAGCGACGGGAAGAGCGCAAATATTGTGAACGGCAATGCAAGGGCAAGAGCAAAACCGAGCATACCCATGGCAGGACCGAAAATGGCACCGGCACTGGTCATCTCAACGAGCAGGAATCCGATGATAGGACCTGTACATGAGAATGAAACGAGCACGAGCGTGAATGCCATCAGGAATATGCTGAGCAGACCGGTAGTGCTGCTGGCTTTGTTATCGACCTTGTTTGTCCATGATGAAGGCAGGGTGAGCTCGAAACCGCCAAGGAACGAGGCACCGAAAACGACAAGCATCAGGAAGAAGAAGATGTTGAACACGGCACTTGTAGAGAGGGCATTGAGTGCTCCGGCACCGAATATGAGAGTAACCGCAAGACCGAGTACAAGATATATCACTACTATGGATGCACCATAGATGACAGCCTCACGTATTGCCTGGCCACGCTGCTTTGAACGCTTCAGGAAGAAGCTCACGGTCATAGGGATGATAGGCCATACACAAGGGGTCACAAGAGCTATGAGACCGCCGAGGAAACCCATCACGAAAATACTCAGCAAAGACCTTGAACCGTCATCGTTACCGGCCTCCATTGAAACACCGCCGAGCTTAGAAAGCTTATCCTTTACAGGAGCCCATGTATCATCCTCGGCCACGGTTACAGTTTCTGCAGCCTCTTGAACAGGAAGAGATTCTACGACAACTGCCGAAGCAGCAACCTCTGCCACATCGGTACTCATCTCCTCAGGCTCCGCTACGACCGGTTTTTCCTCGGTTTTCTTCTCGCCTGCTTTTTCCTCTTTTTTTGCATCTTTCTTCACGTCGGCAGCCTTGTCGGCAGTCTTGCCGGCCTTTACAGGCTCCTCCTTTGCAACTTCCACCGGAGCCTCTCCCTCAATATCAAAAGAGTAAGAACCGGGAATACAGCCGCCTTCACGGCATGACTGATAGCGGACCGTACCTTTAAGGTGATATTTTCCACCGAGAAGTTTTACCTTCTGGAGAAACGCCGCTTCATTCTCGAAGTATTTCACGTTCATCTCGAAGATTTCATCATACTCGGTGTGAGGTGTAGATGCCGGGAAAAGTGAACCGCTGAGCTCCGCGCCCTCAACCAAAGAGAACGATATGGTCGTTGCCTGAGGACCGCCGGCCGGAATATCGGTAGAATACATGTGATAACCACCCTCGATGAAAGCATCGAATCTGATGGTAGCTTCATTTCCCTTCACATCGATAGAATGTTCCATTTCCACCGGTGCGAACATCTGTGCATTGCCCTGCAATGAGAGGAGCAACAACATTAACGGTAATAAAAGTTTCTTCATTTTATAAATATTTTGATTATAATTCCAATGGATTCTTCCGTATCCTCCATTCGGCAGGATACATATTATTGGCCCTGTTGCCGACATTCTTCACGAAACCCAAAGCCACGCCTTTGTATGCCAACAAGAGGTGACCTGCAGGAGCTCCGGGCAGAGACAAGGCTTCGCGGTGGAGATACGAAAGAGCCTGTTCACGCTCAAGTTCCACCACGTTGAAAGCCCCACGGTTCAAATGCCGGCTCATGGCCAAAGGATGCAGCGGCTGCAACTTGTTGTTTTTCAGTTCGGAGACAGGAACACCGCAATGGAGCACGTTCAGCACATTCTGCAGTGCAAGCATCATCTGCGTATGCGCGGAGGGCATGGCCGTTACACGTTCGCCCTGCATGACAAAATCAAACTCTTCAGAAGCCTGCAACCAGCAGCCTACGACGCTCTTGACCTTAGCCGGTGCCTGTTGCCAACGCGAATTGCGCGGAGCCGCAAGCGGCGCATCGCCATTCTTGCGCAACACAGCCATAAACAGCCCTTCGCCCTTCGTATAACCGGGTATGAAACGATATACCGGCAAGCCGCTTGCGGTCAAGGAGCCGGTGATGTTCCACGACGGGTCAGTATCTACCTCAAGAAGTTCGGCACCGAGTTCATCGGCAGCCCAGCAGACACAGTCCTCGTTCTCCTCACGGTTGAAGGTACAGGTACTGTAAACCAACAAACCGCCGGGACGCAAAGAGCCCCAGATGTCGGAGAGTATCTGCCTTTGGCGTTCAGCGCACTGCGCCACGAGTGACGTACTCCACTGCTCCACGGCATACGGTTCCTTACGGAACATGCCTTCACCGGAACAGGGGGCATCTACGAGCACAAAGTCGAAGAAGTTCTTGAACGGAGCAAAATCGGCAGGATAGTTTCTGGTCACAACAGCCGAAGGCGCACCCCACTTTATGATATTCTCGGCAAGCACCTGTGCGCGCTGGGGCATTGGCTCATTAGAAACGAGCATGCTGCCCTGAGGGAGCAGGGAATGAAGATGGGTCGATTTTCCGCCCGGCGCGGCACAGAGGTCGAGCGCTCGAACGGGAGAAGCGACATGCTGTTTCACAACCTGCTCAAGAAACATTGACGATGCTTCCTGTACATAATAGCAACCGGCATGGAAACAGGGGTCCGCCGTAAAGACAGGACGCTCAGCAAGATAACGTCCGTCGGACGCCCATGGAACACGGCACAGGGCATCATCGGGGTGAGCCTTGCGCGCATTATAGCGCAGGCTCGCTACTGGCTCACCGTCAAGTGCCTGCGAAAAGAGAGCGTACCTCTCTTTTCCGAACAGCTGCTCTGTCCTGCTTATGAAGTCTTTGTCAAGTTCCATTGTTATTCCGATATGGGAAACACCCCTTTGCATCCGTCTCACGACCATCGCGGAGGAGGCGACAAGGCACACTCCGCAACGATACTGCAAATATACAAAAAAAACAGCGCAAAGCACCCTTTGCACGAATTATAATTATATTTTTAATAACACGCGCACGTATAACGAGCCCAAAAGAGTATTTTCGACGAACAAACTTCATATTTCGGTTTTATATTCGTATATTCGCGAAACAAAGCATAATCTTATGAAACAGTACTTGAATTTGCTGGACAGAATACTCACAGAGGGCACCAGAAAAGACGACAGGACAGGAACAGGAACCATCAGCGTATTTGGACACCAGATGCGCTTCAACCTCGAAGATGGTTTCCCTTGCCTTACAACCAAAAAACTGCATCTGAAGTCAATTATACATGAACTGCTGTGGTTCCTGAACGGCGACACCAACGTAAAATACCTCCAGGAGAACGGCGTGCGCATATGGAACGAATGGGCCGACGAAAACGGCGACCTGGGACACATATACGGCTACCAGTGGCGTTCGTGGCCAGGATACGACGGTGAGCACATAGATCAGATAAAGGAGGTTGTGGAGACCATAAAGAACAACCCCGATTCACGCCGCATAATAGTGAACGCATGGAACGTTGCCGACATAAAGAACATGAACCTGCCGCCATGCCACGCAATGTTCCAATTCTATGTAGCAGACGGAAAATTGAGCCTTCAGCTATACCAGCGCAGCGCAGACTGCTTCCTTGGTGTACCCTTCAACATTGCGTCATACGCACTGCTGTTACAGATGATGGCACAGGTTACAGGACTCAAGGCCGGCGAGTTCATACACACGCTGGGAGACGCGCACCTGTATATCAACCACATAGAACAGGCAAAGCTGCAGCTGACACGAGAACCCAAGAAATTGCCGAAGATGGTAATAAACCCCGATGTAAAGGATATCTTCTCGTTCAAGTTCGAGGACTTCTCTTTGGAAAACTACGACGCACACCCCCACATAAAGGGAGTCGTTGCCGTATAAAACAGCACAAAATGACAAAAATAGCGCTCATAGCGGCCATTGCCAGAAACAAGGCCATCGGATTCGGGAACAAGCTTATCTACTGGTTACCGAACGACTTGAAACGATTCAAGGAGCTTACGACCGGACATACCATCATAATGGGAAGCAACACATTCCGTTCACTGCCGAAAGGCGCGTTGCCGAACAGGCGCAACATCGTGCTGTCGCGCAAGGAGAGCAGTTTCCCGGGAGCAGAGACATTCACTTCGCTGGAAGAGGCTCTGGCAAACTGCAACAACGAGGAAATCGTTTACATAATAGGCGGAGAGATGCTCTACAGGACAGCAATGCCCATGGCAGACATACTCTGCCTTACAGAAATTGACGACACCCCGGGACAGGCCGATGCTTTTTTCCCCGAATACACGGAAAGAGAGTGGGAGGTAATTGAGGACAACAGGTACAGGAAGGACGAGAAACATGCCCACGACTACAGGTTCGTCACATACATAAAGCGGTAGTCCCGGCCATCAACAATACCACTGTGAGTCACTCTCGCCCGAGTAGTTATCGGTAGCGACAAACTCCCGGTGGTATTGTCATATAACAACAGGAGGATAACACAGCAAGTTCACCTGCTAAGTCTGCATCTATAGATGATTTGAATTACACAATTGGCACCCTAAAGGCAGGAAGTATTTATTTGATGCCATTAAGTTTTCAGTTAACAACAGGCATAAAAAAGAGCGGCGACCATTGGTCGCCGCTCTCTATCATAAGATAATCAATTGCTCTTTTCAACAAGTTTGTCGGCAGAGTAAAGGACATTGAGCGCACCTGCTTGGCGAAGCTCCATCTTGACATCGGTAACGATACCCATGTCCGCTGTCTGGTTCACCTTGAGCGCAACCTTCATTCTGGCCTGATCGACCTGTTTCATGCTCTTGCGTCCATCATTGACAAAGTCACGGACTTCATTGATTCCTGAGATTTTGTCATTCAGCTGGATGCAGTTTCTTTCACCGAACCTTGACCTGTCCTCAGCCTTTGTAGGAACACCTACATAAACGTTGATTACAGATGACTTATGCTCGATTTCAGTAAGCACTCTTTCACTACCCTTAGGCAACTTTACATCCACTTTCACCTCCTCCTCACGCATTGATGTTACAATCATGAAGAAGAACAGGATTGAGAATATAAGGTCAGGCAATGATGAGGTATTCAATTCAGGCATTTCTGCCTTCTCTTTATTTCCAAATTTGCTCATAACACTTACTTTGTATATTCACGAGGCTCCGCCTCTGAAATCATAATCGGATAAGCCAAACGGCATACCATCTGCTGGTTCTCATCAAGTTCCTCGAAAGGAATACCGTATCTTGCCTCTGACAAGCTGTCTCTTAATTCGGTGTAAGCCTCATAAAGCTGAGCCTGCACATCGAAGTATAGCTGATACTGGGTTGCTCGGTCGGTCTGCAAAGAGATGACGTGTTTCTTGGCTACAAGAATTTCACCGGGACCTTCAATGTCCGAAGCAGGCAACGTATGTACAATATTAGCATTATCAACATACTCTATGGTATCCTTTGACAAAGCCGGGTACATATCAAGGTTGTCGCGGTTGGTGATGAAAGTCTTTGCAAGATCCTTCAACTCCGAAACCTCTACCTCCTCACCGGCTCTGTCGCCGAGAGTAACCATCACCTTGTTGTTCATGTTCACAAAAACCGTAAAGTTATTGCGTTTGAACACCTTGGGAGGCTCAACCTCATCTTCGGGAGGCTTTGGAAGACGTACATCAAGACCCAAAGAAGAGTTCATTGATGTCACGACCAAGAAAAAGATCAGCAGGATGAACGAGATATCGGCCGTTGAACTGGCGTTGATACCCGGAACTTTTCTTTTGCTTTTTCCCATCTTATTTATTAATCGATTAAAGGATTATTTTTTACCAATGTTTCTCTTGATATTGCAAAGACCAATCAAAGAAGCAAAGAGACAGATTGCAAACAGCATATACTGTATTACAAGTATAGCATCTACATTTGATGCAGAGATAGCTATCGCAACAACTGTCAGTACACATACAAGAGCCATCGGGAGCATACCCTGGATAGTATCCTTGGGATCCTGAACAATTCTCTTGGCGAAAGACACGAGACCCAGGATAACTGTCACAGCCAACGCAAGAACGAAGATGCCATAACAAGCATACAGCAAGAGGTCCGTATAAGCCGGATATGTCAAATCACCAGCCATATTCTCGCGCATTTCAGCTGGAACTTCCAAAACCTTAGCCTCTCCGAAGAAGAAGAAGAGAGCAAAGACTGCAACAGAAGCCAGCATCAATGCTACAAGAACATATTTTGAAATTAATGCATATTTATCAGCTTTCATAATTGAAGTTATTTAGCTGTTATTACTTCTTGAGGTTATACTTTGCCAACAGGTCAAGGAGTGTGATTGAAGAATCCTCCATATCGGCAACGATGTTCTCGATCTTGGTAAGAATGAAGTTGTAGAATACCTGGAGTACGAGAGCTACGATGATACCGTAGATTGTTGTGATAAGCGCAACCTTCATACCGGCAGCAACGACAGTCGGAGAGATGTCACCGGCAGCCTGGATATCGTCGAATGCCTGCACCATACCGATCACAGTACCCAAGAATCCGAGAGAAGGAGCCATAGCAATGAACAGAGTCACCCATGAGCAGTTCTTCTCGAGCTTAGAAGCCTGAAGGCTACCGTAAGAAACTACTGAACGTTCAACTGTGTCAAGACCGTCGTCGATGCGGAGAAGACCCTGATAGCAGATTGAAGCAACAGGACCTGCAGTATTACGGCAGATGTTCTTTGCGCCCTCAACGTCATTGTTTGCCAATGCGTCAGCGATACGTGCCATGAGACGCTTTGTATTTACTCTTGAGAAGCTCAGATAGATGATACGCTCAACACAGAAAGCAAGACCCAAAATCATTGCAATAGCAACGAGTGCCATGAACTCGGGACCACCCTCAACGAACTTTGTCTTGAGTCCTTTGTGTACACCAACGAGAGCGCCGCCCTCTTCTGCCGCAGCCTCATCATTAGCCGCAGTTGTAGCAGTTACTTCCTCTGTCTGGTTGGCTGGAGCAGCCTCCTGAGCACAAACAGGTGTTGTTCCTATCGCGAACAGACCTAAAAATGCAGCAATTGCAAAAAACTTTTTCATTTTGTGTAATTTTTAGAAATTAGTATTTTAAGTTAATTATTCCAATATATTCCAGCGCGGAAAGAGGGGGATTCGAACCCCCGATACGCTTTTGACGTATACACGCTTTCCAGGCGTGCCTCTTCAACCACTCGAGCATCTTTCCCTGCGACAATCGACAGCTAATCGGGTGCAAGTTACAACATTTTCCTTAAACCGCGCTCTATTTCACGGCAAAAGTAGTTTTTTTTTTCAAATCCATAAACATTTCTTCAAAAATGATTGTCCGAAAAGGCAAAATTTAAATGTTATAAGTTTTTTTAACATTTTAGAAGTAACAAGAGAGAAAAGTTTGGGACAGGATTTATAAAACACTAAAGAATTAATCATTATTTTTGCATAAATATTAACGATGCTAAGGAGTTTGTCCGATGATTGAGAGAGAAAGAGGATTTTCAAAAACACTGATTGACATGGTAAACCCGTACACTTGGGTCATGGCAGCAAGAAACAAAGCATTTGACCTGGGCTTGCTCAAAAGCAGGAAACCGGACATGCCGACAATATGCATCGGCAACATAACTGTCGGGGGAACTGGAAAGACGCCCCACACGGAATACCTTATAAGGTTGCTTAAGAAAAAGTTCCGCACAGCTGTACTCAGCCGCGGTTACGGGCGCGAAAGCAAAGGATACATCAAGGCCGCCCCTATGGCTACAATGTCGCAGATAGGGGACGAACCGTTCCAAATAAAGAACAAATTCCATGACATTGATGTTGCAGTATGCGAGAAGAGGGTGAAAGGTATTGAATTGCTTGCAGCCGAACGGCCGGCTCCGCAGGTGATTCTTCTCGACGATGCCTTTCAGCACAGATACGTCAAGGCAGGGCTTAACATACTGCTTATAGACAGCAAGCGTCCGTTATGGCAGGACTGCGTACTTCCGTTCGGAAGAATGCGCGAGAGCCTTACCGGCATAAAACGCGCCGATGTTGTCATCATAACCAAGTGCGAAGGGCTCACCCTTGACCAGAAAAGATGGTGCTGCGAATATCTCGACAACATGAAGAAGGGTATCCCGGTATTCTTCTCCGCCGTACGCTACGGCGAGGCATACCCGATGTTCGGAACAGGCAAGAACGCCCCCATACCCATTGAGGAGGGAACGGAAGTACTGCTTGTCACCGGCATTGCAAAGCCGGAACCGCTGAAGGAGGAGATTGAAAGCCGCGGCGCGCATACTGAACTCATCAGATATGCCGACCACCACAACTTCACCGAAGGGAACATCGCCGGAATAACAGGCAAGTTCCGCTCAATGAAGGGCGAGAAGAAGATTATAGTCACGACTGAGAAAGATGCCACGCGCCTCCTCTCAAGAGCCGACATTCCCGCCGACATAAAGGAGAGGATTTACGTGATGCCCATAGAAATAAAGATACTGGACGGAGACGAAAGAATGTTTAACCAAATAATTATAGACTATGTTACAGAAAATTCAAGAAACCGCTGAATTCCTACGCGGCAAGATGACTACAGCCCCAGAGACCGCCATAATCCTGGGAACCGGACTTGGAAGCCTCGTGAACGAAATAACAGACAAATATGAGATTGAGTACAAGGATATACCGAACTTCCCGCTCTCAACAGTGGAGGGACACTCCGGCAAGCTCATATTCGGCAAATTGGGCAACAAGGAGATAATGGCAATGCAGGGCCGTTTCCACTTCTACGAAGGCTACTCAATGAAGGAGGTAACGTTCCCTGTACGCGTAATGCGCGAATTGGGCATCAAGACCCTCTTCGTATCGAACGCCGCAGGCGGCATGAACCCCGATTTTCTCATCGGTGACCTCATGATCATCAACGACCACATCAACTTCTTCCCCGAGCACCCGTTGCGCGGCAAGAACATCCCTTACGGAGACCGTTTCCCCGACATGAGCGCGGCATACGACAAGCAGCTCATTGCAATGGCAAAGGAGATAGCTGCCGAGAAGGGCATCCGCGTGGTAGAGGGTATTTACCTAGGCACACAGGGCCCGACTTTCGAGACACCGGCCGAGTACCGCATGTTCCACCGCATGGGCGGTGACGCCGTAGGCATGTCAACGGTTCCCGAAGTAATCGTAGCGCGCCACTGCGGAATACGCGTGTTCGGAATCTCCGTCATCACCGACCTTGGCGTTGAAGGCATTGTCGTAGAGTGCAGCCACGAGGAGGTACAGAAGGCCGCAGATGAGGCACAGCCAAAGATGACAACAATTTTCCGCGAGATAATAAACAGAGCATAAAGGCCGGCCATGAACACGACAAAACGTACTGAAATATCCTCATTGGGCGAATTCGGGCTTATAGAGAAACTCACAAAGGAGCTCGCCGCCACAAACAGGGAAACGGTAAAGGGAGTCGGTGACGATGCCGCCATCCTGCAGTTCAGCGAAGATGACGAAGTCCTTGTCACCACAGACCTCCTTATGGAGGGAGTACATTTCGACCTCACCTATTTTCCACTGAAGCACCTCGGTTACAAGGCCGTCATAGCAAACATCTCCGACATATATGCGATGAACGGAACCCCGAAACAGATAACAGTTTCTCTGGCGTTGAGCCGGAAGTTCTGCATCGAAGACATTGAAGAGCTTTACGCCGGAATGAAACTTGCCTGCGGAGAGTACGGAGTAGATATAATAGGCGGCGACACCACATCGTCGCTTACAGGACTTGCCATAAGCATAACGGCTATAGGAACAGCCCCAAAAGGCACATCCGTAAAGAGAGGAGGAGCAAAAGAGACCGACCTCATATGCGTAACCGGCAACCTGGGTGCCGCATACATGGGACTACAGTTGCTCGAACGTGAGAAGATAGCGACAGCCGGCAAGGACATGCAGCCAGACTTCCAGGGCAAGGAATACATTCTGGAGCGTCAGCTTAAGCCCGAAGCCCGCAAAGAGGTCATCGACAAGCTGCGCGAAGAAAACGTGATTCCTACCGCCATGATGGATATAAGCGATGGTCTCTCGTCCGAGCTTATGCACATATGCAAGCAAAGCAAAGCGGGATGCCGCATATACGAGGAACGCATCCCCATTGACTATCAGACGGCCATAATGGCAGAGGAGCTCAACCTCAACGTCATAACCTGCGCCCTGAACGGCGGCGAGGACTACGAACTGTTGTTCACAGTCCCCATCGCAGACCATGAAAAGGTCGCAGCAATGAAGGATGTCAGAGTCATCGGCCACATAGTAAAGGAAGAGATGGGGCTTGCCCTCATCACCCGTGACGGAGCCGAAATAGAGCTCAAGGCACAGGGCTGGACACCGCAAGAATAAGCCGTATGATACTGCACACCGTAGTTCAGGCAATGTTCCTGCTGACAGGCATCATAGCCCTGATGGCATCGCTGTTCGACTGGGAGTGGTTCTTTACAACAGAAAACACCCGTTTTCTGGTAAACAGACTCGGACGCACAGGTGCCCGGTGGGTATATGGAATCATCGGGACCTTATTTATTGCCGCCGCGCTCTATTTCTACTACCGTATAAACGTACTATAAGAAGAGGGTGACCCAAAAGTTATTTTACAAAGAATGCAATCCCCATCAGAATATACTCTGGTGGGGATTACTCGTTCAAAAGGAGGGCTTTTGGGTCACCCTCTTCTTATTGAGGTTCGAATAAACAAGCGTAACGACAAAATAGCCTTTTTAGTCAACCTCTTCTCTTGTATATCTCTACGGCATACACATTTTCCCTAATCACCCGATAACTCTTTTATAATGTATTAATCAGCGCGTTCCCACAATCTTTGTTTCCGGCAACTCTGCATTACGCTTCGCAGTCTTTTCCACCAATGCCGCGGCAACTTGGATAAATGCCTGTCCATCGGGAGTGTCGGCCTTCATGGCGATGGGGATACCGGCATCACCGCTTTCACAGATGCTCTGCACAAGGGGAATCTGGCCAATAAGGGGGATATTATAGGCTTCGGCCATACGCTTGCCGCCCTCTTTTCCGAAGATATAGTATTTGTTGCCAGGCAGTTCGGCAGGAGTAAACCACGCCATGTTCTCGACAAGACCGAGGATGGGGACCGCAACCTTTTCGTTGATGAACATATTCACACCTTTTATAGCAGCCGCAAGGGAAACCTCCTGCGGTGTGGTAACCACAACGGCACCGGTAAGGGCAAGACACTGCACGATGGTAAGGTGTATGTCGCTTGTTCCGGGAGGAAGGTCAATGAGGAAATAGTCAAGTTCTCCCCAGTTGGCATCGGCGATGAGCTGTTTCAGGGCATTACTTGCCATACCGCCGCGCCAGAGTATAGCCTGCTCGGGATCGACAAAGAAACCTATCGAGAGGATTTTCACTCCGAATTTTTCAATGGGCTGTATTAGGTCACGCCCGTCGATGTTCTCGCTGTAGGGGCGTTCATCCTCCACGCTGAACATTTTGGGAATTGAAGGTCCGAATATGTCAGCGTCAAGAAGACCCACTTTATATCCCAGACGCGCGAGTGCGATGGCAAGATTGGCGGAAACCGTTGACTTGCCTACTCCGCCCTTACCCGATGATATTGCAATAACATTCTTTACCTGCGGCAGGAACTTGCCCACCTCGGGGCGCGCAGCCTGACGGCTCACGACGCTTATGTTTCCCTCTATTTCTACCTCTTTGCCCACATACATATGTATGGCAGCTTCGGCAGATTTGACCACAGAGCGGATGAAGGGGTCGGTGGGTTTGTCGAAGATGAGAGAAAAGCTCACCTTGTTGCCGTCGATGCGTATGTTATCATCGACCATTTCGGCCTCGACAAGATTCTTGCCGTTGCCCGGATAGCGCACCTTCTCGAGCGCATCAAGTATAAGTTTAGGATATAATGCCATAATTATTAAAGGTGAAAGGTGAAAAGTGAAAAGTGAAAGGTGAAAGCTGCGGTTAAGCGAGCAAAAGCCAAGTTTGCTTGAGCTTTTACAGCGAGCTTTCCGTTTTCAATATTCCTCTTTCAGCCTTCAGTTTTCAGTTTTCAGTTTTCAAATTACATAGTCAGCCTCTGCACGGCCCTCAGTTATACCTTTGAAATATGCTGCCACCGCCACGTGTGCCGGATGCACTTTGTAGCGTTCCATTGCATCGGCGTCGTCGAATGCCGAAACGAGCACGGCATCGTAAGCAGTGCCTGCCACACAGACATTCACGCCCACCTCGAGCGAACGGATTTCGGGAACCACGCCGACCAGAGCCTCAAGATTCTCCTTCACCCAAAGAGCATGCTCCTTCTTACTCTTGCCGTTTGCGCCGTCGATAAAGCGCCACATCACTATATGCTTGAACATTTTTATAATATTTAGATACTGTTATTCTGAAAAACTCCGATAAAAAGAGGTATAAATGTAAAACACCCTGTCACTTGCCCGTCTCGAGCGAACTGCGCTTCTCGCGGCCATAGCTACGGTATTCATCGAGTTCAATCTCCACATTCGGCTCCTGATACTGTTCCTTTGCCGGCAGATTGAAGGATATGTATTTGATTGTTATACCGCGCGAGAGCCACTGTGACTCATAGTAGGTACGTATCTTAAGAACCTCGCTGACCACCTCCTGACCATGGACATCCTCTATGCACTCAACTACAGGCAGAGCATTCACTTCAGTGATATACTTTGTATATGTAAACATGAAGTTACTGTCTGTTTTCAGGTGCACGATTGCATCGGTTGCAAGAATGTTCCTGTAGCGCGCCAGGAAGAGCGACGAAGTAAGACGCTTGGTATATTTCTTCATCTGCGGATCGGGGAATGTGAGCCATATCTCGCTCACCTCACCTGCCGCGAACAGACGGTCTATAATTTCGATATTGGTACGCAGAAAGCCCACATTGGCAAGAGCGGCCTCCTTGGCCTCTGTCGCCCCTGTCCACATACGCGCACCTTTTATATCAACGCCGATGAAGTTCTTCTCGGGGTATTGCTTCGCAAGAGCCACCGTATATTCTCCCCTGCCGCAGCCCAATTCAAGCACAATCGGGTTGTCGTTCTTGAAGAACTCGCGTTTCCAGTTGCCCTTCATGGGGAATGCAACGTCATCGACCACCGAATAGGGATGCTCTATGACATTGTCATATGATGCCATATCGGCAAATTTCTTAAGTTTTCCTTTACCCATATATCATTCTTTTTATTCCAGAATTGTCACCCAGCCATAGATATCGGCAACATCGCCATACTGTATTGCACGCAGTCTCTCATAGAGTGCCGTAAGCACAGGACCGGGCTTGCCCTCCTTAGCAATGAGATAGCTCTTACCCTCCTCCACATCGTCAATGCGTCCTATCGGTGAAATGACGGCCGCCGTACCGCAGGCACCGGCCTCCTCGAACGTCAGCAACTCCTCAAGCGGAACAGGACGCTGCTCCACGGTCAACCCCATATCCGCAGCTATGCGCATGAGGCTGTTGTTGGTAATAGAGGGCAGTATCGACGAAGATTTCGGGGTAATATACTTGTTCTCCTTTATCCCTATGAAGTTGGCAGCACCACACTCGTCGATGTATTTTTTCTCCTTTGCATCGAGATATATTTCGCATGCATAACCCTGCTCGTGTGCCGCATAGCTTGCGCGCATTCCTGCCGCATAGTTGCCGCCCACCTTGTAACGTCCTGTACCGAGAGGCGCAGCACGGTCAATGTCGCGGAATATCACGCAGTTGTTCACCGCGAAGCCGGCCTTGTAGTAGGGACCTACCGGGGTAACGAATATTACAAAAAGATACTCCTTCGACGGGTTCACACCCACCTGAGGGCTTGTACCTATAAGAAGCGGACGTATGTAGAGCGAAGCACCGCTCTCGTACGGCGGCACGAAACGCTCGTTCACCGCAACCACCTTCGTTACCATCTCGCGGAACAACTCAGTGCTCACACGCGGCATCATTATGCCGTCGCAGCTGCTCTGCAGACGCTCGGCATTTGCCTCGAGACGAAAAATACGTACCTTGCCGTCCTTTCCGCGGAAAGCCTTTAGACCCTCGAACGCATCCTGTCCGTAATGCAGACAGGTCGCTGCCATATGCAGGCTTATATGTTCATCCGTGCTTACCTCGACCTCTCCCCATGCACCGTCCTTATAGACGCAGCGCACATTACCGTCGGTACTGCGGTAGCCGAATCCCAGATTTGACCAATCCAATGTTTCCATTATTGTGTATAGTTTTCTTTTTGCGACGCGAAGTTACGCAATTTAGCGGAGAAGATAAAATTTAGACAACTTCTTATTTTTCCTCCTCTTTACCCATACCTTCGATAAGAGCTTTTACCTCCTCATCGACCCTGTATAGCTTGTCGTTGCAGAAACGGAGCAGTTCTGTAGCCTCCTTCAGCAGCCCGGAAAGTTCATCCACGTCAACCTTACCGCCCTGCACGGCAGCCATTATCTCCTCGAGGCGCGCAACAGCCTGCGTGTAAGTCATTTTTTTCATATATCAAACCTTTTTGTTCTTTACTATACTTGTGAATTCGCCGCTGGCAACAGCCGTCGTCACCTCGTCACCGGGCTTCACGTCGGCCACAGAGCGTACCGCCTTGCCGTTCACACGCGTTATGCTATACCCCATCGCGAGTATATTCTCGGGCGAAGCGGCATCCATCTTGCCTTTTATTATCTCCAGCCGGTGTTTCTGCTCCTTAATAAACATCTCCGTTGCCGGGAGAAGCCTTTGCGCAAGCGACTGCAGATACATCCTGCGGTTCTGCACGCTTAGTGCCGCCGTAACCGGCAGACGCCCTGCCAGAGCATTCATCCGCAGACGTTCGTTCTCCATGCGCGACTTTGCGGCATCGGCAATTGCCTGCATGGCACCGCCGACGTATGCCGCCTGTTCCAGCATGGCATGAACCAGAAGTTCAGCCGCCGCCGTAGGAGTCTTTGCCCTTGTATGCGCCACCATGTCGAGCACGCTCTCGTCACGCTGGTGGCCTATGCCTGTAATTATAGGTAAAGGAAACTGCGCGCAGTTGTTGGCAAGGTCGTATGTGTCGAAGCACGAGAGTTCGCTTACAGCTCCTCCGCCGCGTATTATCACAACCGCATCCCATAAATCAATGGTTTCGGCAATTCGGTTCAAAGCCGCGATTATCCCCTGCTCCACTCCGCTGCCCTGCATGGGCGAGGGGAAAAGATAAGGATAAAAGACAAAGCCGTAACGGTTGCCCAGCAGCTGGTCGCAGAAATCGCCGTAACCGGCCGCTGTTGAAGAAGAGATTACCGCAATGCGTTGGGGCAAAAGCGGAAAATCCAGTTCTTTGTTAAGGTCTATAACACCCTCTTCGGTGAGTCTTTTTATTACAAGCTGACGGCGGCGTGCCATGTCGCCGACCGTATATGCGGGTTCAATGTCACACACATCGAGTGAGTAGCCGTACAGTTCGTGGAAGACAATCTTCACCTGCAGCAGCACCTTCAGACCCGTGGCAAAAGGTTGCCCGGTCTGTTCAAGAAAATAGGGCCTGAGCAACGTATATATGCGCGACCATATCGTACCTCTCGCCTTTGCGACAAGCTCGCCCGAAGCCTCGTCACGCTGCACCAGTTCAATGTAACAGTGTCCGTTCGACGCTTCGCGCACCTCGCTCAGCTCACCTGTCACCCAATACTGCAACGGCAAGGAGTCGCTCAAGGCATGGCGCACCATATTGTTGAGCGAATAGAGCGTGAGAGGTTCTTCTATGCTATTCATCACTGTTTATCCATTGATTGATTCCGCGCTGGTCCGCTATGAAAGCACCACCGACCACGGTATTGCCACTGTAGAACACCGCCGACTGCCCCGGTGTTATGGCCGACACCTCTTCCTGGAGACGCACGAGCCAACGGCCGTCGCCTACAGGCTGCGGCGCACTGCACTTTACAGGACGGCTGCGGTAACGCACGCGCACTGCAAGATCCGCGGGCACACCGCCAGTCCAGTGCGGTTCATCGACAAGCATATATCTTGTCAGCAGTTCGTCTTCCTTACCCAGCATCACTGTATTCTTTGCGGCATTTATCTTTATCACGTAGGCCGGATGACCCAATGCAATTCCAAGCCCCTTCCGTTGCCCTATGGTGTAGAACGGGAATCCCTGGTGCCTACCCAGCACCCGTCCCCGGCTGTCAACAAAGGAACCGCCGCCGAAACGGCTGTCGATTCCAGGGACATGACTGCGCATAAAATCGCGGTAGTCGCCCGGAATGAAACAGACCTCCATGCTCTCGCCGCCCTCGGCGACCCGGCTCATGCCCTTGCCGGCCAGATATTCCACGACCTGAGGTTTCTCCATTCCGCCCAAAGGGAAAATCACGCGCGAAAGCTGCTTCTGCGTAAGCCTCCACAAAAAATAGCTCTGGTCCTTGCGGTCGTCATCGCCGGTAACAATGTAGTAGCGTCCGTCATCAAATTTCACCTGCACATAGTGCCCGGTGGCGATATTGCGGCATCCCGTCCTGTCGGCCCACTCTTCGAGCAGGGCGAACTTGACAAGCGGATTGCAGTTCACACAGGGATTCGGAGTCCTGCCCGAAAGATATTCTGCCACGAAAGGCTCTATCACCTTTTCGCGGAAGCTCTCCCTTATGTCCGCTACATGATGCTCAATCCCGAGGCCGGATGCCAATTCCACGGCAGCACGCGCGGCCTCCTCACCGGAATCGGAGGTTATAAAAGTGAGACCCACCACCCGATAGCCCTGTTCGAGGAGCATGCAGCACACGGCGGTACTGTCTATACCGCCGCTCATCCCTACGAGAACACTTCTGTTCTCCGGAATATCTGCCATTCCAGATTTTACGGACTCCATTAAAGTATCAAAAAAAAATACTACTTTTGCAACTGCAGACGGTTGCCTCAACCGTTACACAAAGGTAAATCATTTTTGCGACTACCGAACGTATTTTATATTTTTTATGAGCAAGACACACGGAAAAAAAGTACCAACGGAACTGGGAACAGAAAAAGTCGGCAAACTTCTCAGACAATATGCCATCCCGGCAATCATTGCACAGATAGCCGCATCGCTGTACAACCTGATAGACCGCGCCTTCATAGGACACATGCCCGATGTGGGTCCAGAGGCCATTTCGGGACTCACGAACACGTTCCCCTTCATGAACCTGTCCGTTGCATTCGGCGCAATGATAGGCGTAGGCGGCGCGACACTCCTTTCGGTGAGATTGGGGCAGCGCGATTATGATTCAGCAAAGAGCATTCTCGGCAACCTGGTAACGCTCAACGTCATTGTCGGTTTCCTTTTCGCAGCAGTATCGTTCCTGTTCATAGACGAGATTCTCCTTTTCTTCGGAGCAAGCGAAAACACACTGCCTTTTGCCCGCGACTACATGGAAGTCATACTGCTCGGCAACATCATCACCCACCTGTATTTCGGTATCAATGCAGCCCTGCGCTCATCGGGACACCCCAAGCAGGCAATGACAGCAACCATCATGACAGTGATAATGAATGCCGTACTGACACCGATATTCATTTTCTGGTTCGGCATGGGAATACGCGGTGCGGCACTTGCGACAATCGTCGCACAGGCTATCACACTTGTCTGGCAGATGAAGCTGTTGAGCAACCCCAACGAACTTCTCCACCTGCAGCGCGGCATATACAGGCTCAAAAGCGAGATTGTAAGCAAGGTCCTGCGCATCGGAATGTCGCCCTTTCTCATAAACACGGCAGCCTGCATGGTAGTAATCATAATAAACAAGGGACTGAGGGCATACAGCCCTACGCCACACCTTGGAGACGTTTATACCGCGGCTTACGGCATATCCAACAGCATGCAGTTCATCTTCGTAATGATAGTGCTCGGACTGACACAGGGAATGCAACCCATCGTAAGTTACAACTACGGGGCGAAGCATCCCGACAGAGTACGCAGAGCCTTGACCCTAACCATCATATGGGCGACATTGGTAACCACAATAGGAGGAGTCGTGTGCGTAGGATTCCCCGACATTGTAGTACGGATATTCACCACAGACCCCGAATATATCACAAGTGCGTCGAGGGTAATGAGAATCATGTGCATATTTATGCCTGTCATCGGTTTCCAGCTTGTTACAACCAATTTCTTCCAGAGCATAGGCAAGGTGAACAAGTCTATATTCCTGTCACTCACACGTCAGGTTCTAATGCTCATACCCCTACTCATCATACTTCCGAAATTCTATAGTGTCGATGGCGTATGGTACAGCATGCCGGCTTCGGACATTGTAGCAGCAATACTTACAATGATAATGCTTGCAATACAGTTCCGCGAATGGAAACGCGAGAGAATTGAAGCATAAACAAAAAAACGGACAAAAATGGACAACACAGTAATTTCAATAGGCCGCGAATTGGGCAGCGGCGGCAAGGAGATAGCCGAAATGCTTGCAAACCGTCTCGGATTCAAGTTCTACGACCGCAAACTTCTTGAGGTTGCAGCACGTGAGAGCGGATTCGACACGACAGTGTTCGAGAATGCCGACGAGCGCGAAACGAACAGTTTCCTGGGAAGCATATTCAGCATACACGGTTCCATAGCCAATGTTATTTCGGGCGGCAACTGCATTGACAGCGACCAGATATTCTCCATGCAGAGTGAAACCATACGCAATATTGCCGAAAAGGAGAACTGCGTCATCGTAGGACGCTGTGCCGAATATGTCCTGCGCAACCATCCGCGCATGACAAGCATCTTCATCACCGCCAACCACGAAGACCGCATAACATACATAATGAACCATGAGGGCAAGAGCCGGGACGAGGCCATAGAGACCATAGACAAAGGCGACAAGCGTCGCCGTCAATACCACGACTACTATGCCACGACACGTTGGGGCGAGGCACGCTGTTACGACATATGCATAAACGCATCACAGCTTGGACTCCATGGCACGACAGAATTCCTCTACAACTACATAAAGCAGCGTTTCGGATTATGAAACGCATAGGGCTCATGTCCGACACCCACGCATGGTGGGACGACAAATACCTCATCCATTTCAACGACTGTGACGAGATATGGCATGCCGGAGACATCGGCAGCCAGCTTGTCATAGACAGACTGGCAGAACATTGTCCCGTACGTGCCGTATGCGGCAACATTGACGGACGCGAACTGAGCCTCCGATTCGACGACATCGAGACATTCACCGTAGAAGAGTGCAAAGTGGTGATGACCCACATCGGCGGCTACCCCGGCAAATACGACCGCACCATATACGGTATCCTTTGCAAGGAGAGACCGCAGCTGTTCATATCCGGACACTCGCACATCCTCAAGGTCATGTACGACAACACAATAGGTTGCCTGCACATAAACCCTGGAGCCGCAGGGCGACAAGGTTGGCAACAGGTGCGTACATTGGTAAAGTTCACAATTGACGGAAAGGAGATAAAGGAACTTGAAGTAATTGAGCTTGCTTAATTTGCTTCGCAAATCCAGGAGTTGCCGTCAGGCAATGCCCGTCAGAGCAAGTGAATAGCATTTTAGCCCCTTTGCAACCTTTTCGCCCCTTTGGGCCTTTTTGCCCTTTTATATTTTTGGAACCATAACGATGCTATCAGCGAACACAGGCGAACTCCCTCCGCAACAGAGTTGCTCGCCCCTCTTCAAAAAGAGGGGCAGTTTGGACGCTGATGCGTAAGAGGGACAGTTTATTGAAACTCCGCCTCTTTGGGAAGAGGAGGTGTCACAAAGTGACGGAGGAGTTTAAAACAGAGGGACAGTTTTATTTCATGTAGCGCGGGGCACTGATAAAAAAGCCTACAATGGTAATTCCAAAGAAAACCATTGGTGTTCAATAATAGAATATAATGGCATCAGCCATTCACTGAATCACATTTCCGGCATAACACAAGAACCTTTCCACCGTCATTGAGAGTAGTGGCAAAAATATAACAGTCGCCCCCATCGGCAAGTTTCAGCCTTTTCCGCAGCTGCTGTACCGATTCGGGGAAATTGCGCACGGCAATATTCGCCTTTCCCAAAGCCTGCACACTCTTCAGTTCACTCTTCGAGAAACCGCAAACACGCTCAACGCGGAAAATACGCCCCGGAAAGTCACTCACAAGAGTATCGGAGGTATAAAGCTGGCTGTTCGGATGAAGTTTTTCAACTCCGAGCCGTGCCGACAACGCGCCGTGGCAGCCGGCCTTCATTATCGCAGCGTCAGGCTCATACAGATAGCAGCCCGGCGTATCGCAATATTTCACAGCCGCATCACGCGAAGCGGCATCGAATGTAAACGACCGGCTACCGCCTGGAGCAATATTCACACAGTGGAATGGAATTTCGCCACCGGCATTCCTGCCCAGAACCAGCAGCAACTCTTTGCACTCGTTGTTTACAGCCACTACATGCACCGCCTCTACGCTGCGGAGCTGACGGCAGGCCTGTGTAATGTCAAGCATCGGGGAGCACTTTACCATCACTTTCGATGCCTTTGCCAACAACAGCTCCTCCATAGCCACCACATCCGGCTCACAGTCGCTCAAGGCAACGACTTTGCGCCCTTCACCATCGCGGCGTGCCGGGTCAACGAATATCCAATCGAGCTGTGGCAGACGTTCAAGCAGCTCCTCGCTGTTGCCGTTGAGTACTTTTGCATGACCAAGCCCGAGCAACGGAAAGTTATGCCCTGCTGTCCCGCAAAGCCTCTCGTTCCGTTCAATGTAGAAAGCCTCATCGAACCCACGCGCAATATAACTGAAGTCTATGCCGAAACCGCCCGTAAGGTCGGCAAAACGCGAGCCCGACAGGAACGCGCTCTTGTATTTTGCAGTACTTTCGCTCGAACACTGCTCCATTGAGATACGCGGCGGATAGAGCAGACCATCTACGGCCGCCCATGCCGGCAGTTTTTCACACGCCTGTTGCCACCCCTCAATCTGCACCAGAGCCTCGCGCATATCCACTCCGGGATAGCGTGCGGCCTGCAGCGCAAGCTTGCGTGTGTCGTCGTTGCGGTGGGCTTTTATAAACTCTATGGTATCGGTACTGAGCATCATTGTCGGTCTTTACTGCGCGAAGATAATAAAAAAGCGTCTGCCCCGAAAGGAGCAGACGCCGGTATTTGGTTCCTTACTTATATTAGAGCTTGGGACCTGCTGCAACGAGAGCCTTACCAGCCTCATTGCCAGTGTACTTTGTAAAGTTCTTGATGAAGCGGCCTGCGAGGTCGAGTGCCTTCTCCTCCCACTGAGCTGCGTCAGCATAAGTGTCGCGTGGGTCGAGGATAGCGGGATCAACACCCGGCAACGCTGTAGGAACAACGAAGTCGAAGTGAGGAATAACCTTTGTAGGAGCTGTATCGATTGAGCCATCGAGGATAGCGTCGATGATACCGCGTGTATCCTTGATAGAGATACGCTTGCCTGTACCGTTCCAACCAGTGTTAACGAGGTAAGCCTTAGCACCGTTCTTCTCCATCTTCTTAACCAACTCCTCACCGTACTTTGTGGGGTGGAGGCTCAAGAATGCTGCACCGAAGCAAGCAGAGAATGTAGGAGTGGGTTCAGTGATACCGCGCTCTGTACCAGCCAACTTAGCGGTGAAGCCGCTGAGGAAGTAGTACTGAGTCTGCTCGGGGTTCAGGATAGAAACCGGAGGCAATACACCGAATGCGTCAGCTGAAAGGAAGATAACCTTCTTTGCAGGAGCAGCCATTGAACCCGGCTTGATGTTGTTGATGTGGTTGATGGGGTAAGATACACGAGTGTTCTCTGTAACGCTCTTGTCAGCGAAGTCAATTTTGCCGTTAGCGTCAACTGTAACGTTCTCAAGAAGTGCATCGCGCTTGATAGCGTTGAAGATATCGGGCTCGCTCTCCTTGTCGAGGTTGATAACCTTTGCGTAGCAACCGCCCTCGAAGTTGAACACTGAGTCGTCGTCCCAACCGTGCTCATCGTCACCGATAAGCATACGCTTTGGGTCTGTTGAAAGAGTTGTCTTACCTGTACCTGACAGACCGAAGAAGATAGCTGTCTCACCCTTCTCGTTTGTGTTTGCAGAGCAGTGCATTGAAGCGATGCCCTGGAGAGGCAAGTAGTAGTTCATCATTGAGAACATACCCTTCTTCATCTCACCGCCGTACCATGTGTTCAGGATGATCTGCTCCTTTGATGTAAGGTTGAACACAACTGCAGTCTCAGAGTTCAAGCCGAGCTCAGCGTAGTTCTTTACAGCAGCCTTAGAAGCGTTGTAAACTACGAAGTCGGGCTCGCCGAACGCTGCAAGCTCCTCAGCTGTAGGACGGATGAACATATTTGTAACGAAGTGTGCCTGCCAAGCAACCTCCATGATGAAACGTACCTTAAGACGTGTAGCAGGGTTAGCACCGCAGAATGCGTCAACAACGAAGAGTTTCTTGTTTGAAAGCTCCTTTGTAGCAATCTCCTTGAGAGCGTTCCAAGCCTCTGTAGTAACAGGCTTGTTGTCGTTCTTGTACTCCTCAGATGTCCACCATACAGTATTCTCTGAAGTTGCGTCCTTAACGATGAACTTGTCTTTAGGTGAACGACCGGTGTAAACACCTGTCATTACGTTTACTGCGCCAAGTTCTGTAACCTGACCAACCTCAAAACCCTCAAGACCGGGCTTTGTCTCCTCAGCGAAGAGCTGATCGTAAGAGGGGTTGTGAAGAACCTCTACAGCACCGGTGATACCATACTTGGTAAGATCTAATGTTGCCATAATTCAATTAATAATTATAGGTTAATATTCTATTGTTTTCTTTACACTTTTGGAGCCCCTCAGCACAGATTCGCACAACTTGCCGAAGTTCTCCGAATGCAAATATATATCTTTTTGTTGAATCTCTCAAACTAATTAAAGAAAAATTTCTTTAATTGATACAAAAAAGGCCTATTTGCCCCTCTTTTTTACAAAAAATAACAAAAAAACCGCTTAACAAAGATTACCAAAACACACACATTCTCCAAACCTTTTGACAGCCATAACACAAAAAAGGCTTTCATAAAGAGCAATATTTTTTAATATTCTTGACACAGCGACAACAACCGAAACCAAATTTCAAAAGCGTCTCTTTTCCTTATAATAATATGTATTAATATAAAAATTAGTATCTTCGCAACGATTTTGTGGGAAGCTGCCTGTTCGGCAGGGCCGAGAGGAACTGAAAGGAGTTGCCCCTACGGTCCGCGACCACCTCCACCCGAAGAAGGGAGGAGCGCTTCCAAGAAACCAAATAAAAAACATACATATATGAAAATAGTAAATCTCTCGGAGAACAACACCATTCTGAACCAGTTCATTTCCGAAATCCGCGACATTGAGGTACAGGGCGACCAGATGCGTTTCCGCCGCAACATTGAGCGCATAGGCGAAATCATGGCCTACGAAGTAAGCAAGGAACTCACTTATGAGAACACTACGATAACCACCCCCAACAGCGAGGCCGTACAGAGCGTTCCTGCCGACAAGGTAGTGCTCGGCACAATACTGCGCGCCGGGCTTCCGCTACACACAGGCTTCCACAACTATTTCGACCACTGCGAGAACGCCTTTGTTTCGGCATACCGCAAATACACCAGCGAGAACGACTTCGACGTAATAGTGGAGTACCTCGCATCACCGCGCCTCGACGGGAAGACACTCATCCTCGTCGATCCCATGCTGGCAACAGGAATAAGCGCGGACCTCTCATACCGTGCAATGCTCGGCAAGGGTACTCCGGCAAAGACAATCTTCGCCTGCGTAATCGCAAGCCAGCAGGCCGTCGATTACATGATATCACATTTCCCCGAAGACACTATACTCTATTGCGCTGCAATAGACCCCATCCTCAACGAGCATAAATACATTGTTCCCGGATTGGGCGATGCAGGTGACCTCTGCTTCGGCGAAAAGGAGTAACAGATTATACAGCGACAAACAACACACGACAGCAAAATGACAAAAAGAAGAATTCTGACGCTTGCAGTAATGCTGCAAGTATTCATACTCGGAACATTCGCGCAGGCCGAGTACTACACGTCCATTGACGGCAAAAAGGGCGGCGAGGCCTTGAAGACAGCACTGCACAACCTCATAAAAAACCATAAACAAATCAGCTATGGAAGTGGCACCAGTAGCACTTGGGGCGCATTCTACACTACCGATGCAGTTGTTGAGAACGGCCAACGCCGTGTGCTCGATATGTATTCTGCCGAGAAACGCTACTTTGGCAGTAAAGGTTCGGCTGTCAGCGGAATGAACATTGAGCACAGTGTTGCAAAGAGTTGGTGGGGAGGAACAAAGAACAATGCCTACTGCGACATTCACCACCTGAACCCATCGGATGCAAATGCCAACAGCCGCAAAAGCAACTACCCCCTTGGAGAGCTCACAAGCATTTCATGGGACAATGGAGTGACATTTGTAGGCAAGGCAATGGTTGACGGAAAGTCACAGAATGCCTACGAGCCATGTGACGAATACAAGGGCGACTTTGCACGTGTATTCATGTACATGTTTACCTGCTACCAGGATTTGACATGGGAATACACATGGATGAACTACGAGAAGAGCACCTACCCCACCCTGAAGCCCTGGGCTGTTGAGTTGCTATTGAAATGGCACGAACAAGACCCTGTGAGCGAGAAGGAGGTAAACCGCAATAACGCTGTATATGCCGTACAGGGCAACCGAAACCCTTACGTTGACTATCCACAGCTTGCCGACTATGTGTGGGGCGACTCAATCAATTATGTTTTCCACCTCACAGGCGATGTTGAGGACGGCACAGGCGGTGGAAACGGAGGAAGCACAGACGGCGGAGATGACGGCAGCGATGATGTTGAAATCATTGACGGATGGAAGATTTACCTCAACGAGAACTTTGACGGCACAACAATGAAGTTCACGACATACGAAGGCGTTGGTTACTATCCTTGGACATTGAACAGCCAGTATAAATACGCAGTTGCAACATCATACGTAAGCAGCAGCAAGACAAACAACAATGCAGAGAGTTGGCTGCTGTCACCATCTTTTGATTTCTCTAACGACAGCATTGCCACCGTTTCATTCGATTATGTTATACGCTATTGCGAGAGCGGAAAGGCTGCCGAATACCACACACTGATGGTATGTAGCAATTTTGAAGGTGACCCTGATGACGCTACTTGGGAGGCAATTGACTTTAACGCAACTGAGAACGCCACAGACTGGACATTGACAAAGACCGGTGACATAGCTATCCCACAGAAATATATGGGCGAGAAGGCTGTAACCCTCGCATTCTTCTACAAAGGAACCGAGACCAAGGCCGGTACATTTGAGATTGACAATGTCATTGTAAAGGCAATGGAAGGCGCAAATAATGGCGGCAACACCGGTGGTGATGAAGATGACAACGAAGGCGATGGCGGCAACACCGGCGGTGATGAAGATGACAACGAAGGCGATGGCGGCAACACCGGCGGAGAGGGCAATGACGGTAACTTTACCGATGGTGAATTTACCCTTGTAACAGATGCATCGCAGCTCACAATAGGAGATTCAATAGTTATTGGATACGAAAACTATGCAATGGGAGCATCAGCCGGCAATTACCGATACAAGACCGACATTATGGTAAGTAACGGGCGTATAACACACCTTGCCGACGATGTACAGATTATACTGCTCGAGGAAGGCACTGAAGCCGACACATATGCATTCAATGTCGGCGACGGTTACCTTGCAGCAGTGTCAAGTGGAAGCAACTACATTGCAACTGCAACAACACTTGACAGTAATGGCAGTTGGAAGATTGTTATCAATGACGGACTTGCAGTAATAACAGCACAAGGTGACAAGACACGTAACATATTGCAGTATAACACCGGTTCGCCACGTTTCTCATGTTACAAAGGCACGCAGGAATCCGTAAACATCTATGCGAAATCACCTGTTGCAACAGGGGTTGACGAGGTGAAAACTGAAAGCGGAAAGGTAAAAGCCATTTACGACCTTACCGGGAGAACTGTAAAACAGCCCTCAAGGGGAATTTACATTATAGACGGCAAAAAGACATTAGTCCGCTAATCACAATTGAACGGAATACACATAATAGGGTGACCAAGGTCACCCTATTATTGTTGTGGTCCGAATAAAAAGAGCTATTTTTAGGCCAGTTTTCTTTGATATCACTATTGCTGGCGGTAAAGTCCGCAAAATAGCAAAGGAACACACACCCGTCAGGGCAAGTGAATAGCATTTTAGCCCCTTTGCAGCCCTTTCGCCCTTTTGGGCCTTTTGGGCCTTTTGGGCATTAAGGGATGTTTTATTAATTTTTTAAGACAAAAGAACAAAAGAGCTTATCCCAACTCCTACCCCCTTCGGGTAGCCGTCAGGCGAGCGTTGCCCGTCGAGGCAACAGAACGGCCTTTTGGGCCTTTTCGCCCCTTTGGGGCATTAAGGGATGTTTTTTATTAATTTTTTAAGACAAAAGAACAGAAGAACTTATCCCAACTCCCACCCGGCTACGGGTATTGCCTTTGGCGAAGTTGTTTGCGTTCGTTGTGCAATCACAAACAAGTTTGTATTGCACTCACTTACTCACAACATTCCCTCTTGCGCAAGAGGGAGAATCATTCACGCAACTACAGTTTACCGGACTTTATCGCCTGCAATCATAAATATCCCCCAGCGGACGATACCGCCGGGGGATATGACACACAAAAGAAACCACTTATCAATTCTTAAGCATCAGTTTCTTCTGATTGCTTTTCCGCACCAGTTCATAGGCCTTAATAAATATATCATCCGTGCGGTTATACATCTGCATAAACTCGCTCATATCCCACAAGTCACGCGCGATAAGCATCTTCAGTTGCTTCTTGAGTTCGGGTAGCGAACGCTCATATTCGGCATCATCGGCAGGCTCCACGCCATCCTTCTTGCCCTGTTCGCGCAACATTGCCAGGTACGCGTCACTCACGGTAAAATTCTTGTCAAAGCTCTCGATATCCTTGTATGTAGCCTCAATTTCCTTACGGTTCTCGTCAAGATAGCGAAGCGATGTCTGTATTATGCAGCCTCGTGACGACAGCGCGCGGTGATACTTAGTGTATTTGAGCGTATCCATAGGCACAAAGTAATCGGGCATGATGCCACCACCGCCATACACAGGCCTTTTGAGCACCTTAGTAAAAGTCTTCAAAGAATCGGGGAAGTGAATGCTGTCGGCCGAAGTCATCTCGCCGCTGTTATAACGGTGCAGAAGATCGTCCTCGTACTTTATCGAATCGTTGTACGGTTTCTGTATGCAACGGCCCGTAGGTGTGTAGTAACGTGCAATAGTAAGCCTAATCATAGAGCCGTCGGGCAACTCGAACGGACGCTGTACAAGACCTTTTCCAAAGCTGCGGCGCCCCACGATAATACCACGATCCCAGTCCTGTATGGCACCGGAAAGAATCTCCGAAGCCGAAGCCGACGTTTCATCGACGAGAACCACGAGATTACCATTACGGAAACGACCACCGCCGTATGAGAGATAGTCATAGCGCGGACTGAGCCTACCCTCGGTATAAACCACCAGACGCGCCTCGGGGATAAGCTCACTTGCGATATCCACCGCCGAAGAAAGATAGCCTCCACCGTTGCCTTGCAGATCAAGTATCAGGTTCTTCATTCCGCACTCCTTGAGCGAATCGAGCTTGTTCACGAACTCCTGGTGTGTCTTTGCACCGAAAGATGTGATACGTATGTAACCGTTCTTCTTGTCAATCATATAAGCGACATCCACAGTCTCTGTCGATATCATAGCACGTACAAGGTTGAATGTAAGCACACGGTCAACGCCACGGCGCACCACGTTTACCTTAACCTTTGTACCGGCATCGCCACGGAGCATGCTCACAATCTTCTCGCGCTCCATCTTCACGCCGGCAATGATAGTATCATCTACAGCCACAATCTTGTCGCCCGGCATTATACCCGAACGCTGTGAAGGGCCGTTGAGAGTCGTCTGTATCACGTAGAGCGTGTCGGAAACGATATTGAACTGTATTCCTATGCCGCCGAAGCTGCCCTGCATCTGCTCCATCAGAGCCTTGGTCTCCTTGGGGCTTGAATATGTTGAATGTGGGTCAAGCTCCTTCAGCATCGCCTTTATACCCTCCTCCACAATCTTTTTCTCGTCGGGCTCATCAACATAGAAATGGTTGATTATATTATTGGTGTACATCAATTTCACCATACCCTCGGTCATCTCCTGTGCATTCACGGCAAAGAAGGGTAAAACCGTCAAAACAAAAGTCAAAATCCTTTTCATAAACATCAAAAATTACATTATGGCAGGAGTGATGACACATCCTTGCCGTATTCCATAAGTTCGCGTACAACACTGCTGCTTACCGAAGCATACTCGGGCTCACTGACGAGCAGCAGAGTATCCATGCCGCCAACCCTGCGGTTGACATCGGCAATCTCGCGTTCATACTCAAAATCCTTCACACTGCGCACGCCCCGTATGAGCACCGTAGCCCCTATCTCACGTGCAAAATCCATAGTCAGCCCGTCATAAGCGCACACCGTCACACGGATGTCTCCGGCATAGAGTTTCTCTATTGCGGACACACGCTCATCGGCCGGAAGCATGCACCGCTTGCCCATATTGCGGCCCACAGCCACCACCACCTCGTCGAACAGCGGCAGGGCGCGCTCAACTATAGACTGATGCCCTTTTGTAAAAGGGTCGAAAGTTCCTGCAAAAAGTGCTTTCTGCGCCATTGTCCTTAAATTACTCTTCTATAAATATCCTATCCAATCGCGAAGCGGAGGGAGTTTCCTATAAACACGTGCTACAACAAGTTCCAACTCCCACCCGGCTACGCCGTACTCCCTCTTGCCCAAGAGGGAGAATCATTCACGCAACAGCGGCCATAACTGCCCCTCTTTGGGAAGAGGGGCAACGCGGGGGAGCGTTGCTTGCGACGACGGGAGCTTTAGCTCCCCAAAGGAGTGCCGTCAGGCCTCAACAAAGCCCCGGAGGGAGTTCCTATAAACACATGCTACAGTTTTCAACTCCTACCCCCTTCGGGTATTGCCTTTGGCGAAGTTGTTTGCGTTCGTCGTGCAATCACAAACAAGTTTGCATTGCACTCACTTACTCACAACATTCCCTCTTGCTCAAGAGGGAGAATTATTCACGCAACCATTGTTCCTACGCATCAGCGTCCCAAACTGCCCCTCTTAAAGAAGAGGGGCGAGAGGCAAAGCCTCGGAGGGAGTTACATAATCACGTGCTATAATTTTCAACTCCTACCCCCTTACGGGTACTTCCTCTTATCAAAGAGGAAGAGTTTTTTGTGTTATTATTTCGTCAATTCCCTCCTTATAACGTCAAGAACACCCTCTATATTATTCCAGACATCATTATTTTCAAAACGCAAAACACGTATTCCGTATGAATTCAGGAATTCAGTCCTTTCCAAATCATGTGTATCGCCCTGCATGGTAAAATGTTCATCACCGTCAAGTTCCACGCACAATTTACATTTAGGGCAATAGAAATCAAGAATAAAATTACCGACCGAGAACTGTCGTCTCCAGGCAGAACCATCCAACTGTCCAGCTTTAAGCTTGAGCCACAAAGCCACCTCTGCAGGTGTCATATTATTACGCAAGTTCCGTCTCAGGCCCTTAATCTCTTTCTTATTTACATTTCTATTGTATTCCACAATATACAAAATACACAATTTCAACTACACTCCCGGCCTAAACTGCCCCTCTTAAAGAAGAGGGGCGAGAGGCAAAGCCTCGGAGGGAGTTACAGTAAGCACATGCTACAGCATTTTTCAACTCCTACCCCCTTCGGGTACTCCCTCTTGCTCAAGAGGGAGAGTTTTTTGCTCAACAGCATGCCACAAATCTCAACTTCCACCCGCGTCTATAACTGTCCCTCTTAAAGAAGAGGGTCGAGAGGCAAAGCCTCGGAGGGGGTTCCCATAATCGCATGCTACATTTTCCAACTCCTACCCGGCTACGCCGTACTCCCTCTTTAAAAAGAGGGAGAGTTCGTTCCTATAAGAGGCAGAGTAAAATGTCACGTATTTACTCTTCGTTGGCCTTGTCCTCCTCGACAACAAGGTTGTCGATAATGAAGTTCTGACGCTCCATAGTATTCTTACCCATGTAATAGGCCAACAGGTCCTCCACCTTGTCATCCTTGTGCAGCTCCACACGCTCCAGACGCATGTCTGGACCTATGAAATTACGGAACTCGTCGGGCGAAATCTCTCCCAGTCCCTTGAATCGCGTTATCTCAGGGTTGGGCGACAGCTTCTCTATCGCAGCCACGCGCTCCTCGTCACTGTAGCAATATATGGTCTCAAAATCACCTTTATTCTCCTTGCGTTCCTCGGCACCCTTCTTGCCACGTGGCAACTTGCGTTTGTTGCGCACACGGAACAACGGTGTCTGCAATATATATACATGCCCCTTCTTTATCAGCTCAGGGAAGAACTGCAGAAAGAAGGTAATCATCAGTAGCCTGATGTGCATACCATCGACATCGGCATCGGTAGCCACAATCACCTTATTATAACGGAGCCCTTCAAGACCATCCTCAATATTCAGCGCAGCCTGCAACAGGTTGAACTCCTCGTTCTGATAGACCACGGCACGGCTCAGACCGAAACAGTTCAGCGGCTTTCCGCGAAGGCTGAACACCGCCTGCGTATTTGCGTCGCGGCTCTTTGTTATTGAACCGCTTGCCGAATCTCCCTCGGTAATGAATATACAGCTTTCGTCCATACGGTCACCCTTGGTATCGTTGTAGTGTATGCGGCAGTCACGCAGCTTGCGGTTATGCATATTCACCTTTTTCGCCTTGTCGCGTACCTGTTTGGTAAGACCTGCAAGTTCCTTGCGTTCCTTCTCCGAAGCCGCAATTTTGGCAAGCATCACATCACTTATATCGGGGTTCTTGTGCAGGAAGTTGTCGAGTTCCTCCTTGATGAAATCACCAATGAACTTCTTCACGCTCATGCTGCCCGGGTCGGGAGCTATAGTCGTTGAACCAAGTTTAACCTTCGTCTGGCTCTCGAACACAGGCTCTTGAATATTTACCGCTATGGCCGCCACAATTCCGTTGCGGATGTCGCAGTATTCAAAGTTCTTTGCCGAGAAGAAATCGTGCACGGTAAGTGCCACAAGTTCCTTGAAGGCGCTCTGGTGAGTACCTCCCTGTGAGGTGTGCTGTCCGTTCACGAACGAGTAGTACTCCTCACCATACTGTTGCGCATGCGTAAAAGCAATCTCAATATCGGGACCCTTCAAATGTATTATCGGGTAGAGCGCATCGCTTGTCATACGGTCGCTCAACAGGTCGGCAAGACCGTTGCGCGACAATATGCGCTTGCCGTTGAACATGATGGTAAGTCCTGTATTCAGGTAGGTATAGTTGCGCAGCAGCGTCTCTATGTAGGCATCGCGGTACTCGTAGTTGCGGAACAGAGCATTGTCCGGCGTGAACGATACATATGTACCGTTCTCATCAGCCGTGTCGGCTGTAGTGTCCGTCACCAGTTCACCCTTCTCGAATGTTGCCGAGCGCACCACGCCATCGCGGTAACTGCGCACCTCGAAGTGCGTGCTCAACGCGTTCGCCGCCTTCAGACCCACACCGTTCAGACCCACAGACTTCTTGAACACCTTGTCATCGTACTTTGCGCCAGTGTTCAGCTTGCTCACAGCCTGTATCATCATACCCTGCGGAATTCCTCGGCCATAGTCGCGTACCGTAACCGTATGGTTCTCTGTTATATCAATCTCAAGACGTTTGCCGAAGCCCATCTTGAACTCATCGATACTGTTGTCCATAACCTCTTTCAGGAGAACATAAATACCGTCATCGCTCTGCGAACCGTCGCCCAGTTTACCGATATACATACCCGGACGCAGACGGATGTGCTCCACATCGCTCAGGTGGCGTATCGACTCGTCGGTATATGCGGCAGCATCCACCACCGGCACATTCTCATTGAATTCCAAATCTTTATCCTCGGACATATTATTGTATTGTCATTATTTTCTATTTACAAAGGCCATAAAAGGCAAAAAGGGCCATCACAACTGCCCCTCTTTGAGAAGAGGGGCGAGAGGCAAAGCCTCGGAGGGAGTTTCCATAATCGCATGCTACATTTTCCAACTCCTACCCGGCTACGCCGTACTCCCTCTTGCCCAAGAGGGAGAATCATTCACGCAACCACAGTTCCTACGCATCAGCGTCCATAACTGCCCCTCTTAAAGAAGAGAGGCGAGAGGCAAAGCCTCGGAGGGAGTTCCCATAAACACATGCCATGAATCTCAACTCCTACCCGGCTACGCCGTACTCCCTCTTGCACAAGAGGGAGAATCATTCACGCGACCACAGTTCTTACACATCAGCGTCCATAACTGCCCCTCTTAAAGAAGAGGGGCGAGAGGCAAAGCCTCGGAGGGAGTTCAAAAACACATGCTACAGCATTTTCCAACTCCTACCCCCTTCGGGTACTCCCTCTTGCTCAAGAGGGAGAGTTTTTTGCTCAAAAACGTGCCACAACATCCCAACTCCTACCCGGCTACGCCGTACTTCCTCTTTAAAAAGAGGCAGAATATTTTAAAACCTCCTTTTAAAGTTCCTTTTTGAAGGCCCTGCGGCGCTTGTGCTGCTCCTTCTCGAACTCATTCCACTGGGTCTGCATCTTGGTATTGTTCTCGAGTTCGGGGTTGCTCTCCACGTCAACTATACCCAATTTCATGAAATTGCCCAGCATCTCATTGAAAATAAGCGCGAAGGCACCCTGACCCTGATACTCGGGCTTCACTGCCACGAGCAGGAAGTCGAGACGCTTGGGCGGCTTCACGAAGAGAGCCTTCAACAAATGCCACCAGCCCAACGGAAGCATCTTTCCCTTCGCCTTTTGCAATGCGGCGGCAAGCGAATAGATGCTCACGCCCATAGCAACAAGATTGTCGTCCTTGTCAACCACAAGAGAGATAAGACGCAAATCCACTACCGGCAGATACATCTTTATATATTGTTCTATCTGCTTCTCGCTCAACGGAGAGTAGCCGTAAAGCTCGGAATAGCACTCGTTCACAAGCGTGAACAGAGACTTGCCGAACCTTTTGGCAAGCTCGGAGCGCGACTTGCAGCGCACCACCCTGAGACCGAACTTGCGCGTAACGATAGCAGCCACACGCTCGGCCTTCTCCCACTTTTTGTCGGGCACCTTGAGCAGATACTCCACCCAATCGACATCCTTTACATACCCCATGCGTTCCATGTGCACAGGATAGTACGGATGGTTATATATGGTAGCCATTGTACCCACGCGGTCATAACCCTCTATGAGCATACCCTCGCGGTCGAGGTCGGTAAACCCGAGAGGCCCCTGCACCTCGGTAAGCCCGCGTTCACGCGCCCAGTTCTCAACCGTAGAGAACAGAGCATCCACGACCTCGGCATCGTCGATAAAATCGACCCAGCCGAAACGCGCAGCCTTTATTCCCCACTTCTCATTGGCGCGCTTGTTCAGAATGGCGGCAATGCGCCCCACAAGCTTGCCATCCTTGTAGGCAAGGAAATAATCGGCCTCACAGAACTCGAACGCAGCATTGCGGTCCTTGCGCAATGTAGCCATCTCGTCGGAATAAAGGTCGGGAACATAATAAGGGTTACCCTTATAAAGTTCATTGCCGAAACGCACAAAACGCTTCAACTGACCTTTTGTTTCTACCTTAACAATGTTTACTGGCATTTGTCTGTTTTATTTCTAATATCGTGTAAAAATACGATAATATTCCGAAAAACGCAAATTTGAAGCAAAGGCATCAAAGCGCAAAGATAAAAAAGCCTTGCCGTCAGGCAAGCACAGCCCGTCAGGGCAAATGACAGCCTTTTAGCCCTTTCTGCCCTTTTAGGCCTTTTGGGAATTAAACAATAAATGGCAACCCTTAAATTGTCCCTCTTCAAGGGGGACGAGCCGTTTACGGCGGAGGGGGTACTGTTTGCGTCAGCATTAACAAAAAGCAGGAGCACCAGCGATGCTCCTGCTTTTTGTTATTACCAAAGGTTACCCCACTGGCGATCGCTCTCTTTACCGAGCTGACCTCCGTTTGAGGTATCTACTGTTTTGTCACTGTGCATTTGCAATGATGCTGCAAGCATTGACTCCGCTTCAACATTTACCTCTACCATAAGAGGTGATACATAATTCTTCTTCATATATCGTTATTGTTTTTATTCGTTTTTTATTTTTAGGCAAATTCAAAACTCCCACTCTTTTTAAAGAGGGAGTGTCACAAAGTGACGGGGGAGTTCTGTTCTTATGTCTAAAATTTATTTCACAAGGGCGGGCAAACCGCCCTCGCATTATTATTCAAGCACCACTGACAACACTTGCTTTTCGCAACCCACACGGCGCGAACTGCGCCCGCGCTACGCGTGACCTTTTGCCGCAAGTGTTATCGAAGTTTTGGTGATTACTTCACCAAAACTTTCTTGCCACCTACAATGTAAATACCAGGAGCTGTGATAGCCTCTACACGGCGGCCGGTGAGGTCGTAAATCTCTTTGCTCTCTGCTCTTTGCTCTGTCATCTCATCAATGCCTGTTGTACCTTCGCCGAAACGGAAGCTGAAGTTTGCTGCACCCTGTGCTGCTGCAGGAACTACACTTGCAGGCAAGTATGCCTTGTTAGCGTTGTTCAACCACTGACCGTCAGTCATCTTAGCCTTGTAAAGACCAATCACGCCATCAACCTTACCAAGAACATAAGCCTCCTCGCTAATATAAGTGTTAGTCATTGTACCCTGGAGCAAGTTACCTGTAACTTCTGCAACCGCACCACTATAATAATTATCGTTAGTAGCTTCAATGCTACCACCCTTAAGAATTACACCAGTGTTTGCAGGAACTGCATTGTAAATCTGAGTCAATGTCACATAACCAGCATTTGCAGCTGTTACAATGTATGCCTCAACTCCCTCTGGAATAGCAACAGGGAAAGTCGCATAGAATGAAGACCAAGTTTCAGCAACAGGCTCTTCCTCCTCAACAAACTCGTAAGCAGAAGTGCTCTTCAAACCAGCAACACCAAAATAAGTTTCCAAAGTCGCAGTAAGAACTACTTTCTTTTTAAGATTATCCGGGTTATCTACAAGATTCAATGCTGTACGGATGTCGCCTGAAGGCAACTGAACAACAAGACATTTTGTATAATCAGTCTCATCTGCATTGTCTGCAATAAGTATATAGGTATCATCAACTCCCTCTACTCCGAACACACAGTTTTCACCATTCGTACCCAAAGAATTTTTTTCATTAGCAATTCCACCTACAATATAACCTGTTATGACTGCAGGAATTTGCTCTCCGCCAACATAATAGTAGAATGCATCAGCCACATTACCAGTAACAGAATCAATAACCTTCTTATAGCTTGCTGCAGCAACATCACTCTCAACACCATCAATCACCGCAATCGCTTTAACAACTGTTGTCTCTTCAATAGTGATTGGGGTAGAATAAACAGCACTTTCAGTTGTAGGATTTCCACCATTCAATGTGTAGTAAATAACAGCACCCTCTGCTGCTGAAATCTCAAGTTCTAGAGTTGGATAGAATTTTGAACCAGTTTCAACGCTGAATGTTGGAGCTGCAGGCTTTTCTGCTTGCTCACCTGAAACGAGATAAGTAACAGTCATCTTATCCATACGAACCTGAGCAGTAAGTTTTGCAACAGTATAGATGCTGCTTGTACCATCAAGTGTTAATGTAACCACTTTACCAGACACTGATGCAGCGTTTCCGATAGAAGTTTTAAGCGCTGATGCATAGCCAGTCGTATTGCAATAAAAAACGATTTCTTTGATATTACCTGATGCACATTCAATCACCAACTCTGAACCAGCATACAATCTCACGGGATTGGTATTACCAACAACGGCATTTTGAGATGCCGATTTGTTGTTTGTAAAAGTTATACCTTCATTGCTCCATACTTGTGAGTTACCATCCTGAGAGAAACGCTGAGCTGCACTTGCAAAAGATATTGTAGCCTCAACTTCTTTTGCATTGGGGTCAACAGGCACAACCTTTGTATATGTGGCTGTTGCTTTATCACTATCTGTACAACTTGTTTTTGTTGCAAAAGCAACAATTTCTGTTGTTTCAGTTACAGTTACAGTCACAGGAGATACGCCAGTCTGTTCTATACCATTAAGTGTATAATAAATAGTAGCACCTTCAGTTGCTGAAGAAATTGTCACAGGCAAAGATTCTTCAAAAGTTGCACCATCTGCAGGGTTAAATGTTGGAGTCTCAACCACTGGAGTCTCGCCACCACCTTCGCCACCGGTGGTTGTGTAGGTAACAACGACAGATGTGATTCGCGCCTGAGCTGTAGCCGTATTTGTCAGCACCAAACTTGTTGAAGAACCAGTCCAAGTTGCAACATTGCCACTTACACTTACATCACCATCATTAGCTGACCAAGTCTTTATATAACCACTATTTGCATTAATCACAACTTTTGTAATTGTAGCGCCAGAAATTGCAAGTTCACATTTTCCATAAGCCTTAATATGTCCACTTGCTCCATACGCATTGCTAAAATCAAATGTAATTGGAGAGACTTCCTTTACAAAGCCGCCACCGCCGCCTGATTTACCCATGCCAGAGACTGCACTTTGATTCAGCGTCACCTCATCTGCCTGTACGCTGAACACTGCCAGCATTACGGCAAAAATTGAAAGTAAAAATTTTTTCATAATTAATAGATTTATTTTGTTTTGTGTTTTTATCAATTTCCCCTCCGTCTTCAAAAACAAGTTTTGAAGCCTCCTCCCCGCGGCAGCGAGTGGAGGAACTTTTTGCTCTTGAAAACGGCCTTTTAAACGCTTGCGAGCAGGGTTTTCACACAGGCCTGCGAGCGCATACTCTACAAGGCGGTGCAAAGGTACTGCTTTAATATATATTAACCAAACTTTTACACATAAATATAACCCTTTTATATTTCAACAAAAGCCTAAAAATCAGGGACAAAGGCAAAGTATTGACAAATGAACGCAATCAATTTATTTTTGACAGAAGTACAGAAGTACAAAAGGGCAACAAGGGCGAAAAGGGCGAAAAGGCCTAAAAGGCTGTTCAGTTGCCCTGATGGGCAACGCTTGCCTGACGGCTACCCGAGAGAGGGGGGGGGGTAGGAGTTGGGATAAGTTCTTTTGTTCTTCTGTCTTAAATTCGTTTTGCATAAAGAACAACATACAGCGGCTTCATTTTCCAAAAAAGTCGTAACATTTTTGGATTACATTCCGAAAAAGTCATAACATTTTTGGATTTGGAGGTTTTTTCATTATATTTGCCGCAAGAAAAAATATAAATATGATAACTCGCTGCATTGAAGAAAATATTTTACCATTATTAGGTGGAAGGAAAGCCATTATAATTATGGGAGCACGCCAAGTTGGCAAATCTACTTTATTGAGTCAAATGCTTGGCAACAGAGAAGATGTGATTTGGATGAATGGTGACGAACCCGACATACAGGATTTGTTCCAAGATATGACATCCACAAGAATAAAGACTATATTGGGTAATAAAAAGATATTGGCAATAGATGAGGCACAGCGCATTCCGAACATCGGTTTACGTCTTAAACTAATTACCGATCAAATACCGGAAGTCCAAGTAATTGCAACAGGCAGCAGTTCTTTTGAATTGGCAAATAAAGTCAATGAGTCGTTGACAGGCCGCAAGCGAGAGTTCAAGATGTTCCCTCTGACATTCGGCGAAATGGCAAAGCACACCTCTTTTTTGGAGGAGTCACGCCTAATACCACACCGAATGATTTATGGATATTACCCTGAAATAGTAACAAACCCGGGTGACGAACGCGCCACTCTAAAAGAACTGACAGACAGTTACCTATACAAAGACATTCTTACCCTTGAAAGTATTAAAAAGCCCGATAAGTTAACAAGACTCTTGAAAGCCTTGGCATTACAGATTGGTAGCCAAGTCTCATATAACGAAATTGGGAATTTAATTGGGTTGGATTCAAAAACTGTTGAAAAATACATTGACATTTTAGAGAAAAGCTTCATTATATTTCGTCTTGGTTCTTACTCACGCAACCAAAGGAATGAATTAAAGGCGAGCCGCAAGATATTCTTCTGGGATTTGGGCATACGTAATGCCATTATAGGAAATTTGTCACAGATTGAAAACAGAACAGACGCCGGCGAACTTTGGGAAAATTTTGTAATTGCAGAACGATTGAAAAAAAACGCATATTCAGGCAGCTTTGCCCAATCATATTTCTGGCGTACTCGCCAGCAAAACGAAATAGATTATATTGAAGAAGAAGACGGTAAATTAAGTTCATTTGAATTTAAATGGAATGAACGCAAAGCGAATGTAAAATGCCCCGAAGTATTCAAGAAAGCATACCCCGAAACAGCTTTTAAAGTCATCACACCCAAAAACATTGAAGAATTCCTAATGTAGTTTGAAGATGTCTCGCTCATAACAGTTCCTTCCTTCACTTCGTTTCAGGGGGGGGCAGTTTGGGATGACTGGATGGGAGTTGGGATAAATTCTTTTGTTCTTAAAAAACAAATAAAAAACATCCCTTAATGCCCAAAGGGGCTACAAGGGCGAAAAGGCCTAAAAGGCCGTTCTGTTGCCCCGACGGGCAACGCTTGCCTGACGGCCTTGTTTCTTCAACTCGTCGGCGTTTATGCAAAAATTGATAAAGCACACTATACGCAACCCACGCGGGATGAATTGCATACATCCTGCGCGTGACCAATTGCTGTGTGCTTTATCGATTATTGATTGTTGACGGTTAAAGCATATTCTGTTTCTTTAACTCGTCGGCAACAACTGACAACAATTGACAAGACTTGCTGTTCGCGACCCACGGGGCGTGACTAACTCCACGCTGCCCGTGACCTATCGCTGCAAGCCTTGTCGATTATTAATTGTTGCATTAAAGCATATTTTGTTTCTTGAGTTCTTCGGCAACGAATGGAAGTAATTGACAATGCCGTCTGTTCGCAACCCAAGCGGTGCCACTACGCGGCACTACGCTTGACGAGATGCTGCCGGCATTGTCGATTATTGATTGTTGCATTAAAGCATATTCTGCTTCTTAAGTTCTTCGGCAACAATCAATAATTCATCATACCACTCCTCGCCGAAGCGTTCTATAAGGGGTTCTTTCAGGAATTCGTAGGCGCGGATGCCTTTGCGGCGACCTTTGATGAACGCACTCTTGCACACATCCCATTTGTGCAGGTTAACACCTATATAATCACCGACCTTCTTCAGGCGCACCGGGTAGAGGTAACAGGAAATGGGCTTGCGCCATGTGGTGCGTCCTTCGCGGTAAGCTTTGTCAATGAGACAGATACAGTTACCGTTCTCGTCGTGTGATGCGAACACACAGTCCTTGCCGTTGACGATTGATGTGACCAGGTCACCGTCGCGGTCATTATACACAACGCCCTGCTCCTCAACTACGGCACGCGCTTCGGGAGTCATCTCGTCACCGACAACCTCATATGCTTCTTCGAGCTTTTCAACCTCGTCCATCAGCACTGGCGCGCCGGCATCGCCCTCTACACAACATGCGCCCTTGCAATGCGTGAAGTTGCAGCAGAAGTACTCCTGAAAGAGGTCGAACGAAACTATCGTGTTTCCTATCTGTACCATAATCCTATTTTAAAATTCAAAACACTTCAACTCCCCCTTCTGGCACTCAAAATCCTCCGCTTTTTAAAGAGGAGGTGTCACGGAGTGACGGAGGAGTTCTTTGTAGAAAGAGTATAAATCCAATGTTATTTACCGAACTCCCACCCGCTTCGCTCGTCCCTCTTTCCAAAGAGGGACAGTTTTTTTGCACTGCTCAACGCACAATTTACATGAAGGAGAATAGAAATCAAGTATATTATCTCCAACCTATAATTGCCTGCGCCAACTTATCCCGTTTAATTTGCCCGCGCACATTTGAACAGCTCTTTTAAAAACAACTGTCCCTCTTTCGACAAAGAGGGACAAGCCGTTTACGGCAGGGAGTTCGATTCCCTATCCATTTATCAGATAAGTGCCTTGCCTGTCATTTCTGCAGGTGCCTCCAAGCCCATAATCTTGAGGATTGTGGGAGCCACATCGGCCAGGATACCGTCCTCTATTGTAGCGTTCTCCTGATTTGTTACATAAACACAGGGAACTGGGTTCAATGAGTGTGCGGTGTTGGGCGAGCCGTCGGCGTTCACCGCGTTGTCGGCATTACCGTGGTCGGCGATGATGATTGACTCGTAACCGTGGTTGCGTGCCGCCTCGATGACATCCTTCAAACATGCATCGACTGCAAGCACTGCCTTCTCTATCGCGCTATATACACCTGTGTGACCAACCATGTCACCGTTGGCGAAGTTAACCACGATGAAGTCGAACTTCTCGCTGTTGATTTCGTTCACGAGCTTCTCCTTTACCTCGTACGCGCTCATCTCGGGCTGCAGGTCATATGTGGCAACCTTGGGAGAGGGAACAAGGATACGCTCCTCACCGTCGTACGGAGTCTCACGACCACCGTTGAAGAAGAATGTAACATGCGCATACTTCTCGGTCTCGGCAATGTGGAGCTGCTTCATGCCCTGCTTTGCGATGTACTCGCCAAGAGTATTCTCAACGTTCTCCTTGTCGAAGAGGATGTGAACGCCTGTGAACTTGGCATCGTACGGAGTCATGCAGTAGTACTGCAGGCCGGGGATTGTGTTCATACCCTCGGCAGGCATATCCTCCTGAGTAAGAACTATAGTAAGTTCTTTTGCGCGGTCGTTGCGGTAGTTGAAGAAGATAACAGCATCACCCTCGCCTATGCGGCCGTCGAAGTTTGTATTCACGATAGGCTTGATGAACTCGTCGGTCACGCCCTCTTCGTATGACTCCTTAACGGCAGCAACCATATCGTCGGCCTTCTTGCCCTCGCCTGAAACGATGAGGTCGTATGCTATCTTCACACGCTCCCAACGCTTGTCGCGGTCCATAGCATAGTAACGGCCGATGATTGTAGCGAGTTTCAGACCCTTGCCTGTGAGCTGCTCGATGAAGCCTGCGCCGCTCTTGGGGTCAGTGTCACGACCGTCCATGAAACAATGCACATAAGCATTCTCCACGCCCTGCTCCGCAGCAAAGTTGTACATTGCCTCGAGGTGCTCGAGTGAGCTGTGCACACCGCCGTCCGAAGTGAGACCCATGAAGTGGAGTTTCTTACCGTTTGCCTTAGCATACTCAACAGCTGCCACCAACTGGGGGTTCTGTGCGATTGAGCCGTCGGCAATGGCACGGTTAATCTTGAGAAGGTCCTGATAAACCACGCGGCCGCCACCGATATTCAGGTGACCTACCTCGCTGTTACCCATCTGACCTGCAGGGAGACCTACGTTCTCGCCACTTGCCTGAAGTTGTGATGTTGGATATACCGATACAAGATGATCCCAGTACGGAGTAGGAGTATTGAAAATAACGTCACCTTTGCCGTGGTTACCTACACCCCAACCGTCAAGAATCACCAATAATGCTTTATTTGCCATAATATTATGTATTGTTTTAGTTTGTATTCAATTCCGCCGGGAGCCGAAAGCAGACTGCCCAACAGAGCGCAAAGGTACGACATTTCTTCCGTTTTTCTCCCAACAATGGCAATAAAAATGTTTAAATATGTTTTAAAATACAATTATTGAATTCTTATCATTAATTTTATATAAATATGCGCGCTATGTCAAAAAACATAATTGAAAAAGTCGTATATTTGCAGTAAACTGCGGATAACCGTGACACAGGACGTACAAAAACCGAAAATACACATGCAACACCCGCTACACCTTTTCAAGCACTGCCCCCGGTGCGGCAGCACGGAATTCAACATAAACGACGAGAAGTCAAAGAGGTGCGGAGAGTGCGGTTTCATATACTATTTCAACCCCCTGGCCGCCACCGTGGCCATTATCACCAACAGCAGGGGCGAACTGCTTGTGGCAACACGCTCCAAGGAGCCGGCAAAAGGAACGCTGGACCTGCCGGGCGGTTTCTGCGACAGCTACGAGACCGCCGAAGAGGGTGTGGCACGCGAGGTGCTCGAGGAGACCGGGCTCAAAGTGACAGGCACGCGTTACCTGTTCACCATTCCCAATATATACAACTATTCGGGCATGGAGCTACACACCATGGACATGTTCTTCGAATGCAGCGTCGGGGATACCGGCACGCTCCTTGCCAACGATGACGTCGCAGCCCTCAGATGGGTCGCGATAGAGGAACTCGACAGTAAGGATTTCGGCCTGCAGTCGATAAGCAGGAGCATTGAGATGTTCAAGAAAATGAAAGAAAACAAAAACATACAGGAATAATGAAAATGAGAAAAAGCATCATTCTGTTGATGATTGCCGCATTCGGCATCACGGCTTCGGCACAGACCACAAGTCCGACAGGATTGTTGGACGAGTGCCAGAGACTCTACTCCGACGGCGATTACGCCACGGCACAGACCATGATAAAGAGGATAGACACCGGGAAACTCGATGCGAAGACAAGGCAGGAAGCAGAGCTGCTGAAGGCACTAATCACGGCCGAGAACGACGCCGCCAAGGGAAGAGAACTGCTTTTGCAGTACATAGACCGCTACCCCGAAACAGCGAAGGAGGGACTGCTCGGGTGCCACATAGCACAGACATACTACTACACAGGTGACTACAAGGACGCCTGCCGATGGTTCAGAAACTGCGACATGAGCCGTCTGACACCGCAGCAGCGTGACAAGGCAACACTGCACTACGCCCTCTCACTGCAGGAGTACGGAATGTCGGGAGAGGCAGAGAACCTGTTGCGCAACCTGTCGGTCACCAGCCGGAAATATGCGAAGGACGCAGCATTCCACCTTGCCGTGAACAATTACGGCAACGACAAGCTCGAAGCCGCGTACAGCACGTTCAAAGAGCTTGAAGCCGACAAGAAGTACAGCAAGGAGGTTCCGTACTACCTGGCCGGAATACATCTGAAGCAGGGCGATGCGGAAAAAGCAAAAGAAATTGCCGAAGAGTTCATCGCCGGACACAAGGAGAGCAACCAGGGTATAAGGATGCAGCACATACTGGGTGCCGCAGAGTACGCTCTGGGCAACTACGAGGATGCCATTGAACCGCTGAGCATATACATTGAGAAGACCGCTGAACCGCAGCGCATAGCATACTACCACTTGGGAGCGAGCCTTTACGCGACAGACGGTGACACGGACAAGGCACTCGAACTGCTCGCCCACAGCAACGAGGGCGACGACGCGGTCGCACAGAGCTCGCTTCTGCACACAGGAATCATACAGCACAAGAGCGGCAACGCAAGTGCCGCGCGTATGGCATTCGAGCAGGCCGCGACAATGACATGCGATGACAAGATACGCGAGGAGGCCATGTACAACTACGCATTGTGCCTGCACCAGACACGCTACTCGCCATTTGCCGAGAGCGTCAGGATATTCGAGAAGTTCCTCAACGAGTACCCCGAGTCAGCACACAGGGCAAAGGTGGAAGAGTACCTTGTTGAGGTTTATCTGAACAGCCGCAACTACGACGTGGCACTGCAGTCGATAGAGAAGCTGCCGAACCCGTCGAAGGAGATTCTGGCCGCAAAGCAGAAGGTGCTATACCGAATGGGCGTGCAGAAGTTCCTGGAACAGGATATGGAGGAGTCGATAAAATACATGAACCGCTCGCTGGAACTGAAATATGACAACGCCACATATACCGATGCCTGCTACTGGAAGGGCGAGGCTCTTTATGACATGGGCAAGTACGGCGAGGCTGTGGAGAGCTACGGCAATGCACTTGCCGCAGGAGACGAAAACAGCGCGATGGCAATGTACGGCATGGCATACGCAAAGTTCCAGATGGGAAAATACAATGAGGCGCGCACCGGGTTCGAGAACTTCATCAAGGAGATTCCCGACAGCGAGAAGAGCCTGCGTGCCGACGCGCTCAACCGCATAGGCGACTGCCACTTCTACAACAGGCAGTACAGCAAGGCCGACAGCTACTACAGCAAGGCTCTTGCAACCGACAAGAGCAGCGGTGACTACTCGCTCTACCGTTCGGCACTGACCATGGGACTGAAGAAGGATTACACCGGCAAGGTGAAGAACCTCAAGAGGGTGATAAACGAATACCCCGGCAGCGTTTATGCCGAACAGGCATACTACGAGATGAGCCGTTCATACATTGAGCTGAAGAAATACAACGAGGCGATAGAAGTATATGACAAACTGCTCATTAAACACCCCGAAAGCCCCCTTGCAAGAAAGGCAATGGCGGAGAAGGCAATGATATACAACATCGTGGGCAACAGCGAGAAGGCCATAGAGACCTACAAGGAGACCATACGCAAGTATCCGCACAGCGAAGAGGCTACAGTCGCGGCACAAGACCTCAAGAATATCTACGTAGAGAGGGGCGAGGTTGACAAGTTCGTGGACTTCGCGGCAAAGACCGAGAGCCTTGGCGCACTGAAAAGCAGCAGCGTCGATACACTCACATTCATAGCGGCGGAGAAGTTCTACAACAGGGGCGAGTATGAGGATGCCATAAAGCACTTCAACGAATACCAGAAGAAGTTCCCGAACGGAGCGTTCAAACTCAACAGCCACTACTATCTCGGTTCATCGTACTACAAGAGCGGCATGAACGACAAGGCGATAAAGCACCTGGAGGCAGTAATTGAACTCCCCGACAACAAATACAGCGAGGTTTCAATAATGTATGCCGCAGAAATATACCAGGAGAACGGTGACTTCGATGCTGCCGGCGACATGTTCAGGAAACTGCTTGTAAAGGGCAGCGACAACGAAACAAGGCGTCTTGCAAGGTGCGGCCTTATGAGAAACGCATTCAAGAGCGGAAACTACGACGAGGTGATAAACTGTGCCGGCGAACTGCTCGACGACGAAAGCACATCCCCCGAGACAAGACGCGAGGCACTGTATGACAGGGCAAAATCGTACATGGCGACAGGCAAGAAGGATAATGCGCTGCCCGACTTCGAGGAGCTGGCTAAGGACACCAGAACAAAGGAGGGCGCGGAAGCGAAGTACATGGTTGCACAGATTATGTTCGACAAGGAGCAGTACAGCGGATGCGAGGAAGCGATAATGCAGTACATAGAGACAGGAACACCGCATTCCTACTGGATGGCAAGGAGCTTCGTGCTACTGAGCGACCTGTATGCCAAGCAGGGAAAAACCTTGGAGGCCACGCAGTACCTCAACTCTTTGAGGAACAACTACAGCGGAGACGACGACATCGACGGGATGATTACGGAGAGATTGGAGAAACTTGGTAAATGAGACAAAAATCATATCAGTCATGAGAAAGAGCATATTGATTATATCGGCACTGGCACTGTGCGGAACAGCATTCGCGCAGTCGAATGAGAACAGCGCAGTTGTCAACATAGAGAACGAATATACGCCCGAGGTCATTAAGGTAAGCAAGAAAGGCAACACGCCTACCATAGCCGAAGAGACAGAGATGGAGCCGCTGAAGCTGGAGTTCATAGAAAAGGCCGAACCGTTCAGGGGATTCACAAGCGAGAGGGACATAAAGGACGTGATTCCCACTCAGAAAAGACAATATCCGGGATATGCACGTCTGGGATACGGACTTACCAACGACATTGACGCCAAACTGGCATACACACTGAAGACATCGGAGAGAGGAGAGGTGAACATGCTCGCAGGCTTCGACGGCTTCAAGACAGGCATCAAAGGCGAAGAACTCGACTGGGACCAGCGCATGTTCCGCACCACAGCCGGTGCGTCATACACGCACAGGTTCAACAGCCTTGAAATGGGCGTGGCGGCCGACTTCAGCAACCGTGTATTCAACTATCAGCACACCGACGGTTACGGAACGGCAGTCCAGACACCGGGATTTACCGACAAACAGAACAGCCGCACATACAGGCTGAGTACCACCGGCGTGACTGACCTGGACAATGAATTCGCATTCAGTTATGTTGCAGGTGTCACATACAACCGCCGCAGCTACTCGTCGGGAATGGAAAACGGCACGGGAGAACTTGCATTCAACCTTGGCGGACAGGCCGCTATCATGATAGGCGAAGAGGCACTCAAGAGCATTGGCGTTGACCTTGGATTCGACGGCCTTGTCTATAACAGCACTTTGCGCGACGCGCCGGAGGGCTACACGAATTACTCGTCGTTCGACATCAACCCGTTCCTGAAGTTCGACTTCAGCGGATGGAGGGTAAAGATTGGTACAAAGATGAACTTCATCACCGCCAACGGTGCAAGGTTCGCGATATCACCCGATATCAAGGTCGAAGGCAACATCAACAGTTTTGTGGGCCTGTACGGTGAAATCACCGGCGGAAGAGCTGTGAACAAACTGGCGGACATTGAAGAGGAGATGCCCTACTGGGGATTCGGAGGCATGACAGACAGGCAACTGCGCCCCACCTATAGGGTCGTGGACATAAAGGCCGGCACACACATGACAATAGAGCCTGTTTCGTTCGACGTATATGCAGGATACGCATATACAAAGGATGATGTGCTGCAGACAATGGGATACCAGCAGGACCCGAGCTCGCCCATCCAGGCATTCAGGTTTATCTATGCAGGATTCGCACAGCAGAACACGCACAACTTCTTTATCGGAGGACGCGTAGGATGCGACATCGGCGGATGGACAAGCCTTTCGGCCGAGGCACGCTACGACAAATGGGGCGGAAGCGACAAAGAGATGCTGATGATGAAGCCGCAGATAACAGCAGACGTGAATGCCGACTTCAGGGTATTCGAAAAACTGACATTCAGGCTCGGCTACAACTTCACACGCTACACGAAGGGAAGCAGCGAGAGATACGGCTGCAAGAACGACCTTTACGCCCGCGCAAGCTACCAGATATTCGACTGGTTGGGCGCATACATACAGGGCAACAACCTGCTGAACTGCGACTACTACGAATACGCAGGCTACCGCGCACGAGGAGCGAGAGGTTCACTGGGCGTAACGGCCAACTTCTGACAATAACAGCAATGCTGCACAATACATACAGCGGTGGCCCCATCGGGGTTGCCGCTGTTGCTTTTTTAAATTTATGCCGAGCCACATTTTCTCCTATTTAAAATAATATATTATTTTATGGTGGACGGGGGTAATTTCTTTATGTTTTTTTTCCTTTTTTTGATTCGATAATAGAGGAAACTTTCATACTTTTGCGAGCGAATCTGAAAAAAATGCTTGGCGATATGCAGAAGAATTTAGTTATAGTTGAGTCACCAGCGAAAGCAAAGACAATAGAGAAGTTCCTTGGAAAGGATTACAAGGTGATGTCGAGCTACGGCCACATCTGTGACCTGAAGAAAAAGGAGTTCAGTATAAATACAGACACGTTCGAGCCGCTGTACGAGATTCCCGAAGAGAAGCAGAAACTCGTGAGCAGCCTGAGAAGCGAAGTCAAGAAGGCAGACATGGTCTGGCTCGCATCCGATGAAGACCGCGAGGGGGAGGCCATAAGCTGGCACCTATACACGGAGTTGGGGCTTAACCCTGAAAATTCCAAACGCATAGTATTCCACGAGATTACCAAGAATGCGATTCTCAACGCCATTGAGAACCCCAGGGAGATTGACACGAACCTGGTATATGCACAGCAGGCACGCCGAGTACTCGACCGCATCGTGGGATTCAAGCTCTCGCCGGTTCTGTGGCGCAAGGTAAAACCGGCTTTGTCGGCCGGACGCGTACAGAGCGTAACGGTACGCCTTATTGTCGAGCGCGAACGCGAGATAAACAGATTCACGACCGAGAGCGGCTACCGCGTGACGGCACAGTTCATACTGCCGCGCGAGAATGCAATACTCAACACAGAACTGTCCAAGAGATTCAAGACAAGGGAAGAGGCAGAAAAGTTCCTCGAATCGTGCAAGAACGCCACATTCGTCATTGACGACGTGAACACGAAACCGCAAAAGAAGAGCCCTGCCGCACCGTTCACAACATCGACACTGCAGCAGGAAGCGGCACGCAAGCTCGGCTTTACAGTATCGCAGACCATGATGGTAGCACAGAGACTGTATGAATCGGGACACATCACATACATGCGTACCGACTCGGTGAACCTCTCTTCACTCTGCATAGGTTCATGCAAGAGCGTCATTGCGGACACGTACGGCGAAGAATACCACAAGAGCCGCAACTACGCGACACGTACAAAGGGAGCACAGGAGGCACACGAGGCCATTCGCCCCACATACATGGCGAACACAAGCATTGAGGGCACAGTGCCCGAAAAGCGTCTTTATGAGCTTATATGGAAACGCACCGTCGCATCACAGATGGCCGATGCACTCGTTGAAAAGACAACCGTGAACATCGCCATAAGCGGACACAGCGAGACATTCGTCGCTACAGGCGAGGTTACCATTTTCGACGGTTTCATCAAGGTCTATCGCGAGAGCACCGACGACGACAATGCAAGCGAGCTTGCAGCAATACCGGCAGTCTTCAAGGGGGACGAACTGACCGCAAAGGAGATTATTGCAACGGAACGTTTCACACAGCATCCTCCACGCTACACCGAGGCAAGCCTGGTGCGCAAGCTCGAAGAGCTCGGAATAGGACGTCCTTCGACATATGCCCCCACTATCAGCACCATACAGCAGCGCGGATATGTTGAGAAGGGCAACATGGCAGGAACAACACGCAACTACGGCATAATCACCCTCAAGAACGGCAAGATAACCGCCAAGGAGGGCAAGGAGACCGTAGGCGCGGAAAAGGCGAAACTGATGCCGACGGATATAGGTATCGTAGTGAACGATTTCCTGCTTGAATTCTTCCCGGAAATAATGGACTACAACTTCACCGCAACGGTGGAAAAGGAGTTCGACGAGATTGCCGACGGTAAGAGAAACTGGGTTGAACACATATCGGAGTTCTACAAGGAGTTCGAACCGAAAATCGAAGGCATAATACAGTCGAAGAACGAGCATAAGGTGGGCGAAAGGATTCTGGGCAACGACCCGGCAAGCGGAAAGCCCGTATCGGTAAAGATTGGAAGGTTCGGCCCCATAGTACAGGTTGGCTCGGCAACCGACGAGGAGAAGCCGCGCTTCGCGCAGATGAAACCGGGACAGACACTCGAGACAATAACTCTTGAAGAGGCATTGGGGCTGTTCAGCCTGCCGCGCACACTGGGAGAATACAACGGCGAGAGCGTAACGATAGGCGCAGGACGTTTCGGTGCGTACATAAAATACGGTGCAGCATACGTGACGCTGCCTAAGACACACGACCCGCTTGCAATAACACTCGAAGAGGCTACGGAACTGATAGATGCCAAGAAGAAGGCCGAAGCGGAGAGGGTGATAAAGAACTTCACCGAAGAGCCGGAACTGCAGGTGCTGAACGGAAGGTTCGGACCATACATAGCATACAAGGGCAGCAACTACAAACTACCGAAGAACGTGACTCCGGCTGAGCTTACGCTTGAGGAGTGCCTTGAGATTGTGAACAAGCAGGGAGAGACGGCAAAGAGCCCGGCAAAAAGAAGATACACCAAGAAGAGCAAATGACAAGAATATTCCTGGTAGGATACATGGGGGCCGGCAAGACCACGCTCGGGCGTGCGCTGGCAAATGAACTGGGGATTCCGTTCATCGACCTCGACAACTATATCGAAAAGAGATACTGCAAGACAATTTCGCAGATATTCGCCGAGAAGGGCGAGGAGGAGTTCCGCAACATTGAAAGGCGGATGCTCCACGAGGTCGGAGAGTTCGAGGATGTGATAATATCGACAGGAGGAGGGACACCCTGCTTCTTCGACAACATAGAATACATGAACGGACAGGGGACCACAGTCTTCCTTGACGTGCCGGTAGAGAGACTCTTCATAAGACTGAGCATCGCAAGGCACAAGAGACCGCTCATAAAGGACAAGAACGATGAGGAACTGAGGGCTTTCATCGTGGAACAGTTAGGAAAACGCGAACCGCACTACAGCAAGGCACAGCACTCGTTCAGGGCCGACAAGCTGGAGGACAAGAGAGAGATAGGCCTGTCGGTTGAGGCATTCCGCCGGCAGTTCGGGATATAAGAGACTTTTTCAACAACCTGTCAAACAACACGGAAATGAGAAAATGGCGTATTGAGGATTCTGAAGAGCTCTACAACATAAACGGTTGGGGAGCATCGTACTTCAGCATAAACGAAAAGGGAAACGTCGCTGTCACACCCAAAAAGGATAGCGTCAAGGTCGATTTGAAGGAGCTTATGGACGAACTGCAGCTGCGTGACGTCCCGGCACCTGTACTGCTTCGCTTCCCCGACATTCTTGACAACCGCATTGAAAAGATTGCCGGATGTTTCAAGATTGCTGCCGAAGAGTACAACTACAAGGGAGAGAACTTCATAGTTTACCCCATTAAGGTGAACCAGATGCGACCTGTAGTGGAGGAGATAACAAGCCACGGAAAGAGATACAACATAGGGCTTGAGGCCGGTTCGAAACCCGAACTGCACGCCGTGATAGCGATGAACACCGACAGCGACTCGCTAATCATATGCAACGGATACAAGGACGACAGCTACATTGAACTGGCACTGCTTGCACAGAAGATGGGACGTAGGATATTCCTTGTGGTGGAGAAACTGAATGAACTGAAGCGCATCGCAAAGATAGCAAAGCGCATGAGTGTGCGCCCCAACATAGGTATCCGCATAAAGCTCGCGAGCGAAGGCAGCGGCAAATGGGAAGAGAGCGGAGGTGACGCAAGCAAGTTCGGACTTACGTCCAGCGAACTGCTCGAAGCACTCGAGATACTGGAGAAATTCGACATAAAGGATTGCCTTAGACTCATTCACTTCCACATAGGAAGTCAGGTGACACGCATTCGCCATATAAAAACCGCGTTGCGCGAGGCTTCGCAGTTCTACGTACAGTTGCATAAACTGGGATACAACATAGAATTCACGGACATAGGCGGCGGACTGGGAGTCGATTACGACGGTACACGCTCGTCGAGTAGCGAGAGCTCGGTGAACTACTCTATACAGGAGTATGTGAACGATGCCATATACACCATGGTCGATGCGGCCGACAAGAACGGAATACCCCACCCCAACATCATCACCGAGAGCGGACGCTCTGTTTCGGCGCACCACGCGATACTCATATTCGAGGTGCTTGAAACCGCAGCACTGCCGCAGATGGACGAGGACTGGGAGGTTGCGGCGAATGACCACGAACTGGCAAAGGAACTGTACAAAATATGGTGTGAGCTTGACCAGCGCACCATGCTCGAGGCACTGCACGATGCACAGCAGATACGCGAGGAGGCTCTTGAGCTGTTCAGCCACGGTATCGTTGACCTGAAGACACGTGCACAGATAGAAAGCATGTTCTGGAGCATTGTACGCGAAATTCTGTCGATAGCGAAGAATATGAAACACGTACCCGATGACTTCCGCAAACTGCCGAAGCTCATTGCCGACAAGTATTTCTGCAACTTCTCGCTGTTCCAGAGCCTGCCCGACAGCTGGGGTATAGACCAGTTCTTCCCCATTATGCCGATACACAGGCTTGACGAACGCCCCGACCGCAGCTGTACGATACAGGACATGACATGCGACAGCGACGGCAAGATAACCGACTTCATAAACTACAACAGCAAAGCCGACTCGCTAAAGGTACACAAGATGAAGGCCAACGAACCGTATTACCTCGGTGTATTCCTGGTGGGCGCATATCAGGAGATTCTCGGTGACATGCACAACCTGTTCGGCGACACAAATGCCGTTCATATAAGCGTTGACGAGAACGGATACCACATTGACAAGATTATTGACGGAGAGACCATAGCCGACGTGCTCGACTATGTACAGTACGATGCCCGCAAACTTGTCCGTACACTGGAACGTTGGGTAACGAGTGCCGTGAAAGAGGGAAAGATTTCACTCGAGGAGGGAAAGGAGTTCCTTTCGAACTACCGCTCGGGACTTTACGGATATACATACCTCGATTATTGATGAAACAGAAAATTACAGTCATAAAGGTAGGAGGGAAGATCGTTGAGGAGAATGAATCGCTCAACGGTCTTCTCGACCGTTTTACAGCCATAGAGGGCAACAAGGTGATAATCCACGGAGGAGGCCGTTCGGCCACCGCCATCGCCGCAAGAATGGGTATAGAGAGCCGTATGGTGAACGGCAGGAGAATAACGGACGAGGCCATGCTTCAGGTCGTCACTATGGTTTATGGCGGACTCGTGAACAAGAATATCGTTGCAGCACTGCAAGCGCGCGGTGTGAATGCCATTGGACTGACCGGGGCCGACTGTGACATCATAAGGGCGCACAGGAGACCTGCCGGAGAGATTGACTACGGTTTCGTAGGCGATGTGGACAAAGCGGACGGAAAGATGCTTTCAGGAATAATATCACAGGGACTTGTCCCTGTCATTGCACCTCTCACGCACGACGGCAAAGGCAACATGCTGAACACCAATGCCGACACTATGGCGGCAGAGACAGCAAAGGCTCTGGCCCGGGAGTTCGAGGTTACGCTGATATACTGCTTCGAACTGCCGGGCGTCATGCGCGACCCGGAAAGGGCAGACAGCTTGATAAAGGAGATTACACACGAGAGCTACCGAATGCTGCTCGACGGGGGCATAGTAAGCGGAGGCATGATTCCTAAGATAGACAATGCCTTCAACGCCATAGACAACGGCGTGGCAAAGGTCATCATAACAAAGGCCGATGCCTTGGACGGCATTCAGGGCACTCATATAACGGCATAGCAGGTGTCACTTGAAAGAGGTACAATTGAATATCCCGGACTGGGATGTATTGCTGTGACGCGGAACAGCAGGGCGCGACGCATTACAATGCGCTGCAGGGACGGACGCATATTCATGACCGTGCCGGAATGCGCTACAGCGGCCGACATCAGCAGGGCACTCGCCCAATGCGGTGACAAGCTGAAAGCCATGCAGGAGAAGAGCACTCCACAAATCATCGACAAAGAGTTTTCCATCACAACGGAGAGATTCAGCCTGCGTATCAGGGAGAATTCAACAAACTGCACGACAGTAACAGGGAAGGATGGCGCGTATATCATTGAGTGCCCACTGTCGTCGGATTACTCGAACGGATACGTACAGGAGGGGTTGCGGAGATGCATTAAGGGTGCCTTGAGGCATTGCGCAAAGAGTTATCTTCCGAAAAGGCTGCATGAACTGGCTATGAAGTACGGATTCAGATACAGCCGTTGCAGTGTGCGCGATGTACATTCGCGCTGGGGTAGCTGCAGCACAAGGGGAGATATAAGCCTTAGCATATACATGATGATGCTTCCCGGCCGCCTTGTCGATTATGTCCTGCTGCACGAACTGTGCCACACCGTTGAAATGAACCATGATACCGCATTCTGGGAGCTACTGGACAAATGTACGGCTCCGGCCTGCGCAAAGGAGCTACGCAAGGAGCTGAAAGGGTATAACTGCAGAATTTGATATTAAAAACTCATTTAATTGCCGACACCTTCAAAAATGAAACACGGAGTAAAATCATACCATTCTTGCCCTGCAGGAATCTCGAGCTCTATTCTCTGATTAAGGGATATATCGTGTACAATTATCCTTCTTGCATTAAAACGTTCCTCAATCATCATTTCTTGAAATGATTCATAGTCGGGCAAGTCAGAAACTGTGACACCGTTGTAAGACTCTAAAATGATTTTTGAAGGCAATTCTGCCAAAACATCATTAACAGCAATACCCTGAATAAAGAATCTGCGTGCACCTATATTCCTTGGGCGATATATTAATCTGAGGCCGACAAATCCTATACGGAGATCCTTATCTACGACACTACAGTCCATCGCCATGTCTGATGTGTATGCATTTCCAGCCACAAGCACATGATTATATTCACTTATTAAAGTATCAGCCAGAAATCCTAAACGAGACGTTGTAAAGTATGTTGAGGTATATTCAGGAAGATTACTTGTTAAATTCACCAATCCATATTCATTTGGTTCACCTTCATCAACATCCAGTAAATCCATTATACTTCTGCTTGCTTCGTGAGTTTTTCCTAAAGTCGCAGCTTTCCACTCATTATATGAAAGAAAATCAAAATCCACATTAGAAATTTCCTTTAAGCGTTTTAACACAATCCTGGCCTCACGATAAGAGAAGTCATATAATGGTTCTTCACGCAACAAATAACCTATCCAGGCAAGAGCCTCGTCATTGATAATACCAAACTCTTCTTTCGATAATTCATATCTGCTTACATATACCACATAGTCAGTATCATGATCTCTTACTTTGACAGGAACCAGATTGGCAATTATTTTTTTCACCACATGTCGTTTGAGCGGAGTGGTTCCTGTTTGCCATTGCACATTTACAGGAGTGCCATCGGACGTGCAGACAACCTCGTTGAGATTGAAAAACAAGAAATAGATCCAGAATATTAGTATTATGCCAGATAGCACAAAATGAGCAACAATATATTTAAGTCCAGTTGTGAGAAATCTCAACGCGTAGAGCAAAGAAAATGTCAGCATTGGGTATACGAACTGCGAACGTAGATATTTTGTAGTGAAAACATAATATGGTATTATGAGCAGTGCGCACAAGATCAAGGAATAAATTGTCGGCAATTTACCTTTGCCTTTCCCTGTTATAGGCCGCAATAATAGAAACAACACTAAAGAGACAGCCAAGAAGTGAAATATTGATATAAATGATGAATCATTTTCATCGTCAACAGACTCAAGAATAGAAGATTCTCTATTATATCTATTACTATTGTAATCAATCGTATACCAGAATCCTTTCTCGTAATCGTAATACTTTAAGTCTCTGCCTCCCTGGTCATTAAACACACTGTATTTCTCGGAACTATAACATTCTGTTCTATTAATAAAAAAATGTTTCTGATTATTTAACAAAAAACTATCACCACTAAAAGAAATTGAAAAAACATTTCGGGGCGTAAAATCGTTATACCAGAAACCTGTATATTGACTGAAATCAGCAGCATATAATGTACCGACAAGTAAAGAATCTTCATCCTGATTCAATACATATCCCTTAAAGACTGATTTATCATCAAGTTTTATGGTCAAGGAATCCTTTGCCTGCACAAAGACATTGGCAGGAATCAAGAACAAGAATAAAAATATAAGACGTCTGATAAACATCATCTATATGGTTCTAACTTTTTTCTAAAATATTCTCTTATTCCATCTTTATTGAAATAGTTTACAAGGTCGTGCTCGTTTTTATATGTTGCGCTCTCCTTTCCAATGTTTTCACCTATTGTATATCCGCAAACAACGCCTACAGATCCGATAGCGATATAATAAACTTTAGCAGGCCCCTCCATATAGCGAGACGATTGTAGTACTTTATTTAAGGCCAACGATATTGAAACCGAAGCCAAAACTTTTTCAACTGTTAAATTTTTAAACAAATTTTCGCTCTCCGAGTTCATTTTAACAGTGCCATCAACCACATTATAATTAAAATTCAAAGAGTTTCCAGAATATTGTACTGTCACTGAATCCACTATAGTAAAACGACTTTTATCGAAAGCCTCTTCCATTACCTCGTCAACCTCAACTCGATTAGATATATAACCGACCGTATAGCCTATGGTAAAAAAAACTGCAATAGCAAACAGCAAGAGAAGCAAACAAGTGGCAATTACACCCCAGACGCGCCTTATCTTTTTCCTTAGAGTGATAGGTTCTGGTTCCGGTTCTTTTTCTAAAAGAATCCTCTTTAGCTTCTCTATCGCCATTGACTCATTTTTGAAATATTCAATATAATCAAGACCAGGCAGAATAAGAGAAAAATCTTCACTAAAATCAGAATCATCAATTTTTACAGGTATAATTTCCTTCTTATTCTCAGAAGCATATAGAATTTCCTTGCTTACCCAATATGAACTGTTAGAGTTCTTGGATGAAAGAAATAGCACAATATCCGAACGCCGTATCTTCTCAGCAAGAACCTTTGTGAAATATTTTCCTGGATAATGCCCTTCTATATCCATCCAGATTTCCAAGTCTTGACAATTCTTCAAAGCTGCGACAATTTTACCAACAGGAGAGTCCTCCATAAGGCTATTATCAGCAAGGATGTAATCAGCACGTGAATAACTTATAAATATACGTTTCATAAATATTATTTCTAATCAAAAGATATCTTATCCTATATTATGCCAACTATCAGATTTACTGGTTGGCAACGACTTGTTCAACTTAACGGCTAGAAATACCGATGTCGCTACGAAAAATACGAAAGCCACAATGCTAAGCGAGTTGTTTGCAATTTCCTCCTCTTCGGCGACACCGAATGCAATGGTTGTGAACACTGCAATGGTATTGTTGAGCACATGCCCCACTACCACCGAAAGAAGGTTTCCTGTACGGTAGTATATCCAACCGAGCACTATTCCGAGCAACGTCGCATAGACCACCTGTATTGGGTTCATATGGAATATGCCGAAAATCAGGGCAGATATGATTATGGCATGCCACGGGTTTCCGGTACGGCGCAGAAGGGCACCGAGTATGGCACCGCGGAAAAGGGTCTCTTCGAGCAGAGGTGCCATCACCGATATTGAAATCGCGCCGAGGATGTCGTGCGAAAGCCCTTCGAACTGGGACTCGAGCATATCCTCGAGAGGAAACCACTGGACAAAGATGTTCAGCCCCCAAATTGACGAAAAGACAAGCAGCACGGAGAGCAACATGGGCCTGCCACCAATGGATGTGAACATCCCCTTACGGAACCTGAAAGCACCGGTGAGATGCAGGAAAAGAAGCATTGCTATGGCCGACAGCAGTAGAGCGACAGACACCAGCATGTAATAGGTCCCGTTCTGGAGACCGGCATCACCGCCGGCCACGAACCGCTCCGCAGAGATTCCGGGATACAGGAATGAGTAGGCCGAAAATACCAGTTTGGTGAACAATGCCTGAAAAAGTGCATACAGCACCAACAGGGAGAGTATCATGAATGCCAGTCTTGAATAGCTCCTGAATTTGTCCATCATATGTTGTTCTTTACCTGTTCGACATCATTTTCTATCTGGGCACGCAAAGCGTCAAGGTTCCTGAACGTGCGTTCACCGCGCAAACGGCGGACAAACTCCACGCAAAGTGCGCTGCCGTATATGTCGCCCGAAAAACCTATTATATGAACCTCGGCGGTACGTTCCTTGCTGTTGTTCACGGTGGGCTTCACTCCAATGTTCATCACCCCCTTGTAATGTTTCCCGCCCACAGTGGTCTCAACCTCATAAACACCATCGGCAGGCATGAGCCGCATTTCATCGGCCAGAGTGATGTTGGCTGTAGGGAAGCCGAGCTTGCGTCCTATTCCTGCACAATGCACCACGTTGCCGCAAACGGAATACTGTCGGCCAAGGAAACGGGCTGCGGAGCCGACATCGCCAGACAGGAGGGCACGGCGCACGACGGAAGAGCTGACCGTTGTTCCCTCAATGGCAAAAGGAGAGGTCTGAAAGACTTCAATCCCCGATTTGCTGCCATATGCAATGTATTCATCTATTCCCTCGCCTGCACACGGCTTGCCGAAGCGGTGGTCATAGCCGACGGCAAGAAGAGATACTCCGAGCCGAGCTGCAAGGATTTCGCACATGAACCGCTCAGCACACATCGACGCCATGGCGGAATCGAAGTCGAGCATCACAAGAATGTCTATGCCCTCAGCTTCGAGAAGCTGTATTTTCTCTCCTGTGTCCGTCAGCAGAAAAGGCTCCTCAGCCCTGTTGAAGAGCAGACGGGGGTGGCGTGCGAAGGTCACCACCATAAGCGGCAATCCCTTTTCCGATGCAGACGCACGCAACTCTCCGAGCATCGCACGATGCCCCAGATGCACTCCGTCGAAAGAGCCGATGGTCGCCGCGCACGGCACAGGCGTATAGTCGTATATATCTGTTATAATTTCCATAATTTCAGCGAGCTTTCACTTCTCACCTTTCAGTTTTCACTTTTCAGTTTTCACTTTCCAACTCCCCACTCCATGGTGCATTACGTTCCAGAAGCACAGCATCAATGCCCAAGGCACGTGCGGCGGCACAGTTCTCGGCGGAATCATCGAAGAAGATGGTATCGGCCGGGGCTACACCTTCGGCATCGAGCAACGCCCTGAATATCTCAGGCTCGGGCTTGCGGCAGTGCATACGGTAGGAGAGGTAAAGTGCGTCGAAACAGGATGAGAACGGCTTGCCCATTGCAGCCTGGAACTTGCGCTCTATTTCACCCCAGTGTCCGTCATTGGTATTGCTGAGCAGGACAACCCTGTAACCGCGCCTGCGCAGCTCCTCTATCCTGTGGAACTTAGCGGTAGCATATTCACCGAGCATGGCGTTCCATATCTCCTGAATGCGGAGATGAAGTGTGTCACCGGCCTCCCTTCGCACCTGCAACGGCAACTGCGAAGATATATACCCGAACATTTCGGCTGTGGAGATGTCGCCGCGGTCGTAACGCTGCATGTACTCATTGAGCAGACACCCTTTTTCAGTCAGCAGGGACTGCTCTACCCCCAAAGCGGCAAGAGCCGCAAACGAACGGTCTATATGCAGGTCTATGAGCACTCCTCCCAAATCGAATATCAGAACCTTCTTCCCTTCGAACATAATCTGTTGAATTTTCACGCGAATTTATACAAAAATTTCCTCTTAATGAAATTTTACTTACATTTGCACCTGCATCCGGGCATTTTGCCCTTTACAACTGCATGCCGGCCGCGTCGCCCTTTGTTTTAACAAATATTAACAAATGGGGGGGGTAATTTGAATCTTATTGCTAACTTTGCGGCGACATGCACAGAAATGAACAGAAACTATCATGGAATTACTTGGAATTGAAAATGTAACAAAGAGCTTTGCCAAGCATACCGCGCTCGACGATGTATCACTCTCGATACCGGAGGGCTCCATCTACGGACTTCTTGGCCCCAACGGAGCCGGCAAGACCACACTGCTGCGCATAATAAACCGCATCACCGCACCCGACAAGGGAAGGGTACTTTTCCGTGGAAAGGAAATAACTGCCGATGATGTCTATAAAATCGGGTACATGCCCGAAGAGCGCGGACTATACAAAAAGATGAAAGTCGGCGAACAGGCAATATTCTTTGCACGACTGAAGGGAATGCCGCGCAAAGAGGCCGTACAGAAACTGAAAGAATGGTTCGAAAAATTCGGTATCGAGGAGTGGTGGGACAAGAAAATCGTTGACCTTTCCAAAGGTATGGCACAGAAGGTGCAGTTCATAACAACAGTGTTGCATGAGCCGGAACTGCTGATTTTCGATGAGCCGTTCTCGGGATTCGACCCCATAAATGCCAACCTGCTGAAGGAGGAGATTCTGTCACTGCGCGACAAAGGTGCTACCATCATATTCTCGACACACAACATGTCGTCGGTCGAGGAGGTCTGCGACCACATAACCCTCATTGACAAATCGCGCAACATACTGTCGGGCAACGTGGATGAGATACGGCACAGGCACGGCGCAAATATCTTCGAGATAGACTACAGGGGCAAGGAGCAGGTGCTGAAGGAGGCACTGGCCGGCAAATGCGAGATAATGGACGGCTCGACATCGACGATAGGACTCAATACGCTGAAGATACATATAGCTACGGACGAGGAGGTACGCGATATTATTGCGGTTGCCAACGAGAATGTCGAGATACGCTCCTTCAGAGAGATGATACCTACTATGAACGACATATTCATAAGAGCCGTCAACGGCAACCTTTAAATTCAAAAGCAATACAAGATGGGAAGCAAGATTGGAATAATAATACAAAGGGAATTCAACGAGCGTGTAAAGAAGAAATCGTTCATCATAACTACTATCCTCACTCCGTTGTTCATGATTGCGCTTATGTTCGCGCCGGCACTGATATCAACATATTCCGGCGGCGATACCAAGCACATTGCAGTGGTCGATGAGAGCGGATACATTGCCGGACAGCTGATGGACAACGAAGAACTGGTGTTCGAAGAGACCAAGCTCCCTTTGGAGATTGCGAGAAAAGAGCTGAGCGACTGCTTTGCCATACTCTACATAGGGGAGGACATTGAGGAAAACCCCGGAAACATAAAGATATACAACAACGAAGCGACATCGTTCGCCATTGAACAGAACATCACCGTACAGGTAGGCTCCATAGTGCAGAACAAGAAGCTCGAGGAGCAGAACATATCGAACCTCACCCAGATACTGCAGGAGACAAGGGTTGACATAACACCGCAGTCATTCAGGAACACAGCAGAAGAGGCAGAAACGCAGGATGACTCGTCCATCGTTTCATCGGTGCTTGCATATGTGCTCAGCTTCATCCTGTACATGTTCCTGATAATTTACGGTGTCATGGTCATGCAGTCGGTGATTGAGGAAAAGAACAGCAGGGTGCTCGAAGTCATGGTATCGTCGGTAAGCCCGTTCCAGCTGATGATGGGAAAGATACTGGGCGTAGCGTCTGTGGCGATTGTACAGATAGCGCTATGGGCACTGCTAATTACAGGACTTGTCTATTTCGTGCTGCCCGAAGTGCTGCCCGACCAGATTCTTGAGGCCATGGCATTGATGAAACAGGGAGTTCCGGCATCGGAAATTCCGGGAGGTACGGAACTGGGAATGATACAGGCACTCGGAGTGCTCAGCGATGTCGGATACATCGGCGGGATAATGTTCACGCTGCTCATATTCTTCTTCGGCGGATTCCTGCTGTATGCCGCAATGTTCGCGGCAGTAGGCTCATCGGTTGACAACCCGCAGGACGCCCAACAGCTGCAGACACCTATAATGATGCCTATCATAATAAGCATCATGGTAATGCTGTCCGTGATAAACGACCCCACATCAGACGTCTCGTTCTGGTTCTCCATGATACCCTTCACTTCGCCTATCGTGATGATGGCAAGAATACCGTACGGAATACCGACGTGGGAAATTGTCGTTTCCGCTATTGTGCTCTACGCGACATTCCTTATAGTTGTATATGGAGCATCGAAGATATATCGCGTGGGAATACTCATGCACGGCAAGAAACCGAGCCTTAAGGAGCTCTGGAAGTGGATGAGGTACAAATAACGGTATAAGGAAGGGGCGTTTTACATAATTTATGATTACGTATTGCAATTTTTGGCATAAAAATTTGCAATCTAAATGGAAATGCCCTACCTTTGCAAAGTATTTCCAACGAGATACTCGGGCTTTTAGCTCAGTTGGTTAGAGCAACAGACTCATAATCTGGAGGTCCTAGGTTCAAGCCCTAGATGGCCCACGAAGAGAATCGCTAATGCGGTTCTCTTTTTTTGTTGCAGGGTTATCACCTATGGTTATTCAGCTCAGCGGATATTCCAGTTCGTCAACAACAGTGTGGAGCGAATTAACTGACAATTCCACTGTTATTATTATTAACGCCATTCATATCCAGTTTTTCTGCATTAAACTTATATTTGCACAGAACAGGTAAACTGCAGATATTTAAACATATTTCAACCCATTAAATTCTTTGTTTATGAAAAAGTTTGTTATCGGCATTGGCGAGGCATTGTGGGACAAATTCATCAAAGAGTTTCTCCTTATCAGAAAGCCAGGTGGCGCACCTGCCAATTTTGTTTATCACACGACCCAACTTGGTATTGAAGGCATTGTAGTAAGCGCGGTCGGAGATGATGATTTGGGGCGTGAACTTCAAGAATTCCTTGACAAAAAAGGAGTTCGTTACATTATGCACATCTCTGAATACAAGACAGGTGAAGTTGAAGCGACACCTCTCGCAAATGGTGACAATGAGTATAAAATATTCAAGAATGTGGCTTACGATGACATTCCTTATACCGATGAACTCGACAAGCTCGTTCCCTACATCGGAGCAATATGCTTCGGCACCTTGGCGCAGAGAGAGAACGGCACAAGTTCACAGACGATAAAGCGACTGCTGGAGTGCGTAGATAATGAAGGTACATTGAAGATTTACGATATCAACATCCGCCCCACATGCGATATATCGAACCTCGAAAGCACAACAGAAGAGGAAGCAAGAGTGGAACGCGAAAAGTTGATGACCATATATACAACAAGCCTGCAGCTTGCCAACGTCCTTAAGATAAACCAGACAGAACTGCCAATTCTGGCGGAGTGCTTTGGAATCCAGGGAGATCACAAACAGATATGCGCAACTCTTATGGAACGGTTCAAACTGAATATTGTGATATACACACTTGGTGAAAAAGGCAGCATTATATATTACAAGGATTCAGAGACTCAAAAACTCCAGGAGAGCTACTGCCGTGTAGATATTGATGATGTTATCAGCGAACTCAACATCACCAAGGACGAGAACTGTGACGCCGTTGGAGCGGGCGACTCTTTCACTGCAGCATTCGTTGCCGGAATCATAAAGGGGCTCGACATTAAGGAGGCACACTATAAAGCGTCAAGGCTTGCTGCTTATGTATGTACAAAGCAAGGAGCAATGCCCGATATTCCAAAAGAACTTTTATTCTAAATAACTTTTATATAATTAACCAATGAGCCGAAAATAATTCAGAGTAGGCACATAGTCATAGATTACCCAACACAAATATAGTGCTATGAAAAGATTTTTTATATTAGTTACGCTCAGTTCCATACTAATGAGCACACATACCTTTAATCTTTATGCCCAAAGTCGTAATGAAAGGGAGATTGCCAAACATGCAATATCGCACGACAAACTGCTGGAGCGTTTGATGAAGTATCTGTCAGTAGAGAGTTACTCAAAATACGACAATATAAACAATACTTGGACCATGACGCCCGGTCAAGAAAAGATGGCTACAATGCTTGCGGCAGAGGCCAGGGAACTTGGTGCAGAGGTCTATCACAGTCCTGACAATTACGTGTATGTTACAGTCCCTTCAAATGTCAATAAAGATATCCCCGTCATGGGCATATGCAGCCACCTCGATTACTCGGAAGAGGCTCCTCACATAGGTATAAAGCCATCTGTCACCCGATATCAAGGCGGTGATATCGTACTTAGCCCAGGAGTTGTATTGAGTCCCGAATCCAAAGAGGGACGAGACCTCAACAACCTTGTAGGCAAGACATTGATACATACCGACGGTACTACGCTCTTGGGCGGAGACTGCAAGAACGGTTGTGCGGTAGCGATGTCAGTACTGGAGACATTGATGAAATCGAACATCAAGCATGGCGAGGTGCAGTTTGTATGGTGTCCGAATGAGGACATCGGTAAGTCTGCCGAAAGAATAGACACGACATACTTTAACCCAGAAATATTCTATGACATTGATGGAGAGGGCAACAAAGAAGTCGGTATTGCAAATTTTACAGCTAGAGGCATATTCATGAAGTTCATCGGCAAGGACGCGCACCCAGGAGAAGCAAAAGCTATGGGATTGGGCGATGCTATGGCTGCTGCTGCACAATTTGTTGCCGCAATACCATTGGATTGCCGTCCGGAACATTCTGAGGGTAGTCAAGGGTATATGCAGGCATACGGATTCACTCAAGAAGGCATTGACTGGATAGTAAAATTGCGTTTGCGATACTTTGATGCCGCGGATGGTGAAAAATATGACAAAGTTGTCAAAAATGCTCTTGAATCAATAAAAAGGGACTATCCTAACGTTGGTTTTGAAACCATCATGGACAAAATAGATTATGAGAACGTGGCACACTCTATTCACCCGGAATGTATTCCTTCACTGCAAAAGGCAGCAGAAAAATGCGGAAAAGAACTTGAACTACTATCGAACAGAGGCGGCACTACAGCTGCAATGATGGCAGCCAAAGGACTCAGAGGCGGCCTTCTCGTATTCTCCGGACAACATGCTATACACTCTGTATACGAATATTCGGTTCTTGAAGAAGTACATGAATCATACATGCTCATGTTACACACCATTGATGAAATTTCAAAATTAAAGTAACCAAACATAACCACCGGAGGAGGACCCTGAAGCCCTCCTCCGGTGGTTATATCAATGTCATTCAGGCAAGCAGTGCTGTAGCCAACTGCTCCATGGCTACAACATCGCTATCCTTCATGCGAGAGCTTATGGTAACCATAGGCTCCACAATCTCTATCTCCTTCATACCCTCCAGCATTGAACGCATCACACGACCTGCCGTAGGTGCCCATGAGCCGTTTTCCACAATGGCAACCTTGCGTTTCTGGAATGCCTTTATCTTGAGATGATGCAGGAAATCGTGCATAGGCGGGAACACATCGGCATCGTACGATGCAGCACATACGACCATATGGCTGTAACGGAAAGCATCCTCTACAGCCTCGGCCATGTCGCAACGAGATAGGTCTGTTACAACGACCTTAGGCACACCCTTTGCACGCAGTATCTCGGCAAGTCGGTTGGCTGCAACAGCAGTTCCGCCATGTATCGATGCGTATGCTATAAACACACCCTCTGTTTCGGGTTCATACTTGCTCCATGTATCATAAAGTCCTATGTAATGACCCAAGTTCTCTGTAAGCACAGGACCATGCAGGGGACAAATAGTCCTTATATCGAGTGTTGCAGCTTTCTTGAGAAGATTCTGCACCTGCACACCGTACTTGCCGCATATATTGAAGTAATAGCGGCGTGCCTCACATTCCCAGCCGCTTTTACCGATGAACAAGGACAAATCCTCGGTGCTTACAGGATAAATGGAAAGACCTATGAAGCAAACAAGACAATGGTAATGAGAGTCTCCTTAAAAGGGGATATGTTCTTTATCAGTAGGAAATGGATGGGTGACAATGGTTTTCAGCAACTAACATTGGTTAATAATTCAAAAGCAATGAAGTTCCACGATAAGCGGAAATCCATACGCAGAGCTTTATGTAAAGACAAGGACGGTGCTTTTATATTGCAGTCCAATTACCCAATGACAATGTCCGATTTTGCTTTAGAATGTGGCAAACGCTGTACCAATGCAACCTACCTTGATATGGGAGAATTTGGTTACGGATATATCAAAAATGGATTGTTCACAAGACCACTATACATTTGGGGATATTTCACAAGACATAAACAGACCAATTGGCTATATATTGAATAGAAACTTTGAATTGCTATTGCAAGCAAGAGTTTACAGAGTGTTTCACAAGCTGTAAAAAGCCACGAAATACAGTAAGTCGAAGTGTTTAAAAAAGATGCCGCAGTGCCGTGAATTATCGCCGTTAAGGGTTGCAGGGAACGTAGGCTTTGTGTAAATTTGTAACCAAACAAATGTTTACCGGTAGTTTACCGGTAGATAATTTACGAGAGAATTAATTGGTAAGCATAAATGCTTTAAGGGCTTTTAGCTCAGTTGGTTACACGTGCTGAATTTGCAAAATTCAGCATGCTTGGCAACAGACTCATAATCTGGAGGTCCTAGGTTATCTCCTTCGTTCTATTCGTTTGCACCGGCTGCGCCGACAGCAAACAACGAAGTCGATGGGTCTCTACGAGACACGTGTTGTTGAGGGCTCGCCCGAAAAAATCTCAAGCCCTAGATGGCCCACCGAACGTAAAATGCTAAGATGTTTATTTCAAGCGTCTTAGCATTTTTCTTTTCTTCTTATTAGACTCTTTCTGTTATTTTTGTGTCACCCGACATACTGCATAAGCATAATTCCGGCCAGGGAGTCAACGGATTCCCTGGCCGGAATTATTCCAATTGGTCAAGAGTGCTTCAGTTATCTCACCAGCACTTTCTTGCCGTCGATGATGTATATACCCTTGACCGGTTTCAACACTTTGCGACCCTGAAGGTCATAAATACCTTTAACCACTCCGGTTTCAGTTTTCACCTCTTCAACGCCTGTTGTGCCGGGGAAACGGAAACTGTAGGATGCTGCCTCCTGTGAACCCTCAGGTGCAGGCAAGTATGCCTTGTTGGCATTGTTGAGGAAAGCCAAGCCACCCTCCTGGTTCAACTTGGCCTTGTAAAGACCAGGCTCGCCATCAACAAAGCCAAGCACGTATGCCTCGCCCTGGATATTGGTATCAACGAGTGTACCCTCGAGCAAGTTCTCACCAATAACGGCAGGAGCCTCGCTTGACTGCACAAAGCCATAGTTGCCCTTGGCAGCCTTTACAATCACAGCCTCCTCGGCTGGGAGAACGCCTGTCACCTGCTCCAGTGTAACATAACCGTTGTTGATTTCAGACACAACGTATGCTTCCACGTTTGCAGGAATTGCTGCATTGAAGCCAAGGTAAAGTGTAGCATAACCGGCATCACCTACATTGAGTTCGTGAATATCGCTCTCAAGGGTGAATTTCAATGAAGAACCGCCATCAGTTGCAGCTGCATCTGTAGTCCAATAGCCAAGGTTGCTGTTCACGTCGTTCAAATAGCCCAAAGAGTGTGATGCATTGCGGAATACGAATACATTGTTGTTGTTCTCGAACATATACACAGGTGCAGTTTCATAGTCTACTGCAGAAACGTGTGCGTTGTTCGACACAGCACCACCGATAGCCTTCTCTGCACCAAGCGCACGGTTCACAATCTTATAGCCAGCGAATGGGTTACCCACAAAGGCAAAGAGAGCGTTGTTGCCGCTCTGTGCAGTTGCGTTGCAAGCGAACTTGCCTGTTGCCTCATCATAGTACACATTCTTTGTGTTGCGGATCTTGAGTGAATACCAGCAAGCCATATCGTAAGAAGATGAAGGCTTGAAAGGCATATCCTCCAATTCGCACTCAATCACGAATGTCCTGCCCTCGTCCTCGGCTGTCGCAACACCCTCGGGAGTACCCGATGTCTGCGCAAAAGCAGCAGAGAGAACAGGTGGGAATGACTCACCGACGTATGCGACCTCGGGTTGGCTGAGCCACTCGGTGTTGCCATAACGGTATGAGTATGTAATGTTTACAGGTAGTGCGCCTGTATCCTCTGCATTGCCAAGAATTTCAACATACTTGCCGTTTGTAATCTGCGAAATTGTCAAAGGCACGTAAACCATTGAATAGCCACCGGGAGTCTCCTCGTAGAAGAAACCGATGCGGCCATCGGTCTGCAAGGTAAATGTACTGTAGGCAGAGCCCTGTGCGGTACTTACGAGCATACCTCTCTCCCAACCTGTTGCAAAGGTTGGAACATCGTTCTTGCCACCCTTCTGATAGCTGTACTTGCTTGTGATATCCTTGAAGTAGAAACCGACGTTGCGACGAACATCACCCGAGTACTCCTCAAGGCCAAGAGGCAATGACTGCAATACAATGTTATGTATATCACCATCGGCACCAAGTACCTTAAATGTTGTAATCTCACCGTTTGTACCATTCCAGTCGCTTGGTGCAGGGATGTCGCTGTTTGTACCCTCGCCCCAAGAGCCCTGACCTTTCTCAACATCTGTGTATGTGAAGATATTGTAGTAGCGGCCGTGTGGCTTGCGTGACGACATAATCACGTCACCGTTAGGCAACTCCTCACACTTGGGCTCGTTTGCATTGCCAAAGTTGGGGAAAGGCATATCCTCGCGTGTGCCAAGAATGTTCCATGTGAGACCGAAGTCATCGGAGTATGCAACGCGGTTGTGCATATCCTTGCTCCAGAGAGCTGCATAGATACGATAGTAGTCGCCCACCTTAATCTTTGAACTCTGGAAGATACGGCCTGAACCGAAGAAGAAGCTCTGCGCTGTATACTGGTCCTGGCTTGTCTTGTCACCGGCCTTGTAAGCCTCGGTATCCCACAAGCCATAGAACTCCTCGGTAATATCGTCAAAGATAGCATTTTCGTCATTTACCGAGTGGTATGTCTCGCCACCATCCTCGCTGTAGAAGCGTGCGATGCGGTTAGGATTCTCGCGTGTTGCGCTACCGCACACAGTGCGACCGGTTACACAAATAAGGAGTACGCGACCTGTCTCGCGGTCAATGCATACAGCAGGGTCGCCGTAACCGTCATTGTGCTGGGTTGTTATATCTCCGTCTACATTGTCATCTACATTACCGGTGATGATAGTTGTACCCTCGCCCCATACTGTACCATCGGCAGAACCGATACGCTGCACCAAGTCAACACGACCGAAACCAATGTCGGCACCACAAGGACGATAGTCGTTAAGCGCAAGCAACTTGCCGTCCTTGCGTGTTGCAATGGCAGGGATGCGGTAAGGAGGGTTGTTGTGATACCACAAGTACTGGTACTCGCTCTCCATGTCACCTGTGAAATTAACATTCACTATAGGTTTAACCTTGACCGTAAAGTCTGTGAGAAGGACACCATTGCCATTTGTTCCTGCCAGAGTGAACGACAGGCTTTCAAGGTTCTCGTTTACAGAAGCGATAGTCTGTGCCTCACGGCTTGTAGTGTAGGCTGTGCCGTTGAATGTGAATGTAAGGTCTGTGTCGTGGTTGTTGTTTGCAAAAGTGAATGAGTACTCCTCGATTCTGTAGCCCTCGGGCGCTGTCAATGTATAGGTTGAATTTGTGGTCTGACCGCTCATCATCTGCACATTATCGTTAACCCAATTCATGTTGTTTACGCCACAACCGAATGTCAACTGAGGAGTCTTTGTGCTCTTCCAAATGCTATTCCAGTTCTGGTTTGCAGTGCTGCCATCCCTGTACAAATTACCGTTTTCTTTGTTAATTGTATATTCAACGCTCTCACCCTCAACAATGCTTGCATTCCAGCCGTGATAGGTGAATGTGCTCATCGACACCTTCTCGCCGTGTGGGAAATAGTATGTCTTCTGCTCTCCATTCAACCCCTTTGTAATGGTTGTTGTAGATGTAGTACTGCCGTATGTGAGCTTGAAGTCACCTATGCGTGTGTTTGTCTGTGGATACTTTGTCTCACCCGTTACATTCAGGCGCACATTTACAGCATTGGGGTTGACGCGTGTGATAGTCCAGCGTGAACCGGCATCGGTAATGCCATAGAAATTGAGGTCGCCACCGGCACCGCCATACATATTCAAAGAGTAGCCACCAGCAACATTTGTGGTCACACCGATACCGGGCTTTGTATCTACAGCGTTCTGGCTCATATCCAGGAACCACTTTGCAGCATCGCCTGTTGTCCACGAAGCGGCAGTGCCGTTACCGGGAGATGTGCTTGCTGTGAGCTTATATTGCTGACCCAAAGCCTTGCAGTAGATATCGAAACCGTCGGTGTTGTTACCCACGAAGCAGAAGAGCTGGTTCTCGAGGCTCATATCCAAAGCGGCTGTTCCT
>JAZRLO010000026.1:0-180097 GCA_045646845.1 Bacteroidaceae bacterium
CTCGTTGTGAAATTAAACAAGTTTTATTTCACTCGCACAATCGCAACATTCACATTCGTTAGTTCGCTACGCTCATCGAGAACCTCTTTTTAATCTTTTTCATTAAGGTATGGTCAGGATGACAAGTTCGCGAAGAAAAAAAGTCGCGGGTCAACTGCTATATTATTACTAAAAAAATTACGGTGACAATTGTCACCGTAATCAATTATATCGGGGTAAATAAAATCTTGTTCAAGACGTTAAGAATATTTTATCATTCCTTGTACACCATGTACATTACTGGTGAACATCACGCAACAGGTCGTTGACAGTCTTCACCGGGTTGAATGTAATGAGAGGAACCTCCACAAATATCGTATTCCAGTCGCTCATGGCACCGTTCCACAAACCTGGAAGCTCCATAGCCTTGAGTTCGCGTCCGTTCTTGGACTTGTGGGATATAAAACCGGTATTCTTGTCAACATACTGGGGCAGGTTGAATTTCTCGCCCTTATAGTTCTTCACTGCACACACCAGGTCAACCGGGTTGAAGTGCGTTCCGTTCTCGAACATAGCCTTCGCATCGGCATTTGACATATCTATCTGTGAACTCTCAAGAATCTGCAATGAAACGGTTCCGTCCTGATTGTATGCGAGGAAGGGGCCACCACCAGGTTCGCCGACATTCTTCACCATACCGCAGACACGCATAGGACGGTTGAACTTCTTGCGGAGATAGAGCACCAGGTCACAGTCCTCCATATCCTTTATGCCGGCATTGCGGCACTGGAGGTCCTGCTGGAGGAAACGTATCATCTCCTCAACCTGTTCATGAGTATATTTTCCGCTGTCGATTAGTTCAAGATATTCGAACGCCTTCTGCTGTGCCTTCACGAGGATACCGGCAAGAAGTTTCTTGTATGTAACTGTGTCTGATTTCAGACGGTCGGGAACTACATTATCTATATTCTTGATGAATATAACGTCAGCATCAATGTCGTTCAGGTTCTCGATTAGTGCACCATGGCCGCCCGGACGGAATACCAATGCGCCGTTCTCGCGGAAGGGAGCATTGTCGGCATCGGCAGCGATTGTATCGGTACACTGTTTCTGTTCCGAGAAAGTTATGTCATACTTCACGCCAAAGAGAGCTTCGTAACGTTCCTTGCACTCTGCGACAAGTTCCTCGAAAAGAGCCTTGTGGTTAGGAGATACGGTAAAGTGCAGTTTCACGACCCCGTTCGTAGCCGCATAAAGCGCGCCCTCGACAAAATGTTCTTCGGCCGACGTGCGTGCCGCATCGTCATATGTATGGAACTTGAGCAATCCCTTAGGCAACGAACCGTAGTTCATACCTGTGAAGTCGAGCAGGTTGAATACCACATCCTTGTACATACCCTTTTCAACAAGTTCCTTTATCGAAAGTGATTTGTTCTTGATACATGCGTCATTCAAGTCGCCATAGAAAGCGAACTTGTCGATATGCTCAAAGAATTTTTTCTCGAAATCGGTTGTAGGAACGTCATATTCCGCGCTCAAGAACGCGAAGAGGTCCTTGAACATACGGCTTGCCGCACCCGATGCCGGAACGAACTTGAGGATTGAATTACCTGCAGCACAATAGTTGTCCCACTCCTTAAGATACGCCTCTATTTCCTCTTGCGTAGGATTCAGGACCCCTCTACCGATTGTAGCCGCACCCTCGAGTTTGAGGAACGGAAAACCAGTCTTGAATGTTTTCAACTGCTCGGCTACCTTCTCGGCCGAAATGCCTTTCTTGCTCAGGAGCGCCTGGTCTGCTTTACTGATCATAACTTATGGTTTTTTTGTTGTTTCTTTGAAAAACTATATTGCGAAAATAGGAATATTTTCAATAAAAACAAAAAAAAGAAGGCATTTAACAAGGATTTGACGGATTCTTGCCCGAATGTTCAAAAATCAACTGGAACAACAAAGGTGTACTGCATGAAAACAGTGCAGCATGGTGGAACCGGAATGAAAAAGAGGAAAACCTGAATTTTCGGGTCTTCCTCCTTATTAAAGGGTTGAGCCTTTTTAGTCAACCTCTGCACTATCAGAACATAGAAACCTTTACTGGTACATGAAACGCTTGATACTCTGCTTAGGAGTCTTTTCAAACTGTTCACGACGCACCTCAGTGTATCCTATCTTGCTGTATGCGGCAAGCTCAGCATTCAAAGCCAGAACATTGCTGTCGATGAGCTTCTCGGCTGCGGCTTCGTCAAGACCGTCCTTCTTGGCTGCATCATAGTCGGCAACCACAAGTGCGACAATCGCATTGTTACGGCCTACCACCAACGACTCTATCACATAAGGAAGGTTGTTTATCTTATCCTCAATTTCCTCGGGATATATGTTCTGTCCGCTTCCTGTAAGTATCATGTTCTTGCAACGTCCTTTAATATAAAGGTTATTCTTGTTGTCGAAGATACCCATGTCGCCGGTCTTCATCCAACCGTCCTTGGTAAATGCGGCCTTTGTAGCCTCCTCGTTGTTGTAATAACCGTGCATGACAGCATCACCCTTTACCTGAATTTCACCGAGTACACGGCGCGGATTAGCTGAATCTATGCGGATATCTACAGAACCGACAGATGTTCCGCAAGAGTACTTTGCATACTCTTTCTTGTCGCGGTATGAGATTATAGGACCGCACTCGGTCATGCCGTAGCCTACGGTGTAGGGGAACTTCATACGCTTGAGAAGGGTCTCAACCTCACGATTGAGGGCTGCACCGCCGATGATGAGACCTACGGTAAAGTTGTTTCCGAATGCGGCGAGCAATGACTTGCGTATCTTGCGCAATACTATTCTGTCAAGCCCGGGAACCTTCAGCAAGAATTTTGCCGGGAACTTGCGTGTAGCGGGGAATACCTTTGATTTGAATATTTTCTCAATCACAAGCGGAACAGTCAAGAACATGAAAGGCTTCACCGCTGCAAGTCCTCCCAACAGACGTGTAGGAGTGGGCTTGCCGGGCATCACGTGTACATGACATCCGCTGACTATAGGGAACATTATGTCAAATGCCTGTCCGAACATATGCGCCATGGGAAGGATTGCGAAAATGTGCCCTCCTGCGCAAGCCGGAACTGTACGGAGACCGAATTCAAGGTTCGCCGACAATGAACGCGAAGGCAGAACGACACCCTTTGAGGTAGCACTTGTCGTACCGGAAGTGAAGCTGATTTCAGCAACATCCTCCATACCGAACGAATCATCATAGTAGTTTACTGCTTCTGCAGTCAAGCCCGAAGGATACTGCGAAGAGTACAATTCATCCAATTTTGAAGTAATGTTCGCCAACTTACCATCAGACGAGTATATAGCATTGAAATCCTTTACATTAACGACACCAAAGAAGCCTTTTATCGACTCCATCTTCTCATAATTTGACTTATCCTCTTTCATGCCGTTGATTGCAATGTCGTCGGCAATGATAAGCTTACATTCAGAGAATGACGCAAGTTCTGCAACTGCCGAAGGATGGAAATCGGGAAGGAAAGGAACTGTAACCGCACCATACGTGAGAGTCGAAAAATATGCGATTACCCACTCAGCCGAATTGCGTGCATAAAGAGCTATCTTGTCACCCTTTACCAGACCGGCTTCTTTGAATACTATGTGCTGCTTTGCTATATTCTGACAGAGTTCGCCATATGTGTAGGTCTCCTTGCCGAAATTTGTCAAAGCAGGCAATTCCCAATGCTTCTTAACAGATTCGTTAAAATAATCTACAAAATGTCTCATAAATACTGATATTGTTGATTGATTGCATTCTTTATAAATCCGTCTGCAAAGTTCTATCTTTTTTTTCTATTTACCAACAATTTTTTGCACATTCATACACAAAATGTGCAAAAACCCGGCACTAACTGAAAAGGGCGTACAATATTTAACTTTTTTTAACCTGTAAAAAAATCATTGCATGCCACTTGCATATGCAAGATAAAGAGTCAAACACAGGCACACTGCGCGACAGTTGGTTGCACCGATAAAAAAAAGGATGTACCTTTGTAAGGTACAGGCATCGTAAGGACAAGCACATCCACAGCTTAAATATAATTCAGCAGTAAGCATAAACAGACACAAACATGAAAAACAATTCCAAAACGGGAGTTTATTTACTAAGTATTGCCACAATACTCATAAGCCTTGCATCTACAGCATGTGGCGACAAGAAGAACAACAAGGCTAATGAAGAAGCCACTCCACTTACTGTTACCGAGCCGGTTACACAAAAAGAAACCATAACGGCACTTCCCGACACGGCTTACGCATCCGTATCTCTCATAAAATACAAGGTCGAGATTCTGGATACCATAAACGACCCCAAAATCAACGACTTCACAGACCTATATACCGATGCACCCGGTATATTCACTTTCCGAGGCAACCCAAAAAGGAATGCCGATTTTGGAGGTACCGTTCAGGGGACTCCAAGCATGATAGAAGTTGACTGGGAATTCACTACAGCTATAACTCCGCCGGATTCAGGGAACTCTACTTGGGGAGGAGGAACAGGCTGGTCGGGACAGCCCGTATATGTAAACTGGCCCGACAGCGTTGCAAGCCGCTTCAAGGTAGCCGGAGTCGTGAACGCAAATTTCAAGAACCAGGAAATCATCCTCGGTTCATTATGTCAGAGAATATACTTCATCGACTTTGTTACAGGCAAGGCATCCCGCAATGCCATTGATGCACGTAACCCCATAAAAGGCTCGGTTTCGCTCGACCCCACCCTCAACGGGAACCTGTATGTAGGACATGGAGTACCGTCAAGACAACCGTTCGGCCACATGGTCATCGACCTTGACAAAGGAGAGGTTAGCAAACTTATACCGCAGGACAGGAAGGCACAGCGCGGTTGGGGTGCATTCGACTCCTCACCTTTGAGGGTTGACAGGTTCTTGCTGTGGCCGGGAGAAAACGGCACGCTCTACAAATACATATGCGCCGACGGTGATCTTGTACCGCATTCTACACTGAGATACACCCGCAACGGTGCCGCTCCGGGTATGGAATCGTCAATAGCGGTTTACCGCAACTACGGATACACGGCCGACAACCACGGTATTGTCGTATGCACTAACCTGAACACGATGCAACCGGTATGGTGCTTCGACAATGGAGATGACTCTGATGCCACTGTCGTGATAAGCGAAGAGGAGGGCACACCATACATTTATACGGGATGCGAGGTTGACAGGAAACCTGCAGGCCCTGCATATTTCCGCAAGCTCAATGCACTGACAGGAGAACTCGTTTGGGAGCTATCAACACCGGGAAGAAGAGCCGATGTCGGAGAGAAGCATTTTGACGGAGGATATTATGCGACCCCTCTTCTTGGCAAGGGAAACTGTTCGGACTTGATATTCAACAACTGCGTGGCAAATACCAAAGGACAGAACGGAGACTTCATCGCAATTAACCGCAAGACCGGCGAAATCGTATATAAAGTAAAACTTAAACATTATGCATGGTCATCACCGGTAGGTTTAATGAATGAGAAGGACGAGATGTTCATCGTAACCGGAGACACACAGGGACATGTGTACCTCATAAACGGTATTGACGGAACAATCATAGACACTAAATTGGTAGGTGCAAACTTCGAGTCATCGCCTGTCGTTGTAGGAAACCAGATTGTAGTGGGTTCACGAGGAAATTCAATATTTAAAATGAGTATAAAATGAAAAGCAGGATTGTAACATTGATCTGCGTGCTGGCATTGGTTTTCATGTATGCAGACACAGCTAAGGCACAGTCTCTTGCAGCACACAAGGGAAAAGTAAAGAACGGATACAACTTTTGGCTCTACAGGCCTGCCAACGAAGATGGCCCCAAACCGGTTGTTATATTCCTTCACGGGCGTAGCCTTTGCGGCCGTGACATTAACAGGGTACGCAAATACGGAACAATAGACGCCCTTGAGAGAGGACGCGTGATTGATGCATACGTAATGGCACCGCAGAACCCGGGAGGCGCATGGAACCCGGACAAGATAATGAATGTACTTGGATGGGTAAAGCAGCACTGCAACGTTGACAGTACACGCGTATATGTACTCGGCATGAGCCTTGGCGGATATGGTACGATTGACCTTGCCACAAGGTACCCGGACGAAATTGCAGCGGCCATAGGCATGTGCGGCGGAGGAACACAGAAGGATTACAGCGGACTCACCAAAGTGCCTATGTGGATTATCCACGGTACAGCCGACAGAGACGTGAGCGTAGCGTGCAGCGATGCTGTCGTGAACGCAATGAAGAAGTTTGAGGATGGAACAAAGAGACTCCACTACGACAGGATAAAGGGCATGAACCACTCGGACCTTGCACGAGTGTTTTACATGGACCAGGCATATGAATGGCTTTTCAGTCACAGCCTCACAGACGAGAACCGCGAGATAAAGCCGACGTTCGAGGTATCGAAAAGCACTCTTGCAAGAAAGAAGGTCTATAGCGGACTCCGTTCCAAGAGCCAGAGCAAACTGATGCGCAAGGACAACACCAATAAATGACCGTCGGTACCCGATAAAGACAGCAATATTACTCTATACAAAGAGAGGGCAACCCTATTTCACTCGGGTTGCCCTCTTTGCATTTATCGTATTTATATTACTTGTACATGAAGCGTCTGATACTCTGTTTAGGTGTCTTCTCAAACGGCTCGGAACGAAGTTCCACGTAGCCAATCTTGCTGTATGCCGCAAGTTCAGAGTTCAATGCAAGCACATTCTCATCAACCATCTTGCCAAGTGCGGCCTCGTCGATGCCATCTTTCTTTGCAGCTTCATAATCAGCCACCACCAAAGCAACAATCGCATTCTTGCGGCCTACGACCAAAGACTCTATCACATAAGGAAGATTGTTTATCTTGTCCTCAATCTCCTCGGGATAGATATTCTGGCCACTACCGGTAAGAATCATATTCTTGCAACGGCCCTTGATAAATATATTTCCGTCCTTGTCAATGAGTCCCATATCACCGGTCTTCAACCAGCCGTCATTTGTAAAAGTTGCCTTGGTTGCCTCATCATTATTATAGTAACCAAGCATCACGGCATCTCCCTTGGCCTGAATTTCACCGAGAACACGACGGGGATTAGAAGAGTCTATGCGCACCTCAATAGGATAAGCGGCTACACCGCAAGAGTATTTTACGTACTTACTCTTGTCGCAATACGAAATCAGAGGACCACACTCCGTCATTCCGTAACCTACAACATAGGGGAACTTCATACGCTTCAGCAAGTCCTCTACCTCACGGTTCAAGGCGGCTCCACCTATAATAAGACCGGTGGTAAAGCTGTTGCCGAACGCGTTAAGCAGTGATTTGCGTATCTTGCGCAGAACAATTCTGTCAAGACCGGGAATACTCAACAGAAGCTTTGCCGGGAAGCGGCGTGTAGCAGGGAACACTTTAGACTTGAATATTTTCTCTATTACGAGAGGCACTGTCAGGAACATGAAAGGCTTAACCGCAGCAAGCCCTCCAAGCAGACGTGCCGGTGTCGGTTTGCCAGGCATAACGAAAACATGGCATCCGCTAACAATCGGGAACAGAACATCGAATGTCTGTCCGAACATATGCGCCATAGGAAGAATCGCAAATATATGACCACCTACCGCAGCCGGGATTTCCCTAATGGCAAAATCAATATTTACAGAGAGGGAACGTGCAGGCAGGACAACACCCTTTGATGTGGCACTTGTAGTACCGGAGGTGAAGCTGATTTCAACCACAGCCTCCATATCACGCGAATCGCCTTTGTAATCGATATCGTTGGCCGAAATACCATTCGGATACCTCTTGTTGAAAGATTCTTCAAGCGACGCACTCGCATTCCTCAAAGCCTTGAGGTCGGAAACGGCTACCGAAAGGTCCTTTACGTTCAGGATACCGGCAAAGCCATCTGTCTTTGCAAGCATTTCCATATTAGCATCGTTCTCCTTCAGACCGTTTATGGCAATATCATCGGCAATAATCAACTTGCACTCAGAGAAAGCCGCAAGCTCAGCTACAGCATAAGGAAGAAAATCGGGAAGGAACGGAACCGTTACAGCATCATACGTAAGCGTCGCAAAGTAAGCGACAACCCACTCGGCCGAATTGCGTGCATAGAGAGCCACCTTGTCCCCTTTCTTGACACCCGCAGACTCAAAAAGAACGTGATACTTTGCAATGTTCTCTGCCATTTGGGCATAGGTATATGTGATACCGCCAAAGTTGGTAACTGCAGGAGAGTTCCAATTAGACTTTACAGAGTCATTGAAAAGAGTGATAAAATGTTTCATATAAGCTAATGTTTGAAATCCACAACTTCACAAATATTGAAGTCGGGAGTGTTTATTTCGGATGCAAAGTTCTTTTATTTTTTTCAAATAAATACAAATTTCATACAGATTAACTCAAAACAAGCAACTAATTATTACAATTAAGTACAAAATGGATTTATTTTTAACAAATGTTCACATTGTAAATTAAATTTATCTAAATTGAAATGATTGCCTTGCAAACATTCGAGTTGGCACACGTGAAACCAAGCGTCTCTACTGGAAGAAGTTGCGTGAAATTAATATATCAAAAGAGAACGATTCCTTTCCTATTGGCAGCATTTTGCTGTTGCACCTCACATTCCACGATTGTAGGGAAGATAAAAACTGAGGAACCGCGCCCGGCAGGCGCGGTTCCTCACAATCAATCATCAATCAATATATATGGTATATATATTACTTATACATGAACCTCTTGATGCTCAATTTCGGTGTCTTTTCAAAAGGCTCTTTCCTTATTTCGCATATAGTAAGTTTGCTGTATGCAGGCAATTCGGCATTGAGAGCGAAGAGATTCTCCTCCATCACCTTCTGCAACTGCTCTTCGTCCAAGCCGGCCTCGGAAACAGCATCGGGATTTGGAACAATGAGCGCGGCAAGACCGTGCTTACGTCCTACAACAAGCGATTCAGCAACATAAGGCAACTGGTTTACCAGGTCCTCTATTTCCTCGGGATACACATTCTGTCCATTTGCTGTCAGAATCATATTCTTGCAACGGCCCTTGATGAAGATATTCTCATTCTTGTCCATAAGACCCATATCACCCGTCTTGAGCCAGCCATCCTCGGTGAATGTGGCCTTGGTAGCCTCTTCGTTCTTGTAGTAGCCTATCATTACAGAATCTCCCTTCGCCTGAATCTCGCCCGGGACAGTTGCCGGATTCTCGGAATCGATGCGTATATCGACACCCGGATGCGCTACCGCACCGCATGAACGCATCACAAAATCCTGCCATCTTCTATAGCTGAGGAGAGGACCGCACTCCGTCATTCCGTAACCAACGGTATATGGAAGCTTTATTTTCTTCATTATAGCCTCTACCTCCTTGTTTATTGCAGCACCGCCAAGAATGATTCCGCCCTTGTGTATATTACCGCCGAAAGTGGTAATCAGTTTCTCGCGTACCTTCTTATATATAATTGAATTTATGCCGGGGATTGCACGCAGGACACGCATGGCAGGTTTCTGCAACTGCGGCATCACCTTTGAGCGGAATATCTTCTCTATGAGCAATGGCACAGTAAGGAACATATACGGCTTGACATCGGCCAGAGCCTTCAACAGACGCGCAGGTATAGGCTTCTCCGTATATATGTTTATGTGGCAACCGCATGTGAAAGGATAGACGAAATCGAATATCTGTCCGAAAATATGCGCCAACGGCAGAATAGAAAGTATCTTGTCATCCGCAACAGCCGGAATATGAGTACGGGCAAACTGTACATTAGATGAAATTGAACGCGATGTAAGCATAACGCCTTTGGGAGAGCTGCTGGTACCCGAAGTATAACTGATTACAGCCAATGCGTCGAAATCGTTCTTGGCATAATCAATGTCGGCAGGAGTGACACCATTGGGATACTTGGCATTATACCCCTTCTCTACATCAGCCTTAATATTTGTAAGGATACCGCTGCAGTCAAGACGTACGTCGAGAGTCACGACATCAACCAGGCCGCAGAAGTTATCCAGAGAATTGAAATCACCGACAACCTTATCGCGTTCAAGATTTCCCAATATATTCTTGTCAACCATGAGCAAACGGCTGTCCGACAGACGCGTCAGGTCAACAATATTCTTAGGAAGAAAATCGGGAAGCAAGGGAACGCACACCGCGTCATATGAAACAATGGCGAAATATGCCACGCACCACTCCGCACAGTTCTTTGCGCATAGAGCGATTTTTTCACCCTTCTTTATGCCACACTTTTCAAACAGAATATGTCTCTTCTCAATTTCCGATGCAACATCCCCGTAAGTCAAAGTATTGGCCCCGTAATTACTCAATGCAGGACGGGCCCAATTAGCCTTGATAGACTCGCTAACATAAGATAAATAGTGTTTCATAATATACTTTAATATATTGATTATTGATTAATTGTACATAAACCGTTTAATACTCAGCTTAGGCGTTTTTTCAAAAGGCTCGCTTCGCAGTTCGCAACGTCCTATCTGGCTGTAGGAAGGCAATTTCGCATTAAGTGCAAAGACATTCCCGTCAATCACCTCCTGTATCTTTTCAGAAGCTATGCCGTCGGCCGCCATAGCATCGTAGTCCACAACAAGGATTGCCACAAGCGCATGGTTACGACCCACAAGCACCGACTCCACGATATAAGGCAAAGAATTGAGCATCTCCTCAATCTCTTCGGGATAGACATTCTGTCCGCTCGCAGTGAGAATCATATTCTTGCAACGGCCTTTTATATATACACTGCCTTTGCTGTCCTGAATACCCATATCACCGGTTTTGAGCCAACCGTCACATGTGAAGGAGTGCGCAGTAGCCTCTTCATTCTTGTAATACCCCTTTGTAACCACATCACCGCGGACCTGAATTTCTCCCGGGAACTTTGACGGCCTGTCCGAATCAATGCGCAACTCAATCGTAGGAGAAGCGACACCGCCTGCATCATCAATGTACGGATGAGCCGAAGCGGTATAGCTAATAAGCGGACCGCACTCCGTCATGCCGTAACCCACAGCGTAGGGAATACGTATCTTGCGCATAACCTTCTCCACATCCTTGTTTATCGCAGCACCACCTATAAAGAAGCCTGCTTTTGATAGGTTGCCGCCGAACGTATCAACAATTTTCGCACGCACCTTACGTAATATAATCTGGCGCAGACCCGGTATTGCAACAAGCACCCTCATGGCAGGTTTACGCAATACAGGAATCACTTTTGAACGAAACACCTTTTCTATTAACAAAGGGACAGTCAAGAAGATAAATGGCTTTACTTCGCCCAATGCCTTAATAAGACGCACGGGTACCGGTTTCTCTGTAAATATATTGACATGGCATCCGCAAGAGAAAAGGAATAGAAAATCGAACGCCAGTCCGAATATATGCGCAAGCGGAAGTATCGAGAGTGTATTGCCTGGTTCTGTCACAGCCACCGGCACCAGTTTACGCGCAATCTCAACATTTCCCGACAGAGAGCGGGCATTTAGCATAACCCCTTTGGGAGAACTGCTCGTTCCCGATGTATAACTTATTACAACAAGGTCATCCAATCCACCTATGGAAAAATCCATATCAGAAACAGAAAAACCATTGGGATACCTGCTTGCAAAATGCGCATCAACATCCGATTGTAAAACATTAACCGAAGTGCTATAATCAGATACTATAGAACGATTTACAATATTTGCTACGCATATAAAAGAGGGAGATACAATTTTCTTGGATATTCCGGCGCGTTCAAAACCAACCAAAGCACTGTCGTCAACCAAAAGCATTCTGCTGTCCGATTTCTCCGTCAACTGCATTATATTTTCGGGAAGAAAATCAGCTAACAGAGGCACAGCTACAGCTTCATATGACACAACAGCAATGAAAGCAACACACCATTCAGCCGAATTTCGTGAACAGATAGCTATATGATCCCCTTTCTTCACTCCGCACTTCTCGAAGAAAATATGCCATTTCGCCACACCTTCAGCTATTTCACCGAAAGTATATGTAGCAGCACCATAATTGGAAATGGCCGGATTCGACCAGTTTCGCTTTATAGACTCTTCAACGTATGATAAAAAATGTTTCATATTTCAATAAAAAAACACACCGCCAGCAGTCGTCGCCACCGATTTCCGATGCAAAGTTCGGAATTCATTTTCACAAATCTCAAAAAGAGCCATACACACGTGGTTATGTTGGTAAAATCTTAAAATATGTGGCAAAAAAAGATATATTGGGGTGAAATTGTATTGTAAAAATATGTAAATCGCATAAAAATTCGTGGTTTTCACCCCAAAAGACACATTTATGCGTACATTATGAACAAAAAGCAAGGAGTAGAAAAGAGAAGCCAAACATAAGCGACAAACAGTAAAAAGAATGCTGAAAATCATTTTTCAAAAAAAAGTATAAAAAATTAGGTTATACGAATAAAGCGACTAACTTTGCATATGCAGATTCAGCAAACAAGAATCACAAAGAAAAACAACTTATAACAAGGAGCAGTTCTGCTGCTCCGGAAACAAAAACCAAAGAATCACTATGGGAAGAGAGATTAAATTCAGTCTGGTATATCGCGACATGTACCAGTCATCGGGAAAATTCCAACCTTTGGCAGAACAGCTTGAACGAGTGGCACCAGCAATCATAGAGATGGGGTGCTTCGCAAGAGTAGAGACCAACGGCGGTGCATTCGAACAGGTAAACCTCATGGCGGGAGAAAACCCGAATGTTGCCGTAAGACGTTTCACAAAGCCATTCAACGAAGCAGGCATCCAGACACACATGCTTGACAGAGCATTGAACGCCCTCAGAATGTTCCCGGTACCGGCCGACGTGAGAAGAATGATGTACAAAGTAAAAAAAGCCCAGGGCGTTGACATAACACGCATATTCTGCGGCTTGAACGATACCCGTAACATTATTCCGTCAATAAAATACGCGCTTGAAGCCGGAATGACACCACAGGCAACCCTTTGTATAACAAGTTCTCCCATCCACACTGTAGAATACTACAGCGGCATTGCCGATGAACTGATAGAGGCGGGAGCAAAAGAGATATGTCTTAAAGACATGGCCGGGATTGGCCGTCCGGCATTCCTGGGACGCCTGACTAAGAGTATCAAGGACAAACACCCCGAAATCATAATACAATACCACGGACACAGTGGCCCCGGCCTCTCCATGGCTTCAATACTCGAAGTATGCAAGAACGGTTGCGACATAATAGACACGGCTGTAGAACCGCTTTCTTGGGGAAAGGTACACCCGGACATCATCAGTGTTCAAGCAATGCTTAAAGACGCCGGGTTTAACGTGCCGGAAATCAACATGAACGCATACATGAAAGTACGCAGCCTGACCCAGGAATTCATAGACGACTGGATGGGTGTGTTCATGGACAACAACAACAAGCTGATGAGTTCTCTGCTGCTTACAAGCGGACTCCCCGGCGGCATGATGGGATCAATGATGTCGGACCTTGCCGGTGTCCACAAAGGCATAAACGGAATACTCCAGAGCAAGGGCAAGCCGACATACACCCTCGACGAACTGATGGTAGAGTTATTCAATGAAGTCGCTTACGTATGGCCGCGCGTTGGCTATCCCCCACTCGTTACCCCATTCAGCCAATACGTTAAGAACATAGCACTAATGAACCTTCTGTCACGCGCTCAGGACGAGCCCCGTTTCAGCCGCATGGACGAGAGCATGTGGGGAATGATACTCGGAAAGAGCGGACGTCTCCCCGGAGAAGTGGCTCCCGAGATTGTAGCTCTGGCCAAAGAGAAGGGATACGAATTCACAGATGCCGACCCACAGAGTTTCTACCCCGATGCGCTGGAGAACTACCGCAAAGAGATGAAAGAGCTTGGCTGGGACGAAGGTCAGGACGGCGAAGAACTATGGGAGTTCGCAATGCACGAGCGCCAGTACCGCGACTACAGGAGCGGTGTTGCAAAAGAGCGTTTCCTTGCAGACATCGAGAAGGCAAAGGATGCAGAAATGGCAAAGAAGGGCATAAGCATCGAAGAGATACAGGCAATCAAACATGCCAAGGCAGACCCGATTGTAGCACCGGAAAAGGGACAGGTCATTTGGGAGGTTGCCGTGAACGGTGAATCAATGCCACCCGCCATAGGCAGCCATGTGAACCCCGATGAGATGTTCTGCACCATCATCACCCCATGGGGTCAGTTGCAGCCGGTTGCTACAGGCCTCGGCGGCAAAGTCGTTGAGATTTGCGCGAAGCAGGGCGACCACGTAAACCGCGGAGAGGTTATAGCATATATACAACGAGAAGAACTTTTCTAACTGAATTACAGATAGTTATGCAAAGATGGTGGCCTAAAAGTAAAGTAGGTCACCATCTTTTTTTGAGGTTCGAATAAAAAGAGCTATTTTCAGGCTTGCGAAGGCTCAAAATACAGCAGTTTGCTTGAAGTAAATACCATTGCGTACGAGCAATGTTTGCGACAACAATGTGTTGTTTGCGACGACAACGCGAGAGAGCCTTGTTTGCGACAACGGGAGCTTTAGCTCCCCAAAGGAGCGTGCTTCCCTACCTTCACTCATTAAAAAGGTAAAAAAACACAGCGAATAACCATATGAATACAAAACTTACACAATCATTCGCAAACCTTATAGACACCATATAACTTATTAAAATAAAGCAATTTATATCACTTCAACATTGTTATTTTCTGGCAGTAATATGGAAACAGGATTGCTTCACCTCGTATTTCACATAGCAACGTCCTGAATCCCTCAAGTCACGTAGCACTTCTGCAAGAACTGCCTTCAGTTTCAGTTCATCCGCATCTGGGGCTTCATCATCATGCTTCTGAAAACGCGTATAGGTAATATCTACAGTAGTTCCGTAACAATGCACTGAACGCTCCGAGGCGTTTATATTGTTTTTAGAAAGTATCGTCACGTCATCATCGGTCCTGAGCACGGAGGTTACTATAATGCTGTGCGCGGGAAGATGTTTGTTCTTTAACGAGTCCTGAAAATTCTGTCCGATATCCCATAGCAGAGAAACTGCCTCTTTTACAAGGAAAGGTGACGAATGTTCGAGCTTATCGACAACGAACGGTTCAAAAAAACGCATCGCATCGCCCACAAGATAGAGTTCACGCGATGCATCCTTTATCCCCTCGCGTGATTGCAGAGGAACAATTCCAATCTGAAGGGCCGCCTGGGTATGCGTGTCGTTCAAATCATTAAACTCCTTGTTGCAGTTAAGATATATTATCCTGTTGGGCTTTTCAGGGACATTTACATTTTCCACGCCACCCTTTCCTGAAAATGTCTCCTTGACATAGCCACCGCAAGCAACAAGTAGAAACAGAAGGAACAATATGGCTATTTTACAGAATTTAAGCATAGTACCGGAATAAAAAGTTCTTCATAATGACGCCCGTATTCAACACCTCGGAACATTCGTAGCTCTTTCCGCGGGAAATTCGGGAAAATTCTGACGCGAAATTAATAAAAAATCAAACGCAGTCACGCATGCGACCGAAAATATCAAAACCAAGCCTTTGTTATCGGTTAGTTCATTTGTGGTTGGCCGCAGGTCATCACCCCTCCACGAAACGTATGATTTCCGCTTCTGCATCGGCAGGAGAATCGGTAACAGACAATATAAGATTCCTGTAACATCCTTTGCCCTGCAGTTCGGAGAGAAGAGGATATACAGGGAAGACACTGTTCCAGTACTCCGAACCGAGAAAAACCATCGGGCTCGCGTAGCCGCAAGTAAGATAGTGGTTCTGTGCCGCATCCTGGAATATTTCCTGCATTGTACCGGCACTTCCGGGAGAATATATCACACCACCCTTCGCTATCGCCAGAAGCCCATCTTCTCGTATGCTATTATCGAAATACTTTGCAATGTGGGTTGCGAACGGAGTTGCCGGCTCGTGTCCGTAGAACCATGTCGGTATGCCGATGCTGGGACAGTCACTCACGCGCGGAAGTTTGTCCATGAGGGAGAATGCCGAAGGCAACCAGTCGCAATCCTTGTATGATGGCGCATGCGAGAGCAAGGATATTGCTTCATCGACATACTCATCCTCACGCCCGGCAAGCCACACGCCCAGATGTGCAGCCTCCATTGCACCAGGGCCGCCTCCTGTAACCATTAGACACCCCCTCTCGGCAAGATGCTTGGCTATAACCACTACCTTGCGGTATATTTCATCGGTACGCAACAGGGCATGACCACCCATCACCGCCACTACCCTGCGTTCGTCGTACATGGCCAGCATGTCGTGAAGAGCGTCGCTTATTGAATGGTCGTGAAGCGAACGGGCAAGAGTTTCCGATATATCGGCAGCCTGTTTACCTTTTTCTCTATAATGTCTGTAAATGCGTGTATCATAGCATTGTGAAAATGTCACGGGATTATGGTAATCATAACCGGCATAAAGTTGGGATGGGGAATAGAGCTTTGCCGGGAACATATTGAACGGAGTACCGAGTCCTGGAAGCACGCAGCAGTCAGTGGAAAGTTCCGCACGCATGGCGTCGGGCATGGTACAGCCGAAGAAAATGCAATCCTTGAAACGGCAAGCAACCGCATTGCGCCCGAATTCAATATTCTGGAAAGCATAATGCTCGAGCAACGCACCCGGAACAAGAAGAGGCAACAGGGCATCGTAACTCTCAATTTCAATGTATTTGTTCATAGTGGATTCTGTTTAGCATTTGCTAATATAGTCAAAAAGCAACAGAATGCAAAGTTATAATGCGAAATAAGAGAGTTACATATTTGTTTACACTATATAAAGAAAAACATATACTTCATCTCAACCTTAAATTGTTCACTCATATTTTCTTCAAGTCTTTCTCTCTCAACTTTTTATCGCGCAAACCTATATAAGAACACATTTTCGCTCGCTGTGAAATATTCAAGTAAACTTGATATTATTTCGCTCGCTTATGCGTATCTTTGCAAAGAAAACAAAAAACATCATGCATAAGGTATCGGAAAACCCTTTCAAAAACCGAGACGCGGGCAACTCTGCCCTAATGGTCGTTACGGCTCTGTTCGTGACACTCTATCTCGTATCAAATATTATGGCAGTGAAGGTGATTGGCCTCTTCGGGCTGTTCTACTTCGATGCAGGTACAATAACATTCCCGTTCGCTTACATGCTCGGCGATATTCTCACCGAAATATGGGGCTTCAGAACGGCAAAAAAGGTCATATGGCTGACACTGCTCTGCAACATTCTGCTTGTAGTGTGCACGCAGATAGGAGTCTGGCTACCATCACCCGAATATCTTGCCGAAAGCGCGGAGGCATACAACGCCACATTCTCATATGTACCGAGGATTGTAGTTGCTTCGCTTACAGGATTCCTTTTGGGAGAGTTGTCTAACGCCTGGCTTATGGAAAGAATCAAGCGCATGACACACGGAAGACACCTGTGGATAAGAACCATCGGAAGTTCTGCCGTCGCATACATTTTCGACTCTTTGCCGTTCGTGCTCATAGCATTTGCCGGAACAGTTTCCACAACAGACCTATTCTTGATGATACTGTTCCAGTATTTCTCCAAGCTCTTCATAGAAGCGGCCTTCGGAACGCCCATGGCATATGCAGCAATACGTTTCATCAGAAGAATAAAAAGAGGCAGATAAGATGCAGAGATATTCATTGATACATACCGGCATGCCACGCGAGTTCATCTTGTTGCAGGGCAAAGGATGCCGTTGGGGAAAGTGCACGTTCTGCGACTACCACACCGACGTATCGAGCGACCCCTTCGGTGTGAACAAAGAGGTTATAGAGAAGGTTACGGGAGAATACGGCGTTCTCGATGTCATAAATTCGGGTTCGGCAATGGAGCTCGACAGCAGGACAATATCGCTGCTACAGGAAACAATAAGAGAAAAGAACATACATACAATATGGTTCGAAGCCCATTACATGTACAGGAAGAGGCTTTCTGCTTTCGCATCGCAATTCGCGCCGGCAACAGTAAAGTTCCGCTGCGGAATAGAGAGTTTCGACCCTGCCCTGCGCAAAAGATGGAACAAAGGGATACCTGCCGAAGTTACTGCGGCCGATGTCGCTGAGCATTTCAAGGGGGTATGCCTGCTATGCTGCACAAGCGGCGATAGCAGGGAGAGGATACTCAATGACATAGAGACTGCAAAGAGACATTTCGAATACTTCAGCGTAAACCTTTTCTGCAATAACGGTACCGATGAAAAAAGGGACGGAGAACTTGCCGAATGGTTTATCGGCGAGGTCTATCCTGCACTAAAAGACTGTGACGGCATAGAGATCCTTCTCAACAATGATGACCTTGGAGTCGGCGGCGAATAGAATCACATAAAGGGAGTGACAAGCGTAACGAGCCAGCCGCAGAAACGTCTCCAGCAGGAACGCTCCTTATACTTTTCCTTTGTCAGCAGATAACTGTTTTCCGTATCATCCTCGATGAGTTCATACAATTCACTGCAATCCTCCTTGCCTATCACAAAGAGGTTTGTCTCGTAATCATACATCAGGCTGCGGCTGTTCAGGTTGGCCGACCCTATAGTACAATACTTCCCATCGACACACATGACCTTAGAGTGGTTGAACCCACCGGTGTACATATAGACCTTGGCACCGCGTTTCATAAGCTGGTAGCCGACACGCCAAACCCCATCGGGGACCATAGGTATATCACCTTTTTCCGAAATTACGATGGAGACCTTCACCCCGTCGTCTATGGCCTTTTCGAGCGCGTTCCTGATTATTGGAGTCGGAATAAAATAGGGATTCACAAGAATTATGCTATCCTTGGCGGCATGTATAGCATTGGCATATGCACGGCGCATACGTTTCGGGGTTCTGCATGGCCAGCGGTCAACGACAGCGACATCTGCCTTACCGACTACATCCGGCACGGGATAGTAAGCCTCTCCCTCGATGCGGCCTCCACCCTGCTCCTCCCACATTGAGAGAAATATCTTCTGCAACTCATGCACTGCTTCGCCCTCGACCCTCGAATGCATGTCACGCCATTTTCCCACACCTTCGATGCCGTCAAGATAGTAATCGGCCACGTTTATTCCACCTATATAACCAATTTTGCCGTCAATGATGACAATCTTGCGGTGATCGCGCGCGAAATGATTTAACCAAGGGAAATTTATGGGGTCGAACTTTATTATCTCTATGCCTTTCGCACGTATCTCTTCGAGATCTCGCCTCTTCAGCGGACTGTCGTTCGACATGTTGCCGAAAGCATCGAACATGGCGCGCACCTCAACACCTTCAGCCGCCTTTTCGGCAAGCAGTTCTATAAGCACGGAATTTATAGAGTCGTTGCGGAAATTGAAATATTCGAGATGTACATGGTGCTTCGCATTACGTATGTCATTGAACAAGGAGTCGAATTTTTCGTGAGCCCCGTCGAGCATCACCACATCATTATTGTTGGTATATGGTATCCCCTCGCTTATTACATAATTGACGAATGCTGAATCGGAACGCTCCCAGTCGGCGCGCTCAATGGGCACAAAACTGCTGCACGACGTGAAGTACGCCGAGGCTACAGAAAGCAGCAGTAACACGAATCTTTTACCCATTTCAGACTTTTTTGAAAATCAGGCGCAAAGTTACAAAAAATTATCCATATGAGTCAAAAATGCCACAACAGGTATTCCCGAATCTGTGATATTGTACACAAACAAGAGAGAAACGCACTTTTATTTCATTTTTGACTGTCTGCTCTTGCGACATTTGCCCAATACACACCAGAAAACATATTTTACAATGAAAAAGATTTTCCTTGCCACGGTTTCCGGGACGGCACACTGTAAAAAATTGAGGTTGGGCACTTCACGCGCGCCCAACCTCAATTCGTATCAAGCCGGAAGGAATCATTTCTCCGGGCTCATTGTCATCTGTATAAAGTTTCCTGACTCAACAAGTTTCTTCACAACCTTGACAACATCCTCTGAAGTAATTTCATTCACAGCCTTCTCATACTCGGCATCAAGATTCTCGCCAAATTCCATGTTCTGCTTTAGGACATCCATCCAATAACTGTTGCTTATTCTGTCCTGAGGAATGTTCTTCTTCATGTTCAGAACAATCATTTCGAGTTTGTCTGCTGGAATACCCTCAGCGATGAGTTTGTTCACGCCCTCGACAGCAAGTATTGAAAGTTTCTCGGCACTCTCAGGGTTTGTCTCGAAGGCAACCTGCAGAATTGCGATGGGTTTCGGCTCGCGACGTACAACAGTCGCTACGCTTGCACCATATGTACCGCCCTCACTCTCACGCAGAGTCTCCACATAAACCATATCAAGATAGAGTTTTGCAGCCTCAAGAAGAACATCGTTCTTTATGCTGTAAGGCATGTCGGCAGAATATACCTGGAGTACAGTGCTCTTTGGAGTTTCCATTGTAACAGCAAGATTCTTGGCAAGACTACCCTTTACGATATCCTCGTTGCGGTCAATCCACTTGCTACCCTTCTTGCCACCGGGAAGAGAAGCGATATACTTCTCCACAAGCGGTTTCAGAGTTGCGGCATCGACGTTTCCTACAACATAGAGAGTCGCGCCTGCAACATTGCTGAAGAGTCTGTTGCCAACCTTTTCAACATCGTTGATATTTGCCTTCTCCACAACATCCCCGCTAATGACGAAGATACGTTCGTTATTGTAGAGAGTCTCCATAAGGAATCTCTGGAACTTCATCTGAGGCATCTGCTCAAGATTGGGAAGCATTGCCTTAATCTGGCCGATTCCGTTCATGTACTCATCCTTGTCGTAACGGGGAGCCATGATATTGAGATAAATCATCTGCATTGCAGTCTCGATATCCTTCGGTGTTGTCACAGCCTCCAAGCCATGGCTCAAAGCACCGATGGATGTAGAACAACGTACGTTCTTGCCGGTAAGAATCTTTCTCAACTCTACACCGCTGAACTTTGAGAGACCGCGGTTACCCTGATACATTGACCATATATTGTCCTCGAATGAGGGAAGCTCTGCCGTTTCGATGAGTGAACGTCCTCCATCCATTACAAGGCTCAGACGTACCTCGTCATTCTTGTATGTAGTGGGGAGATAAACCACCTTTACGCCGTTCTTCAATGTCCACACTGTAGAACCGAACTCACCTTTTTCCTCTTTCTTGATTTTGCCGGGCTTGATAGACTCCGCATCGAGAAGCGGCTCGTTCGCGCCCTCCTCGACAGGAGCGGCAACCTCGCCGTTCTTCACTTCGTTCACAGCAGCAAGCAAGTCGGCTTCGGTAGGATGAGCGAGGCCTTCACGTTCAGGAGCGGTATAAATTACAACGAAGTTCTCGTCCGTTATCATAGCGGAGAACGCCTGCTGGAACACCATGGCAGGGAGCTGTGCACATACAGCCTGTATAAGCTGAAGTTCTGTTGCAGGGTCGAGCATGTAGTTGTTCTGGAAGAAGTGTCCGAGAATCGGCCATATGAACTCTGCGTTCTTGCGGCTCGGGGCTGCATCGACAGCCTTCTCGGCACGGCTGATAAGTTTTGTCTTGGCACGTTCGAGTTCACTCTCCGTTACTCCGTAACGCTTCATGCGCTCTATCTCTGTATAGAAAGCCTTGAGTGCAGTTTTATACTCACCATCCTTGAATGCAACGCTTGACTGGACAGCATCGGTACCTTCGCACAATGCGCCGATGTGAAGACCACCGTTAAGGAAAGGAGCGTCAACAGCGGCAGTAATAGCATCCATGCGCTCGCTGAAAACCATGCCGACAATTGACTTTATAATATCCATAACGAAAGCGGCATCGGTTGACGCTAACTCCTTGGGAAGAGCCTCGCTTCTCCACAAAAGTTCTATTGATGATGATGTAGCCTCGGGATCAGTGAATATGCCTACCATAGGCTCAGCATTCGCTGGTACCGGAACTATTGGCTTCACGGTAGGAACCTCTGGTGCCGGAATAGAGCTGAAAGTGTTTTTTATTTTCTGCTCCATTACATCTACATCGAAATCACCTACTACAACAACAGCCTGCATGTCTGGGTTGTACCATTTGCGATAGAAGTTCACAAGGCTCTCATGCTTGAAAGTCTTCAGCTGCTCCTCACCGCCGATGAGTGTACGGCGAGCCATATGCGTGTCACCGAAATAGTAAGGCAAAGAACGTTCGAACATGCGCCAGCTTGCATCGCGGCGTGAACGACGTTCCTCAAGGATAACGCCACGCTCGGCATCAATCTCCTTGGGATCACATGTCACGTAGTGTGCATAGTCGTGAAGCACGAGAAGACATGAATCAATGATACCCTCACGTGTGATAGGGATATTGTTGAGCATGTACTGTGTCTGCTCAAAACCTGTAGAGGCATTGATGTTTCGGCCGAACTCGGCACCGATACCCTGGAGGTACTCGAGAAGCTTCTTTTCGGGAAAGTTCTTTGTACCGTTGAAACACATGTGTTCAAGGAAGTGCGCGAGACCGTCCTGGTCATCAGCCTCCTGGAACGCGCCGACATTGGTTGCCAAATAGAATTCGGCACGCTGGGCGGGCTTGTCGTTGTGGCGAATGTAATAGGTCATACCGTTCTCGAGCTTACCTATTCTCACGCTCTCATCGACCGGCAGCTGTTGCTGCGCGAATGAGATAAGCGCGACAAATGCCGCCGCCAAAGAAATAAATAATCTTTTCATTTTGTTTATGATTTAAAAAGTATTGTCAATATGTACCGTTATAAGTACCTTATACAATAATAAGGTCACAAAAATACATAAAACTGAATAAAAACCACAACAATAAAGATTTTTTTACAAATATTCGTTCAATGGAGTGTCCAAATGAGGCTATATATGAAAATAATGGTTATCTTCGCAGAAGCTATTATTACACCGAAAGGCAATAACAACAATTAAATTCAAATATCACTATGGTTTACAACGAGAGAGACGAACGTCACAACCACGTTATCGAGTGTGCGAAACAGATGATGACAGCAGCACGTACTGCCCCTAAGGCAAAGGGTGTTGACATCATTGAGATTATGATGATTACCGACGATGACATTGCCGCGCTGAGCAATGCACTCCATCAGATAGGAGAGGATATGGGCCGTGGCGGTCTCATGCGCGATGCCGACAACATAATGTCGGCCGATGCAGTTCTGCTTATCGGTTCACGCGAGGAGGCCATGTGTCTCAACTGCGGCTATTGCGGTTTCCCCACCTGTGGCGAACGTGCCGAGGGCGTTCCCTGCGCCATGAACACTATTGACGTGGGCATTGCTGTAGGTTCAGCCGTTGCTACAGCTGCCGACCTCCGCCTCGACACACGCGTCATGTACTCCGTAGGCTATGCAGCACTGAAGCTGAACTGGATGCCTGATTGCAACTACATTATAGGAATCCCCGTAAGCGCAAGTTCGAAGAACCCCTTCTTCGACCGCAAACGCAAGACTCCCGCTCAGTGATGGAACAGCCCAAATACAAGCTCTTATTGCCAGCCGAATGGCACAAGCAGCAGATGGTGCAGCTTACATGGCCGCACGAAGGTACCGACTGGAACTACATGCTCGATGAGGTTGAAGCATGTTTTCTTGAACTCGCCAAAGCAATAAGCCGCCGCGAGAAATTGCTTGTCGTAGCTCCCGATACCACCGCGCTGCGCAAGAAGTTCGAGACCGCAGGCGTAAACATGAACAGCACCACTCTATTCGAGTGCGACACCAACGACACATGGGCACGCGACCACGCATTCATAACACTGCTCGGTGACACCGTGCCGCACTACATTGACTTCTGCTTCAACGGTTGGGGGCGCAAGTTCGAGGCAACTCTCGACAACGCCATAAACGGCAAGCTCTACGATGCCGGCATAGTGAAGGGCGAATATGAGGACTGCACAAGTTTCGTGCTCGAAGGCGGTTCGATAGAGAGCGACGGCAACGGCACTATACTCACGACAAGCCAGTGTTTGCTTGCTCCTCACCGCAACCAGCCCATGGAGAAGGAGGATATAGAGAAATTCCTGAAAAGGGTTCTCCATGCCGACCGCATCCTGTGGCTCGACCATGGTAACCTCATTGGTGACGACACCGACGGACATGTCGATACCGTAGCACGCCTTGCACCGGACAATGCAATCGTATATATGCAGTGCAGCGACACCGACGACGAGCAATATGCCGACCTCAAGGCGATGGAAGAGCAGATAATGGCTTTGCGCACAGCTGAGGGCAAACCCTACAGACTGTTCGCGCTCCCTTCGCCCACAGCCATACATGACGAAGAGGGCGAACGTCTGCCGGCGACATATGCCAACTTCCTTGTCATGAACGGCACGGTCCTCTACCCCACGTATGCACAGCCCGACAATGACAAGTTGGCAGCCGAGGTATTGAAAGAGGCTTTCCCCGGACGTGAGATAGTAGGAATAGACTGCCGTGCATTGATAAAGCAGCACGGCTCACTGCATTGCGTAACAATGCAATATCCCGAATGGAAAAAATATTGAGAAGATGGATACAATAAAGATTGGAATAATACAGCAGAGCATCGGCAACAATGTAGAGGCCAACAAGAAAAAACTGGCGGATTGCATACGCGACGTGGCGGCACAGGGTGCGCAGCTTGTAATACTGCAGGAACTGCACAATTCGCCATACTTCTGCCAGGTAGAATCGACAGAGAATTTCTCATACGCCGAGCCTATCCCCGGACCATCCACAGAGTTCTACGGCAAGGTGGCGGCAGAGTGCAAAGTAGTGCTTGTCACATCACTCTTTGAGGAGCGAGCGAAAGGGCTCTACCACAACACGGCCGTTGTCTTTGAGAAGGACGGCAGCATAGCCGGGAAATACCGCAAGATGCATATTCCCGACGACCCTGCTTATTACGAAAAGTTCTACTTCACTCCGGGTGACATCGGGTTCAAGCCTATAAAGACATCAGTCGGCACGCTTGGCGTACAGGTATGCTGGGACCAGTGGTACCCCGAAGGAGCACGCCTCATGGCACTGCGCGGAGCTGACCTGCTCATCTACCCCACAGCCATCGGCTGGGAGAGCAGCGACACTCAAGAAGAGAAGGAGAGACAGCTCGGCGCTTGGCAGACAGTACAGCGCGGACATGCTGTAGCCAACGGACTGCCGGTAATCGCAGTCAACCGCAGCGGACATGAGACCGACCCGTCAGGCATGACCAACGGCATACAGTTCTGGGGACACAGCTTCGTAGCAGGCCCCCAGGGCGAATTCATCGCACACTTCGGCGAAGAGGAGCAGTGCGCGGTTATTGAGGTAAGCCTGAAGCGCAGCGAGACAGTGCGACAGTGGTGGCCATTCCTCCGTGACAGAAGAATCGAAGAATTCGGCGCACTCGCCAAGCGTTACCTCGACGAAGAGTGATAGCCGAAAACAACCCTACAAACAGCTACAAAGAGCTAAGATGGCATAAAACACAATCAGGGTAGAACCGCGCGGTTCTACCCTGATTGTTATTAATAAGCAAGCATCAGTACTCCATTATATTGTCGAATTTCTTCCACACATCAGCATCACTGTACACATCCAAGTATCCTTTGGAAACATAAAGTTCCGCGTTGTTGTAGTGCCTTCTCTTAAAGTTACCCTTCAGTACCTCGGGAGGAGTAGGTGCAGACACATATATCTTTTTGATTCCCGTGCAACCGTCAAGAGCGTCCTTCTCTATGCACCTCACATTTTCGCTCAAGACGAGTTCTTCGACAGAGAGAAGACCGTTCATCCATGCACCGACAGAATCGGTGTCAATCTCGACCTTTTTTAAAGCCATACACCCCTTCAAAGCATCGGCATCAACGTTTGTTACGCCACTGCCGAAAGAGACTTCCGCCAACGACGTGTTACCGTTGAACCATGGAGCAACCGAAGGACAATTGAACTCAACCCTCTTAAGAGACAGGCAACCGCCAAAAGCACCGTCTGCAACATCCGTAACATTCTTGCCGAGAAGAATCTCATTAACCGACAGATTGCCGCTGAACCATGGAGCAACCGAAGGGGTATCAAATTCCACTCTTTTAAGAGAATTGCACCCCATGAATGCCGAGTGCGCAATATCGGTAACATCCTTATGTATGGCCACACTTTCAATAAACGGACAATTGATGAAGAGGTAATCCTTTACCGTTGTGATGCCGGAAGGGATTACAAGATTCCTCACCGGAAGACCATTAAGTAAGAGTTCACCGGCATAGGACAACGGATTGGCAACAAAATCCATAAAATCTATCCCGCACCATGACGACAAATCGCCTACATATACACGCTTCAGATCTCTGCAACCGGAAAAAGCACCTATGCCTATGGTTTTTACTCCACGGCCGACACTTACACTTGTAAGGCCATTACACTCTTCAAATGCATAGTTGCATACCTCGGAAACATTATCACCCAACACAATCTCTTTTACAGAAGGTTTCCCTCGGAAACATGCCGGAACATACTGGCTGTTTATCCGCACCTTGCTTATCCCGGTACAACCAGCAAATGCGCCATCATCGACTCCTATGACACCTTCACCAATCACAACATCCGTCAAAGAGGGAGTATCGCAGAACCATCGCCCAATCAGACGGCAGTCCAGCTCGACCTCTTCAATGCCGTTGCAACCGGAAAAGGCGCTTTCATCGACAGTTGCGACACTGTTCGACATCACGACTCTCTTTATTGAAGACTTTCCGCCGAACAGAGGAGCTACAGAACGGCAATGAAGTTCAAGCGTTTCTATATTGTCGCAACCGGTGAAAGCCTCTTTATCAACATTCTCGACATTGGGACCGATATATAAATCCTTCAACGATGAACAACCGCTGAACCACGGGCCTACAGACGGACAATCAAGTTCGAGTTTCTCTACCTTGTTGCAATTTTCAAAGGCATACTCCTCCACTCTTTTTACACTGCTTGGAATAACAATACTCGACAAAGCCGAGCAGCCTTCGAACGCAGACATCTCAACACATTCAACACCATCGGGAATAACAATTTCTTTCAAGCTGTTGCAGTTGCGAAAGGCATCCCGTTCTATAGCTGAAAGGTTTGCCGGAAGTACCACATCCACAAGGCTGGAACACCCCTCAAAAGCGCCGGAACCTATCCATTTCACACTATTGGGTATCTGTACCTCTTTTAGCCCCTTTCCACAATAATCGACATCCGAACCGGCTTCTCTTTGAAAAATACAAGCTGCGATTCCCAATGTACCGTCCTTGATTTTCAAAGACATACCCTGTGGGACATCCCCCTTGTATGCGCATAAATATTTGCCCACATACACAGGGCCGTTAGGGTGGCTATTGTACCATCCTGTACCTCCGAATGCAGAAGCCCCAATACTCTCAATCTCATCCTTGATATCTATACTCGACAGATTGGAGCAGCCTTCAAATGCAGAATAGCCTACCACCTTGACACTGCTTGGAATATCAACACCGACGATATTTGTATATTGCATCGCACAAGGAGCAATACCGAGAGTACCTTCTTTTATTGAGAACCGGAATGGCACCTCCCCTTTGTATCCAAGAAGGATATTACCTGCATAGACCGGCCCGTCTGGTTGCTTATCATACCAGGCTGTACCGTAAAACGGAGAACAGCACTCAATGTAACAGTAATCGGCATGAAAAAAGCCATCGGGGAATACAATGTCTGACAGATTGCTGCAGCCAAAGAATGCACAATGTCCGATGCTTTCGACACTATTGGGAATTTCAACCCTTTTAAGCCCCGTACAACCCCAGAAGCATTCGCTGTCAATAGCAGTTACACCATTGGGAATCACAACTCCGGCAAGAGCTGCGCACTCGTAGAAAGCACCGCAACCGACAGCGGTTACACGGTATGTATCGCCACCATACGTGACACTCTCGGGGATAACGACATTACCGCTGTACCTGCCGTTTCCATTGGTTACCTCCACCCTCTTTTCCGCAGCTGAAATAATATTATAATGTATTCCGCCGACCTCGAAGCCATATGCGAATGTAATAGTCGAAAATATTGAAAAAAGAAGCAGAAGAAAACACCTCAAAACATTCATCTGTTTCATATAATAGCTATTTATATTTCTATATAAAATCCTTAAAGAAACTTGTCATTTCAAAATCCTCTTTTCCTGGTTATGCCATATAACCAAGAAGCCTCTTTCTCATCCTTCAAACAATTCACGCCATTGGCAAATTTGTCAGCTTGAGATATTATAGAGCCTACAGGCAATAATTGATAGAGAACAGTTTCAATGGCTGAATCACATTTTTTATCAATACCATCAAGCGATTTAATAACAGCTTTGCCAAGAGGGGCAAGCGACGGATCTTCAGAGATGCGGCTTATCATGTTGTCGTTTTTGACAAAGAGGATTATATTGGGTTTGTCGGTACCTTGACGTTCCGAGAGTTCTATGGCCCTTAACAATTCGTAGCGGCAACTACCCAGAGCATCATCGGGCGAAGTGAATATTCTCTCGTTGACAAAAGCGACAACGACACCATCCCTCGTAGATGAATCAAGATTCTTGACAGTTTCGTTTGTGTAATCCTGATGATACACTTGCGATTCGTCCCATAACATATCCATATATACAGAAAATTCATACTTGTCGATTCTTGTCGCAAATTCTTTCGCCAAAGACACTTCCTCCCTGTTGTATGAGACAAAAATTCTTGTTTTTTTGACGAACTGTAGTAAAGTTTGCTCGATAACCTCCATTGGTTTGTTCAAATCGACAATCTCGCACATACGGTCTTTTGACTTTATATACTCGACCTCTTTTTGCACCCACTTTGACTTACGGGCCTCTTCGCTGTCGCACAATATGAAACGCGTGCGACAATCTATCTCGCGCCTTATCAGGTCATCTATTTCATCTTCATCATTGAGACACTGGAGGAAGAACATCAAAGGTCTCAAATTCTGTTCCTCAAGCATATTTCTTACCTGGCGCACCTTCTCATAATCCTTGTTCGAATGAGAAAGAAATATCCATATATTGTTGTCGGCATTGTTCATTTCAAGGGTTCAAAGAATTGTCACATAATTGTCCGCTGTAATTCCATGTCTTATTTGTTCACGACATACATAAGGCTGGTTACAAGTTTCTTGCCCGACACAACAGGATTCTTAAAATCTATCTGGTCAATATCGGAGATATCGAGACGGATACTCTTGGCGTACGGTGCATCGTCAATCAAAACAGGAAGAATCGGCTTATTCATATTAACGGCATATCCTATCTCACGAATCACATTAATGGAATTGTTGGAACTTTCAGAACTGATAAATATTACAGCTTTTGAAACATCTATGGCATCAACAATCAGTTCTTTATAATTGAAACTGCTATAAACACCCTCCTTGTCTATCCAATATTCAATTCCGTTCTCTTTCAACATATCGCATATATAATCGGCAACATCCTTGTCTTTCCGTGAATAACTGATGAACACGTGGTGTTTCATTGAATCACGGGTTGGAAGAGAAACACTCTTGTTGGCAGAATAGACCTCTGTACCAGCATCCTCTGTTGCAAGACATCTCTTGTATTCAACCAAAGCCGCTTTTGCCGCAAGATTCTCAAAAAGAGAGATGTAATCAGACTCGGAATACAAATTATATATATCGTATATAAAGAGTTCCACATCAAATGTCTTGTTAGTATTCCCGAGATTACGCGCTATGGCCAACGACATCTGTTCAATAACCGTCTTGATCGGGATACGCGCAGAGCCGGCACCTAAAGCCGGGAAGGCAATGGACGTCACCTCCATAGCCTGCATCAGTTGGAAACATTTGTCAACTGCATGCTGAAGAAGATAATCCAGCACATCCTCCTCGGTTACTTGGCAAGCGCGTATCTGCATCCTGCGTTTTTTGTCTATCGTAATGCAATGAAAAACATATTTCTGGTGTTGCATATTACCGGCACTCGTAACTACCACATCACCAAGAGGAACCGGTACCATTTTATGGGCATCAATTGCTATTGCATTGCCGGCCGCACCCAGGATGGCACGCGAAACTCCGCCCCCCATGTTCAAATCGCAGTCATCGGAACTGACAACCACCTCCGCTTTCGATTCCAGAATATTTCCGAATCTAACAGTTAAAGTAGATTTATTGAACGTATATTTCCGAGATTCAATTTGTTTCATTTCTTTTCCTAAAAAGTATTAATGCAAAAATATATAAATCCATCCTATATGCAAAATTATCTTTGGGAGTTCAAACAAATTCAGTAATTTAGCACCGATAATTGGAATATTGATTCTGGGAAAATGAAGAACTGGAAAATAATCCAACAGTGTTGAAAAAACACTGGTAAAAATGATAAATAAGACATTTCACGCTTTTTGTACTACTCAAAATAATTAATTATTTTTGCATTACAGACGTCCAATATAGCATCTTTGTTAATACATGACTGCCAATAATCTGTACTATCGATTGACCACACGAGGGTTTTCCACGTTTTTTGACCTTGAAGAGATGAGAAACGACAACTTCAATGTACAATTGTTATACTATATTGATAACGCAAAAGATGTATTTGTAATTATTGAAGAAGGTTCTGTTTTGATATGGGCGACCTAATGAATGGAAATTTCAACAAAGAACTTTTAAAACGAATTGCGAAAAGTGAAGATTTCATCCTTATATTTGATACAAATGAGTTTGCTTTTAATTAAGCAATAATTACAATTATAACAAAATGGCACTTCCTTAGCATTTCCACATGGAAATAATTAAAAAATTAAACACACCTACAGAACCAATGACAACCGATACCCCACAATTAAACAACCTCAAACAAAATCTTATAAAAAGCTGAAGTCCAATCACATCTATGTTATTCTAACTTTTTATTTTATCTTCGCAGTATCAACAAAACAGCTATGGGTACAAAACACCTCAACTGAACGACCACGATAAACAAGAGTCCCCTACGATGCGCACCATTGAGCCTGACACACCACAAACAATCTCATACGATCAAGGATATGCCATACGCGGTATAGCAATGCTTTTGATAATGTTTGTTCACTCCATCAACGAATATCAGTGCTATGAATCATCCCTTTCAAGAGCTCTACTGATTCCAATGTTTGGAACACTGGGTTGCAGCATTTTTTTCTTTATGTCAGGGTATGGTATAACAAATTCATTATCAAAAGATAAAACGAAACAGACGACCAGAAATCTTCTGACACATATAAGAAAGATTATAACCCCTGTTTTGGTTGTTTATATTATAAATTCCATATTACTACCACAGACATCATCATACAATGATATTACAATTGACCACTATAATATCTTAAAGTTAAATCTTCCGGAAGGAACAGATATTTGGTTTATCAAAGTAATACTCTTTGACTATATCACTACATTCCTTCTGTTCAAATCAACAATATCAACAAAGAAAAAACTTACATATATTATTCTCACACAAACCGCACTTGTAGCCACATTATATTTATGTCAAGCAAGCGGTTACTGGTATATATCAAACCTATGTTTTGTATTAGGAGCAATTCACACTATACATCCAATATTCAAAAAACAATATATACTCACAGCAATATTGGTCTTCACCATATACTATTTGTGTATAATCAACTGCATAATATCCGCTCCTATACAAATATTGGGGAACCTTGCTTTTGCAACAATAATAGTCAATGCCATAAAAATAAGGAAATATTACCCACAGTGGTTGATATATATTGGCAAGAACAGTTTATTGTATTACATACTGAACATTCCTATAATGTGGTTAATACCGAGCAACGACATACATTTTATCCTCTACTTTGCCTTAAACATCATACTTACCACGATATTTATTTCCATTTACAAAAAAGTTGAAATAACCATCATAAAAACAATTCAGAACAGATAATATTTAATTATGTCCTCCACTGAAACGCAAGAGTATCAACATATGCATAAAAGGGCAAAATCACTAATAAACATTAATAGACAATTATGGAAATAAACCAACCTGCTGCAAAGTTTCAGGATATGTCAATCGCACCTATGCACACAGCCGAGCACATTCTCAACCAGACGATGGTAAGGATGTTCGGGTGCGAGAGGAGCCGCAATGCACACATTGAGCGCAAGAAGAGCAAGTGCGACTACACGTTGCCCTATGCGCCTACAGATGAACAAATTGCAGCCATTGAACAGCAAGTGAATGATGTAATAGCAAAGCAATTGCCGGTGACGGCGGAATTTGTGACACGCGACAACGTACCGGCCGGGGTTGACCTTGGAAAGTTACCTGCCGACGCGAGCGAGACGCTGCGCATTATACGCGTGGGCGACTACGACATCTGCGCCTGCATTGGTACGCACGTCGGGAACACAAGAGAAATTGGCACATTCCGCATCATTAGCCACAGCTACGAGAACGGAACGCTACGCATCAGGTTCAAACTTGCTTGAAAGCAGATTTCAGCCGACAGACAGAACTTTGGAAGTCATGTTGCATTATTCCATGCAGCATGACGTTTTTTTCAGCATTTTTTAGTATTTTCGCGGTTGCAATGAAAAAAACCACCATGTTCGGCAAAACGCAAAGAATCATAGAGGCAAGAAATAAGGGCACATTGAAGGAGATGTGCTGCGACATACTGTCCCAAGCAAATGTTGCCGGGTTGCTGAAAATTACGTTTTTTCATCATGCAGCCGACGACAAGGAGTATCTCAACATCCTTGACACACTGCATACTACCGTCGAGGAGTTCTTCCCCGGGCACACACCGCTGATGAGTTACATTGCGCAGCAACCTGCTAACGGCAGACTTACGGCGGAGGCCACATACCTAAACGGGGAGAATGCCGAAATAGAACGCCATTCGAACTATGTTCTGCTATCCAACGGAAAATGCAAGGAGATAATTACCAACGGCATTGTCCCGAGTGATGTTTCAAAGAGTGCTTTTGAACAGTCCAATGAGATTTTCGGCATCATAGGCGATATTCTGCAAAGGAACGGTTTTCTGCCGAGCGACATTTACCGTCAGTGGAACTATATCCAGTACATCACGGACGGCAAGGAAGGTAGCCAGAACTATCAGGAATTCAACGATGCCCGTTCCATTTTCTACGGCACATGCGAATGGAATAACGGCTACCCAGCAGCAACAGGAATAGGCACCAGTGCCGGCGGCATAATGGTAGAGCTGTGCGCCATAAAGGAGTGCGGTGTGGCAAACAAGCCCATTGACAACCCTTTGCAGATTGCCGCACACAGCTATTCTCAAAAGGTTCTTGACGGCAAGGTTATGGATGAGTTGCAGGAGCGCACGACACCGAAGTTCGAACGCGCACGACTGCTCGGTGACACACTATTCATCTCGGGAACTGCTGCCATAAAAGGCGAAGTAAGCAACTTCAGCGACAACACCGTGGAACAGGCTGCCGAAACCATGGAAATCATGAACCAGCTTGTTTCAAAGGAGAATATCCCGGTAACCAACAATGGCTCGGAATATGAGATGCTTCGCATCTATGTGAAGCGAAAGGAGGAGATTCCCGCCGTGCAGCAATTCATGCAACAGCACTACCCCGCCCCTGCCAAGCACTATCTTGTTGCCGATGTTTGCCGCCCCGAGCTTCTCATTGAGATTGAGGGCGTGGCGAAAGTCAAAGGCAAAAACTGAAGGGTCAAAGGTAAGAACTTGAACCTTTGACAACACTGGCATCGACAGGTCGCACGGAGCCACATACAAACAACCAAAACACAAACCCATAATTTATGAAATTCAAAACAACAATTCTAATGACAGCACTATCATTGGCAATATGCGGATGCGCGACACAGAAGAGTAGCAACCCGTTGCTCAACGAGTTCGACACTCCGTATGGCATTGCCCCATTCTCAGAGATAACTATTGACAACTATCGCGAAGGTATGTTGCGCGGAATGGAAGAACAGAAAGCCGAAATCGCGGCAATTACAGCTAATGGCGACGCACCCACGTTCGAGAACACAATTGTAGCACTTGACCAGAGTGGCAAGCTACTGACAAAAGTACGTGGAACATTCAGCCCTTTATCGAGCAGCAACTCAACAGAGGAAATGCGCGCATTGCAGAAGGAGATGTCACCGCTGTTCTCGGCACACGGAGACGACATCTACCTGAACGATAAACTTTTCGCACGCGTTAAGGCTGTTTATGACAACAAGAGCAACCTAAAACTGACAGCCGAGGAAAAGAAGATTCTTGATAACATATATGACCGTTTCGTAAACAGCGGCGCCGAGCTCAGCGATGCCCAGAAGTCAAGGCTGCGCGAACTCAACAAGGAGATTTCAATGCTGCAACTTGAATTTTCCCAGAATCTGCTGTACGAAACGAACAACACTTTCGTCATCGCAGAGAGCATTGACGAGCTGAAAGGTCTTTCGCAGGCGAACATCGACGCGGCGGCAAAAATGGCCGAAGCGAACGGACAGCCCGGCAAATGGATGTTCAACATGCAGCGTCCGAGTTGCAACCCGGTGCTGCAATATTGCGAGAACCGCGAACTTCGCCGCAAGGTATATGAGGCATACTATAACCGCGGAAACCGTGGCAACGAGTACGACAGTAAGGAGATATGCACAAGACTCGTGACACTCCGTCTCGAAAAGGCAAAACTCATGGGATTCAACAACTATGCCGAAATGGCACTCGAGAACCGCATGGCAAGCACCCCTGCTGCCGTATATGACCTGCTTATGCAGGTGTGGACCCCGGCAGTTGCCAAAGCCAACGAAGAACTTGACGACATCCGCGCCGAGATACGCAAGGAGGGACACGACTTCGAACCGGCCGGATGGGACTACATGTACTATCTTGACAAGGCAAAGAGAGCAAAATTCGCGGTTGATGAGGAGGAGATACGCCAGTATCTTGAGATAAACAATGTAATGCAGGGTATCTTCCACGTAGCCAACAAACTCTATGGCATCACATTCAAAGAGGTAACGGCACAGGTGCCCTCATACGAACCCACGGCAAAGGCCTATGAAGTCATTGACAAGGACGGCACGACCCTTGCGATATTCTACAGCGACAACTTCCCCCGCGAGAGCAAGCGTGCAGGAGCATGGTGTACATCGTTCCGCCCCCAAAGCTACAAGGACGGCAAGCGTGTCATTCCCGTAGTTGTGAACAGCTGCAACATGACACTGCCCAACAGCGAAGGCTATGCACTGCAGAGCATTGACAACGTGGAGACGATGTTCCACGAATTCGGCCATGCACTGCACAACTTCATGCGCGACGTACGCTACAGCGGTGCAAGCGGTGTAGAGCGAGACTTTGTAGAGCTTCCTTCACAGATAAACGAACACTGGGCATTCGCGCCTGAAGTACTTGCCGTATATGCCAAGCACTACAAGACAGGAGAGACAATTCCCATGGAACTTGTCAACAAGATTCAGGAGAGCGCGAAGTACGGCCAGGGCTTTGCCACAGTAGAGTACATAGCAGCATCGCTCAGCGACATGGACCTGCATGTCCTTACGGAGATTCCGGCCGGGCTCAACGTAATGGAGTTCGAAGCTGAAAAGCTCGCCGAGCGCGGAATACCCTCGCAGATACTGCCACGCTACCGCATGACCAACTTCAGCCACACGATGGGAGGAGGCTACACAGCCGGATATTACAGCTACATGTGGGCCGAAGTTCTCGATGCTGATGCTTTCGATGCGTTCAAGGAGACAGGCGACATATTCAACGCCGAGGTTGCAGAAAAATTCCGCAAATATATCCTCACCCCCGGAGGAATAGACGACGGTATGATAATGTACCGCAACTTCCGCGGACGTGAACCGAAGACCGACGCCCTGTTGCGCAACCGCGGACTATGAGACAAATGATAATATTTTAAAAAGTGCAGTACCTCGAGGTACTGCACTTTTTTTTACCATTAAATAATCATAAAGCGTAAACCTTAAAGGCATACATTCCATTATATAGTCAAGAACGGCAACCGCGCGCCGCCGGTATTCAATAAGTCACTCGACGAGAGACTGCGGCCCGGCCAACACCTGCATCATATCGGGGCCGTTATTACCGAAGCAGGCGGCGGTCCGTTCCTTTTGTATAACAATTAATAACAGATACTATGAGTATGCTTATGAAACGTGAGGGACATCATTGGGTCCCCAGCATCTTCAACGATTTCTTCAACAGTGACATCATCGTAAGAAACAGTGCGACAGCACCCGCAATCAACGTATTCGAGACCGAAAAGGAGTACAAGGTAGAGGTTGCCGCTGCCGGAATGCGCAAGGAAGACTTCAGGATAAACATCGACAGTGACAACGACCTTACCATAACAATGGAAAAGGACTGCAACTGCAAGGAGGGCGAATGCTGCAACAAAGCTGAAGAAAAGAAATGTGATGACGAAAATTGCGAGACTAAGGGCCGCTACCTGCGTAGGGAATTTTCATATACCAAGTTCCAGCAGACTCTCATCATGCCGGACAATGCCGATACCGCAAAGATTGAGGCCAAAGTAAAGCATGGCGTGCTATGCATCAGGATTCCCAAGAAATCAACCGCACCTGAGAACAAGACAAGCAGGAATATTGTTATTGAATGACAGAATTCTGCAATAGAAGATGGCGGCTCGATAGTAACATAGGGGCGCCATCATTATATCAAAGTCACTTGTTCAGCAGTGTCATCACACGCAGTTTCTCTATCATCCCGTCATCAAGCGTTGCCGTTGCACTGCCCTGCCTGTTGGAACGGCATTTGGCAATGGTCATTCCATAAGGGTTCAGTATTACGCTATGCCCCTTGTATGTACCGTACTCGTCGCTTCCCACCCTGTTAGCCGCAGCCACATAACACATGTTCTCAATCGCACGGGCGCGCACAAGAGTATCCCAGGCAAGCAGACGGCTATCGGGGAAATTGGCGGCAATGAGAAGCAAATCATATTCAGCACGGTTATAGAGATAAACCGGAAAACGGAGATCATAGCATATTGCAGGACGGATGCGTATTCCGCGCCACTCCCATATAACCTTACCATCACCCGGTTCAAAGACCTTGTCCTCGCCACTGTACTCGAAAAGATTCCTTTTGTCATACGTGCCCTTTACACCTTCGGGCGTGATGAAATACATGCGGTTATAATACTTCCCCTCTTCGTGTGTCATTACAGGAAGAGCGAATGCCGCATCGTACTCCTTGGCAAGGCCAAGTATAACCTGAACGGTTTCACCGCAATGTTCTTCGGCAACGCCCCGGGGCTGCATACAGAAGCCAGTGGTGCACATCTCGGGAAGAAGATAAACATCGGAACGCTCGGCCGATGCTATGAGCCTCTTTATGCGGCTTATGTTTGCCGGAACATTCTTCCAGACAATATCCTGTTGTATAACTGTTACTTTCATTGCAATATGGCGGGAATCCCCCGTGATTCTGTTTCGGAATGCAAAGATACACTTTTTGAGAACGTCTGCAAAACATCGGCAACCGATTAGAATTTTCATTATATCAAATTAATTACTATCTTTGTGTTCCTTACACAGTTTTAGGACAAAAAACATAATTCATTGACAGAATCAAGATGAGATTCCTGACAGTCATACTCATTTCTCTGCTGTTCTCTCTCAATGCTTCGGGGGAGAATAGGGTCGTACAGTGCGGCAACGCCGGCAGAGAGGAGTGCTGCAAGGTCGAGAACAAGCTGCTGCTGAACATTCTTGAACTGGCAAAGAATCTTCAGGAATGCCGTTTTGAAGTTCCGCAACATGCATCCACGAACATAGTACGCCCGCAACAGCTGCGCCCTACGAAAGTAATACAGGAGCATTGGCGTCTTGCACCGATGCCTGACGACATTTCAGGCAGCAAGCAAAGGCACCGGCTGAAGGAGAGTCACATTGCGATATCTACAGCACGCCATAGCAGGGGGTACTATATCTATGCCATACGGCACATCATAATTTAGCGTACGTTCGGTTTTATGACATTGTGGCGAATGCCACGCAAGGAAAGGGTATCCCCTTACCTTACAGCCGTGCATAGCGGCTGAAAAAGATTTCGTTATACAACAAATAAGGACATACAAAAAATTATGGATACAGAATTAAACAAAGTATTGCTCGAAGCAAACCAGATTAAGACAAGCAAAAAGACACCCGTAACATCATTCATCGCATTCGTGGCCGCTATAGCCGTCATTGGAGTATCGCTCTGTTTTGAAAACGGAAGCGATTTCAAGATGCCGCTTATCTTCATATCCACAATGCTTTTCATTTACGGTATAGCAAAATTCTTCTCAACCGACAAGATATACATCCACACTCCGTCGGAAGAGGAGATGAAGATGCAGATTCTCTATTTTGACAGCAAAGAGAAATACAGCATCATCGACATGCTCCGTAAGGGCGAAACAGACAAAATCAAGGAAAAAGGAAGCGAGAACTGCGACCTTCCCGTAAAGGTTGAGCTCTACTCTACCGATTCGGGCAGTATAGCACTTTACCGCGTTTACAACTATATACCTTATACGTTTGAACCGATGACCGAATACGAAGTGGTCAAAAAATAACATTATATATTAAAATCGAGTACATTATCCAATGTGAAGCCGTGCCAGTGGTACGGCTTCACTGCTTACATATTCTCTGCCTGACATTCAATAACAGAGAATTTTCATTACCTGCTTATACCCTGTTAGGAATTAAAATACTACTTTTGCAAAAGCAAAAGACACACCGATGAAATACATTATACAGTTTGAGATTATTCTTGCAATATCGCTTGCGGGTGAGCTGCTCAACAGACTCATCCCCCTGCCAGTACCGGCAAGCATATACGGAATGGCAATCCTTTTCACGGCACTCTGTACAGGGGTCATAAAGGTGTCGGCCGTGAAGGAGGCCGGCATGTTCCTCATATCGATGTTGCCAGTCATGTTCGTTCCGGCAGCAGTAGGGTTGCTCGACTCCTGGGAGACCATGCAAGGGTTCCTTACTGCACTCATAGCCATAACGCTCGTCTCTACCGTGACGGTAATCGCAGCATCGGGACACATAACGCAGTTCATTATAAAGAAGAAGGAAAAGGAGGATAAAAAATGAAGGAACTGTTAGGTAATTCACTCTTCTTCGGCGTAGGTATAAGCATAGGGACATACCTAATAGGCACAATCATAAAGAAGAAATTCAACATCTTCATATTCAACCCGCTGCTGATATCCATTACAATGACCATTGCGACACTGCTTGTGCTCGACATTGAATACAAAAGCTATGAAAACGGTGCAAAATACCTCAGCTATCTGCTCACACCGGCAACCGTGGCACTGGCAATACCGCTATACGAACAGTTGGCGGCACTCAAAAGGAACTTTACTGCCATAATGGTAGGCATAGCTTCGGGAGTGGTAACGAGCGCGGTAACGATACTGGCGATGTCACTGCTCTTCAGGCTCACACATACAGAGTACGTTACATTGCTGCCGAAATCGATAACTACCGCAATAGGGATAGGACTTTCGGAAGAACTTAACGGATACGTTGCAATTACAGTCACGGCCATAATAATGACCGGGCTTTTCGGCAACATTGCCAGTGACGGCATATGCCGCATGTTGAGGATAAAGCATCCTGTTGCCAAAGGGGTAGCCATTGGTACCGCATCGCATGTCATGGGAACAGCGAAGGCTATGGAAATTGGAAAGATTGAGGGAGCAATGAGCAGTCTTTCGGTAGCCGTAGCCGGTGCGATGACTGTAGGCGTCGCCATTGTTTTCGAGAACCTTATATAGGAAAAATGTCATTTTGGGCAAACTTTTGCAGGATGATTGGCTGATTTTTAAAAATTATCACTACATTCGCAAAATAGGAACACCCAAGACAATTCACAACCATGATTATAGCAGTAGATTTCGACGGAACAATCGTTGAACACAAATACCCGGAAATAGGCAAGGAAATTCCTTTTGCTACATCGACGCTACGCTTGCTTGCCGAACAGCGTCACCAGATTATCCTGTGGACTGTCCGCCGCGGAGAACTGCTGGAAGAGGCAGTCAATTGGTGTAAAGAACGCGGTGTAGAGTTCTATGCAGTGAACAAAAACTTCCCCGAAGAGAATGTAGATAACGAAGGGGGATATTGCAAAATAAATGCAGAACTGTTCATTGATGACCGCAACCTTGGCGGCATACCCGACTGGGGAACGATATACAAGGTGATTACGGAAGGAAAGAAATGGAGCGAGATCTATTCCAATAGCGAAGAGACCCACACCAAAAGAAAAAAAGGATGGTTCTGGTAACACACCGGAACAGTATATGAATAAAAGACACTTCCGGAACAGTACATTTCCCGGAAGTGTCTTTTGCAATAACAAGAGTATTCGCAACAGAATTCATAAATGATGAGTATGGAGGAGATTTTGAAATTCAGAGAAGAGGAGAGAGATAAGATCACAAGACTTGCAAGAGAACTCGCAAAAAACATAGAGGGAACCTTCAAGGCAAATAAATTCCGTTTCATAAGGCAAAAGATACAGCTTGCCATTGAAACCGGGAAAATCATGCGCGATTCACTTGGTTTCAACCCTATAGTGAACGACATGCAGACCGCGCTGCTTGTGGGACATGAGATAGGATACCAACACGAGATTGTCGCAAGCATACTGCTAAACCGCTGCATACAGGCAGGAACAGCAACCATTGATGAAGTAAAAGCGGAATTCGGCGAGAACACGGCAAAGATACTGACCAACCTGGCACAGATAAACTCGCTTTATGCAAAGAGCCCGACCATAGAGACCGAAAACTTCAGGAACCTGCTGCTCTCGTTCACCAACGACATGAGAGTGATACTCATAATGATTGCCAGCCGACTGGTACTGTTGCGCGCACTGTTCAGCCACGACGATGCCGAAGCACGGAAGATGGTTGCACGCGAAGCATCGAAACTCTATATACCGCTTGCGCACAAGCTCGGTTTCTACAAACTGAAATCGGAGATGGAGGACCTTGCAATGAGATATACAGAAAGCGAAGTTTATGCAGAGCTGAACCGCAAGCTTGAAGAGACGGCAGCCTCACGCGAGGACTACATGGCATCGTTCATCAAGCCCATAGAGAGACAGCTCAAGATGCTTCCGCACCTGAAATACCGCATTAAAGGACGCACAAAATCCATCAATTCCATTTGGCAGAAGATGAAGAAACAGCAGAGGCCGTTCGAACAGATATACGACCTCTTTGCCATACGCATCATAATCGACAGCGAACCGCAGAACGAGAAGAGCGAATGCTGGCAGGTATATTCCATCGTTGCAGACATGTACACGCCCAACCCGCACCGTCTGCGCGACTGGCTCTCAGTTCCCAAAAGCAACGGCTACGAATCACTTCACACGACAGTAATGGGACCCGAAGGCCGCTGGGTGGAGGTGCAGATACGTACAGAGCGTATGGATGCCGTCGCCGAGCACGGTCTTGCCGCACACTGGAGATACAAGGGAGTACAGAGCGAAAAGGGGCTTGACAACCTTCTTGCATCGATACGCGACACGTTGGAAAACATGAGCGAGGAGAACATCACTGACAACAAGTTCAAAATGGAGCTCTACAAGGATGAGATTTTCATCTTCACCCCCAAGGGCGACCTTTACCGACTCCCGAAGGGGGCGACCGTATTGGATTTTGCTTTCAGTATCCATACAGGACTTGGATGCAGGTGTACGGGCGCACTGGTCAACGGACGCAACGTGCCGATAAGACACACCCTGAACAACGGTGACCAGGTGGAGATAATAACATCGAACAGCCAGACTCCGAAACAGGCATGGCTGAACATAGCGCAGACCGGACGTGCAAGGAGCAAAATACGTCAGGCCATGAAGGAAATTGTCGCAAGACAGGCCGACATGGGCCGTGAAGCCGTCGTGCGCAAACTGAAGAACCACAAGATAGAGTTCGACGAATCCATAATGGACCACCTGATACGCAAAATGGGATTCAAGCGTTTGACAGACTTCTACCAGAATGTGGCAGACGGCACGATAGACATGGCCGACATACTGAAGAAATACCAGGCCATACTGAACCCGGAGAATGGCGAGCAGTCACGAAGCGCGGACAACTTCACATTTATCAGCGAAAAGGAGACCAAAGGTTCATCGGACGTGCTTGTCATAGAACGCAACCTCAAGGGAGTGGATTACAAGTTCGCCCGTTGCTGTTCACCGGTATTCGGTGACGAGATATTCGGGTTCGTGACCATAAACGGAGGAATTTCCATACACAGGAAAGACTGCACCAATGCGCGCCAGCTCATTGAACGATACCCCTACCGCGTAATAGAGGCGCGATGGAGCGACATGGAGGGCAGCAACGCCATGTTCCCGATAGCACTGCGTATTGTAGGACACGACGACATATCGATAGTGAACAATATCACCTCTGTGATATCGCAGGAGAAGGACGTTACGATGCGAGGAATAAACATAGAGTCGCACGACACGCTCTTCTCGGGCACACTCTCACTTCTCATAAACGGCAACATGAAACTCAACAGGCTTATTGAGAAGATTGAAGCTATTAAAGGTGTAAAACAGGTGAAGAGAGGTTAAAAAAGGTATATTTCCTGATAAATAAGGTAAAAAATGATAACTTTGCAATAAAGTTAGATAAAATCATATATTATGAAAAAGACATTTTTGCTTATTCTTGTATTGATTGCAGCATTCGGCGCAAATGCGCAGAGCGACAACAAACCTGAAATAAAATTTGACAAAACAACCATAGATCTCGGCAAAATAGGTGCCGACAGCCCAGTCAAGGAGTGTTTCTTCATATTCAAGAACACGGGAGATGCCAACCTTTACATACACCAGATAATAACATCATGCAGTTGTACAGGGAAAAGATACCCAACCCGTGGCATCAAGCCCGGTGAGTCTGACACGATATTCGTGACATACAACGCCGAGAACAAATCTCCGCGCAAGTTCAGGACAAGCGTCACGATACACAGCAATGCAAAGACCGAAATGACAAAGCTTTACTTGAAAGGCGAAATACTTCCGCAGAAAGTAGAAAAGAATGCAGTCATAGAAGTTGAAGAATAAAGAATAGAGCAAGCGGGCAGAATTGATTCTGCCCGCTTGCTCTATTTCAGATATCTTCTCAATCCATAATCACCTTCTTGCCATCCTTAATATATAGGCCCTTTTGCAACGGTGCGGACACCTCCCTGCCCTGCAGGTCATAGACCTTGGAAACGGAATTGCTGTCCGCTCCGGCAACCGGACTGCTGATAGAGGTCGGATACGCGCTCTTCTTTGCGATATCCACATCGAGCGAAGCAGGAAAAAGACGTTCAGGATCATAAAAGAATGCACAGCTCTCGACCATTGCCTTTACACTCGTGCCTACCATGCCGTTGAATATCTCCGTGCCGTTGAGCAAAACTTTCACCGGCTGCGACAGGTCAAACTCCTCCTCATTAAGATATATTCTGACCTTTCCCCTGGTGGCATTGCTGTACCTCTTTTTGAAGAACATCGCGATTCCACCCTGGGTATATGAAGTAGAATAATTGACAATCTTCGCATTGAGATTGACCGTATTACCCTCTCTCGTCATCTCATAGCATGCACGTGCTACAGAACTCGTAGTAGTATTCTCCAGAACACGCAGATTGTAGAAGCCCTCACGGTATCGTCCGTACATCTCATAATTCTCCCAGAAAAAGTAGTCGGGATGCGGGTCGCGGCTGAACTGCGCAAGCCAGGGTGTCGTCGGACTGTAATCGATACTGTGCCCATAACCCTCAATGACCTCGATATAGTGGTTATAATAACCGGGATGCTCCTTCTGCAACTCATCGGCGACCTCCAAAGCTTTCTGTGTCAGGATATTCCTGCCGAAAGCATCGTCAAGCGCACCTGTACGCAAAGAGAATGCTATATTCGCCACGTTTTCCATCGGCGCGTTCTTCAAAGGCTCGCCACCGGCCATGGGCCCTGCACCGGCAAGGTAATCGGCATAGAACGAGGCAAGACGCTGGCTGCCGTAGCCACCCTCCGATATTCCGAAGAAATATATTCTGTTCGCATCGATATTCTTGTCAAGAAAAGCAAGACGCAAGAGCTTTTCCCACGCCCACTGTTTGCTCTGTATGGCCCAGCGATAATAATCGCCGTATCCGTTGGGTATCTGCGGAACGAAATATATTCCAGGACTATAGAAACGTCGCAACGATAATCCTATGCCGGTCTCCCACTCCTCGTCCTTGTTGCCGGAACCGTGCATATAAAGAAATAGCGGATATTTCACATCATAATCGACACTGGGATAGACATTGCAGCCCCAGTAGTAGGGCATTATTGCATTGGGTTCCAGTTCCGAAGGCAATTCCCAAGAGCCGCTGTTCCTATTCCCGAGAATATCGAGAGACACCAGTTTCTCCTCATCGAAACCGTCAACGGCATCATGCCACAGAGACCATATCTGTTCCCTTGTCCCGGAGACAAGTTCCGACGGAATGGCAGAATCAGTTCCGAACTCTGCTGATTCTCCATTGAGCGAAGCTGTGAAATACCAGGCAATGGCCTTACTGTCAAGAGCCACGCTATTCTCCTGCGACATCGCAGAAGAGGAGAAGAACAGCAAAGAGAACAAGAAAATATATCGTTTTTTCATATTCGGCGGTGATATTCGTTATAAATCAATAAGACGTCGTTTTACAGCCTCAGTATTCAGAAGTATATTGATGAACTCCTTGGCTGCATTCTTGTAATATGAGCCTTTGAGACGCAAGAGTGATGCCTCCATTACATTCCCCGGTTCGTCAAGAGGTATAGCCTTGAACCGCGCTTTGCCGAAGACAGCCGAGGTGGAAAGGATTGTCGAATAGTTGCCCGAGGCAACCAGTTGCAGAAGTATATTCGTCTCGTTCAGTTCCAGATTGGAATGGAGCTCCACCCTATTCTCGTCAAGCAGTTTTTCAAGCATCGTACGTGCCTGTAACCCTTTGGACGGAAGGACAAGCGGCTTCCCTGCAAGTTCCTGCAACTTTATATTCTTGCGTAATGAAAGTGGGTCCTCATTGCTCACTACCAATGCCAGTGTATTCTCGAAAAGCGACATTGAATCGACATCAGGCGCATCGTAAAGAGGTTTGTATGAGAGGACAAGATCCACCTTGTGTTCGCGAAGAAGAACCATAAGTTCATCGACAGTCTTGTAGAACACCTCGAGCCTTATGCCCGGAAACTCTTTCATAAACCGTAGCAATGCCTCGGTGAGCACAGTACTGAAACTGTATGATACACCGATTCTCAGCACACCTGTCTTTACATGCTGTAAATCGTAGAGACGCTGTACTCCGTCCTCGGCATCCTGTATAGTCCGTCGTGCAAAAGGCAGGAATTCCTCACCTGCCTCAGTCAGCGATATATGCCGGCTGTTGCGGATGAAGAGTTCAAATCCGAGTTCAAACTCAAGTTGTTTTATCTGTTGCGAAAGAGTGCTCTGCGTAATGTAGAGATGTTTCGCCGCTACCGAAAAATTGAGATATTCGGCACTCTTTACAAAATATTTAAGTTGTCGCAATTCCATATAGGTACAAAGGCTCAATAATTCTGCGAATATAATAAATCCGCCCCACAATTCAGATGCGGGGCGGATTATATTTATATGAAGATTTTTAGAAACCTATAAAAATCAACATTGCATAACCGAGAACAAGACCGAGGAGACCGATGACGATACCGACCTTCATCATATCCTTCTGCTGTATGAAACCAGTTGAGTGCGCAATGGCGTTGGGAGGTGTACTGATAGGAAGTATCATAGATACGGAAGATGCTATTGCAATACCTACCAACATTGCCTGAGGACCGCCCAATGGAGCCAACTCTGCTGTCATACCAGATGCAACCACGCCCAATACAGGAACGAGAAGTGATGTTGCAGCTGAGTGAGAAATGAAGTTAGAGAAGCCGAAGCAGATGAGACCTGCAAGTATCATCACTACAAGCGGTGAGAACTCGTTGAACGGAACTGATTTTACAATGAGTTCGCTCAAGCTCGGTGCAACACCATTGGTGTAGTTCAATGCAACGCCGAGCGCGAAACCACCGCCAACCATCCAGAGCACGCTCCAGTTGATTTCCTCAAGGTCGCGGCGAGTAAGGATACCTGTAGCACAGAATATCGCGATAGGAATCATAGCCACAACATTCGTGTCAAGTCCCCAAAGGTCTGTACCGAACATCCACATGAAGATTGTAACAACAAACGCTGCGACAACTGACCATGTCTGGTAGTTCCACTTGATTTCACCCTCGATTTCAATCTTGATGTTCTTCTGCTTGAACGGGAAAAGGAAGCGGAGAAGCAACCATGAAAGAACAAGAAGAACAATAACGAACGGAGCCATTTTGATAGTCCAATCAACGAAAGAGATACCCATACCCTGTGATGAGAGGTAATCGAGCGCAATCATGTTCGGAGGTGTACCGATAGGTGTCATCATACCGCCGAGGTTGGCACCGACGGGAATTGCCAAAGCGAGAGCGATACGGCCCTTGCCGTCAGCAGGGAGTGAACGCAGCACCGGTGTAAGGAACGCAAGCATCATGGCAGCAGTCGCTGTGTTGCTCACGAAAGCCGAAAATATTGCGGTTACGAGGATAAAACCGAGCAGTACGATTTCAGAACGCGTACCGAAAGGCTTGAGAAGCACACGTGCAAGAGCGACGTCAAGCTTTACCTTTGTCAAACCGATAGCAAGAACGAATCCACCGATGAAGAGCATGATTGTCGGGTTCGAGAAACATGCGAAGATGCTCTTGAAAGGAACAAGACCTTCACCGCCGGCAGGACGGAGGAAACTGAACGCACTGGTAGAAACCGTGAAAAGCATGACAGTAACCACAATCATTGAGGTCACCCATGAGGGCATTGTCTCGGTAAGCCACATGAGGGCTGCGAAAACAAAAAGACCGATGATGCGCTGGTGAATGACAGTAAGACCTTCGATACCGAAAGTATCAGTCGGCAACAACGCAACCACCAATGACAATGTTGCAATAAAAAGAAACTTTATTGCATTGAGAGGAAGTTTTCTCTCTCTCTTGTGGGACTTGTTCTTCTGTATTTTCTCAAGAACCTTGTATCCCGGGAAATTTTTAAACATAATTTATAGATTTATTGAATTGATATACTCTGTAAAAATACAATTCTGAAATTTTGCACAAAATTACAATCTATAATTTTCTTTCACATTATACAACTATCTAATTTTCCTATAGCAGCTATCGAAAACAACAATACATCAAATAAAGAGTGAAAAAATAAAAGAATAACAAGCATGAGAGAGGCATATTCTCGACAAAAAAACGTACCTTCGCGTACTGATAGGTAACCATGAAAGAAAGACCGGACAACAGCCATCAGGCAAAGGAGACCATGACGTGGAAAGCAAGGGGTAAAGAGACCCTCTCGCTCACCCGCATTATGGCCATCGTCCTTTTTCTGTCAACAATTCCTGCGCGCACCATGGCACAGGAAAACAGCACATTGAGCTACTACGCACAGATGAATGCTATTGCAGCGGACGGGGGCCATGCACCATTCTGGTTCACAGCCAACAGAAATGCAATATCGTCAGTTGACAGAATGAACGGATTTGCACGCTACGGAATGAGTTACAGCGGTGAGTTCGGCAAAGATAAAAGTTTCCATTATGACATTACGGCCGACATCGTTGCAGGATACGGGCAGCAGTCACCCTTTATGTTACAGCAGGCATACGCAGACATCGGTTGGAGATGGCTGACTCTAAGCATCGGCAGCAAGGAGAGATGGAGCGAAGGGGAACATTTCATGAATGAAGCGACCGGCAATGAAGACAAGACTCTTAAAATGCTGCACGGCAACAATTTCAACAGCCTTGGCACAGGCGGACTCACCTACAGCGGCAACAGCCGCCCTATTCCGCAAATAAGGATAGAAATCCCGGACTTCATAGAGATTCCCGGAACAAACGGCTGGCTGAAAGCAAGGGCACACATCGCATACGGTATGTTCACTGACGGCAACTACCAGGAAGAATTCACACGCCCCAATCCCAAGACGCACTATGCACACAACATACTCTATCACAGCAAGGCTGCATTCATAGAGATTGGAAAGCATTCGCGCTTCCCGCTTGTCTTTGACGGAGGACTTGAGATGCAGACCCAGTTCGGCGGTGACATCTACACACACGGCGAAGGAAAGAAACTCTCGATGCCGCACGACCCCATGGACTTTTTCAAAGCGTTCATCCCCTTGAGCGGCAGCGAAGACACGCCACTGGTTGAACAGACCAACATATCGGGCAACCAACTCGGAAGCTGGCATGCGGCTTTCACATACCATGCAGGCCCTTTAGACATAAGAATATACGGGGAACATCTGTTCGAGGATTTCTCGCAACTCTTCTTTATTGAATACCAACAGAACAAAGAGGGTAAGAGAAGAATCATATACTACCCCTGGCGTGACATAAAAGTAGGACTCAATATAAGGAACAAATCGGGGTTCCTGCCCTTCATAAGCAACATAAGGTATGAATACCTTACCACAGAAGACCAGAGCGGCGCACTGTACCACGACCCTTCGAAGTATTTCAACGAGCAGATGGACGGATTCGACAACTACTATAACCACGGAATTTACCCGGGATGGCACCACTGGGGTATGGGCATAGGCAATCCTCTTGTTTTTTCACCCGAGTATAACAGTAATGGAAGCACGCAGTTCCGCAGCAACAGACTCATAGCCCACAACATCGGTATCAACGGCCGCATAGGCGGTAGTTTTCCGCTTGCCTACAGGTTCAACTACACCTACAGCGAGCACAAGGGAACATACCAGAACCCATTCCAGGACAAGAAGTACACGACATCGTTACTTGCAGAAGTTTCGTATCTGCCGCGCAACGGCAGGTGGGCCGGTACGGTTTCATTCGGCTACGACAAGAGCAGTTTCATTGGAGAGAACTGCGGAATAATGGTTACAGTCACGCACCTCGGCACATTTTTTGGTAAGAAGAGATGAAAAGAATACTATTCATATTATCGGCAATGACCGTTGCACTCGCATCATGCGACAGGGTTTACATAAACGGCGACCTTGACGGGATGTGGCAACTGCAGAAGGTGGAACTGCCCGATTCCGATGTATATCCCCGGAACATATACTATTCATACCAAAGGCACATGGCACAGGTGAGCGAGAACTACGAAGAGGGACTTCCGCTGAGATACCTCGGCATCCTTGAATACAGTGGAAACTCACTCAAGATGAGCGGTTTCCGCAAGTTCCTCGAAGAGGACATCATTGCTACCGAAAGGGAACTGTCGAGGTTCTTCCTCTATGACACAGCCACCACATTCAAGGTTGAAAAACTCGATGCCGAACAACTTATACTGCAAAGCGAAAGAGGCAGATACCTTCTGAAGAGATGGTAACACCTATGCCTAAGCAAACAGGCGCATTAACGGCATCTGCGATAACAAGGTGATTATGTTGCCAACGGCCCCGTTTCAACAGTTTTCATCAACAACTGTTCCTGCGATTTACCGGGAACCTTTGCTCAGGATACGGTCATACACATCCATCATCGTATCTACCGAGACTTTCCAAGAATACTTGGCGACAACGGACTCACGTGCCGCACTGCCCATCCGCTCCATAAGTTCCCTATCACTGAGCAACCGGACTATCTTCTCAGCCGCAGCTTCAGGATTCTCCTTCGGGACAATGAATCCGTCCTTTGTATCCTCTATTATCTCCTTGAAGCCGTCAGCATCGGAAACTACTACAGGCTTGCCGCATGACATTGCCTCAAGAGCAGCAACGCCGAAACTCTCCTTGCGTGACAATGCCACAAAGACATCGACATCTGCAAGCAATGACGGAACCGATTCGTTCGGAATCTTTCCGAGGAAAGTCACCTTGTCGGCAATGCCCAGCTCCACGCAAAGTGACTTATGACCTTCAATGTCACCGCCACCGGCAACAAGCAACCTGACGTTCTTCCCCTCCATTCTCCTGCAGACCAAGGCAAAAGCCTCTATCAACGTATCCACGCCATATACATGAGCAAGATTCTTCACCGTTGCCACGACATATTCGTCGCGCTCCTTTGCCGGTGGAATCGGCACGAACTTTTCGACATCTATGCCGAATGGAGTTATCAACAGTTTCTTGTCTGTATATAACGATGCCTCGTCTGCCATGCAGTGGCTCGTGGAAAGAAGCATGTCAGCCTTCTTGAAGTTGCGGCGCAATATATACTTATGTATCGGCGAGACGCGCGGGAAGCTATATACGTCGGACCCCCATAAGGAAATCACATAGGGAGAGAAACCTGCAAACGAACCTATAAGCCCATAGCTCGAAGCATAATGTGCATGAAGGATGTCGGGTTGAAACTCCTTTATACATCTCTTCAAGGCCGAAACTGTCTTCAGATAACGCAGTTTCTCGAAGGCTCCGTTCTTGCGTTTGTTCTTTATTGACGAGAATATTGAGAAACCGCAGAAATGCACATTGTCGAATTGAGCATAGAACTCCTTGTCCTTGTCGTTGAGACTGAAGAGCATCACCTCCACTCCCCTTTCGGCAGTTGCGCGTACCCAGCGCTTTGTATGGTCATTGGCCGAATCGGACATTATAAGGAGACGTAACGGCCGGCAGGCCACACCACTCCATCCGCCTTGCAGAGCCTCCCTGAAGTCCTTGGCCGTGACACAATCCTTTCTGCTCGCATCGCGGTATATACGGCCAAGAAAACTTTTACGGTACCACTGCGGACAACCCTGTCCTTTGAGCAGACGGCGCATATAAGGTCTGTATATCGCCGACCACACACTATAGAAGAGTCCGCCATAATTAAGCCGGACATCTATGAAGCGGTTGAGATAGTGTATGTAGAACTTTCCGGGTGCAAATGATTTGTTTATCGAAGAACCTACCTTATGATATATTACGGACTGCATGACGCATGCCATCTTCACTCTTGACCTCTTCATGCGTATCGAGAATTCGAAATCCTCTTCGCCGAAGAAGAACCTCTCGGTAAGTATTTTTCCGTCTGCATCAAGAATCTCGGGAGAAAAATAGAGCGCGCACCCAGTAATGAAGGTCACCGGCTTATAGAGAGGTTCCTTGACCGCCTCACGTCCCTGATTCGCATAATAGTATTTGCGGAAGCCCATTGAAAGTTTGCCGCCTGCATTCCATATTTTATTTCTGTCACTGTTGAAGAATATCAACGGCGTCAACACCTTGTATTTGGGATTATCATGCTGGAACTCTTCGAGACGTGTCAGAAAATCGGGTTCCACCTCGGTATCGTTATTGAGCAGCAGGAGCCTGTCAGGCGATGACTGCATGGCCAATGAAACGGCAATGTTGTTTCCTTTCGCAAAGCCATAGTTCTCCTTGAGCGAATAGAAAATCACCTCCCGACCGAGCGCAACAGTTCCTGCCTCCTCTCCCTCGGATACGAGGCGGAACGGAACTCCTTCCGATTCGAGCCATGCGGCGGTTCTTTCAGCCGAAGAGTCGGTAGAAGCGTTGTCGGCGACAACCACAAAGAAATCACCGTTTGCCTTCAACAGAGACTCAAGACACTCGAGCAGAAGCCCGCAACCATTCCAGTTCAACACAATGACGGCAGTTCTCATATCATTCAAAAATTATCATCTTACTGTAAACTCCTGTTTTTTCTTGGGCACCAGCATCCAGACAATGAAAATCCACATAGGAACTTCAAAGAACTGTAGATGGTAGTAGTATATCTCGAACCAGCCCATGAACAACATGCCAAGATAGAAAAAATATGTGGTATTCACAAACAGACTCTTCGTCTTTATGGCCCAAAGCTTGACTGCGTATGAAATGGACGAAAAGACCATCGTTATAGTCACGAACTGGAAGATGTTGCTGTTTATGTATATTGTTCCGAAGAAACTTCTGACATTGGAGCCGTTGATTCCGTTGTGAATGAACACTGGGTTTATGGCATTGATGAACTCGTCACCGGTTATCAGCGATTTTACATTGAGTACATTAATCATAAGCACGTCGAAATTCGGGACTTCCAGTACTCCGGCTTCAAGATCCTGGCTCCACCCCAGCACACCGCTGACAAAGTAATGGACGAATGTATTGCATATGAACTGCACTATCGCATTCATATCCGCATTTCCCTCCTTGGCAATGAAGAGCGAAAGGAAATAGCTTATGAAAAAGACACCGAAAGCCAATCCCACCACTTTTATGACAAGTGAGATCTTCAGTTGGAGCTTGCCTGTATAAAGACGCATGAACAGACCGCCCATGAGCGGAATCAGAATCCATGACTTCACGCCGTACATGAAGGTGACGAACACTATTCCGAATATGAAAAACAGATAGTACCTGTGCTTCTTGTCATACTTGTAGATGTAAAGCATCAGCAGTACATGCAGGAGGCGATGCAAGTGTCCCCAGAGTCCCGAGCCGCAGAAGAGCTCACCGAAGTCCTCGGAACCCACCATGAATATGCCCATCCTGAATATGGTTATGAAACGCCTGAAGAAGAGCAACAGAAGTATTATCGTCAGCACATTCAGAACCTTCATGTTGAGGTTGTCGTCTATGCCCAGCGTCTCGTACCTTGCAATTTCATCCCTGAACATGTACCCGAACAGGTAACTCGGTATTGCAAAAACAATAAGTCCAAGCATCCACACCATAATGCTGGGATAATAGAACTCCGCTATTCCCCAATTGCCGGCCACGACTATCGTCAGCACCAGAACCGCAGCATACGGCAGCATCAGGATATTGAGCGGCGTGTACATAGTACCCCACATTTTCTTGTCGAAATATGCAAGGACTGCAATCTCGACAAAAAGTGCCACCAATGCTATGAAGTCTAAAAGATTCATCTCTTCCCGGCCTTAATTCTTTTCAACGAGAGAACACAAAGGACAAACAGTATGAACTCGGCCCATGTCCATGCAGCCGCAGCTGCATAAAATGTATATTCCTTACAGGCCAGGAGCATCAGAGTCACACTTGTGATACCGGCCGCCCAGATATTCTTCTGGAACTTGCCGGAAGAGTTCAGGTTGACAAGACCTACAATACCCACTATGTAGTTTAGGCAGCCGAAGAGAAGAGCCGGACAAATTATCCATACTATACCCCTTATAATTTCCTCGGGCAGTTCAAGATAAATGGCAATGAGAGGATTGCAGAAACCGATAATGAGAGTTATCGGCAACAGCAGCATCACAGCCCATTTCACTATTCTGAATATTCGGGAAACATTGTCAGTATTGTCCGAATTGTAGAAAAGACGGCTCACATATGGATATATAGCCATTGGAAGCGCATTGATGATTGTCTGCGCGGCCTTGATAAGTTTTTCCACCGCGCCATAGATTCCGGCAGCCGCATCACCGACCATGAAACCGAGCAGAACGACATTGGAATTCCTATATACCTCCATTCCGATATTTGAGACAAAGACATGCCATCCCTCCTTGAGCTGCTCCTTTATTTCGGTGAAGGTTGTCATTCCCAGCCTCATTTCGAACTGTTTCCTTGCCAGATACATGCTCAGGATTCCGGAAGCGATATATCCCATAGAATGCAGAAGCAGCACATACCTGTATTGTGACGGGGATGTTATGAAGACGAATATCAGCAGAGCAAACACCAGTTTGGATACTACATTGACTATTGTGAGGTATTTCATCCTCTCCATACCCTGGAAAAGCCACGAAGGAATCAGTATGTCACCGAAGACCATTCCAAGGGCGAAGAGATACATCACGACATCATCGCTGTCCATCAGGAAATAGACGAAGAGAAGTCCTACCACAGAAGCAATTACAGAAAGTATCAGGCGCGCCCAGATTGTTGCATTGAAGATGGCATTCACCTTTTCCCTATCATCCCGGTGGACCGACACAAGCCTTGTCACGGAGAACCTGAAACCGTAATTCCCGACCAACAGGAGATATTGTGCAATGACGTAAATTATCAGATAGGAACCATAGCGTTCCTCGCCGAGCACACGCAAGAGGTAAGGTATCAGGAAAAGTGCAATGAGATAGCTCACTCCGTTTATCAACGAGAGCGAGAAAAAATTGGCGATAATTCTCTTGTATTTGCGTACCTTACCCAGCATTCCCATCATTCGTTCTTATTTTTCTTGAACAGAGCCTTTATTTTACTTTCGTATATTATCCATACAACATGTCCGAAGAATGTCAGGAACACGAATGCGACCAGAATAAACATCTTCTGCGGAGATACAGGAAGTACGGGTACCACGGCAGGCTGGAGCACAGAAAAGACCGGAGTTACCTCCTGCACCTTAGCCTTTGAGAGTTCACGTTGCTGTGCTACCTGACAATACACGGTATATGCAAGTTCCACCTCATCCTTCATGCGGTCTTCTTTGGCCCTGACAGTATTCAAGGCTGTACCGAGTGCATGTTTGTCAAGGTATCTGTAATACTCGTCCTGCTTGTTGTGGTAATTCTGCTTGGCCTCTTCGTAAAGCATATTGGAATAGTCAAAATCCTTCTGCGACTTGTTTGTCCTGTAAAGCGTAACCTTCTCCTGCAACAAATCCGCAACTTTGTTCGCGACTTGTGCAGAAATAACAGGATCTTGCATGTTCGCATTGATTGTCACCACATTATTGCCGACATCTACAGAACAGTTTATCATCTTGCGGAGCTTGTTGATAACGCTTATCTGCGACTCGGAATAGACTTTGTAAGGCAAAACTTCAGTTCCTGAACCGCCTGCGCCCGGATTTTTCTTTTTGGGGAACACCATGCGGTAAAGTTTGTTGGGGAACTCATATATATAGGTCCACCACGCCTTTTCCTGAAATGCAGATATATAGCTGAAAAGAGTCGTATCGACGACTCCGTCCTGAGATTTGACATTCATCTGCATAAGTTCATCCATAAACTCCGTGGATGACACTATCTGCGGGTAAAGTTCGGGATAGAGCGCGTCTTCACTGTTCATACCTGAAAGGTCTATTCCCGCGAACGATGCCAATGAACTGAAAGAGTTGTTACCGCCGGCATTGTTGAATTCAGGTGCGAGCACCACTGTTGACTGGAAGGTTTTAGGAATACTGAACGCTATTCCGACAGCCACTACTGCAGCGATCGTACAGCTCTTGATTACGGATGTTTTCTTGAGCCATACAATCCTCAGGAGCTTGAAGATGTCACTACGGTTAAACTTGTTTCCTGTCATATTATTTTGATATGAGATTTATCAACGATATTATTACGGTAGCCAGTGACGCTGAGGTTGATGAAAGCGAGAATATCTCGGCTGTTGACAGGCCTTCGCGCTTGACCTTGTTCGGAATAATTATTTCACAGCCCGGCTTTATCAACGAGGCTCTGTTCTTGGCACGCGCAACCGTACCGTTCTTATAAACTATAATAGCTTTGGACTTTTTTGCATTCAGACCGTATCCGCCGGCCTGGTCTATGTAATATTTCAGGTTCTCACCCTCCTTGTAAGTCACGGTATTCGGATACATCACATTGCCGCTGATAGTGACAGTGTTCACATATTCGGGAATCACCAGCCTGTCACCGTCTTGAAGCACAATGTCATCATCACCGCCAGGGTTGGACAATGCATTCTCGAGTCTGATACCTACGGATTGTACCTCGGGAACCTCAATGTTGGCAACGAATGTAGAATCCATCTGACGCTGTACTGTCTTTATCAGTTTTTCAAGACGCTCACGTTCCTCAACGGACAACTTCCTTTCGAGACGCGCACCCTCAATGTATGCATCGGCAGTCACTCCACCGGCATTCTGCACAAGCTCGCTAAGACGCATATTCTTTTTGCCGAGGACATAAGTACCCGCGAATGCGACCTCACCTTCGACAACCACATTTCGCTGTGTCACGAATGTCGGCGAACGCCTTACATAAACGGCATCAAAAGGCATAAGCTTGAAATCCTCGTTGCCTATCAGTTTCAAGTTCTTGTCAACATTGAAGACATAAGTGCTTGCTACAGTGTCATTGGGCTGAAGGGCCGATGAATCGAAGTGGTGCCTTACGACCTCGACACGCGATGTAGAGGCCTTGTCGGTCAAGCCACCGGCCATCAGTATGGCATCCTCAACGGATGTATTGTGGGCAAAACGGTATTTACCGGGGAAAGCCACCTCGCCATAGATATTGAAATATTTGACCTCTTCGACATCCTGAGTGCTGGGAATGTAGAGCACATCATAGTTACGTAGTTTGACATCGGGACTTGTACCGTTCATTATACCTTCCAGGTCTATTGTAAGGTTCTCCATTGACATATCCGGCATGCGTCTGTTGAGTAAGGCACGTGACGTATATGCATCGGGTCTCAGATCACCCGAAGCCGTTATGATATCTTTGACTGTATTTACAAAGCCAAGCTGGAATTTGCCCGGACGATAGACAGCACCTTTGACCTCAACAAGGTTCTCATACAGGTCGGTTATTGAATCGACAATCATAACGTCACCGTCTCTGAGGACAAAATTCTTCTGTGCAGCGGCGTCAAGCGTAAAGAACTGCATGCCGTTGTCGCCATAACGTTCAATGCTCAGACATCCCTTGAAGGCCTTGCGTGCATAGCCACCTGCATAGGTTACAAGATCGTGCGCAGTTTCATTACCTTTCATCTCGTAATACATCGGACGCTTCACCATTCCGGTAGCATTGACAAGTTTGTCATATGCAGGAATAATGATTACATCTCCGTCGTAAAGCCTGACATCACCGCTTGTCTTTCCTTTGAGAAGATATTCATATACGTCGAGCACAGCCACATCCTTACCGTTGCGCGCAACCTTTATATTACGCAAAGAACCAATCTCATTCACTCCTCCGGCAAGATATATTGCATGGAAAAGCGATGCCAACGAAGGTACTGTATATGTACCCGGATTTTCAACCTCGCCCATCACACGTATCTGTATGGAGCGTATCTGGCCAAGAGTAATCTTTATATCGGCATTCTGCTCGTCATCGGAGAGGCCCGAAAATATCTCGCTGTACTGGTCCCTCAGATACTCATTGGCATTCTTTATTGTCATGCCGCTCAGGTATATGAGACCAATCTTGTCGATATTGATATATCCGTCGGGAGAAATATAGTCACGGAAAGTTGACTGTGAAGCACCCCAAACATCTATTATCACCTCATCACCGGGGCCCAGTTTATAGTTGTCGGGAGTTGCTATACTCAAATTGGGTTCAAAGGAGAGTTCTTTTTTGTTAAAGAGATTATGACCGAAAATCTCTATTTTCTTGTCAAGTTCGCCGGTAAGTTCCGATATCTCGGCAGAATCGGGAATGACCTCTTCAACCTCCTTCTTTACAATCATGGAGCCCGTCGTAAGTTCGCCGCTCTCCCTCATGCGGTCCTCCTTGACCGACTCATTCATTTTCTTTGATTTTTTCGCATTCTTTTCCTCGTTCAGCAAATCCCGTATGGCATTGAGTCTCTCCTCGCTGACACCCTTCTTGAGAAGATAGAGGACAATATCCCTGCCGGGAACACCCTTGTCGGCCTGCTTGCTGATGTATTCGATAATCTCATCATCACTCATACCGGAAGCATCCGTAATCTTGCGGCTCAAATTCTCTGACGAGGCCTCTTTGCTGCCGCCCGCCCTCTTCTCGTTCACCTGAGCATATGTTACCTGAAAAACCAAGAGAAGCAGAATCAGAATTTTTATTTTTTTCATATATATGTTTTTTACACTTTAAAGTCTTTCATACTTATTTTAACGTATTCACCGGCGGTTTATTGCCACACCGGCAAACAAATATCACAACACCTTGGGCTTTCTCTTGAAGCGCGCAAGCAGTTTCAGCGAGAAATATATCACAATGACCCAGAAGGGGAACTCAAAAACCAGAAGATGGAAGAAATAGTGGTCGAACCACCCCATGAACAGCATTGCCATATAGAAGTAATGAACTATATTGACAAACAGACTGTTGCTTCTCCTTGCCCATATCATCATCGCATGCATCAATGACGAATAGAGCATTATCATAAGCGCGAACCGCGTCGCATCGGCATTGATGAAAACGGTTCCCATAAACGTCCTGACATTCGATGCCGTAAGCCCGTTGTTTATGAACACCTCATTGTTTGCGGAGATAATTTCGTCACCTGTGAAAAGCGAGAACACATTATGCACGTTTGCAATCAGATATTCGAAATGCGGTTCTTCAAGAATTCCGAGCTGAAGATCCTGACTCAAGCCCATGACACCGCTTATCACATAATGGTTGAATGCTTTGAATATATACCCGGCAATGACGGAAAGGTCTGCCGCCTTGTCACCTCTTCCGATGAAAAGGGAGATGAAATAGGTTATGTAGAACACCGCAACGGCAAAAAGCACCACATATACCACAAGAGAGAACTTCATCTTTGTCTTGCCAGTATATATACGCATCATCATGCCGGCCAGGAACGGGACTATTATCCACGCTTTGACCCCGTACAGGAAAGTCACGAAGAACATGGCCAGCAGAATAAGAAGATAATACTTGTGATTCCTGTCGAATTTGTATATATAGAATATCACAAGAACATGAAGCACCCTATGCATATGCCCCCACACGCCCCTGCTGCAATACTCATTGCCGAACTCATCGGTACCGAAGGCATACTCCGAAGTCTGCAGCATATAGACCAGACGCAACATGAACACCGCTACAAGCGTCATGGAGAGAACATTGATAAAACGCATGGGGATATCGGTCCTGAACACGCCCGAAGGAGCTTGCAACTCCTTCCCGGTCCTCCTTAAGCAGTAGGCCATCAGCCACCCGGGAGCGGCAAACAGGGGAATTCCCAGCATCCATATGCAAAGGCTGGGATAGTAGAACTCCGCAACCCCATAGCTTCCGCTTATGAGCATGGTATATGCCGCAACGAAAGCATACGGAACCATCAGTATATTCAAAGGGGTATATACCGTTTTCCAGAGCTTCTTTTCAATGTATGCGAAAAGCAACACTTCCGCATACAACGTCACAACAGTCAATATATCGGGACCATTCATAACTTCGTGCATACAAACACCTGCAGAGAACAGATTCATGAATCGTACTCCGGACAGGCGACACATCCACGGCTTGCGTTCAACAGAGAACAAGAAAGCACGTGAGCACTATTTATTAATAAATATTATTGCAAAGGTAACACCTTTTTTCAATTTATAACATTATTAAATCGAAAAATTGGGAAAAGACGTGAAATTTTGACTACCTTTGCAGAATGTAACAAAGGGCACACAAACCTGAACCCAAGAAACAGACAAAGCAGATTAAGAGAGTGGTTCACGACCGCGACCCGGTTACAGGAAAAAGAAACAGACAATGAAAGCATACGTATTTACAGGCCAGGGAGCACAGTTTAGCGGCATGGGAAAAGAGCTGTACGAAAGCAGCCCCATGGCAAAGGAATATTTTGAGAAAGCGAACGAGATATTAGGATTCCGCATAACCGATATCATGTTCAACGGCAGTGATGAAGAGCTTAGACAAACGAAAGTTACACAGCCGGCCGTATTCATCCACTCGGTAGTCACCGCTCTTGCCGAGGGCGACAACTTCAAGCCCGACATGGTTGCAGGACATTCGCTGGGAGAATTCTCCGCACTGACGGCAGCCGGAGCATTGACATTCGAGGACGGACTGAAGCTCGTATATAAGCGCGCGCTTGCCATGCAGAAAGCCTGCGAAATGCAGGAATCGACAATGGCGGCAATAATCGGGCTCGACAACGACACAATTGAGAAGGTATGCACCGAGATAAGCGAAGGCGGAGACACAGTAGTTGCCGCCAACTACAACAGTCCGGGACAGACAGTGATATCCGGCAGTGCGAAAGGCATAGAAAAAGCATGCGAAAAACTAAAGGAAGCGGGTGCAAAACGTGCATTGCCGTTGAGCGTCAGCGGAGCATTCCACTCCCCTCTCATGCAACCGGCAAAGGAAGAGCTTGAAGCGGCCATAGAAACAACATTATTCAACACACCCCAATGTCCTGTCTATCAGAATGTTGACGGCAAGCCACACACATCACCCGAAGAGATAAGGAAAAACCTGATAGCACAGCTGACCGCACCAGTACGCTGGACCGACACCATTCTTGCCATGATTAACGATGGAGCTACAGAATTCACCGAGTGCGGACCGGGAAACGTACAGCAAGGACTCATAAAGAAAATAAAGGCATCGATTGAAAGCTGATAACAACACAGAACCATGTCAAAGACTATCATTTACCAGATGTTGCCGCGCCTGTTCGGAAACAGTTGCAAGGAATGCGTGGCAGGCGGCACCATCGAACAGAACGGGTGCGGAAAATTCAACGACATAACACCTGAAGCACTGAATGCTATCCGTAATCTTGGAGCAACACACGTGTGGTACACAGGAATCATAGAACACACCACACGTACAAGTTACAGCAGATACGGCATTCCGCAAGACCACCCTGCAACAGTAAAGGGTGAGGCCGGTTCGCCATACGCGATAAAGGACTATTACGACACGGACCCGGACCTTGCAGTGGATATCGAGAAAAGAAGAGAAGAATTCAAAGCCCTTATAAAGCGTACGCACAAGGCCGGTCTTAAAGTCATTATGGACTTCATACCCAACCATGTAGCACGCCAGTACAACAGCGACTGCACTCCTGAAGGTACATACAGTTTCGGCGAGTTCGACGACAAGTCACAGTTCTTCGTAGGACACAACAACTTCTATTACTTAGGCGACCAGGCATACGGTTGCAATATCGATGCCAAAGACTGCGCTGATGAAGAGTACGGCGAGACCCCCCTCCGTGCCACAGGAAACGACTGTTTCGGGTCACCGTCACGCAACGACTGGTATGACACGGTAAAACTGAACTACGGAATAGACTACCGCACCGGCAACCGTCAGTTCTCGCCTGTTCCAAACACTTGGGTCAAGATGCTTAAGATACTAAAATACTGGGCATCACAGGAGATAGACGGTTTCAGATGCGACATGGTAGAGATGACACCGGTAGAATTCTGGAAGTGGGCAGTTCCGCAGGTCAAAGAGCTGTTCCCTGACATTATATTCATAGGAGAGATTTACCAGCCACACATATATCGTTCTTTCATAAAGGATGGAGGTTTCGACTACCTTTACGATAAGGTCGGTCTCTACGACACGCTGCGCGGAGTCATGAACGGACAGACATCGGCAAACGACATAAGTTACACCCTACATAGCACTGACGACATACGCGGACACATGCTCACGTTCCTCGAGAACCACGACGAACAGCGCATAGCGTCGGATTTCTTTGCTGCGGACGCACGCCGTGCGCTTGCATCGCTCATCGTATCGGCAACCATAGATACACAGCCTTTCATGCTCTACGCAGGACAGGAACTTGGAGAACGTGGAATGGACAAGGAGGGTTACAGCGGCGTTGACGGAAGAACCACAATCTTCGATTACTGGAGTGTTGACACCCTGAGACGATGGAAAGGCAACGGAGACTATTCCGGCAATGAGCTTACAGAAGATGAAAAATCACTTCAGGCATTCTACTCCCGCTTGCTCAATCTGTGCAATAGCGATGATGCACTCCGAAGCGGACAGTTCTACGGCCTTCAATACGCAAACCCACACTCTGACACATATAACAGCAACCACATCTTCTCTTATCTTCGCGGAACGGACGACGAACTATTGCTTATAGCGACCAACTTCAGCGACAGTGACAAAGAGTGCGGCATAACGATACCCGAAGAGGCATTCGCATACTTCGGAATCACGTACAACGACAACTGCAAGGAGGCTACCGAGCTATTGAGCGGAGAAAAGATGAAGTTACCTTTGAACCCGTATGACAAGATTACAATAAACATACCGGCAAACAGCGGTGTTATATTAAAATTCAAAACAAACTTATGAAAAAACTATTCATTTCGGTACTATTCTGCATAATGGCATCCCTATCAAGCGCACAGACATTGCTTGACATGGAAACCATCAAGGAAATCGCGACCACAGAGAAGGATTATTTCAAAGGACTGGTCGATCTGTTCAACAACGACGACCCCTACCTCGATGTCAATGACATTGCCATAATCTATTACGGACAGGCATTCCTTCCACAATTCTCGACTGGCGGCAACAAGGACGAAGCGGCATTGAAGAAATATTCCGACGAGAAAAAGTACCTTGAGGCATACAATACCGCCAAGAAGATAACAAAGACCAACCCGGTCAGCCTTAACGCCCTTTTCAACCTGCTTGTATCGGCAAAGGAGCTGGGCAAGAGCGATGCTGAATGCAAGTCATACGCCATGAAGTACATGCACGTTATTAACATGATAACAAAATACGGAAACGGCAAAAGCAGAGCAACGGCATTCAAGGTAATCTCGCCCGACGACCAGGAATACATTCTCTATGGCAAGTTGAACATAGAGAAGGTGGTTTCAAAACAGCTCGACACAGAGACATTCCACAACATCTACGTAGTGGAACCGACAAAGGAGTTCCCTTCAAGACGTGTATATTTCGACTTGAGCCTTTACCTCAAAACTGCGAAATAAAGGTCAAACAAAAGAGAAATGAATGCGGCATTGCCGGCACTTTGTTACCCGGTACATTACACATTAATATAAAAAAACAGATGCGCGGCATCTGTTTTTTTTGAGTTTTATATGTTGCATAATGAGCACAAAGTTCGCATCACGCAACTTTTTTTCATTTTTTTAATAGTTTGGCACGCTTTTTGTAAGGAATCTTATGAAAAAACATTGGAGACAAGGGCATTGCATGCCCTATCTTTGCAGACGTAAAAGAAAGAACATATAAAACGAATTTTCAACAGAAATAATTGGAGGATTTGGAATGAGCAATGAATTTTCGCAAAAAATATCAGAAATACTATCACTGGGCAAGGAGGAGGCTACTCGCCTTCGCAGCAGCAGCATCAAGCCCGAGCATCTTCTGCTTGGCATAATACGCAAGGGCAACGGAACCGCCGTAGAAATACTCGAGAACATGAATGTAAACATGCAGGAGATGAAAGAGAGTATCGAAAGAAGGGTTTCTGAACCGAATGCAGCAGACCTTCCGTACAGGACAGACATAGAGATGAGCCTAAGCACAGCAAGAATATTGCGTTTCACGACACTGGAAGCACGCACATTCAAGACTACCGCAGACACAGGACATCTTCTTTTGGGTATTCTAAAGGAGAAAAACAACCTTGCTGCCGACATACTTGAAGCCAACGACGTGACATATCCCGGCGTACTCGAGGCAATGAAGTCAAAGACTCCGGACACCAACAGCAACGTCATGGACGGATTCGGTTTTGCCGACAACGATGACGAGGAGGAGGAAAAACTCCCCGGAAACAGCGGAAACGGGCAACACAGATATACGGGAACACAGCAAGCAAAACCGTCGAATGAGACTCCTGTACTGGACAATTTCGGAGTTGACATGACAAAGGCCGCAAGTGAAGGCAAGCTCGACCCTGTAGTAGGCAGAGAAAAAGAGATAGAGCGTATATCGCAGATACTGAGCCGCAGAAAAAAGAACAACCCTATCCTCATCGGTGAACCGGGAGTCGGCAAATCGGCTATTGTGGAAGGACTTGCACAGCGCATCGTCGAGCGCAAGACATCGCGCATGCTGTTCGACAAGCGCATCATAGCCCTTGACATGACAGCCGTAGTTGCAGGAACAAAATACCGCGGCCAGTTCGAGGAACGTCTGCGCGCCATAATAAACGAACTCGAGAACAACCCCAATATCATCATCTTCATCGACGAAATACACACTATAGTTGGTGCAGGCTCAACACCGGGCTCGATGGATGCCGCAAACATACTGAAACCCGCGCTTGCACGCGGTGAAATACAGTGTATAGGTGCTACGACCGTTGACGAATACCGCAAGACAATAGAGAAGGACGGAGCACTCGAGCGACGCTTCCAGAAGGTTCTTGTGGAACCGACGTCTGTCGAAGACACGCTGACGATACTCAAGAACATAAAGGAACGTTACGAGAACCATCACAATGTCACATATACCGATGACGCTTTGGTTGCGTGTGTCAAATTGACAGACCGCTACATTACCGACCGTTGTTTCCCCGACAAGGCCATTGACGCAATGGACGAAGCCGGTGCACGCAAGCACATAACAAACATCGTTGTTCCAAAGGAGATTGAGGAGCAGGAGAAGATGATAAGCGTAGTCAACAAGGACAAGAATGCAGCGGTAAAGAACCAGGATTTTGAACACGCAGCCAACCTGCGCGACCTTGAAAAGGAGATGCAGAACCGCCTTGCGCAGATGAAAGCCGAGTGGGAGAAGAACCTCATCAACAACCGCCAGACGGTTGACGACGAGGACATTGCGGGTGTTGTGTCAATGATTTCGGGGGTGCCAATGCAGCGCATGCAACAGGATGAGTGGACACGCCTCAAAGGCATGCATGCCGAGCTCACAAGCAAGGTCATTGCACAGGATAGTGCCATTGAAAAGCTCACAAAGGCAATACAGCGCAGCCGTGTAGGCCTCCAGAACCCCAACAAACCTATCGGAACATTCATGTTCCTTGGACCTACAGGTGTAGGAAAGACACTGCTTGCCAAGGAACTCGCAAAATTCATGTTCGGCACAGCCGATGCGCTAATACGCATTGACATGAGCGAATACATGGAGAAGTTCACCGTTTCTCGCCTTGTAGGTGCGCCTCCGGGCTATGTGGGATATGAGGAGGGAGGACAGCTCACCGAACGTGTACGCCGCCGCCCCTACTCCATCGTACTGCTGGATGAGATAGAAAAGGCACACACGGATGTTTTCAATCTGCTGCTCCAGGTAATGGATGAAGGCCGCCTGACCGACAGTTACGGACGTACAGTCGATTTCCGCAACACCATTGTCATAATGACTTCAAATGTAGGTACACGCGAACTGAAGGACTTCGGAACCGGTATCGGATTCGCCAAGGACGAAAGGGCCGGCGACAAGCAGTACTCACGCGATGTCATACAGAAGGCACTCAACAAACGCTTTGCACCAGAGTTCATAAACCGAATAGACGAGATCATAAACTTTGACCAGTTAGGCAAGGATGCCATAGTAAACATTGTTGACCTTGAACTTGCACACATTGTAAAACGCATCACAGAGCTCGGCTACACCATTGAGCTCACCACAGAGGCAAAGCAGTTCCTGGCCGACAAGGGATACGACATCCAGTACGGTGCACGCCCGTTGAAACGCGCATTGCAGAACTATGTAGAAGACGAAATCTCCGGGTTGCTGCTGGACGGCCAATTGCAGGCCGGAGACACTATACATGTGACAGCAGAGAACGACAAGCTGAAATTCGATGTAAAAAGATAAACAACCGACAGAACAGCACGGTGGCGGCATTAACCGCCACCGTGCTGTTCTATTACGAATAACGATAACAGCTATTGTCACATACAATGGAAACAGAAAACACAAGATATAAATTTAATGTAATTTTGCATATAATTTAAGACAAATGATTGAATCATGGATTTTTTAGGGGATTTTTTTAGCAATCTGCTCTACGGGACAGGCGTAGCGCACTCAATGATTATTCTGGCACTCACGGTAGGCATAGGAGTATATTTGAGCAGAATAAAGATTGCAGGAATTTCATTCGGCGTAACTTGGGTCCTTTTCATAGGAATATTGCTTTCGCACTATGGAATGACACTCGACGGTGAACTTCTGCATTTTGTAAAGGAATTCGGACTCATACTGTTCGTATATTCGATAGGCCTCCAAGTAGGTCCCGGTTTCTTTTCAAGTTTCAAGTCCGGCGGTCTCAAACTTAATACCGTAACCTGCGTTCTTGTACTTTTCGACGTACTGATGGCTTTATTGCTCATTTTCACTACCGGAGAAGGCGTGGATACCATAACCGGTATAATGTCGGGAGCAGTCACAAACACCCCAGGACTCGGTGCCGCAGAGACAGCCTTCAAGGACATGCACGATGGAGTCAGCAGTTCAAACATAGCATTAGGATACAGCGTTGCATACCCTCTTGGCGTCATCGGCTGCATCATTGCCATGATTTCCATAAAGGCGTTGTACAAGGGAACCAAAAGGTTCGACAATGAAAAGAACAACGATGTCAACATACAACGCATATCACTGCTGGTTACACAAAAAGAGATTACCGGTATTACTCTCGAGGAGTTGAGAACAAAGACAGGCCTTAACTTTATCGTATCGAGAATAATATACAAAGGTGGACAGAACTGCGCTCCGGCAGACTCGCACACACAGCTGAACATTGGTGACAAGATACTGGTTATCGCTGACAGTACCATTCACGCCAGACTGACAGAAATAATCGGAGAGCATACGGAGCAGGAGTGGATAAAGCCCCAGGAAATGCTTGTCTCAAGAAAAATAACATTCACCAAACCGAAACTGAACGGAACGAAACTCGGCAAGCTGAACATAAGGAAGGAGTTCGGTGTAAACATCACACGCATACACCGTGCCGGCATAGACCTTGCAGCAACCGCAAACATCCGTCTGCAGGTAGGCGACATACTTACGATTGTCGGAAACGAAGATTCCATCAATAGTGTAAAGAAGTTGCTCGGTGACGAACGCAAATATCTTGACCATCCCAACCTGATACCCATCTTCATTGGAATTGCCTTGGGTTGCATCCTGGGCAGCCTTCCGTTAAGCGGCACACTCATGACAACACCCCTCAAACTGGGTCTTGCAGGCGGTCCGCTTATCGTAGCCATCCTTGTCAGCTATTTCGGTCCCAAGATGGGCGTTGTAACATACACCACCACAAGTGCCAACCTTATGATAAGGGAAATAGGCATCACCCTCTTCCTTGCATGTGTAGGCTTGGGGGCAGGCGGCGAGTTCATCAACACCATTGTAAATAAAGGTGGCTACATGTGGATTCTGTACGGTGCACTTATAACCGTAGTCCCGATACTTATTGCAGGATTTGTAGGACGTTATATACTCAAGATTAAATACAGCACTCTCATCGGAGTAATATCGGGCTCATGCACCAATCCCCCGGCCCTTGCATTCGCCAACGTGCAGACAAAAGGAGGCGACGCGGCAATCGGCTACGCAACAGTCTATCCGCTCGCAATGTTCCTGAGAATACTTGTAGGACAGATGATGATACTGCTGCTATGCTAATGTAAAAGTTGTTTAAATACAGGCATAAGAATAACAGAGGGTGACCCAAAAGTAAAATGGGTCACCCTAATGTTGTTGGGGTTTCAATAAAAAGATGCGCTTTTAACTTCCGCTGTAATTATAATGAGTGAATAAAAAGATGCAGTACAAGGCTTGCGAAGTTTTGGATGTGAGGAGTTTAGTATCCCTAAATGACTCACAGCAAAAACAAGCGTAACGCAGCAATGCGCTTTTTAGTCACTCATTGTCTGTCAAAATGTCACACTAAGAACAACTGGCATTTATTTTGTTTTATATAAGGTGGAGATACAATCTGTGCTACCCGACCGCAAATAAGATGTATTGTCAAGGGGGCAAAAAATCTCTGAGAACAAAAGAAATGATATTTCATCAACGAACATAAACTTAAAAAAGAAAAGATATGCAGAAAGGAAACATTGGGGTAACGACAGAGAACATATTCCCCGTAATCAAGAAATTCTTGTACAGCGACCACGAGATTTTTCTCCGCGAGATTGTATCGAACGCGATTGATGCGACACAGAAACTCAAGACGTTGTATGAGAAGGGCGAATTCAAGGGTGAGCTTGGCACACCGAAGGTGACGGTTACACTCGGTACGGATACAATTACTGTAAGCGACAACGGTATAGGTCTCACCGCAGAGGAGATTGAGAAGTACATAAACCAGATAGCCCTTTCGGGAGCTACAGACTTCCTTGAGAAATACAAGGACAGCGCGAACAGTATCATAGGACACTTTGGTCTCGGTTTTTACTCGGCCTTCATGGTGTCAAAGAAGGTTGAGATTGTGACAAAATCCTACAAGGATAGTGCGCAGGCTGTAAAATGGAGCTGTGACGGCAGCCCCGAATACACTCTTGAGGAGGTTGAAAAGGCTGAACGCGGTACTGATATTATAATGTACATAGATGACGACAGCAAGGAATTCCTTAGCGAGAGCCGCATAAGCGGAATCTTGAACAAATACTGCCGTTTCTTGCCGGTAGAGATTGCTTTCGGAAAGAAGAAGGAGTGGAAGGACGGCAAGCAGGTTGACACAGAGGAGGACAACATAATCAACGACACCACCCCACTGTGGACGCGCAAGCCAAGCGAACTGAAGGACGAGGACTACAAGGAGTTCTACCGCAAGCTCTACCCAATGAGCGACGAACCCCTGTTCTGGATTCACCTGAATGTAGATTTTCCATTCCACCTCACCGGAGTGCTCTACTTCCCCAAGGTAAAGAGCAATCTCGAACTGCAGAAGAACAAGATTCTGCTGTTCTGCAACCAGGTATATGTAACAGATGAAGTGGAAGGCATTGTACCCGACTTCTTGACCCTGATGCACGGCGTAATAGATTCACCGGACATTCCGTTGAACGTATCGCGTTCATACCTGCAGAGCGACTCTAACGTAAAGAAGATTTCTACATATATATCAAAGAAGGTTTCGGACCGCCTGCAGCAGATATTCAAGAACGACCGCAAGGATTTCGAGGAGAAATGGAACGACCTCAAGATATTCATCCACTACGGCATGCTCACCGAAGAGGATTTCTATGACAAAGCAAACAAATTCGCCCTTTTGCAGGATACTGACGGCAACAAATACACTTACGAAGAGTACAAGAACCTTGTGGCTGCAGAACAGACCGACAAGGAGGGCAACATAATATACCTGTACTCGAACGACAAGGAGAAGGAGTACAGTTTCATCGACAATGCCAAGAGCAAGGGATACAACGTGCTGCTCATGGACGGACAACTCGATGTTGCACTCATCAGCCTGCTCGAGCGCAAGTTTGAGAAGACACGCTTCACACGCGTTGACAGCGATACCGTAGAGAACCTCATCGTAAAAGAGGAGCAGAAGGCGAGCACCCTTACTGCCGAGAAGCGCGAAATCCTTACAGGAGTATTTGAAAGCCAGCTCCCAAATATGGAGAAGAGAGAATTCACTGTAACTACGCAGGCAATGGGCGAGAACGGTGCACCGGTAGTGATTACCCAGGCTGAATATATGCGCCGTATGAAGGATATGGCAGCAATACAGCCCGGCATGTCATTCTATGGCGAAATGCCCGACATGTTCAACCTGCTGCTCAACGAGGAGCACCCGCTAATCAGACGTGTGCTCGAGAATGCAGAGAGCGCGTGCGCAGAGAAACTGCTGCCCATTGACGAGAAGAAGTCGAAACTCGAGAGCCGCCGTAAGGAGCTCTACGATGCACGCAGCGGCAAGAAGGAGGATGAAGTGACACAGAGCGAAAAGGACGAACTTTTCGAGGTTGAGAAAGAGATTACTGCAGCCAAGAGCGAAAAGGAGGGAATCCTTGCCGAGTACGCAGCCGGCGACAGCACAGTAAAGCAACTCATCGACATCACCCTGTTACAGAACAACATGCTCACAGGAGAAGCACTGAACAACTTCGTCAAACGAAGTATCGAACTTATGAAATAAAGAAATTGGAGAGGCTAGCCTCTCCAATTTCTTTATTCACCCCTGCTGCAGCGAACAGTCACGCGATGCAGCACCGCGTGGAGCGCGATAAGCTAATTGCCCCCGGAAGTTGGAACTTCCGGGGGCAATTAGCTTATCGACTGCCATTTAGACCATATCCGGCCTACTCATGCAGGCGCAGATATATTACTTTGCAATAATCAGATAGTAGTTCTTCTTACCTTTCTGTACAAGAATATATTTATCGTTCAACAGGTTTTCTGCATTGATTATCTGGTCAAAAGCCGCAAGTTTCTCCTTGTTGACAGAAACACCTCCACCCTGAACGAGCTTACGCATCTCACCCTTTGACGGGAAAATTGCAGCCATATCAGTTGCAAGATCAACAGCCTTCACGCCCTCAGCAACAGCCTCGCGCGATACCTCGAACTGGGGAACACCGTCGAACACAGCAAGCAGAGTATCCTCGTCAAGCGAACGGAGAGCATCGGTAGATGAGTTACCGAACAGAATTCCCGAAGCCTCTACAGCCTTGTTGTACTCCTCCTCGCCATGAACAAGGACTGTCACCTCCTTGGCAAGACGCTTCTGCAACAGACGCATATGAGGTGCCTGAGCATGTTCTGCCACAAGAGCCTCAACCTCCTCGCGGCAGATGGAGGTGAATATCTTGATATACTTCTCTGCATCGTCATCGCTCACATTGAGCCAGAACTGGTAGAAACGGTAAGGCGATGTATATCGTTTGTCGAGCCAGATGTTACCCTGCTCTGTCTTGCCGAACTTCTTGCCGTCGGCCTTGGTTATAAGGGGGCAAGTAAGCGCGAAGACCTCGTTGCCGGACATCTTGCGTATCATCTCAGTACCTGTGGTTATGTTACCCCACTGGTCTGCACCGCCAAGCTGCAACTTGCAACCATGAGTCTCGTTCAGATGTACATAGTCATATCCCTGGAGAAGCTGATATGTAAACTCGGTGAAAGACATACCGTCGGTGCCGGCCTCACCCGAGAGACGGCGTTTAACGGAATCTTTTGACATCATATAGTTCACTGTTATCATCTTTCCGATGTTACGGATGAAGTCAAGGAATGTAAACTCCTTCATCCAGTCATAGTTGTTCACCAGCACTGCCGCATTGGGTGCATCGCTGTCGAAATCGAGGAAACGCGCAAGCTGCTTCTTGAGAGCCTCCTGATTGTGGCGCAATTTCTCCTCGTCTATGAGCACGCGCTCCTTTGACTTTCCCGAAGGGTCGCCTATCATACCTGTCGCGCCGCCGATAAGAGCGATGGGCTTGTGGCCGCAAAGCTGGAAGTGACGGAGCATCATCACACCTACAAGGTGACCGATATGAAGCGAATCGGCAGTAGGGTCTATACCAAGATATGCGCTTGTCATCTCCTTCTGCAACTGTTCCTCAGTTCCGGGGGTCATATCCTGGATCATGCCCCTCCATTTAAGTTCCTGTACAAAATTCATAGTATTATATTTTTTGTTCATATTTCATTCAGTCCTCACAAAATTACCTCATTGAGGCGAATTGTCAAAACCTTGGGCTATTTTTATAGAATATAAAGCTTTGACGGTGTACTTCTTTTCAGCACATTGAGCTGCACGTCCTTGCCGACAATGATTCCATAATCGCCGAATTCCATAGTCACGGCCTTGTACGCAAGTTCAGGATGGTTATTCTCCTCGCTCAAATGGCACAGCCATATGTATTTCAGGTGCTCATTGAAATGGGATGCCAGATACTTTGCTGTGGCCTGATTGCTGAGGTGACCTCTTGAACCGGACACGCGCACTTTCAGGAATTCGGGATAGCGGCCCATGGCAAGCATCTGTTCCTCATAGTTCGATTCAATGACAAGGTAGTTCGCCTGATCGACATAGTAGGAAACCACAGGCGTTATTTCGCCAAGGTCTGTCGCTATGCAAAATTTCTTGTCACCGACTTCAATGAAATAGCCCACATTGTCGGTACCGTCGTGCGGCACCTCGAAAGGAGTTATGAGAAAATCGCGGAAAACCATCTGCTGCTCCTTTTCCACATAACGGACATATGCCTTGTCAATAGGTTTCGAGATGCAGTAATTGTTCGTTATTCCCTTATGCACCTCTGCTGTAGCATAAACCGGGATGTTCGCCTTTGATGATATCACGCCCAGCGACTTTATATGGTCGGCATGGTCATGCGTGACGAACATGGCACATATGCTCTCGAATGCGATGCCCTCCTTCTTTAGGGCATTCCTTATGGTCTTTGAAGGAATACCGGCATCGATTAGTATGCCGTAGTCCCCCACTCCCAAATAGTAGCAGTTGCCGCAGCTTCCGCTACCGATACTCATAAATCGGATCTCCATATATATATTCTTTTTTTTCTTCTAATTCATGCCACGGCATCAGAACGGATAGCCTATTGCGAAATGCAGTGCCATATTCCTGAAGCGTGGGCTAATTATGGGATATTTGTCCTTTCCGGTATATGCCGGGTCAATGGCCTTTATGCCGGCATCGAGTCTGAGAACAAACATGTCCATTTCGAACCTGAGACCGAGCCCGTAGGAAAGTGCTATATCCTTATAGAACGAGCCGAGCTTGAACTGTCCACCGGGCTGCTCTTCATAGGAACGCAATGTCCATATATTGCCGGCATCGATAAAGAATGCCGAGTGCAGTTTCCAGAACATATGTGTACGGTACTCGAAATTGATATCCAGTTTCAAGTCACCCGACTGGTTTATGAAGTCGATGCTCGTACCTTTATTCCTGTAATGTCCAGGACCCAAAGTCCTCACCGACCACCCTCGCATGCCGTTGGCACCTCCCGAGAAATAACGTTTCTCGAAAGGAAGTATCCGCGAATTTCCGTACGGATACGCAACTCCCAAACCAAAGTGCATCACAAGAGAATTCTTGGTGTCGAACTTCACGCGTGCCGTAAAGTCAAAGTCACCCTTGACATACTGCGCATATGCAATATTCAGGAACGTGTATTGGCCGTCGCTGTTCCTTGAACTGCCGATAGCGTTGTTGACTGCATAGAGCAGGTTTCCCGAACACTCCACATTAGTACGCAACGAATACTCAAAACGCTCGAAACGGTTGGAATTGTTCAGAGAAGAGTTGTAAGTATATGTATGTCCCAGCCTTGTGATGAGCAGGTTCTCGTAGTTGTACTTTAGAATTGAATTCCTGTTCGTTATGCTGTCGAGATACTCCTTTTTGAAGGTGTCGGCAATCCAGGGAACGTAAATGTAGTTGAGGTCTATCAGGTCGAGCTTGTGCTGCGAGTTGTGGCTGTTTCCCCATAGGTAGCTCCATGCACCCGAAAGGACACGTCTTTTGAATTCGGGACGTATCTGCGAGTTGAGCTTGAGCGCGAACTGGGTAGAGGAGGTAATCTGCCTTTTGTCCGACGGCACAAACGAAGAAACGATTCCGCCGGGAAAACGCAGGCTCAGTTCGGCACCATACTCAAGGAAATTATTGCCCGTATAGCCGTACAGATCCGATATAGCCTCGTATGCGCCGAAAATGCGCAATGACAGAAGTTCAGAACCTTTGAAAAGGTTCCTGTCGGTAAATGACACCGATGCAGCCGCACCAAGGTCACCGGCAGTGTTGGTACCCTCGAGTTCCAGACTAACCGAACGCCGTTTGCTGCGCTCATACATAATGTAACAGTCGAGCATGTCGGGATTTTCAATAGACTCCACCATCCTGACCGTAGTATATTTCAGTGCAGGCAACTGGGCGAAGGCGTTCTGGGTTCTCTCAACATCGCTCTGTGAATAGAGTTTACCGGGAATCACATATGTATTGTTCATAAGAAGACCCGGACGCACTACCGGATCCTCCGTATAAAGGAACTCATACACTCCGGCATGCAATGTATCACATTCCGAAAGCGATGCCTCGTCGAAACGGAGACCTGCACCTGCAACATAATATATCTTGTTTATCCGGTACTCACGGTGCATGTTTTTCACACCTTTCTCCAAAGAAGCAGGCAAAGCGATGTTCATTGTTAGCTTGACCCTGTTTGAATGGTGTGCCGTGTCTGCCATGAACGTGATATAATCTTTCTGGAAACGGTAGAATCCCTTGTCGCGCAGATTGTCGGTTATACGGCGACGTTCCATCTCCATATTGTCAACACTGAACGGCATTCCGGGACGCAACAGTGAAGAGGCCGTATCGGCAAAAACCACATTGAGAAGATTGCTGTCGTCACTGAGCACACTGATTTCCGACACATAGTAACGTTCACGTTCGTGCAGGTAATACACAGCTGTCAGACGCCGGCTTTTTTCATTCCTTACGAATTCGGCATCTACGCGCGCATGGAGATAGCCGTCGTTCTTAAGCATTTTTTCGATGTTGAGACGGCTTCTTTCTGCTAACTCGGGACTGAATATGACCGGTTTTTCACCTAAAGCGCGCAACTTGCGGTTTATCCACTTTGTAGAATCTGTTCCAGAAAGCGCGTAAGTGTACATTGGCACCTTTACAAGGCTGAACCATTTGGAATTGGGTTGCTGACGCACATAATTGCCGGCCTTGGAAACATTTTCGGCATGGGTGGTAGATATAATGTCCACATCATTCAGCAGATACTTACCCTCCGGAATGAATTTCTTCACGGAGCAGGAAGCCAGCATCAGAATGCAGAGAAAAAAGAATATTGTACTCCTTGCAGACATTATTACACCCAATTTTTAAAAATTCTTGCAAATATACGAAAAATCCACAAGTTTTGAGGTATCTTAGCGGCCGAAAATGACGATGGAATGCACATAAGTCAGCATACCGAGAAAAGCATACAGCAACAATGATAAGCAAGGCATTACTGAAGAATATCAAATCCCTTGAACTGAAGAAATTCAGGAAAGAGAGCGGCTTGTTCATAGCAGAAGGCAGCAAGACCGTAATGGACCTGTTGGCTGCCGGCGTAGAAGCCGAAAGGTTAATTGCCACTGAAGAGTGGTTTGCCACACACAAGATAACGGAAAACATCGACAGGACGGTTGCAAGTGAAGAGGAGCTGAAACGGGCGAGTTTCCTGCGTACAACTCAGGGAGTAATGTGTATATTCAGACAACCGTCATGGAAAATGGACCTCACGGCACCTGAACGTGCCCTGTGCTTGGCACTTGACAATGTGCAGGATCCCGGAAACCTGGGCACTATAATACGCATTGCCGACTGGTTCGGCATTGAAGACATATACTGTTCCGAAGGCAGTGCAGACGTATATAACCCGAAGGTCGTACAGGCAACAATGGGGGCGATAGGACGAGTAAGAGCACATTACACCGACCTTCCGGCATTGATTTCGTCACTGAAGGGAAAGACACCAGTATATGGAACATTCCTTGACGGCAAGGATATATATTCTGCCACATTATCGGCCAACGGACTAATTGTCATGGGAAATGAAGGGAACGGAATAGGCGACGCCTGCGCATCGCTCATCACAGAGAAGTTGCTGATACCGAACTACCCTGCCGGAAGAGCCACCTCGGAATCCCTGAATGTATCGACGGCAACAGCCATCGTCTGCAGCGAGTTCAGGAGACGCATTTGACGATTCACACACCGGCGGACACAAAAGCAACGGCGCCGGCGTGACTGCGAATAAACAGGCCATTTAGCCATTGCAGCCCTTTTGGGCCTTAAAAGCTTTTGCCAGAATCACTCCAGAAGCCTAAGGCTGCCGTCACCGCCAACAGAATAAGCACGACAATACCCGTTTGTCCCAGACAAACGGGTATTGCTATATTCACCCCCAGAACATTCATCTCCCTGGAAGGACTTTATCACAATAACATCAACCAGTTCCATTGACGCGGTTTCAGAGACAAAGGGATAGACATCAGCCACCACTCCGTCTTTCACCTCAACCACATGGTTGAGAAGCTGACCACCTGTCGGCAAACATATTTTACGCCCCAGATATGACATCACTTTGATCTGGCAGACCCTAATGCACCTCCACGACCATCAGCATCATCCTCATCAACCGGAGGATGGATTCTAATCACAGATATTCCTGTAAGCACCAGACGTGCCGAAGCTGTAGTGTCATTGTCGGAATAATAGACAAAACCATTCATTGACACCGGGCGACTGTCGAAGTATCTGTTCAGTGTCAGAACAGCATGACCGGTCTTCTCTACCCTTAGCGAACTATGCTCAACCTTACCGTCCTCATATGCGACAGTAATGGCAGCAAAAGCCCCTTGTCGGATATCTTTTATTCCACCCGACACGAATGAAGCATCGAACGAGAACGACAAACTGTCACCTGCCACAAAAAGCGTATCGGAGGTTTCAAAATCAAAAGTCAAGGTACTTTGCAACGGCGTCGATAAAAGCATCTTTGAAGGAGTACTTGTCCACAATTCTGCCGTGTCGGACGCCAGATAGGCAACATCCAGTGAAACGCCTTCGTCAAGAACACCTTTGGCATTGGACATCATCTCAACCTCGCCTTCGAGACGCTGTTCAAGGTTCTGATATATCCTGAACATATGTTTCGGATAACGGTTATACCACACGAGTGATGAGTCAAACTCGGCTTCCGTAACATTGTGCTTTGCAAAGACATATTTGAAATAGAGTTTTTCCTTATACTCGTCCGAAGCATATTCCGATGACATGGACTGCACCAGATGATAATCGTAGAGCAGTTTCTCCATCTTGTCCGGTGCAATGATGTCATCGGGCATCTTCACCTCACAGGAGAGAAGTGCCAACACCAGAAACAGGGAGAGGTATGCGGAAATACGGCGGACCATAAATCAGGAAAGCAAAATGCGTCTATAGAATATCAAAAGGGCCACGACAGAGCAGCTGATGCATGCATCTGCAAAATTGAACACAGGACTGAAGAATATATCCCCACCCACCAACGGCATCCAGTCAGGCCATGTAAAAAGCGGGAAATAGAACATATCAACCACTTCACCGTGCATGAACGACGAATATCCTTCACCCCACGGCACGAATTCAGCTACGGAGCCGACACTCGATGAGAATATCTCGCCATAAAAAAGGCAATCCAGTATATTACCCAATGCACCGGCCAGGATAAGGGCAATACAAATCATATAACCCAAAGGATGCTTGCCCTCTTTGAGTATCTTCAACAGATAGTACAAGAGCAGGGCCACGGCAACAACACGGAATGATGTAAGGAATGTCTTTCCTATGAATTCCATTCCGAACGCCATTCCATTATTCTCTATGAACCTTATCTGAAACCAGTCACCAATTACCGAGAAGCCGTCACCAAGGGCCATACTCGTCTTGACCATTATCTTGATTACCTGATCAATGACAACGGCAAGAGCCAATGACGTAAGGACAGTCCAATAACGTTTCTTTACAGCAAGCTCCATCAATCCCTGTTATCTGTTCTTTTTGGCCTCAATGCTGAGAGTCGCATGGGGAACCGCCATAAGACGCTCCTTTGAAATCAGTTTGCCGGTCTCACGGCATATTCCGTAAGTCTTGTTCTCGATACGTATGAGCGCAGCCTGCAGACCCTGTATGAACTTTGCCTGACGGCTGGCAATCTGCATCTGCTCCTCAAGATATGCAGCATCACTGCCATCCTCAAGACCCTTGTATGTCGGCGACGTGTCGGCAACATCATTTGAATCCTCATGGCGCAATGCCCTCATTATCTGATCATAATCTCTCTTTGCAAGTTCCAACTTCTGAAGAATCACTTTGCGGAACTCCTCCAACTCCTCATCTGAATAACGGACTTTTTCTGACATATCGCTAATTTGTTTATTATGGTTAGTAATATAAGTTCTCTTTATTTTTTCTCGACAGAAACCTTTATTGATGTTCCGTCAAGTTCAATGGTTTCACCTGAAACAAGTGAAGAGTCAACAACTATGGAATCGGCAAGAACCTGATTGCATATATACTCACGGAACTGTTCTACCGCAGCATCGCTTGCTTCATCCGAAGAGAGAGTCACGGCAATGCGGTCGGTGATTTCGAAACCGCTCTCCTTGCGGATTGCCTGAATCTTCTTGACAATTTCGCGTGCGATTCCTTCGCGCTTCAGTTCATCCGTAACCTCCACATCAAGTGCCACGGTCAATGCGCCCTCGTTAGCAACAGTCCAGCCGGGAACATCCTCGCTGAATATTTCAACATCGGCAAGTTCTATCACCGCATCCGTACCCTCTACCTGAAGCGTTATATTTCCGTTTCTCTCAAGCTCGGCAATCTGCTCCTGAGACATCTCCGTAACGGCCGCATTCACGCTCTTCATGAGTTTTCCGAATTTCTTTCCGAGAGTGCGGAAATTACACTTGATCTTCTTTACAAGAATGCCGTCACCCTCCACAAAGACAAGTTCCTTGACATTTACCTCGCTGAGGATAATCTGCTTCACAGCCTCAAGGCGCGATTTCATAACCTCGTCCGCAGCCGGTATCGCAATCTTCTGCAAAGGCTGACGCACGATTATAGCCTCCTTCTTTCTCAAGGCAAGAACCATTGAAGAAATCTGCTGGGCAAGAGCCATGCGGTACTCAAGTTCGGTATCAACCGATGCTTCATCGCATTCAGGGAACTTCGCCAGATGAACAGAAGCGGCATCTCTGCGGCCAGTTACCGAAGTAAGGTCCTGATACAGGCGGTCGGCATAGAACGGTGCTATAGGTGCCATAAGGCGCGCCACAGTCTCAAGGCACTTGTAGAGAGTCTGATATGCCGACAACTTGTCAGTGCTCATCTCTGAACCCCAGAAACGTTTGCGGCTCAGGCGCACGAACCAGTTGCTGACATTGTCAATAACGAATTCCTGGATGAGACGGCCGGCCTTTGTAGGCTCGTAGTCGTTCAGGCTGGCATTGACGTTCTTTACAAGAGTATTGAGTGCGGAAAGTATCCATCGGTCAAGCTCCGGACGCTCGTTCAAAGGAAGTTCGGGTTCCTCGAATGTAAAGCCGTCAACATTGGCATACATTGTAAAGAAGCTGTATGTCTGATACAGTTTTCCGAAGAATGAACGGGTAACCTCTTTGACACCCTCCTCATTGAAGCGGAGGTTATCCCAGGGAGCGGAGTTGGTTATCATGTACCAGCGAAGCGCATCGCTGCCGTAAGTTTCTATTGTATTGAACGGGTCAACGGCATTGCCGAGACGCTTTGACATCTTGTCGCCGTTCTTGTCGAGGACAAGACCGTTGGAGATGACAGTCTTGAACGCCACATTATCGAACACCATAGTTCCGATAGCATGCAACGTATAGAACCATCCACGTGTTTGGTCAACACCCTCTGCAATGAAATCTGCAGGATAAACCGTGCGGTTGTCAAGAATCTCCTTGTTCTCGAACGGATAGTGTATCTGAGCATACGGCATGGCACCAGAATCGAACCATACGTCAATGAGGTCCAGTTCGCGTGTCATCACCTTGCCTGTAGGCGACACAAGTTTGATGTCATCGACATAAGGACGGTGAAGATCTATCTTGTCATAATTCTCCTTGCTGTAATCACCCGGAACGAAACCCTTGTCTTTATAAGGATTGTTTGCCATGACACCTGCGGCCACAGCCTTTTCAATTTCGTTATAAAGTTCCTCTATTGAACCGATGCAGAGCTGTTCGCCATCCTCGCTTGTCCAGATCGGCAACGGTGTACCCCAATAACGGCTACGGCTCAAGTTCCAGTCATTAAGATTCTCGAGCCACTTGCCGAAACGGCCTGTACCGGTAGATTCAGGCTTCCATGTGATGGTCTTGTTCAACTCGCTCATGCGCTCCTTCATCTGTGAGGCGCGTACAAACCAGCTGTCAAGGGGATAGTAGAGAACCGGTTTGTCGGTTCGCCAGCAGTGAGGATAGTTATGGACGTGCTTCTCTATCTTGAAAGCCACACCGCCCTGCTTCATCACCATACAGAGAACTATATCGAGCGTTTCGGCCTTTGCGGCAGCCTTGTCATCGAAACGGCCGTCAACTGTATATTGAGGATCGTAAGCATTCTTTACATACGCACCGGCAAACTTAGGATAGAGCTCCATATTGACATAATTCTTCACGAAATCGTCATCGAGTTCGTCTATCGCCCAGAACTTTCCAGTGAAGTCAACCATCGGACGTGTCTCGCCCTTCTTGTTCACCATAAAGAGCGAAGGTATGCCTGCGGCCTTTGCCACAAAGGCATCATCGGCACCGAATGTAGGTGCGATGTGGACTATACCGGTACCGTCCTCAGTTGTAACGTAGTCACCGGGGATTACGCGGAAAGCATCGGCCGAAGCGTCAACTATAGCATCACCATCCTTGGCAACGGGCTTCACCCAAGGGAAGAGCTGTGCATAATGCATGCCTACAAGATCGGCACCCTTATACTCGGCAATGACACGGTACGGAACCACTTTGTCACCGGCATTGTACTCCTCGAGAGGCAGTTCTGCACCTGCAGGATTGAAATGTGCCGCCAAAAGGGCTTTAGCCAGAACCACGGTAATAGGTTCTGCAGTATAGCTGTTGTATGTCTTTACTGCAACATAGTCTATCTTGGGGCCTACACAAAGCGCGGTGTTTGACGGGAGCGTCCATGGAGTAGTTGTCCATGCAATGAAATAGGGAGTACCCCACTCCGTCATTTCGGGTTTGGGATCGAGCATACGGAACTGTGCAACGGCTGTAGTATCCTTCACGTCACGGTAGCAACCGGGCTGATTGAGCTCGTGCGAACTGAGGCCTGTACCGGCAGCCGGAGAATAGGGCTGTATTGTATAGCCCTTGTAAAGCAGTCCCTTATTGAAGAGTTGCTTGAGCAACCACCAGAGCGACTCAATATAGCTGTTTTCGTATGTTATGTAAGGGTTCTCAAGATCGACCCAATAACCCATCTTGCGTGTAAGGTCAGTCCACTCGCGTGTATATTTCATGACCTCCTCGCGGCAGTTTCGGTTATAGTCATCGACTGAGATTTTCTTACCGATATCCTCTTTGGTAATATTGAGTTTCTTCTCCACACCGAGCTCTACGGGCAGACCATGGGTATCCCAACCGGCCTTACGCTTCACCTGAAAGCCTTTCATTGTCTTGAAGCGACAGAAAGTATCCTTGATGCTTCGCGCCATAACGTGGTGAATGCCCGGCATTCCGTTTGCAGAAGGAGGACCCTCGAAGAAAACGAAAGAAGGAGCACCCTCGCGCTCGGTCATACTCTTCGAGAAGAGATCATTTTCTTCCCATTCACTAAGAACCTCCTTGTTTATCTGAGGTAGGTTCAGCTGGTTATATACCGGAAATTTCTTTTTCATCGTATCTGTTTGTATCAATCTTACACCTATGATTATTTAATCTCGCAAAGATACCTAAAAAAATCGGTAAATACAAAGAATAAAACACAGAATGACACCATTGACAGCGAAACCTCAAACAACAAGCCACACATTTCCGACTATGTGAGATATACAAAAAGCTGCGGGTGACCGCCAAAAAACAGGTCACCCGCTTTATATAGTAAATTGAAGAAACAGTTTTGGGGAAGCTTCCCAGTCAAGCACCCTTACGCCATTGCACCCTACGACCGATTACAAATCGGTCTCACCCATAAAGATAAAAAGGTGAGGCATACTACTGCAAACCGAGTTCAGCACTCTCTGGTACATCTTCAACAGGCTCAGGATCCGAATCACCCGAAGAAGCAATACGCGGCAGATTGTCATTCAGAAGCCCCAGAGTGTCCGTTTCCAAACCCTCCTGCGATGTCAAACTGTCATTTTCAACATTTACTTCGGGAGCCATGGGAGCAACATGTACAGGTTCATCACCACCTGTCAGTTTATCGAAATGCATACCCACAAAGAATACTGCAGCAAGCACTGCTACAGAGAGCAGAGAAAGAAGTATTATTCGGTATCTCTTGAAAAACGGTTTCTTATCAAGAGGTTCTACACCCTCCTCAACAACCACATTGTCGAACGTATTCTGTCCGCAGCACTCTTCGTCCACACTTACCACCTCTGCGTCACCGGACACTCCGAGCAACCCGTCATCATCGGCACAATACTCCACAAGCACCACCGTCACATTATCGCGTCCGCCTGCCGCATTTGCTGCTGCAATAAGAGCACTCACCTTCTCCTCGACAGATGTACTGGCGGCAAGAACCGTTGTCATCTCTGCAGATGTAATCATATCACACAAGCCGTCAGAGCAGAGAAGAAGTGTCGAATTGGGCAACAGAGGGAAAGAATTCACCTCTACATACTCGTCATCGTCCTCAGGAATATACCGTGACCCCACGTCACGGCTTATGATATTGCGCTGAGGATGATGCATCGCCTCCTCTTCGGTCAAGTCACCAATCTCTTCACGGTAACCGACAAGCGAATGGTCGTGCGAAAGTTTTGTCATTTCACCATCACAGTACTGATAAAGCCTGGTATCACCCACATGAGCCATATTTATGTACTGCTCGGCCACATCAACGAGAACAGCTGTGAGAACACAGCTCATCTGGGAACGCTCTGCGTCGCTGTTTCTTTCGGCATTGATTCTGTTGTTGGCATGTACTACCGCACGTTTAAGCAGTTCAGCCTTCTCGCCCTCGGTATTCTCCAGAAGATACTGCTGGATACTGTCCCTTGCAATAGCCGCCGCGACTTCACCGCCCTCGTATCCGCCTACTCCATCAATGGCGACGGCAAGAACATGCTTGTCATCCCAGATATTACGCACGACGAAAGCATCCTCATTGTTTGTCCGGACCATACCCATATCGGTATTCCCGGCAAAAGTTATTTTTACCGCTTCACTCATAAACGAACTGATTTTATATCAATTTCTCGAAATGCACAGTAAGCGCATCGTTGATGAATATTCTTGATTTGTTCGGAATATCAACCCATTCGAGTTCACCCGTAGATGAAACCCTCATTGTCTTGCCGTTAAGGCGCGCAGACCCGTTCGCGGCCACCTGGAACCTGTTGTCGGATGCAAGATATCTTACCAATACATGCCCGACACCAACCTGGTCGCTCTCGACCTTGAATACGGAACGCACCTTGTTGGTTTCAGAATTTCCGGAAATCACAACCTGCTGGTCCTTCATAGTATAACGATATGTCTTGCCGTCCTTCTGATAGGTCAATGTTGCATATCCGGGAGCCTCAGTTTCACTTGGCAACATAGGCACGACGGTGGAAGCTGCACCATTTGGCATCGAAGGCGAGATTGTTGTCATATCCGCAAGGTATCTCATGTCAAATTTGAATTTAAACACGCCTTCGGCAAGCATATCCACACCGACCAGCGTCTTTATATTAAGATTTGCAGTACCCTGAACATTGGAATTCAGACAACATATTGAGACATTCACATTGTTTTCAACACTCACGTTCGATGCACTGACCTCGCTCTCATCCTTTGAAAGAAGAGATGCCGCTATGGCCGGATTCCCGGGCTCTATCTCAAGGACATCACCGTTATCAAGCTGAAGGGAATCAACCAGTGTCGGAGAGAACTGGAAGAACCAATAATTTGCAGCATTGGTAAACTCCGGATATTCATCGCTTCTCCGCTTTATTATACGATAAAAATTCGCGACAATCTCAGGCAGGACAAGATGCAGCGTCTCCTTGCGGGAATTATAGTCATTCCTGTGCATCAGCACATTGAACGACATTGGATATATCATTCTGTTACCTACAGACTCGCGGTCAATATAATCCTCAAACACAGCAGAAATCTTGTCCATAAGACCCTGACTGGTAATTCCACGCTTACCGACTGTTTTATTGTCAGCTTTTTTGCCATCCTTGTTCTTGATGACAAATATTGATTTCAAAAAGCCCATATGTACTTGGAAGCTGTTTAAATTTCTTATATAAATATTCCAAAGCTGCATAACTCCTTGCTTCGATTTGTTTATCAAACAATCGCGAAAAAATTTCAGACAGCTTTTTTATTAAAACATCAGAAAAATCAGATGACCTCAAATTTGAGAAGAACGCTCTTGCTCAGTTCAATGATATCACCGTCCATTAAAGGTTCTGGCAACAGGGGATTATCCATTTCCAGTTTCTGGTTCACACCCCTCAATATACGGGTTCTTTTCTTTGCAAGCCGTGTTCCTTTCGAATCGACACAAAGACAGAAACCGTATTTTTCGAGAAAGCTTATATGCGCATGTGACCTGCTGACATACTTGTTGAATTCAAAAGCCGGCGATGCCGGATCGTTGCTTATCACAATATGATTCTCACGGACCAATCCGTCATCCATTTTCACAAACTGACCGGCACCTATATTGTACGCCTTCTCTCTTTTATTCAGCAATTCTACGGAATCAAGAAGATACTCCTTTGCCGCAAGTTCACCCTGTCCCATATAAACCGAAATTCTCGCACGATGCGAAACAATAACCGCACCTACCCTTCTTATATCGACAAAAAGATTGGAAAATATCTGCGTATATGCAACACCGGCTGTTGAAGAGAGAAACTTCACATCCACAGCCTTGAAAACAAAACCATCCTGTACGTTCAAGTCGGTCATGAGCCTGTTCTTGAACTCAGCATTGCCTATATTATGAAACAGCAAACTGTCGGCTACCCAGACAACGAGTTCCTCTTTGCTGAAATCGACGAATTTTCCTTTATAAGAAGAGCGTATCTTGTTACGGATTGCATCTATGACCTTATCTTCGGCCTGAATACTGTTGTCAGCATCGAATTCTTTTACCGGCTGCGAGGCTACAGGTACTTTGACAGGCGATAGGACTTGCGGTGCCACAGGTTCAGGCGCTGGTTTATCGGCAGGCTCCTGTGCAGGTACCGGAGCAGGTACCACAACAGGTTCAGGCGCCGGTTTATCGGCAGACTCCTGTGCAGGTGCCGGAGCAGGTACCACAACAGGTTCCGGCGTCGGTTTATCGGCAGGCTCCGGTGCAGGTGCCGGAGCAGGTACCACAATAGGTTCAGGCGTCGGTTTATCGGCAGGCTCTGGTGCAGGCTGTTCTTTTTTCTTGCCAAAAACAAAATTGGCAAAGGAATCCAAGAATGATTTTCCCATATCAAACATCTATTTTATATTAATATGAAGGTTGCCAATGTCGCAAACAACAGCAATGCCGAAACAATGACTGTTGTCAAATTCCTTTTGGCAAGTTTCTTTATCTCGTTGTTCAACAAATTGTTCTCTTTTTCAAGAATATTCATTTTAGCCTCTGAATCATAGCTTTGATGTCCCGAAGAACTATCAGAAAGACTGCGGAGCTCTTTAATACGTTTTTCGGCATCCGCCAACTTTGCTTTCAGCTCATCAGCCTCCGCATTCAGGCTTATGTTTGCAGTTTCAAGATAAGCCGCCCGGTCCGATTTGGCCATTGACTCCTTGGCGTAATTATAAAGCTCTTTTGCAGTGGCGAATCTATTTTCGGGTTTCTTCTCAAGGCAACGCATTATGAGCGATTCAAGCCAATCGGGATAATCCTTTTTATATACCTGACCCGGATATCTGTTTTCGAAAGCCTTCTTACGCAAATCGAATATGGGCTCCGGCTTATCCTCTTTATGCGACTTACTCAACAGATACTCTGCCTCAACAGTGTTGGAGCGTTGCTTATCGAACTGGAAGGGAACCCGGCCCGCAAGCATCTCATAAAGTACGATACCGAAGCTGTATATATCGGACTGCGTGGAGAGGTTTGTATCACCGTCCCATTTCTCAGGGGCCTTGAACTCAGGAGCACCATTATGTCTGCGGCTGCTCCTCACCACGCTGTCTCCTTCAATGGAGAGTCCGAAATCGAGCAACACGAAACGGCCCTCACAATTACGCATGATGTTGCCCGAATGGATATCATTGTGTATCACGCGGTATTTGTTTATAAGACGGGCTTTGATTTCATCATTCATCAACACTTTGCTGCCGTCCTCGGGATCATCCTTCAGGTCATCCTCCTCGCGGTCCATACAATACTTGTATATATCCTCATGGCAATATGCCAGGGCACTGCCTATCTCCTCGACCAATTTAACGACCTCGCCCGTCTCGACAAAACCGCCGTTCTCTTCGAGATAATGCACAAGATCGACACCGTTTACATAATCCATCTCAACCAGAGCCTTCTGCGCACGCAGCAACGGCTGGAAGATATGTACTATATTCGGATGGCATCCGTTGCCGAGACGCAACAGCAGACGGCACTCCTCAAGAAATTTCTGATATGAGGTGTCACTCTCGCCCTTAGCGATCGTCGCATTCAGCACCCTTATAGCACGGGTATATCCCAAACGGTTATGACGCACTTTATATACGGTAGCGAAGCCACCCTGACCAAGTTCATCAATAAGCGTATAATCTTCTAAAAAAGTTTCTCCCATAACAATGGTTCTTATATTATTTTATATTCTTATCAGGAGCCTTCAGCCCCTATCTACACTGTCACGTTCAGTCAAAATTGCCATACCCGAGTTTCGCAAGAACAGGCAACACCCGATCCCTCACAAAGCCTTTGGGGTAAGTGGAATGGTTACCGGATGACAGTCTCTCTATTCGCACTACGACTGCAAGAGAACTGTTCCTGACATCTTTTTGCATTCCCGTCACCGGTTTTGACGAAACCTGAGCATCGTCGAGGAAACACATGTACCAGACATCATTCATTTTATTACAGCTTCCACCCGCATTCTTGTAGTCTCGCTCAGCGGTTCCGGTCTTACCGCCGACCTTACCGCTGGTCATCTTCTTCGAAGTATGTTCAACACCTTCAGCAATCATATATTTCCTTATCAAAGCCATATCAATCGAATCGGATACATGGACAAACGAATCCTTTTCGGACAGGAGATATTGCGTAACAGGCATCCTGCCGTTATTTGCCACAGCCGATGCGACTCTCGCCATAGCCAAAGGAGTAGCATCAAGACTGCCCTGTCCCCATGTAATCAGCCAGAGTGCATTCCAGTCCATACGCCATGGGTACTTTTTGTTACGTCTATACTTCGGTAAGTTGCCGGGATACCTTTTTATATAATTACTGTATGTATAAACCGCCTCCCGGGAGAGTGAAGATATGCCTTCGCCCCAATCTCCGGGCTCCTTATATGTCAATGTATATGTACGCTCCATATCATATGAGACACCGGTCTTCGCATAAATATCCCTCAGTCCACTATAAAGGTTGTAATCGTTCACAAGATTTATGAAGTAGCAGTTTGAAGACTCTACAAGAGCATCACGCAGATTGAGATCTTTTCGTTTGGGCTCCAGTCCGGTAACTTGACCGGGATACACATCATAGTCTATGGTGTCCAACCTGTGACGTCCTAATTTATTGACACCGGCTATTGCCGACATCACTTTAGCTGTCGAACCGGGATGGGAGGCGAACCTCAAGCCGAGATCGACATCGGAATAGGGAGTCCATTCCTTGTCCTTCCTCTTGCCCTGATCCGAATATATCTTGCCGTTTTCAGCTTCGAGACGTTCGTAATCGGGCAAGGGATATACAGATGAAGCCAGAAGGTCTCCATTCTTGGCATCGAGTACCACAACCGACATTCTCACCAGGTGAGTGTCTATATTCTTGCTCGCATCCAGGCCGCCCATCACGAAATCCTCCATCTCTTTCTGCAGTTCTATCTGAAGTTCTGCATCGACAGTCAACTGCATGTCTTTGACTTCAAGTTTGCCGTACCTACCGGTCGAGTTAAACTCCCGGACAGCACTGCTCTCCTTCCCCGCCTTCAGGAACGGAACAAGAGCCGAGTAATCGCGTATCGTAACCTCTCTCCCGGCAACCGTGTCGCACAATGCCATAAAACGGCTCGGGCGTTCAACATCTTCAAGAACCACCTTCACCGGATTCTTTTCGCTGTCCAACATAGTATTATCGTATCCGCGCAAATCGGACATATGCTGGTATTCGGCCACATATCCGATACCATAGGCATCGCTTGCCTGGAAGAAGAGTTTGCTGTTGGCATCGCCGAGCATGAAGTAAAGATGCTCACCGAACGGATAGTAACGTTTCCTGTGGTCCTTCTTCAGCTTTTTAAAGCCAAGAGCCGAATAAAATTCGGACTTTTCAAGTTCCGAATAGTCGCTGGTCGCAAGCAGGACGCCGTTGCGGTCATATATATTTCCCGGCTTCAGAACATCTGAAATCTTCTGTATTCGCGGATTGTACTCAACGACAGTGTTACCGGCTTCACCCTTGACATAGAGCGGACGTACGAGAGTCTCGTCACGGTCAATTACCTGATAATTAAGGAAGACACCCAAAATAAAGACCATCGTCAGCAGATATACAAAAATCAGCACCGACAACGAATATGTATATTTGCCTATATTCTCCCTGTTCAGCTCCGCAACCGCAGCATTCTGCGAATCTGCTCCGTCAGAGGATCTTCCCGATACGGCAAGCACAATGCCCATAGCCGCCAAATTGAGAATCATACTAACTTTGCCATAACTGAAGAACGGTACTGTAACACCGGTAAGCGGCATCATACCGGTACTTCCCAAAGATATTATAAGGAACTGTACGGCTGTGACTATGGCTATTCCGAGGCAGAGGTAGAAAGCGAATGGATGGCTTGTCCTGAAGCCTGCTACAAGCACGCGTCTCATAAGCACAGCCAAAGTCATCACGACGACAAGAATGCCTATGAATCCCATCTGTTCACCTATACTCTCGAGTACCATATCGGTATGGAATGCAGGTATCTCGTGCGGGTCGCCTCCGGCAAGTCCCTGACCGAACATACCTCCCGATGACAAGGCCCAGAGTCCATGAGCTACCTGTCCGTTCTCACCGGGTTCGGCATCTTCACCGTCAATACCCAGTTCTCCCCAGACATTCGCACACATGGCAGTACGGCTCTCGAGACGCTTGCCTGCATCCTCGAGTCCCAGACTTGAAAGCAGGGGACCTCCGAATATGAACGCGAATATTATCAAATTGAAAAGAACCGGAGTTTCATAGAACTGTCTGCGCACCAAAATTCCATACAGAACCCACACAAAGAACCAAGCCATGCCTCCAACAAGCAGACTGCCCATCTTTGAGCCCAACCACAAGGCGAACAGGAACGAGACTATGCCGTAAAGGAGCATAGCTATATCAGATGTGAATATCCTTGAATAAACCAATTTGCCATCCTTGTCATACCATTCCGATTTTGACTTGACGATCGAATACATTATGATGAAAGTAAATGCAATGACAAGCGCGGGGCCCATATCGCCAAGAGCCATATAAAGAACCATAAGCACACCGAGACCGGCTATTATCCAGCCAAGACTCTTGAGCTTGCTTCCGAAGAGTGAAGCATTGCCCTCGGCCGAATACTTTACGATATTGTCGGCATGACGGCAGAAGTAAGCAGCCATGAAGATTACAATGAGATACTTTGTTATCTCGCTCGGCTGGAAAAGGATACCCACATTAAGGTTTACACGCATACCTCCGACAGCCTGCCCGAGCGGGGAGAAGAGCAAGACTGTCAACACTATTCCCAAAAGCACATATCCGACACCCTTCGGTATCCTATTCTCCATTTTGTCATAGAAGAACGGAATGAGCGTAAGGCAGAAAATAATATGGACAAGCAGTGACACAAGCAACAGTACCAGAGCCGCTACTTTATAAAGGATATTCCTTTCACGCAGCCACTCCTCGAGATAAGCGACTTTGCGGCGGAACGGTTTGAAGAGCCACAGCATCCAGTCAAAATCGAGATTGAGCCTGTTCTGATAAAACTTGACAAAATCGACATTATATATGAGAACAATAAGTATTATTCCGATGAATATACCGTTTGACATCTCCACACCGAGCATTCTGTCGGTGAGCGGATTATTCAGGGAGAACATATTGAGCAGGCAGAAACCGGTCAGCAGCATAAGCAAGGCCACAATCGAAGAATCATACTTGCGCTTTTTCAGATTCATGAACAATACGGCACTCCACCATAATGCAAAGAATATCGCGAGCTTTGTAAACAGCGTTGCCTTGAACTCCTCGGGAGAGCGCACCGTCAATGCAGCATCCTCCTTGATACGGGACAAAGTGCTGTTGCTGAAAAGCGGCACCCTCAGTTCTTTTCGTGTAAATTGAAGTTCCAACAAACCGTCATCAGACGTCTCCTTAAGCGAACCACCAACAGTACCCTTAGCCGAACCGAATTCATACCCCATGGAGACGGGAAGAACACTGTATGACGACTCACCGTCAAGTCCTTTAAACACTACCGTACCGTCTTTTCCGGTAAAGGCATATGCAAGGGGCTCATTTATAACAGTATCCTTAGCTGTCACTCCGGCCGCACTGTCACTGGGAATAGTCAACACCCTATGTTGCCTTAAAGCAACCATAACGCTGTCAACAGCCCTCTTGTCGGTATGCAACATACTTGCAACGAAACCGGCTGAAGAATCTTTTTCCGTAACGCTAACAACAATCGAACAGCCTCCCTTTCCGAGATCCGCAACAGAATTATCATAGACAAGTGACGAATATACGGAGTCCTTGACGCCAAGATTCTCAAGTGCTCTCTCATAACGTTCACTTATTGCGGGTGTCTTAAGCGGGTCGATTTTACTGCCGCCGACTTTCCACACATGCTTTTTCAAAGCATGGACATTGTCCAACTCCAACCCATTCCTGATACCCGATGCCAATTCAGATGCTATAAAATCCGCCTCCGCAGGACTTTTGAGATAGTCACGGGCAACAAGCATTCCGGAGAGTTTCTTCTCGTCAACTTTACCTGAGAGGTTCACGGCAAGACCATTCTTGTAATCCTGATCCATCTTATTGAAATATCCGGCAAGATTTTTGTCCAGCATCAAAAACAGCAACGCCACTACAAGCGTCGAAAACAGCAACGGGATATATTTCTTCATAATTTACCTATTTTACAACCGACAAATTTAACGAAAAATATGCAATATTCAATTTTATTCACACAAAGTGTATAAAAAAAACACTCTTTCCGCTGTAAATCAAGCAGAAAGAGCATAAAAACAAACAAATCCATTTTCAGGTGAGCGCGAGCTCACGACACCTGAAGACCTGGAATTTACTCCTTGGAAGGTATCACATACGAGATATTCTGCATCTTGTGCGTGACCGCTACCCTGACACCGAATTTGTCGGAAACATGGTGTGCTATATGCTCGGCACTATACACAGATCGGTGCTGTCCGCCGGTACATCCGCAACAGACCTGTATATGCGTGAAGCCGCGTTTCATGTACGTATCCACCATGTTGTCAACCATAGCATACGCATTTTCCAGAAATTCGACAATATTGCTTTCCTTTTCAAGGAACTCAATTACAGGACGGTCCATTCCGGTCAGTTTCTTGTATGGTTCATAACGTCCCGGGTTATGTATGGCACGGCAGTCGAACACAAAACCGCCGCCATTTCCCGATATATCATCTGGAATGCCGCGCTTGTAGGAGAAACTGAGTACATCCACTGTCAGTTCCTTCGCCTCTTCATTGGAGAATACAGGCAAAGCGGCTATTTCGCGAACCAGTTTCCCCATATAAGGGAAGCGCCCCGACGCGGAAAGAAGTTCGTCCAGTTGAGACAATGCGGCAGGAATACTCTCCACAAAAGCCTTCTTACGTTCGAAAAGCCCACGATAGCCATACGCCCCGAGATTTTGCAACAGGCGGAAAATACGGAACAGTTGCAGCATATCAATGAAATGACCCTTATCCACACGCTTATACTCGCCGAGCGCATCAATGTACGCACCCACCATGGCATCCACAGCCTGAGGCGTATATTTGGCTCTTGCCTGTCCCACAAAGGATGCGACATCATAGTATATCGGTCCCCTACGGCCGCCCTGAAAATCAATAAAGAACGGCTTTCCGTCTTTAAGCATCACATTGCGCGACTGGAAATCACGATAAAGAAAAACGTTATCATTGTCGCTGAGAAGCAATGCGGAAAGCCTGTCAAATTCATCCTCGAGCAAGTTCTCGTTAAACTCCAGCCCTACCCCTTTGAGGAAACAGTACTTGAAATAGTTCAGGTCCCACATCACTGTACGTTCATTGAAATCACTCACAGGATAACACTGCGAAAAGTCAAAATGCTCAGGAACCCCGAACTGGATTTTCGGCAGACACGATACAGTACGGCACAGAAGTTCAAGCTCACTGCCGGAGAATTCGCCTCCTTCTCTTGATGCCTGTAAGAAAGCATAGAGCGAACAATCGCCCAAATCCTCCTGCAAATAGCAGTTGTAATCTTCGGAAACCGAAATGACAGCAGGCGCATCAACCCCGCTCTTGATAAAGGCGTTGGACAATGCCACAAAAGCCCGGTTCTCTTCGGGCGAAGTCCCCACGACACCGATAAAGGAGGCTTCTCCGTCAACCAGACGATAATACACACGGTTCGAACCGTCACCCGTAAGTCTTACGACCGTCTGCGGCAAACGACCGAATGATTTCATATATAAATCCTTCAACCTTTCCATATCAAAAAAATTTGAACGCGAATATAACACAACTATACGTAAAATAAAAAAGGAATTGCCCGGAATTTAGACTCAACGCTGTAAAACGGCACAACAGAAGCTACAAACTCAACACGTCAGAAAACAGCAAACGGCAAGCATGCGCCTACCGTTTGCTGTTTTCACCATTAAAGTATTACGTTACTTGACGAGAATCTTTTTGCCGTCAACAATATATATTCCCTTTGTCGGATTCTCGACCTTGCGACCCTGAAGATCGTAAACAACCTTTGCCTCTCCGTTTCCGCCATTCACTTCGTTGATGCCGGTAGGATACTGGACATTGAGCATGAAGTCAACAATCTGTCCGCCGTTCGCCATGAAATCACCGAACTTGCCGTCCTGGTCACCGTTGGGGTCTATGTTGCACCAGTCGAGCTTTACACGTACACGGTAAGCCCCACTTTCGGCAGGAATTTCGAATGCAGGAAGAGAAACCGTGCTTCGTGCATCACCGGAGATTACATCACCGACACTGTTCCATCCATTGCTGTCATACAGGTCGTTGTTGTTAAAGAAAGAGTATGTAACGAGGTCACCGGCAGGAGCCCAATTGCTGCCCTCGGCAATACTTGCGGTAAAGCCGTCTGCATCCTTGTCTATATATACATACGCGTTCATCCATGAAGCATCACCGACAGAAACCTCGAATGTTACGGTTTCTCCGGGAGCAGCAATCATAGCCACTTCGTTTGAACAGTCGTTATAGCAAACTCTTCCGCTATTGTCAACTATAAGTACATTTTCGTTGGCACCGGCATAAGTATTGCTTGAGAGTGACACGCTCTCAATCCAACGGTCATGAACAGATGTCTTCTCGCCAGTGAATGCCGGAGTATAGTCAACATCACCGGGGGTTGGTTCCGGCTCTGGTTCCGGCTCTGGTTCCGGCTCCGGATCGGGATCGACGACATCATCGCCTACAACCTCAAGCATGAAGTCAACAATCTGACCTCCGTTATCCATAAAATCACCGAACTTGCCGTCCTGGTCACCGTTGGGGTCAATATTGCACCAGTCAAGTTTTACACGTACACGGTATGTGCCCGGCTCGGCAGGAAGCGCAAAGGCCGGAAGGTCAACAGTGCTTCGTGCATCACCGGAAATTGCCTGTCCTGCGCTGTTCCAACCGCTGGCATCGCTACTGCTGTTATTATTATAGAATGAATATGCAACAAGATCACCAGCTGGAGCCCAATTGCTGCCATCGGCTATACTTGCCGTAAAACCGTCTGCATCCTTGTCTATATATACATAAGCGTGCATCCATGAAGCATCACCTATGTTCACCGTCATTCTCACTGTCTCGCCTGCACCGGCCTTCATAAAGTCTGCTCCTGTACAGTCATTGTAGCAAAGGAGTCCTGTGTTGTCAACAGACAATACATTTGCAGAATAACCGTCATACTTCGCACTTGAGAGCGCAACATGCTCAATCCAGCGGCCACCCTTTGTCTTTTCACCGGTAAATGCAGGCGTGTAGTCAACATCACCGGGTGTCGGATCCGGGTCCGGTTCAGGTTCGGGTTCGGGATTAGGATCAACGGTACCACCACCCTCTTCACTCTTGAATGTAACAGTGTAGGTATGTACATTTGCATTGTTTGCCGAATAATCGTTACCCTTCACCCTAATGGTAAGAACTTTGCTTGTAGCATCATACGATTTCTCAATTGTCGCGCCCTTACCGTTTGATGTTGCAGAAAGTTTGCCCTCATCATACTCACCCACAACCTCAAAGGCATTTTTTCCGGCCTCAAAGATATTTACGCCATCGTAAGAAAGCGATGCAAGTTCCGAGTAATATACAAACTGCACGTCATCGGCAAACAAAGTGGTATTCTCCCGCATATTGCCGCGAGTCCAGTAATCACCGCCAGAAATCACCACATTCATCATTTCGGGAGCTGCATCACTCACATACTCTATTGGAGCTGTGACTGTTACCCAACCGCCATTTGTTGACGAGAACGCATAGTCACACATTGCCACCAGAGTACCCTGGGATTTTGCAGATTGCTTTCCAAGAATAGCCCTGTCAACATTGTCACGTGCCTGGTTTGGAGAGTTTTTATTACCCACATCCGAGACGAACTTTCCATTCCACAGATATACAATGATGTGCGAGTTTTCACCGGTGTTATCACTTCTCATAAAACGTCCTGTAATAGCATCGGGTTTATATGTAAACTGCATACCGCCGTATGTACCACCGTCGCAATCGGACAAAGTAGAAGAGGCATAGACCCAAGGAGTTCCCAAAGTTATATAACCTGGGGCAACAGAGCCTATACCCATTGCACCGACATATATATTCTCCATTTTCACAGAGTTGTTATCATTGGAAACCAAGACCTGTGATTTTGTCATCACCACCTTCTGGTTAATCGAAGAACCGTTCCAATCACTCGGCTCAGAACCGGGACGTTGTCTCATTTCACCGGTCTTTGGACTTGACATACTACCTGTTCCGAAAGCCTCGGTAGAGCCGCAAGCAGATTTCCAGCTATCGAAACTGCTGTTCGGCAAATACTGCGCCTGCACGGCAATAGCCGCTACAAGCAATAATAAAGTAGAAATTTTTCTCATCAATTATTATTTTTTGATTATTGTTCAATTAGCATTCTGTTTTAAAATCAAGAATCCCCCTACAGAATCCGGTGCAAAGTTATCTCATTTATCCAAATAAAAAAAGTTTAAACGCCAAAATGAAAACTTTTCCGCTGCAAAAAGTTTTCATACGGCACGAATTCCATTTTTTATAAAACCTCGATTGGGTGCGAAGATAGTTTAGAAAACACATATGTATAAACTATATTTAGTTAATAAATCTTTCCTACCGTCAAAAGGGACAAAAAGTTGCCAAAAAAGTTCAATTCAAAAACAAAATGTTCGCATTATCCTCTTTTTGCAGGAAAAACCACAGTATAAAACACTGATATTACACAATTTTCCACAAATTCAAAAAAAACGCTTACATTTCTTCATTTATTTAATTCTATTTATTATTTTTGCGTAGGAAAAGATTCGGAAAGGAAGCGCGAATTCACAACTTCTGTCCCGAACAGCTATAAAAACAAACAAAAAACGCCATAAAATGAGAGTAGAAACCACACTGGAGAACCTGAAGAAGAGGTTCCCGAACGAGCCGGAGTATTTTCAGGCTGTAGAAGAGGTATTACGTTCAATAGAAGATGAGTACAACAAGCACCCCGAATTCGAGGCAAGCAATCTCATAGAACGTCTCTGCATACCTGACAGGATATTCACATTCCGTGTAACATGGGTCGATGACAAGGGTAACGTCCAAGTGAACACCGGTTACCGCGTACAGCACAACAACGCAATCGGCCCCTACAAAGGAGGAATACGTTTCCACCCGTCAGTAAATGTGGGAATACTCAAATACCTTGCGTTCGAACAGACATTCAAGAACTCCCTCACCACCCTGCCGATGGGCGGTGCAAAAGGCGGTTCCGATTTCGATCCTAAAGGAAAGAGCGACAACGAGGTAATGCGCTTCTGCCAGGCATTCATCACCGAACTGTGGCGCAATATCGGCCCGGAAATGGACGTACCCGCCGGTGACATCGGCGTAGGCGGACGCGAAGTTGGCTACATGTTCGGCATGTACAAGAAACTGACACGCGAATTCAACGGCGTATTCACAGGCAAGGGTCTAGAATTCGGTGGTTCGCTTATCCGCCCCGAAGCTACGGGATACGGCAACATCTATTTCCTGCAGGAGATGCTCTCAACACGCGGCGATAGCATAGAGGGAAAAACTTGCCTTGTATCGGGCTCGGGCAATGTGGCGCAATATACAGTAGAGAAGGTAATCCAATTGGGCGGTAAGGTTGTTACCATGAGCGATTCCAACGGTTACATATATGATCCCGAAGGCATCGACCGCGAAAAGCTCAACTACATCATGGAGCTCAAGAACGTACGTCGCGGACGCATCAAGGAATATGCCGACAAATACGGATGCAAATACGTAGAGAACGCACGTCCTTGGAACGAAAAGGGCGACATAGCTCTACCGTCGGCCACACAGAACGAAATTGACGCAAATGACGCCAAGGCACTTGTAGCGAACGGAGTCATTGCAGTTTCAGAAGGCGCGAACATGCCTTCAACACCCGAAGCGGTACACACATTCCAGGCAGCAAAAATCCTGTACGCACCGGGCAAGGCATCGAATGCCGGCGGTGTTTCAGTATCGGGTCTTGAAATGAGCCAGAACTCGGGCAAAATCAACTGGAGCAGCGAAAAGGTTGACCAGATGTTGCACGAGATAATGCACAACATACACAGTTCATGCGTAAAGTACGGCACACAGGAGGACGGCTACATTGACTATGTGAAGGGCGCAAACATAGCCGGTTTCTTAAAGGTTGCCAAAGCAATGATGGCACAAGGAATAGTATAAGCGGAAAACGGAAAACGGAAAGCGGAAAACTGAAAACGGAAAACTGAAAAGTGGGAAGTAGGAACTGAAAGTTTATACAACGCTTACGCAACTGCACCGGATTAGGTTTATCAAAACTAAACGCAGGAATCCCAAACAACCTGCAAATAACAGACAAAAGCAAATCTCATACGGGGTTTGCTTTTGTCTTATACATTATTTGAGTATCTTCGCGTAAAATACCAAACCAGACTTATCAATATGCTAAAGAAAACAAACGCATGGTTATGGATACCGACGCTATATTTCGCATCGGGATTGCCCTATCATGCCATAACATCGATATCCGATATAATGTACAAGGACTTGGGTGTGGAGAACAGCACCATAACCTTTCTAACATCCATATTCCTAATACCCTGGACAATTAAACCGCTATGGAGCCCGTTCGTGGAACTCATCAGCACAAGACGCAAATGGACAATATACTCCCAACTGCTGCTTGCACTGTGTTTCGGAATGGTCGCAACGTTCATACCGATGAACAGCTATCTGCTGCTGACAATCATCGCATTCATGATCGGCGCATTCGTTTCATCGACTCACGACATTGCACTTGACGGATTCTATATTCTGGCACTGCCGCAGGAGAAGCAGTCGTTTTTCTCGGGCATACGCAACACAGCCTACCGCATAGCCACGGTTTTCAGTTCAGGAATTCTGGTAATGCTAGCCAACAAAATGGGACACTATCTGGGCTGTGACGCGCTTGCATGGAGTGCCACATTCGCTACCACAGCAATAATCATGCTTGCATTCTTCCTTTACAACAGGAAAGCCATGCCAAAGCCGGAGAATGACATAGACCGAGCACCGCGCAGCGTAAGCATGATATTCAGAGATTTCGGCGACATCATAAGAACATATTTCAAGAAACCGGGAATATGGTCTGCATTACTATTCCTACTTCTGTTCCGCTTCCCCGAAGCACAATTGGGCAAGATTGGCAAACTATTCCTTATGGACCCCTCTACAGCGGGAGGATTGGGTCTCGACAAAGGCGACATAGGTTTTCTCAACGGTGTCATAGGTGTCATAGGACTCATCATCGGCGGCATTGCCGGAGGCATATGCATTTCGCGCAAAGGATTGAAATACTGGCTATGGCCAATGGTTGTCGCAATATCACTGCCGGATGCCGTATATGTTTATATGAGCATGGTACTGCCTGAGAGCATGACAGTTGTTGGAGGTTGCATTTTCATCGAACAACTTGGTTATGGTTTTGGTTTTACAGCATATACATTGTATATGATATACTTTGCTCAAGGCAAGTACCCCACAGCCCACTTTGCCATATCCACAGCATTCATGTCATTGGGCATGATGTTACCGGGAATGGTTTCGGGCAAGATACAGGAGTGGCTCGGATATGAATATTTTTTCATCTGGGTAATGCTGTGCACTGTCATAACATTTGCGGTATCGGCCATGATAAAGATTGACCCGAAATTCGGAAAGAGACAGGCAACTGAATAAATCAGAGATTATTACCGGCAATTTACATTTGCGAACACATAATCACATTATATAAGATAGAAAAGAGTTGTGGATAAAAAAAAGCGAACATTCTTTGTTCTACAAAGGCTTTGCACTATCTTTACAAAATATTTCAAAACTATATAGATGATACTGATTGCAGACAGTGGTTCAACCAAGACAGATTGGGTACTTTGTGACGGAACAACAATCGTCACCAGAGTCAAGACACAAGGATTGAACCCTACACTACAGAGCGAAGAAGAAATTGCGGAAGTGCTTTCAATGGAGCTGGCCGGAAAGATTGAGGCAGATGCTCCCCAGAAGATTTTCTTCTATGGCGCCGGTTGCGCTTACGAAAGTGCGAACAGCAGAATGTCGCGTGCTCTGAAAACAATTTTTACAACCGACAACATAGATATAAACAGCGACCTGCTTGGGGCTGCACGAGCAATGTGCGGACATGAGAACGGTATCGCATGCATACTCGGTACCGGTTCGAATTCATGCCTTTATGACGGAGAAAAAATAATAGGTAACACCCCCTCGCTCGGTTACATACTCGGCGATGAAGGAAGCGGTTCTTACCTTGGACGCCGTCTGTTGAGCGATTGCCTTAAGAAACAGTTACCAAAAGAACTGTGCATGGAATTCATGAACAGATACAATCTTGACATGGCAACAATCCTGGAACATGTCTATCAGATGCCCCTGCCGAACAGATGGCTTGCCAGTTTTACACCGTTCCTTGTCGAACACAAGGAGGTACCTGAAATTAAGGCAATGATAAAACAGTGTTTCACGGACTTCTTCAAGCGCAACACAATGGTTTACCGCCGTTCATGGCTGCCCATACATATTATCGGTGGCGTAGGCGTAAATTTTGAGAACGAGATAAAAGAGACTGCAGAAAGTCTCGGATTCTCCGTAGGCAAAGTAGCCGAGAGCCCGATAGATGGACTTATTGAATATCATAAAACAATTTAATAAATACAATTATGAAGAAAATCTTTTTATTCGCCGCTTGCGCCATTTCACTTATGGTTGCATCATGCGGTTCCAGCGATTACCTCCAGCCACAGGAGAAGATAACAAAGGGGGACGAGTCAAAGCTCGACACATTGTCATACATTGTCGGCATAGACATGGGTAACCAGATTGCAAATGGAATAATGCCACAGTTGAATGCCGACTACGACGCGATTGTAAGTACATTGGAGAAAGCCATGATTAACCCGGACTCCAAAATAGAGGTAGCAGGCATTGTAATATGCAAGGACAGTTTGAACGTGCTTGGTATGAAGTACCTTGGCCTTGAATTCAACAACAAGGTAATGGCTGCACTCAACGATTCTACAGGCAGTACTCCAATTTTTGCCGATGACAACGAAAAACTGATTGTATCGTCACTCTTGGGCGCAAACTTCGGTTATAGTGTCACAATGTTAAACCTGCCATTACAAACAACATGGGTTCTTGCTGCCATCAATGACGTAAAGGACAATAAGCAGAAGATTGACGACGAAACTGCCGAGAAATACATAATCAACTACTACACAGTCGTAGTGCCCGAACAGGGAAAGGCCAAAGAAAAAGAGTGGCTCACCATGATTGAGAAGAAGGGCGGCGTTAAGAAGACAGAATCAGGCATCCTCTACACCATTGAAGAGGAGGGTGACAGCAATACCAAAGCAATCAACGACAATGACACTGTAAAGGTATTATATACAGGACGTGACTGCTATGGCGAGGTATTCGACTCAAACCGTTGGAATGACATGCCCAAAGAGCGTCAGGAAATGTTCAAACAGTATGACCCCGAGAAGTCAGGCAAGGACAACCCGATAGAATTCCCTCTTGACAGAGTAATCAAAGGGTGGACAGAAGGAATGAAACTTGTAGGCAAAGGCGGAAAGATCACCCTCTGGATACCATCGGAACTCGCATACGGCGAGGGAGGCACTCAAGGCATAGCCCCCTACTCTGCACTGCGTTTCGACGTTGAATTGATTGATGTCAAGCCAGCAAAGTAATTCAGAAAACATCACTCGTATGACAAAACAGATGCAACCGTGGTTGCATCTGTTTTTTTATTGCAGAGCAGATTAGCCCTGGTTCCTTATATATAACCCTTATCAGTGACTGATATTTATGGAATTATCATAGGCATTTATACGGCTATGGTTATTTTGATACAGACATCCGATAAAACAATATTGGAGATTGTCGGGTAAATCTTAATAGAAAAATTCAGCGCGCCACGTGGCGCGCTGAATCAATATTTTCACAATTTCTTACTTCTTTACAGGAATAAATGTCAGTATAAATAGCGACAGGGACGAAATCATAGCAAGAACCATTCCAGCCCCTAATTCATGTTCTTCTGAAATTCTGAATAGGAATGCTATAACAACTACTGCCCCAAAGGAGGCTACACCATTTATCCATTTCCTCGGTAAAACCAGACTCTGCACAAAATTTATTACAAGAAGGATAAATAAGGGCAAATAGAACCATAAAGAAGTATCCAAGACGTTCATAACTTCAAATAAGCTATCACCTACTACATCCGAAAGGATACCAAACTGGCCAAAACCTGAGAAAAGTGGTAAACAACCAGATAGCAAGAACATCACTGTAAAAAGTCGTATCATAATCCAGACTGTAGAACCACTCCTTCTGTTATTCTTCAGTTTTTCACTGAATGTCATTGAGCAGAATATTATAAGATATATCGATCGTATCAACGAATATACAACAGAAAGCCCATCAATAGTACTACCCATATCCCAATTATAAAGAAGCGCACATAAGGATGATCCAAACGAGAACAGAGATAGAAGCGCATACGAGCCGGTTACAGCCTGAGCAAGTTTTCCGCTGGCTCCGCTACCTAACAACAGAAGTCCATATGCGGGCAGCAACAACAGATAACACACAGCATTATATATCAGCAGATAAATACCCCATTCTTCCTGAGTCGTAATATCAAAAAAGAAGAGAGAAGTATCGTAGCAAGAGAGATTCATGACCAACCTGAGCGACATGAATGCAGTCATAAGACCTGCGCCCCATAGAGCCTTGCTCCCCTTAACATAACAGAGCAGAACAATTGCAAATACCAGAGATAACGGAAGTTGAATGCACCACAATATATTATTGAAATCACCCCAACTCCAAACCAAAGCAGAGACATTATGCAACATGAGAAATGCAGCTTCAACGATTATGAAAGCATTCACAAGCGGCAAACGGTTCTTTTTTACAGCAGGTGCAACAACATCATACAAGGTCGCATCATCAATAGCCTTATGGGATTTTTCCCTATTCTGCCGGTCATCAAAACCGGGAGTCACGAATGCTTCACGGACAGGCACACCAAAATCTGTCACATCCTTTTCAATGACAGTATCCTCAGAATCCGGTTGATGTATCACGGTTTCCTCCGTATCAAGCAAAGAGAGAAATTCGGCAATGCTCTGTGGGCGTTTGCTTATCTGGGGCTGCATAGCTGCCTCAACAGCCGTGCGCGTCCTGGACGATACGGTTTTGGGAAAGAGCGGAAGACCATCGTTTATTAAATCGCTCGCTTCGGGAGGTGTCTGACCTGTAAGCAGTTTATAGAGCGTAGCTCCCAAGGAGTATATGTCGGTTGCAGGAGAGAACGAACTTACACCGCCACGTTTATACTGTTCCATAGGGGCATAGCCATGGCTGAGACCGACAGGAGTCGTACTTGTCTGCTGACCGACATCATCGTACTGCTTGGAGAGACCAAAATCTATAAGTACCGCATTATCGGCTTCGTCAAGAAGGATATTGGCCGGTTTAACGTCAAGATGCATCACACTCCTGCCGTGAAGGTATGAGAGCGATTCGGCAACTTGAGAAATGTAACGCAAAGCAACCGGTTCGGGAAGCGGACCATTCTTTACTTTATCGGCAAGAGAACCGCCGCAAAGATAATCCATAACATAATATGCAGTACCATTCTCTTCGAACACGTCAATAACGGAAACAATACCTTTGCAGGTAAAGCTTGCAATGTTACGTGCCTCTTTCAAGAACTTCTGGCGGAAACGCTCAACAACATCCCTACTGCCGGTTGACGGGACTGATACAAAAGACGAGTCATTATCGCGTTCGCAGAGTTCCTTCATAAAAAACTCCTTTATGGCAACCTTGCGGTTCAGCGAAACCTGTACACCTTCATAGGTTATGCCGAACCCACCCTGCCCCAGCACACCGGTAACGCGATAGCGGCCATCCTGCAATAGTGTTTCATTCTTCAAATTCATAATAACCATTAATTATATACTCATGATACAAAAATAGCAATCAACGCTGAATTAGCAAAATTTCAAATGTGGATAATCATGAGAGAGAATGCTACATCAGAATCCTATTCAAAAAATAAGTGGGCGACCTGAGTCGTCCACTTAAAAAAACAGTAGTTCCTCTTATTATGCCATCACCTCGGCGATGAAAGCCTGCATCTCGGCCTGGTGAGCCTCCACGCTCTGCAACAGTTTGAACTGTGCCTTTGAGCGGACGAGGTTATGCTCGGGATACTGAATCTTGTAGTATGTATCACCGTTGATATAGTCGGCCAGGAAGCGTACGGTCTGCATGTATGGGAACAGAGCCGCAGCATAAGGCAGGTTCTCAACCTCAAGAGGAGTGATGAACGAAGCTGCAGACTTCAAGTAACCCTTTGTGAATGACTTGAAGATCTCCATATTGAAGTTCACATTGTCAAGGTCCTTATCGTCCTCCTTGCCGGTGTTTGCCGCCGAACGCAGGTAATCACCGAAATCGGAGAAGATGAAGTTAGGCATCACAGTATCGAGGTCGATAACACAAAGCACGTTGCCCTGCTTGTCGAAAAGGATGTTATCGACCTTTGTATCACAGTGGCAGATACGCTTTGCCAACTTGCCCTCGCGATGCAGACGCTCACCCTTGCACATCTCCTCGGCACGGGCCTCGAGTTCGTCAACAAGCCACTGAACCTCGGCCAGACGACCCGCCTTGTTCTCGGCAACAGCCTCGCGCAACTGCTGCAGGCGGAACTCCATATTGTGGAAATCCTTGATTGTCTCGCCCAGCTGTGCAGGAATGTCTGCCAACATAGCCTGGAAGTTACCGAATGTCTCACCCACGATATAAGAAGTCTCGGGAGTAACGGCAGTCATGCCCTCTGTGTCAGGGATAAACTCCATCACACGCCAGTATTTCTCACCGTCATAGTAATAGTACTTGCCGTCCTTTGCAGGAACGAACTTCAGCACCTTACGCTCGATGTCATCTGCACCGGCAGCAACGAGTTTACCATGAATGTGCTCTGTAACGGCAACAATATTGTTCATGAGCATATCCACATCGGGGAATATCGCGTTGTTCACATGCTGCAGAACATAGTCGGGAGCATCACCCTCGGTCTTTACGCGGTATGTAGTGTTGATAAGACCATTGCCCAGAGGAGCCACTTCTACAACATTGCCCTGAATGTTGAACTGAGAAACAATTGTGTTCATTGGAGTAATATTTTAAAGGTTAGTATTTGCTTATTGGCAAAAATAAAAAAAGAAAAGGGCAATGCAAAATTAAAGTGTAAGTTTTAAACAAAAAAAATGCCGGCAACGCGTTGCCGGCATTTTTATTATCGGTAAAGCCCTTACTTTACCAACACCTTCTCGCCATCGACGATGTAGATACCTTTCTCGGGCTCTGCCAACTGACGGCCCTGGAGGTCATAGACAGTTTTCACCTTTCCGCTTTCACCTTTCACCTCAACAATGTCGGTTGTTGTCTGTACATAGCGTATCTGCAATGTAGAACCGCCATCCTGTCCGCCATTCCAAAAAGCAAGTCTATTGTCACGGTTGTTTACCTTATTGGAGATATAACCATCCTCGTACATGTATGCATAGGCTACATCGGTTGAACCCAAATCACTTGAATCCATAAAACGCCAAACAGCTGTGTAACCTGCAGGGAGATTATCCTTTTCCTTCAACACCGGATAAGAACCACTACCTGTAGTGCCCAGCATCTGTGTGGGAGCAGCAAGAACTTTTGTAGCACCTGCCTGCTTGTTGTAGATATAGTAACCATCCTCCTCGTTACCGGTGAAACACCACAACTGTGCAGGATTCTCCGGATCGAGTTCAGTGTTGTCGAGTGCGATATAGCTTGCATTGCCGTTGTCGGAAAGAACATAACCCTGCTGGCCAATCTGCATTGTGTACCAGGGAATCTGGCCAACGAACTCGCCGTTCTCAACCTTTGCAGTCTCATAACGTGTAGGTTTCTGAGGCTCAACATATGTGCCCTTCTCAATGAAGAGACCTTCAACCTCGACATCACCACACATATACTCGGCCGGGATTACAATGCAATCCTCGCTGTCGAACTGCTGACGTTCAAAGAACACCTTCTGCCACTGTACATTGTCGTGTACAATGCTGTCACCACTGAGGTTATAACCATACTTGATGATTGCACCCTTGTACTCGAAACCGTTCTCGGGAACCATCTTGATTTTGAACGCCTGACCGAATGGTGTCTGGTATGTAACAAGGTCTGCGCCGTTCTCGGCAGCAACAACCTTACCGTTGCGGTTTGCATCGTTTACATAAGCATAGTCGCCATGAACGTTGAGCATTACATCGATGATACCACCACCATTGTTGAGGATAGAGTTGGACTGGTCAATGCAACCTGCAGGGTCAACAGAGTTCCAATCGACCTTGTAGCGCATACGGTAAACACCATGAGGCATGTCGGCCGGCAGTGTGAACGAAGGCATTGAAAGAGTGTTACGATCGTTGCCGCTGATTGATTTGCCTGCACTGTTCACACCGTTTTCATTGTCTGCACCACCATAGAATGAGAATGACACAAGGTCACTACCCTGGGCAATACTCAAGTTGTCGTTCACTGCAGCCTGGAACTTACCGTCGTTTGCAAAATCAATGTATGCATAGCTGTGCATCCAAGCACCGGTGTAGGCAACACTTGCAGTGAGCGTCTCGCCCGGCTTTGCAAAGAACTGGTTGCTTGTCTGGTTCACATACACAGTCTTTGGAGATGTCGGAGAGTTAACCACCTGTGTTGTACCGCCGTTAGCCTGCAATTTGATAGCAGAGAGGTATCGGTCGTTACGTGTATATAACTGGTCCTGACCGAAAGCAACCTGATAGTATCCATAGACGAACTCCGACATAGGGTCGTTGTTCACCTTGATGTCATCAACATAGCAGATGGCATCCTCGGTGTAGTTGTGGGGCGACTCGCAGTCGGGCACAACAACAAGGCTGTAGATTTCAATGCCACCGTTACCCTTGATCGGGAGGACAACATCCTGCCATTTGTCGGCACCAATATTCATTGTTGACATTGCCCAGAACTGCTCGGTCTCGGGCGACTGGTCCTTGCGCTCGGTGCGCTTGCCCAGACCTACAACCATCACGCGGCCACCGTATGGACGATATACCTTAACGTGAATGTATTTTGTCGTAGGAGTAAGTTCAAAGGTCTCATTCAGGTCAACGCGGACACCGAAGGTGTTTGAACCGAAGCGTGAACGCTGGATGGCAAGAATCTTTGACGATGGGTTGGGAGCTACGCCCAACTGGTCATCGACATAGGTCAAATGGTTATCGATAACCGCATAGTTACCCTTGAGGGTACCGGTACGGAAAGGAGACGCCTCCCATGTATCATAGACACCGATAGACTTGTAGTCTTGTGTCTCGAATGTAATTGTCTGCGCTGCCGCCAACATAGGCACTGCCATGAAAGCAAGCGCAAATATATTCTTCAATTTCATAATTCCAAGATTTTGATATATTAATAAACGCTTACTTTAGAAATCAACGGGCAAGCACGGCTGTCATTGATGGTTATACGTACGCCCATCACATCGTAACCGTTGCCATAGCTATTAGTGGTGCTGCTATTAAGAGGCACAATACGCTTGTAACCTACAGTTGTAGTCTCTACACCTGTAGCGCGACGTGTCCAGTTGACACCATCCTGAGTTGTCTCGATTGTGAACTTTTTCACACGTTGACCCTTTGCAATATACTCCATGAGTTCGACATAACGTACAGTCTTAGCCTCATTCCAAGTAAGGGTAATAGTAGCCTCTACTGTACCGTCATTTGTAGCCCAATAAGTATCCTTGTTGCCGTCAATCATGTTCACAGCCTCGTAGTTGCGGTTAGCACCAGCCTCGCGTGTCTCGCTCACCTCAATCTTCGCATCCTTTGCAAGGTCGTTTGTCAAGCGCGCCTTGATAAGGTCACCCATACCCTTAAGTGCATTTACCGAAGCATCGGGAAGCACACCGGCCTTGTTGGGAGGAATGTTGAGGATGAGTGTAGCGTTACGGCCTACTGTCTCAAGATACATCTGGAAAAGACGCTCGGGAGTAAGTGGACTCTCACCGTCATGATAGAACCAACCCTTGTTGGTGGCCTTGGCATCGCTCTCGCCCGGGAGCCAGAACCAGCCTGTTTCTGTTCCATACATACCATTGTTCTCGCCTGCATAATCACGGTTCTCGGGAGACCAGTTTGTCTGGCCGGCCCAACCTGCCTCATTGCCAATCCAACGCGCTTCACCGCCTACACCCCACATCACACAGTCGGGGCAGACTTTATGGATTGAGTCGCGAAGGTTAGGAACATCGTAATATGTAGCACGGTCAACCTGTACGGTAGTGTTGCGGCCACCATAGTAGCCGTTACCGCCATTAGCACCGTCAAACCACATCTCGAATTGGTCCGTACCATACTCGGCAAGCTCAGCACACTGCTTTAGGAATACATCCTTTACATACTTGTCTGTACCATAATGTACACTGTTACGATCCCAAGGAGAGACATAGAATCCATACTTCATGCCAAGTTCTTTGGCAGCAGCAGCAAAATCACGAGGAATGTTAGTTTCTCTACCATTCTGGTTACCTGAATTGGTGACATTGTGGTCTGTAGTTGCTGTAGGCCACTGACAGAAACCGTCGTGATGCTTCACAACTGCAATACCACCGCGCATTCCGGCAGCCTTGGCTGCCTCTAACCACTGGCGCGGATTGGGAGGTGCCGTAGGAGCAAAGCGTTTTGGGTCCTCATCACCGTTACCCCACTCCAAGCCGGTGTAAGTATTCATACCATAGTGATAGAAAGCATAGAACTCGGTCTCCTGCCACTTCAACTGGCGCGGATGTGGAACCGGATGCACTTCAATAGGCTCATTGTCGGGGTTGGCAGGAGCTTCAGCCTTGAGCTGTAGCTGCGCCGATGCTCCAAATGGAGCAATCATTCCCAACAGAAACAAAGAAGTAAAAAGTTTTTTCATCTTGTTTTGGTTTAGGTTAGTTAAAAAAATAATCACGTTATATAAAAATGCATAGTTTACACATTTTATGCAAAGAAAAAAAAAAAAAAACGACAAGCAACAAAAAATATTTATATTTTTTATATAAAAAGAGGCTTATTTTTTTAGCACAAGAGACTTGCCAACAGAGGCAGCACGTTGCAGTACTCCAATGCACATTCCTTGCGCAGCAGCACACCTGCATCGCCATGCAGTTCGCCGCCCACCGGCACACAGAGCGTGAGAGAGGGGATGCCATAGTCGGCATAGTCCCACGATTCGTCAGGCAAGGCATTGTGTTTGAAAGCAAAACGCCCGTCATATTTTTCGAGCGAGGAGATTATGTTATAGCCCGTGAGGATGTCGATACCCAAATCGTTCTCCAACGTGAAAAGCGCACCGCTCTCCCACCCTTCGTTGGTGACATCAAGTACAAGTGCCGAAGTAACCTCGCAAGCCATCTGCCCCAGCGCAACGACCGTCTGCACTGCGCCCTGCGAGTCGCTCTCCTCGTTGCCCGTGAAAGCCACCACAACATTGTCGGGCAAAGTATTATTAATCATTGCCCACAACACGGCGGCATTGGTAAAACTATTGTCGAATGTTCCGCGCAAGCAGCCACTCTCGTCGGCGCAGAAACAGCGGCTATAGACGCAATCGATGTGTGAAGAGATGAGCAGTACGCGGTCACCTTCGCGCAACGGACGCTTGGCATACAAGAGAGCAAGCGGCTGGCGCGCAACGAGGCGGTATGACGTACCCTCGAGTAACCTTTCAATCACCGCCACCCTGTCGGTCACGGTGAAAGCAGTTCCGTTATCCTTGCAGTCAAGAGTGACTGCTCGCAGTATGTCGAAAAAATCTTTTTCGGGGTGCATTTTGATTCGTTTATGTTACATTCCTGGCTCATCGCATTGTGTCATCCTGAGCAGCGCGAAGGATCTATAATAAGATTCTTCCTCCCATTGGTCGTCAGAATGACAGGATAGCATATTCCCACTACAATATTATAATTTTTCTATTTTCAAATCATTCCTGCTTGCTATTACCAGCTTCTCATAACGCTCAATGAGACGAGGCAGGCGCGAGAGCCTCATCGACAGGCGCACCATGCAGTCGTTGTCGAAAACCTGTTCAACGACCTTCGGTTCTTCCTCCTTTACAATACGCAGCACATCGTTCAGTAGCGGATATGAGAATTTGAGGATTATCTCACCGTTGATGGTCTTTTCTATATGCGGCACAGCCTCAAGAGCCTCGGCTGCCGCAGCACGATATGCCACAATAAGGCCGCTTGTACCCAGCTTCACGCCACCGAAATAGCGCACTACAATTACAAGGACATTCGTGAGTTCCTTGCTGTGTATCTGTCCTAGAATGGGTTTTCCGGCAGTGCCCGACGGCTCACCGTTATCGTTGGAACGCTCCTGGTCGCCACGCTCGCCCAGGCGGTAGGCATAGCATACGTGGCGTGCATCGTAGTATTTCTTCTGGTACACCTCTATCCACTCCTTCACCTCCTCTATGGTGGTTACGGGAATGACAAAAGCCAGGAACTTGCTACGTTTTTCTGTGTATATGGCCTCGCCCTGTTCCTCAATAGTCTTGTATATATCCTCTTCGAGCATACTTATATGTTTATTACCTGACATTTTAGATTCTTCACTGCGTTCAGAATGACATGGAAACCGGTATGTCATTTAGAACGTAGAGATGATTCCATTCAGTCTATACCCATTCAGGCATTTCGTAACTTTATCGTTTAATTTCCTTTTCAAAATCACGCATACATGCGGCCAGAGCCTTCGCCCCCTCCAGCGGCATCGCATTATAGCACGATGCGCGGAAGCCTCCTACCGTACGGTGCCCTTTTATAGCCACCACGCCGCGCGCGGCAGCAAAATCCACAAACGCCGCTTCAAGTTCAGCATATTCAGGCACCATGACAAAATCAATATTCATGTATGAACGGTCCTCTTCAACCGCCGTACCACAGAAAAGCGGATTGCGGTCAATTTCATCATAAACAACCGCGGCACGCTCTGCAGCGCGGCGTTGCATCTCCGTCACACCGCCCTGCGCCTTCACCCAACGCAGATTACAGAGGGAGGTATATATAGGCAATGTCGGCGGAGTATTGAACATGGAGCCGTTCGCTATATGCACACGATAGTCGAGTATCGAAGGGATGGCGCGCTCCACCCTGCCCAACGCATCCTCCTTTACAATGGCGAACGAAAGCCCCGACTGGGCGAGGTTCTTCTGCGCACCTCCATAGATGCAGCTGTACTTCGCCACATCCACCGGACGCGATAGTATATCGCTCGACATATCCGCCACCAACGGCACCTGCGAATCGATGTCACGCCGCAACTGGGTACCGTAGATGGTATTGTTCGACGTCACATGCAGATAATCGGCATCTGCAGGGATATCGAATTGCTTGGGGATATAACTAAAAGCCCGGTCGGCAGACGAAGCCACTTCTACCACCTCACCAAAGAGCCTTGCCTCCTTGATTGCCTTCGACGACCAGACGCCGGTGTTGAGGTAGGCTGCCTTCTTGCCAAGCAGGTTGTAAGGTACCATACAGAAGTGCATGCTGGCGCCTCCGCCCAGAAAAAGCACCTCATATCCCTGCGGTACATCGAGAAGTTCACGCATCAGGGCGCGCGCCTCATCTAACAGCGGTTTGAACTCGGCCGAGCGGTGACTCAGTTCCATGAGCGACAAGCCCATAGCGTCATAGTCGAGCACGGCCGCAGCCGTCTGCTCCACGACCTCGCGCGGCAACATCGATGGCCCTGCATTGAAATTGTATTTTTTCATTGTAGCTCTCTATTTGATAATATCCATACTTTAGGAAGCCGTTACGCACCGATATTGTTCATTGTGCTGTTGTCGCGCAGCACATCGTTAACTATAGAGTGAAGCATATCCTTTAGTTCTTCTATGAAGGTCTTGGCATCGTACTGACGTTTTTCGATGTCACGCAGTTTCTTCTCCCAACGTCCTGTCAGTTCCGCACTCTTCAGCAGTTCGTTCTTTATGAGCCCCACAAGTTCCACTCCGGTGGGAGTCGCCACTATATTCTTTTTCTCCCTGCGTATGTAACTGCGCTTAAAGAGAGTCTCTATTATGGCCGCGCGTGTAGAAGGACGGCCGATACCGTTCTCCTTCATGACATCGCGAAGTTCCTCATCCTCGACAAGTTTGCCGGCCGTCTCCATTGCACGGAGCAGAGTCGCTTCGGTATATGGCTTCGGCGGTTGGGTAAACTTCTGTGCAAGAGACGGTTCGTGCGGGCCGCTCTCCCCCACTGTGAACGATGGCAGAAGATTCTCCTTTTCGCCCTCCTTCTCATCGGCCGGTTCTCCGGCAAAGACAACCCTCCAGCCCGGTTCCATTATCTCCTTTCCTGTTGTCTTGAACTTGACATCAGCACTTTCGCCTAACACGGTTGTAGTGCGGAACTTGCAATCAGGATAAAAGACCGCTATAAAATGGCGCGCAACAAGGTCATAAACCTTCTTTTCCAAGTCGGTAAGGCCCTGCGGATAGACTCCCGTGGGGATTATGGCATGGTGGTCGGTAACCTTCTTGTTATCGAACACCTTCTTCGACTTGTGCAAAGGCTTGCCTGCAAGAGGAGCCACAAGTGGCTGATAATCACGCAGCCCCTGCAGTATATTTGCACATTTAGGATAAATGTCATCGCTCAGGTAAGTGGTATCGACACGCGGATAGGTCGTCACCTTCTTTTCGTACAGCGACTGTATTATCTGCAACGACTGCTCTGCCGAAAGGCTGAACTTCTTGTTGCAATCGACCTGCAACGACGTAAGGTCGTATAGACGCGGCGGCAATTCTGTACCGTTCTTGGCTGTGACATCGGTTACGGTAAACGGTTGGCCCGTTATCTTCTCCAGAGCCTCTCGTGCCTTCTCTTCATTGTCGAAACGACCCTCGGTGACATTGAAAACAGTATCGCGATAAAGAGTTTTCAACTCCCAATAAGGCTGCGGAACGAAGTTCTCTATCTCCTGCTGACGCTTGACGATAAGTGCGAGCGTCGGTGTCTGTACGCGGCCTATCGAAAGCACCTGACGGTTCTTGCCGTAACGCAGTGTATAGAGTCGCGTGGCATTCATGCCGAGCAACCAGTCACCTATTGCACGGCTCAGGCCGGCCTCGTACAATGGCTGGTATTCGTTCTGGTCTTTCAGATTGGCAAATCCCTCACGTATGGCCTCCTCGGTAAGCGAAGACACCCACAGACGCTTCACGGGGCATTTCGCCTGAGCCTTCTGCATAACCCAGCGCTGTATGAGTTCTCCCTCCTGACCGGCATCGCCGCAGTTCACTATCATATCGGCACCCTGCATCAATTTCTCTATTACGGCAAACTGTTTCTCTATTCCTTTGTCGTTAATGAGTTTTATTCCGAAACGGGGCGGTATCATGGGGAGACTGCCGAGGCTCCACCGCTGCCACAGAGGTGTATAATCGTTCGGTTCCTTCAGCGTACACAGGTGGCCGAAGGTCCATGTCACACAATAGTTGTTGCCCTCGAAGAACCCTTCGCGACGGTTCCTGGCACCTAGGATGTCGGCAATTTCCTTTGCGACACTCGGTTTCTCTGCTATACAGACTATCATTATTCTTTTTGTATTCTATTGCGTAGCAAAGTCCTCAAAGGCGTTTGCCTTTAAGGACTCTGCATAAATTCCATTGTCAACTATTTCTCCAGCAATATATTCATCAGTTCACATGCCGCCTTTGCTACGCTTGTGCCCGGACCGAAGATGCCGACCACACCTGCACGGTAGAGGAAATCATAGTCCTGTGCCGGGATTACACCGCCGGCAAATACCATGATGTCGCCACGACCCAACTTCTCGAGTTCCTCAATGAGTTGCGGAACAAGTGTCTTGTGCCCTGCGGCAAGAGAAGAAACGCCCACAGCATGAACATCGTTCTCCACAGCCTGACGCGCGACCTCAGCCGGTGTCTGGAAGAGCATTCCCATATCAACATCGAAGCCGCAATCGGCATATCCGGTAGCGACCACCTTCGCACCGCGGTCGTGGCCGTCCTGGCCCATCTTTGCCACCATAACTCGGGGACGGCGTCCCTCTCTCTTCGCGAACTCCTCGGTCAAACGACAAGCCTCTTCAAAGTGGCTGTCGTTCCTGCTCTCTGCTGAATACACTCCTGAAATTGTTCTTATGATTGCTTTATACCTGCCGGCCACAGCCTCACAGGCATCGGAAATCTCACCCAATGTGGCACGCAGATGTGCAGCCTCTACTGCACACTCGAGTAGATTACCCTCGCCAGTACGTGCACACTCCGTAATCTTTTCGAGCGCAGCCTTTACCGCAGCCTCGTCACGCGATGCGCGGTTGCGCTCAAGCGCGGCAAGCTGTTCTTCGCGCACTGCAGTATTGTCAATTTCGAGAATATCGATAGGTTCTTCCTCGGCGAGACAATACGCGTTCGTACCCACAATAACCTGCTTTCCGCAGTCGATACGTGCCTGGGTGCGTGCAGCAGCCTCCTCTATTCGCATCTTGGGGATACCGGTCTCAATGGCCTTTGCCATTCCGCCCAGTTCCTCAATCTCCTGAATGAGTTTCCATGCCTTATCGGCAATCTCTTGTGTAAGGCTCTCAACATAATAAGAACCGCCCCATGGGTCAATTACCCTACAAATATTAGTCTCTTCCTGCAGGTATATCTGGGTATTGCGGGCAATACGTGCTGAGAAATCGGTAGGCAGTGCAATAGCCTCATCAAGAGCATTGGTATGCAGTGACTGCGTGTGCCCCATAGCCGCTGACATAGCCTCTATGACCGTACGTCCCACGTTGTTGAAAGGATCCTGCTCGGTGAGTGACCAGCCCGATGTCTGACAATGCGTACGCAGAGCCATCGACTTGGGATTCTTGGGGTTGAACTGCTTTATTATCTTCGCCCACAGCATACGTGCCGCGCGCATCTTGGCTATCTCCATGAAGGGGTTCATGCCTATGCCCCAGAAGAAAGAGAGACGCGGAGCAAATGCGTCTATATCTATTCCGGCCTCGACACCCGTGCGCACATATTCAAGACCATCGGCAAGCGTATAAGCAAGTTCTATGTCGGCTGACGCACCGGCCTCCTGCATGTGATAGCCGCTGATGGATATTGAATTGAACTTAGGCATCTTCTGCGACGTGTATGCAAAGATGTCACCTATTATGCGCATTGAGAATGCAGGCGGATATATATAGGTGTTGCGCACCATGAACTCTTTGAGAATATCATTCTGTATCGTTCCTGCCATCTCCTCGAGCTTTGCACCCTGTTCAAGGGCGGCATTTATGTAGAATGCAAGTACCGGAAGCACCGCTCCGTTCATTGTCATTGAAACGGACATCTTGTTGAGCGGAATACCGTCGAAGAGCTGTTCCATGTTCTCCATGCAGCATATTGACACGCCGGCTTTACCCACGTCACCAACCACACGTCCGTTGTCAGGGTTATAGCCACGGTGTGTAGGAAGGTCGAATGCGACCGAAAGTCCCTTCTGACCCGACGCGAGGTTACGGCGATAGAAAGCGTTGCTCTCCTCGGCCGTAGAGAAGCCTGCATATTGGCGAATAGTCCAAGGGCGGAACGTGTACATCATAGAATAGGGACCGCGCAGGAACGGCGGAATACCTGCGGCATAGTCGAGGTGTTCCATTCCTTTAAGGTCATCGGCCGTATAAACAGGCTTCACCTTTATATGTTCCGCAGTCTCCCAAACTTCACCGTTGCAGTTTGTTGCAGTTGTACAGCACGTACCTGCCGTAGCACCGGCGAATATGTCTATATCTTTAAAATTCTTTCTCATAGCTGTTGTTCAATTATATGCCCAACTTCGCGTTCAGGGACTTAAGAGTCTCAAGAACATTTACTCTCACATGAATGAAATTCTCAATGCCTGCGGCCTGCAGTTCCGGCATACACGCCGGTGCTCCGGCAACAATGAATATAGCCTTGCCCTCCAGAGCCTTGAATGCAGGCACTGCATATTCGGCATACTCATCGTCACTTGAACATATCACCACTATGTCGGCCTTTGCATCGAGTGCAGCGGCGACACCCTCATCTACACTCTTGAAGCCGAGGTTATCAATTACCTCGTAGCCTGCAGTTGCCAGGAAGTTACATGAGAACTGAGCTCTTGCCTGACGCATCGCAAGATTTCCTATCGTAAGCATGAAGGCCTTGGGACGCTTGCCGCTCTCCTCGGTACGCAAACGCAGTTGCTCGAACTCCTCGGCAAGGCGGTGTATCGCAAGAGTATTGCCGGCTGGCGCATCATCGTGACAGGCACAGGCACATGCCTTGTCGGCAGGACGCTTGCCGCCCGACAGTTCGCTGAAGTTCGGATATTGGTTGGTTCCCAACAGAATCTCCTTGCGCCGCGCAAGAGCCGTACGGCGGTCATTGCCGGCAGCCTCTACAGCGGCCTGCACCTTGCCCTCCTTGACAGCCTTGTGGAAACCGCCCTCCTCTTCGACAGCGAGGAAGAGTTTCCAAGCCTCGGCCGCAATGGAAGCCGTGAGGCTCTCCACATAGTATGAACCTCCAGCAGGGTCAGCCACCTTGTCGAGATGACTCTCGTGCTTGAGTATAAGTTGCTGGTTCTTTGCTATACGCAGCGCGAAATCGGTCGGGTTCTCATATACGGCATCGTACGGTGTCACTGTTATCGACTCCACTCCGGCAACAGCGGCACTCATTGCCTCGGTCTGTGTACGGAGCATATTGACATAAGAGTCGAAGAGAGTGAGGTTGAACTCCGAAGTAGTGGCATGTACAATCATCTTGCATGAACAGTTGCACTCGGGAACGTACTGCTCCACAATCTTCGCCCACAAGGTGCGCGCTGCACGGAACTTGGCAATCTCCATGAAGAAATTGCTCGATATTCCCATATTGAACTTGATATTCCTGGCCACTGCATCAATGGGGATACCGGCCTCAACAGCCGCATTGATATACTCGTTACCCCACGCAAGCGCGTAGCCGAGTTCCTGTGCAATGTATGCGCCGGCATTGTTCAGTTTACCGCTGTTGACTGCTATGCAACGGAACCCGGGCATACCGCTTGTAGCCTCAAGAAGAGCCTTGATTGTCTCCGTATAGTTGTCGGAAACCTTGCCGGCAAGCAGTTCCTTGCCTATGGGGTCGAAGCCGATGCTGCCGCGGACCTTCTCAAAATCGAAGCCGCGCTGTCTGTAATACTCCACCAACAGCTGCGCAAACTCCACCACCCGGCCTTGGCAGACATCGAAGTTCAGTTCCACCTTCTCCGCATCAATGCCGTCGAGCAACGCCGGTATATACTCCGGAGTAACCAGTTTCCCTTTCACCTTGAAGCAGAGAGAATCCACTCCCTCGCCAATAATCTTCTTTGCCCTGGCATTAGCTTCCGTGGCATCGGGTATATTGATATCCTCGCGTATGAGCCAACTGTTGCACTCCCTGTTACCGCGTGTAAAGGGAAACTTGCCCGGCTGCAAAGCATCGCAACCTGCAGGAAGGTCCTCTCTGCGGTAGAAGGGGTTCACGCTGAAGCCCTCCGAGGTTCTCCAAATCATCTTCTTGTCATAGTCGACACCCTTGAGGTCCTCGACTATCTTGTTTTTCCAATTCTCGGCTGTTACAGGCGGGAATTCGCTGAAAAGCCTCTCCTTTTCCTTGTCCATAAGATTGAATTTTGAAACAAATTTCACTACGTGCCACACCGTGGCACCATAACAAGAGCAAACTTACAGAATAAATTTTGATTTTTTACAAAAATATGGAGGTTTATTTTAGAAATCCGGGGAACGATGATGATTATAAGGCAATCGGGAGCGTTGGAGTCTTTAAACTTTTTTGTAAAGAATTATACTACACAAATTGGAAACGCTGAAAAAAAAGAGTAATAATATAGTAGTTGACCCGGGCGACTTTTTTCTTCGCGAACTTGTCATCCTGAACGAATGTGAAGGATCTAAAAACTGCGTTTAAAATAGATACACTGCCTACGGCGATTTTGCAAACACTCGTTGTAAAAACTTCAAGTAAACTTGGTTTTAACTCGTTTAGTTGCAAAATTCGCTTTGCTCAGTATGACAAACAATATTTGGGTCAACTGCTATATTATTGCCTAATTTTAATCGAATTTACTAAAAAACAACGCACCCAAAACCTAAAACCTGAAATCGCATTCTCCTTTTTCTATCCGTTCAAGATACTCTGCAGCCTTGGTGCGAGCACGTTCGTTAGGAACATCACTCAGCATGCGCTTTATCATTTCCTCTCCCTTACGGCGTGTCTCGGGCGATGCATAATCGCGTATATACTCCTTTAATGTAATGAGAGCATTGGGCAGACAACAGTTGGATATCTGACCATTCTTGAGCAACGTCATGAAGCGGTCACCTGTGCGTCCCTCGCGATAACATGCAGTACAGAAACTGGGTATATGGTCGAGGTCGAGCAACCACCCCACTACCTCGTCGAGTGTACGATGGTCAGCAATGTCGAACTGGGCGGAATTTTCCTCTTCCGATTCGGGTTTCACATATCCGCCGACACTGGTTCGCGAGCCGCCGCTTATCTGCGAGATGCCGAGTTCGAGAAGTCTTTCGCGGCTCTTCTTGCTTTCACGGGTAGATATTATCATTCCTGTATATGGCACAGCTATGCGTATTATTGCCACTATCTTATAGAAGATGTCATCGGGAACAGCATTCTTGAAATCGGCTGTATCGACATCATCAGCCTTGCAAAGACGCGGCACACTTATGGTGTGCGGCCCTACCCCATAAGTTGCCTCAAGATGCTCGGCATGCATGAGCAGACCGATGAAGTCGTAGCGGTATGTCTCTAACCCGAACAGTACTCCTATTCCCACATCATCTATACCACCCTGCATAGCGCGGTCCATAGCCTCGGTATGCCAGGCATAATCGCTCTTGGGACCTGTGGGATGCAGAGCTTCGTAATTTTCTTTGTTATATGTCTCTTGAAAAAGAATGTATGTACCTATGCCGGCATCGCGCAGACGACGGTAGTTCTCTACTGTCGTTGCAGCTATGTTCACATTGACACGGCGTATGGCACCATTCTTGTGTTTGATGCTGTAAATGGTATTTATGCTTTCTATGATATATACTATCGGGTTCTTCAGCGGATGTTCACCAGCCTCAAGAGCAAGACGTTTGTGCCCCATGTCCTGAAGAGCAATGACCTCGGCGCGTATCTCATCCTGCGTAAGTTTCTTGCGGCGTATGGTACGGTTCTTTGCATGGTAAGGACAATAGACACAGCCGTTGATGCAGTAGTTGGAGAGATAAAGCGGCGCGAACATCACTATGCGGTTACCGTAAAAGCGGTGCTTTATCTCATTGGCAAGGGCATAAATACTTTCCACCACTACAGGGTCGTCACACTCGAGCAACAGAGCCGCTTCGCGGTGGGTCAAGCCTTTAAATGCGCGTGCCTTTACGAGTATTGCATCTATGAGTTCCCGGTTGTCTCTGTTGGCACGGGCATACTCCATTGTGTCACGTATCTCATCGTCGCTGATAAACTCTGCGGCTACAGTTGATTTCGGATTATACATATTCATTATATTATATATATCATTCTTCTACTTTATTATTCAGGACCTTATGTCGCCATCATAATCGCCACGGGAAAAGTCTATGCGATAGCCTATCTTATCCAGTTTATCGGCAAGAAGATGCAGTTGCTCCGCCGATTCACTCCCGTTGCATTTCTTGTTGTCATATATCGAATACCTCTTCCTTACCTCAAGAGGGGTGAAGTTGGGCATCACCACATTGGCACCGGCAAGGATACCGCGTTCGGTACCGTCGGGCAACAGGGTGGCAAGAGCCGTAGTGGCAGGTATGAGCGCGTGTGGGAAACGCAAGCGCAACAGGGAGATGAGATGCAGGGTCTGCTCCACACTGCCCGCAGGTTCGTGTTCAAAAGGAGTTCCGCTTGCAGGAATGAATGGACCGACACCTATCATTTGCGGCTTCAGTTCGTCGAGCAGCATAAGGTCAGCCACAAGGTGTTCTACGGTCTGCCCGGGAGAACCTATCATCATTCCACTGCCGACCTGATAACCCAACTGTTTGAGACTGAGAAGACAACGACGGCGATTCGCGGCACTCATTGAAGCCGGGTGCAGAAATGAATAATGGCTTTCATCGGCAGTCTCATGACGCAACAGATACCTGTCAGCGCCGACACGGCGCAGAAGTTCATACCCGTCAGCCGTACGCTCGCCTACTGAAAGAGTCACCGCCTTGTCGGGGAATTCCGATTTGATGGCCGACACCACACCGGCAAGCCACAAATCACTTTGCCGGGAGTCCTCACCGCCCTGCAGCACAAAGGTATTGAAACCGAGCGATGCAGCCTTACGGCAAGACGCCAGTATCTGCTCCTTGTCCAGACGATAGCGTTCAGCCTGCGCATTCCCACACCGCAAGCCACAATAACGGCAATTGTTACGGCAATATGAACTTATTTCTATTAGTGCGCGTACATATATACCGTTGCGGAAATGTCTCTTGGCGACATGGCGTGCTGCAGATGCCAGTTCGGCACGCTGTTCCGGCGATTCAAGCACAAGAAGAGCGCGCCACACATCGGCAGACACCTTTACGCTACTGCGCAGATGCCCCACAAGGGCTTTCAGTCCATCATTATCCATTTTTTTGCCGCTCAAATGAAACATTATGGCAAAAATAGTTGAATTCAATGTTTTTTAGTTATTTTTACAGCAAATTTTAAAGTTATTTTAGTTGCTGCGAACGGGATTGCAGCACTGCAAATAAAAGAACCTATTATAATAGAAGGTATTATGTTTATACGCTATCGGCTTCTGACAGAACTTGTGTCAATGTGGAAAAAGGGAGAACTGCTGGAAAAAATAGACAGCATGCCCTATGAGATGTATCCGCGCAACCGCAAACCGAAAGGACGCTGCTGCATACACAAGGAGCGCGCGGTCGTGAAATACAAGACAATGGCCATGATGGGCTTCACGATGCAGGACGAGAAAAACGAAATGGACCCGCTGAGCAACTATGTTGAACGCATGCTGCAACGCAAAGGAAAGCCGGTGGAAGACGGTGGTTTCCTGCATGTAATGGACGAAGCCTGTTCTTCGTGCGTAAAAACGAACTACGAGGTATCGAACCTCTGCCGGGGATGCGTAGCTCGCCCATGTTACACGAACTGCCCTAAGGATGCCATATATTATGACAAGGAGGGCAAGGCACACATCGACCATGACAAGTGTATAAGCTGCGGCAAATGCCACCAGTCGTGCCCCTACCATGCAATAATATACATGCCTGTCCCATGCGAAGAGGCTTGTCCGGTAAAGGCTATATCAAAGGACGAATACGGAATTGAGCATATTGACCCGACCAAATGTATCTACTGCGGAAAGTGCTTGAACGCATGCCCGTTCGGCGCGATATTCGACAAGTGCGAGGTATTTGATGTACTCAAGGAGATGCGTGACGGCAAAAAAGTCATAGCCATGGTTGCGCCTGCCGTACTGGCACAGTTCGGCAAACCGATAGAACAGGTCTATGGCGCACTGAAGTCTATTGGTTTCAACGACATCGTTGAGGTTGCGTACGGAGCCGAGGAGACAATACGCCGCGAGTCCAAAGAACTGAAGGAGAAGATTTCCGAAGGCCAGCCGTTCATGACTACAAGCTGCTGCCCGGCATATGTGAACCTCGCAAAGAAACATATCCCGGAGATTGTGAAGTATGTATCGTCAACAGGGTCGCCGATGCACTACACGGCAGAATATGCAAAAGAAAAATTCGGCGAAGATTGCGTGACGGTATTCATTGCGCCATGTGCTTCAAAGAAGGCCGAAGGTGCGGCCGACGCGAACGTGGATTTCGTGTGGACATTCCGCGAGATTGAGGCGGTGATAAAGGGTATGGGTATTGACATAGAAAGCACCATGCCTTACAGTCCGGCAGAGACGGCATCGCGTGATGCACACAACTTCGCGAAGACAACAGGAGTGTTCACGGCCGTGAAGAACTACATAGGTTTCGACGAGCTTGAGGGTGTCGTAATCGCCGACCTCAACAAAAAGAACATTGCGATGCTGAAGGGATATGCCAAGACCGGCAAATGCCCAGGCAAGCTGGTAGAGGTGATGTCGTGCCCCGGAGGATGCATCACAGGCCCGTGCGCATGCAGCACCGGCGGTGAAGCTGTACGACGCTTCGAAACGGAGGTGAAGAAAAAGTAACGGACAACACACTGACAGAGGGCAACCCTATTTGCTTTTGGGTTGCCCTCTCTTTGTTGAGGTTGAAAAATTATCAGAAAAATTATCACAGGCATGCCCCTACAAAGCGGACGCAAAAATTTTGCCGTGACAGGATAAATGGTTATCTTCGCAGAATAATTTTGAACACTAAAAACAACAGACCGGCAAATGATTGAGAGGAACTTCGTTCTTGACGGGATTGACCTTGTAGGTTTTTATGGAGCAGGCAATGTACATTTGCAGATGCTCAAACGTCTGCACCCGAAATTGAGAATCGTGGCGCGCGACAACATAATCAAGGCGTTGGGTGACGAGGATGAACTCGACCGTTTCAACAGGGTCATTGAACTGCTCAAAGGGTACTGCAACAAGTACAACAGCCTTAACGAAGAGGCTATAATAGATGCCGTGAACGGCAAGAAGGGTGACAAGGGCAGCGACAGCAATGTCATTGTATATAACATAAACGGACGCCCTATATATCCGCGAAGCGAGAACCAGTGCAGACTTGTAGAGGAGTACAAAAAGAACGACATGGTTTTTGCGGTCGGGCCTGCGGGTACGGGAAAGACATATACCGCCATCGCGCTTGCCGTGAAGGCACTGAAGAACCGCGAGATAAGGAAAATAATCCTCAGCCGCCCTGCGGTGGAGGCCGGCGAAAAACTGGGATTCCTGCCCGGAGACATGCGCGACAAGATTGACCCGTACCTGCAACCGTTGTACGATGCTCTGGAGGATATGATTCCCGTATCGAAGCTGAAGGAGCACATGGACAACAACGTGATTCAGATTGCTCCGCTCGCATTCATGCGCGGACGCACGTTGAACGATGCCGTGGTGATATTGGACGAGGCGCAGAACACGACTCCGCAACAGATAAAAATGTTCCTCACCCGAATGGGATCGAACACCAAGATGATAATCACGGGAGACCTCACGCAGATTGACCTGCCGCACCACAGCGGTTCAGGACTGTTGCACGCGCTGCACATCCTCAAAGGTGTAAAAGGCATTGGATTCGTAACGCTGGAGAAAAAAGACATCGTACGCCACAAGCTTGTGACAAGAATTGTAGAGGCATACGAGAAGCACGAAGAACAAGAGAAAGAGAACAGGAAACAGAATAAAAACAATTAAAAAGATATTGATATGGCAAAAGCATTGACTAACACAGAATTCAATTTCAAGAACCAGAAGAGCGTATATCACGGCAAGGTACGCGACGTTTATACAGTAGGCGACGACAAACTGGTGATGGTTGCGACAGACCGTATCTCGGCTTTCGACGTGGTACTGCCCAAGGGTATTCCCTTCAAGGGACAGATGCTGAACCAGATTGCGGCGAAGTTCCTCGATGCAACAACCGACATATGCCCCAACTGGAAATTGGCCACACCGGATCCGATGGTAACAGTTGGCGTAATGTGCGAAGGCTTCCCGGTGGAGATGATTGTCCGCGGCTATCTCTGCGGCTCGGCATGGCGTGCATACAAGAGCGGCGTGCGCGAGATTTGCGGCGTCAAGCTCCCTGAGGGCATGAGAGAGAACGAGAAGTTCCCCGAGCCCATCATCACACCGACAACAAAGGCAGAAATAGGCGAACATGATGCCGATATCTCAAAAGAGGAGATTCTGGCACAGGGCCTTGCAACTCCCGAGGAGTATGAGATTCTTGAGAAATACACTCTTGCACTGTTCAAGAGAGGCACGGAGATTGCTGCAGAGCGCGGCCTTATCCTTGTTGACACCAAATATGAGTTCGGCAAGCACAACGGCACCATCTACCTGATGGACGAGATACACACCCCTGACAGCAGCCGCTATTTCTATGCTGATGGCTATCAGGAGAAGTTCGAGAAGGGCGAACCGCAGAAGCAGCTCTCAAAAGAGTTCGTACGCGAGTGGCTCATGGAGAACGGCTTCCAGGGCAAGGAGGGACAGCAGGTTCCCGAAATGACCGACGCGATTGTGGAGAGTATCAGCAACCGTTACATCGAACTGTTCGAGAACATCACCGGCGAGAAGTTCGTGAAGGAGGAGTGCGAAGACATCAATGCACGCATTGAGAAGAATGTAAGCGAGTACCTGGGATAAAACATGGACTACAGGCACGAAAAGGTAAAGCCCTACGGCAGCGAAGGCGAGAAGAGGGAACAGATTGAGGCGATGTTCGACAACATCGCTCCCGAATATGACAGGTTCAACTATCTCGCATCGATGAACATAGACAAGATATGGCGCAAACGCGCCATATCTTCTTTGAAGCCATTTGCTCCGCGTAGAGTGCTTGACATAGCTACCGGAACGGGAGACCTGGCAATACTCATAAACAAGAAGCTGAAACCCGAAACGGTCATAGGATGCGACATTTCGGAGGGAATGATGAATGTGGCAAGGGAGAAATGCCGCAAGAAGGGGATAACGAACATCATGTTCGACAAGGAGGACTGCACCGCACTATCCTACCCCGACGGCAGTTTCGACGCCGTCACATCGTCATTCGGCATCCGCAACTTCCAGGAACTTGACAAGGCTCTCGGCGAGATGTGCCGCGTGCTCCGCCCGAGCGGACACCTGGCAGTGCTTGAGCTTTCGTCCCCGGTAAAGTTCCCGATGAAACAGTTGTTCCCGTTCTACGCGAAATATGTGATGCCCACCTTGGGACGCATATTCTCAAAGGACGCGAAGGCATACAAGTACCTGCCTGAGTCGATGGCAGCGTTCCCGCAAGGCGAAGTACTACAGAACAGCATGCTGAAGGCCGGGTTCAGCAAAGTAACATTCCGCCGATTCACCGGCGGGGTATGTACACTCTATTTGGCTGAAAAATGAAAAAATACGGAATTATAGGTTTTCCCTTGGCACAATCGGCCAGCCCGGCATTCTTTAACGGAAAGTTCGAAAAGGAAGGAATAGATGCAAGATACATCCCCTTTGAGATAGAGAACATTGAGGAACTGCCGCGCATATTGGAAGAGAACCCCGAACTGCAGGGATTCAACGTCACCATTCCCCACAAGATTGCAGTAATGCAGTACCTCGAGAGAATGAGCGACGAGGCAAAGGGGATAAATGCAGTAAACGTGGTAAAAGTCGTGCGCGATGCCGGAGGCAAGCCGCGCCTGTGGGGTTACAACAGCGACGTGATAGGATTCACACGTTCGATAGAGCCTCTGCTGAATGCGGACCACAAAAAGGCACTTGTACTTGGTACAGGAGGTGCATCAAAGGCCATTGCATACGCATTGGAGAGACTTGGCATCAAGGTACAATACGTATCGCGCAAAGCGAACGACAAGGCCATGGCATACAGCGACATCACTCCGGAAATAATGGAGAGCCACACCGTCATAGTGAACTGCACGCCACTCGGCATGATCGGCCACGGCATTGACCAGTGCCCCGACATTCCTTATGAAATGCTTGGCGGCAAGCACCTGTTGTACGACATCGTCTATAACCCGGAGAACACGCTGTTCCTGCAAAAAGGTGCGGCACGGGGCGCAGTAACCAAAAGCGGTTACGAAATGTGGTACCTTCAGGCCCTCGCCTCCTGGCAAATCTGGAATCAAAGCGCACTTTGATTCCAGATTCGACAAAGCACGTAGCAACAAGTCACGCGAAGTACCGCGCCAGTGGTACCGTGTGGGGTGCGATAAACGTGGTTTGTCAAATCGAAAAAACAGATTCGACAAAGCACGTAGCAACAAGTCACGCGAAGTACCGCGCCAGTGGTACCGAGTGGGGTGCGATAAACGTGCAGCAACGGGTTACGCGAATCCTGAAAGTTGATTAATAAAAGTCAAAATAAAAAACGTGCAAAATAGTTTGCACGTTTTTTATTTTGACTTTCAAACTTATTAGAGTTCAGCAGCCATACCCTGAAGCATTGCTGCAGCCAATTCAGCAGCGTGCTCCTCAGCCCACTTTTCAGCTTCAGCTTTCTGCTCTTCTGTCATACCTTTCTCAGCCTCTTCTACAGCTTTATATGTTGCCTCTGTAGGATTAGCAATGAAATCCTCCATAGCACTGATACCAGGGTTACCACCACATGAAACCATCACCAACATTGCGAACGCTGCGCAAATAGAAACAAGATACTTTTTCATAGTTATAAGTTTTATTAAAATTGTTTAACAACAGCAAATATACACAAATAGAAATACAAACCAAAACTTTTTCAAAAATATGTTAATCAGCAATAATAAAAGAGGACAAAATTTGCCCTTTTTATGATTAGTCCATTTTTTATTATTGATTTATCGCCTTCATTGTAGCCCCATTAACCTCTTCTCTATGCTCATCAAGCCACAACTTATATTCTTTAGCCTCATCAGCTGTCAAACCTTTGAAACTCTCAGTCATAGCCTCTAAATTCTCCGCCGTAGGATTAGCAATAAGAGCCTCTGCCGCTGCGATAGAGGGATTGTTACCACTACATGAAACCATCGCCAACGTTGCGAACGCAACGCAAATAGAAACAAGATACTTTTTCATAGTTATAAGTTTTATCAAGATTGTTTGACAACGGCAAATATACACAAATAGAGATACAAACCAAAACTTTTCAAAAAAGACGGTGTAGAAATTATTTTACATGTACACAATAGAGAAGCCCTATATGACAACCTGTTATTATGCGAGACGCATACTTATAAAGGTGAGTTTATATGACTTTACCCTAAAAAGAGTGGCGCACCCTAAATGAACAAAGGGTACGCCACTTTTCTTTACAGAGTTATTAAAACAAGAAGGCTATGATTTTATCTATTCAAATACTTTACGATATACAGCCACTACTGACCATCCGTGCTTAGGTGAATAGTCAAAGTAACTGTACATAAACTCCAAGTGATAATTCAAGATGTATTAAATAGATTTGTCATAACCTTCTTGTTTTTCGTACTTATAACAGGTAAGCATACGAATTTTATCCAAAAATGAATATTTAACGAGAATTTAACATAATGGATGAATCAAGAATTATCATAGATTGGAATGAGCAAGGAGATGGCTCATATGACATAAGGGTTGTAGGATACAGAAATTTCAAGCGACATTTCTCAGAAGCATTCTACTCAATTGAAAAACCTCTGTCAGTACTTTCTGTTAGCGATAGCAGTATCAGTGGCGAGGTTGCTTGTAACTCAGCGACAAGCACACTTCTGAAACATCTTATGAAGATTATCAGTAACGGAGTAAAAACGAAAGGGCAGATATTCACAGAGAAAGAGTTGAATCTAAAATTCCCATTTGTGGATTTGATAGCCATTGAGAGGTTTGAAGAAATCATCGGTATTAAGTTTGACCATAGTAAATTCAATAATCGTGCAGAGTTTCAAGAGTATTTTGCTAAATGGTTAGATTCTCAACGCAAATAATTTCATTATTTTATCATAAAGCGAATAGTTGTAGGTGGTATATCAAAGAAATTCCGTACTTTTGTAGTGTCTTTCGGGACAATGTTAGAAAAATATAGAGAAAGTGCCTCATTTCTTGTGAAATCGCCAAATTAAAACAAAGAATACACGAGGCACGGAGCAGCTCATATTCGTGGGCTGCCTATCCGTGCGTGTATTCAGGTGTTTGGCGATACCTACAAGGATGCAAGGAAGGCAGTCCACTTTCTTTTTACTAATAAACATTGTAGAAATTCTCCAATTGTCTGCCCACGGAGAGCCTTGTAAAATTCGCCATTATGAAAGCAAGTGAAATCAATCTTTTAATTGGAATTTTATTTCCTATAATTTTTGGAATTGCAGGATGCAGTTTAGCAAAAGCACGAAAACGAAATATGGTGCTTTGGTTTATAAATTGTTGGCTTACTGGTTTAATTGGAGTTGTATTACTTTCAGCTTCACCTAAATTAAGAACAAAGAAAATCAAAAGCAATATACCATATCAAGAAGATTATGAAGAAAAGGCTTTTGACACCTTGGGCTTTTGGGTGCTTATTATTGGGCTTTTAGTATTTGCATTTCAAATTTGGTATGGTTTTCAATCTGCAAAATCTTATTATAATCAAATGTTTTGGAACTTTTATTTTTCCAGATAAAAAGAAGTTTTGTAGAAACAATAAATGCGAGCAGTCTTCACAGATGGCTCGCATTTTCTCATAAATTCCTTGTATCTTTGCATCGTCAAATTGCCGTTTGACGACTGTTCAGCGTATAAACATAATACAAAGAAAATTATGAATGAATCAAAAAAGGGAAATTTTCTTATTCTCACGATTTGGATGCGATTCTCAAGGACATTGGGTTATCGCAATGTATTATGTGAAAGTCTAATGACTGAGTGCTTAAACTGCTAATCTTGCTTTTTAGTAAACTTTGTTATTTCCTGCTACCTTTCTTTTTCACATTATAGGATAAGGCTTTCTTCATTACAGCATTAAAATCCACCTTTTCCCCAATAGGCTTTTTCAATTCTGCTATTGGTTGGTCAAGGATTGGAATATAATGCTTGTCTTTCTTTGTCTTCATTATGCAGCAATTTGCTTTTGAGTTATACGAATATTAGAGTTTGACATCATAAATTCAAACCTCTGAGCATTAGAAACTTTGCGGTGGTTATAGCGTACGCAAAACTCATCAAAGTATCTTTGTAAGTATTTGCGGCTGACACGATTATAAATACCATTGATTGGACGCTTGCAGTAATTGCCCCAAAATCCTTCAATGCTATTAGTATAGGCATTGCCATTCACATATAGACCTTTTCCGTGGTCAACCATTTCCGTATGGTACATTCTGCGTACTCTATCATAACCACACCACTCATCGGTATATAGTGTGGCGGTGCGTTTTATAGTTCTAACAATAGGTGGCGTCAGAGAATTGACGGAAGTGTCCTTTACAACTTTGCAAACCACATTCCCGCCACGCTCAAGCATACCCATCACAGGAACTTTGTCTATGAATGCTCTACCTTGGCAGTTCTTGACCTTTTTGTTTGAGTGGCGATTCTTGTTCTTGCCACCTACAAATGTTTCATCTAATTCAACCTCACCGTCAAGTTGAATACGATGAATTCCACGATGAAATGTCCTGCGTATTTTGTGCAAGAGAAACCACGCTGTTTTCAATGTAACATCTATGTCGGCTGAAAGTTGGGTGGCAGATATTCCTTTCTTGTGATTGCTCATAAGGTAAATAGCAAGAAACCATTTACGCAAAGGAATCTTGGTATTCTCAAAGATAGTACCAATACGGACATTGAAATTCTTACCAGTGTTTTTGCAGCGGTAATAGCCATCGCCACGCTTATACACTTTGGAACTTGCATCGTATGGTGATACAACGCCATTGGGCCATAAGACCTTTTCAAGATAAGCAATACAAGTTTCCTCGTTTGGGAACGCTGTGTAGAAGTCATACAGAGATTCAAATGCTCCAAAGTTTATATCTTTCATAAGCCAAACATTTAATGTTTGCTTACATAAACTTTGGTGAGAAAAATTGCTTGGCAAAAAATAGGTGTATAGAGGAATAGGCAAGTAGAACGCAAGGAAATTTAGATACGAGTTTTCTTTATGATGGCTCCATAAGTCCATCCACTATTGGTATGGAACCATCCTTTGAATACAATTTCTTCAATGACCATTTTACGAAGATGAAATTTCCTGCGCTCATACTTTGCCTATTTTTCATACATAATAACCAGCAAGGTTATTCTATATACAAAGAAAACCACCTAAAATCTGTGGAGATTAGGTGGTTTGAGAGAGTAAATAATTGATTGGCAAGAAGTTGTAATCAAATGTTAAAAATCTATAACGAGTGGGGTAAACTCATATAAACTTACCCTTATAAATATATGCAGCGATGGGCGCGCCCATCGCTGCATATGTATTGACCCCGTTCGGATGCATTCAGTTAATTTCAAAAACGGCTCTCTCAATCCATGCGTATCTCGGGGATATTGGTATAGTCACCGCGGATAATCTGAAAATCGGGATGCACGTCGGAAAAGGCATTCTTATGCACCTCGACACCTTCGGGGATATAAGCAATCTTGAGGTTAGGACATTTCTCCACGCCCCATGGCTCAATCTTCTTTGTTCCGGGGGCAATGATAAGTACCTCCATGTTGGGGTGATCATATACGGTATTCTTGTACATCGTCTCCATTGGCATAAGCTCGACGCATTTCATTGCAGGTGGTATCAACTTCAGCTCGAAGTCGTTGCCGTCCTTGCGATATACGACACCAAGATAGCTTGCAAGGGCTGTATTCTCGGGGGAGACTTCCACATGTTCGAGATTTGGAGCATAATACTTCAGTCCCAGATAGCTGTCGCCAAGAGTAGTTATATTCTTACCAATATTGACCTGCTTTACATTATCGGGAAGCTGCATTGTAGGATTGAACGATGTTATCTGGTAGCCGTTTGCACTGAAAGGCACCACAAAGACATCGTCAGCATTTTCTACGTGACATATATTCAACTGATACTCCGAAAGGTTGTACCATACTCCGTTATCCTTTGAAAGGACAACATCGAAAGAAGATGGAAGAAGGTGAGCATAGCTTGATGTTGCATCTACATACCATGAACCGTTGTTTGTAGGGTCGCTCACATACCACCTGCTGTCGCAATAGACATAGTTCCATGCATGACCTCCAAGGGGGTTCAATATTCCATTGCATACGAAAGCCGGTATATCAAGGCTGTGCATCATTATGAAAAGTAGGTTGGCATAGCCCTGGCACACTCCCACACGATTAATGAATACCGGATACGGGTCGTTGTCGGCATGTTCATATTTTATATTAGTTGTAATCCACTTGAAGCAGGCATCGTACTTGGCCTTGTTGGTGGTGAGACCTGCTGTAAGCTCCTGTGCAAAGGCCTGAATCTCGGCATACTGCTCGGGAGTGATGTTGGCACGGCCAAGCGTATCGGTCATCTCCTTGATATATTCCTTGGGCACCTTTTTTATAAGGTTCTTGGCATTTACCTGTGGCGCTCCATTAAGAGGCTTCGAGCCATCGTCCTCGGCAAACATCGCACGTGTCACGCCACCTATCGGCTGGTCAACCGAAGGCTGTTCAAAAATTGTTTCATCCTCACTGCACGACGCAAATATCATTGCACCGGCAACAAATGGTAAAAGTAGTAGTTTTTTCATCGTCTATAAATCTTTTGGGTTAATCATATCATTTTATTTTATAGTAATGATATAGCAGTTGACCCGCGACTTTTTTCTTCGCGAACTTGTCATCCTGAACGAATGTGAAGGATCTAAAAACTGCGTTTATAATAGATACTTCGCTTTGCTCAGTATGACAAACAATGTTTGGGTCAACATCTATATTATTGCCTATTTTATTCTATACTTTGCTTTACCTCCTCTACTCCTTCTATCTGGGAAATGCTGTTTATAGCCTCCTGGAGTTCCTGTGATGAGTGTACCTGGAACTCCATAGAGCAACTGCCGATAACATCCTTGCACTCGGTCTGTATATGGGTCAACGACAACTGCAGTTTGTTGGTTATGCAATCGACAAGATCGACAAGGAGATGATAGCGGTCTATCGCCACTATGTCAATGCGCACGGGATAGAGGAAATCGCGGTCCTCCTCAAAGTTCACAGCCACGATATCATCACCACGCTGCGAAGCCAGACGTATAGCAACCTTACAGTCGCGGCGGTGTATGGAGGTTGTCCCATCGGGGTTCTTGAAACCTATCACCTCGTCGCCCGGCAACGGATGACAATGCTCGCAACGATCATAAGGGAGCTTGCGCAGCTTGTTCAGGTAGCTGTTAATGTGCGACTTTGCCTTGAAGGTTGAGACAAAATCGAGCCAATCCCAACGGGGATAGACATCGTCGTTGCAACAGATTTCAACCACGTCGCCACGTTGCAGTTCGGTCTTGAGCGACGATAGCTGGCCGTTTATGCGGGCATAATGGGCATGAAGGCCTATCTCGCTATGTATCTCAAATGCGAAGTCTATCGCCGTTGCTCCCTTGGGAAGGATTATGGCCTTGCCATCGGGGGTATAAGCGACGATATCATCGTTGTAGAACGACGATGTGACACCGTCCATATACTCTATCTCCTTACCGCGTGTCGCCATCTCCTGCAGGACATGCTTGAACTTCTCGAGCCAATTGGTGATATTGGTCTCGGTACTCTCGGCAATACATCCGAACTGGGACTTGCGTATCATACGTTCCGAAGATATATGTACCTCTTCCCATGTTCCCTGCGGAGTGAGCAGCTTCACATGATAGCTCTGGTAGCCGTTCTCCTTGGGAGAGTCGATGAAGTTGGACACACTGCCGGGTTTCTCCTTGAAACGGTCGGTAAGGATCGAGTATATCTTGAGACTCATATCCTTCTCGCTGTATTCGTGTGTATTGGGGTATATTATCCTTATATAATATTTGCCTTCGACGTGTTTGAAGTCGCAGCCGGAACTGTGCATCTTGCGCCATGCACTGTAAGGGCCACGTGAATATATTTCGGTACGCGCCATGAATATGTCGTTATTCTCGAGCAGACGCTCAATCTCGAACATAAATGCCTTCAGCCCGGGTTCACGCGCCTTGAGGTCCTTGGCAAGACTCTCCTCGATGTATGCGTAATCGCGCGGACAACGGTAGCGGAAAGAGAGATTCTCCATCTCGCGCTTGATGTAATAGAGGCCGAGACGGTGTGCCAACGGTGCATAGAAGTAATCTGTCTCGCCGGCAATCTTCATCTGCTTGTCGGGGCGCATACTGTTTAGAGTGCGCATGTTATGCAGGCGGTCGGAAAGTTTGATGAGCAGAGCACGGATATCGTAATGCAGAGAGTTAAGCATCTGCTTGTAGTTCTCAATCTGACTTGAGTAGTTGGCTGCCGTACTCTTCTTTTTCTTTTTTGTGACCACATTGACAAGAAATGCCACATCGTCGCCAAAACGTGCCTCAATATCCTCAATGGTATAATGCGTATCCTCTACCACGTCGTGCAAAAAGGCTGCAATTATTGGATTAGCTCCAAGACGGAGCTCCTCGGCAACAATCTTTGCCACTGCAACAGGGTGCATTATATACGGTTCACCCGACTTGCGGCGTTGCTCCTTGTGGGCTTCGCGCGCAAGCAGATAGGCATCGGATATTCTCTCGATGTCGTTTGCCGAAAGACGACGCGACAGGCGCGCCAAAAGTTCCTCGACCTCATTATCTATTACCTTATACTCCATAAAACAGGTTTCCTATGATTATTGACATATCACGCAATTTGCAAATTTGTAAAAAATCCACAAAATCCCCAACAAAACACCGAAATATTTTCACTCTTGAGAAAAATAATGCGTACAGCAGGAGAAAAAAGAAAATATCGCGATAAAAGTTCACAGAATCGGCTTATTTGTTTAACTTTGCAAGTCATAAACTAAAAAAGCTGAAAAAACTACATACAATTATGATAGAACAGATAAACCATTTGCTCGAAGAGATTAAGGGCACTACTGCGACAAACGCCGAGGAACTTGAGGCACTGCGTCTGAAATACCTCAGCAAGAAGGGACTGATAAACGGCCTTATGGCACAGTTCCGCGAGGTACCTGCCGAGCAGAAACGCGAAGTCGGTGTAAAACTCAACGAGTTGAAGAATGCGGTTCAGGACCACTTCAATGCTCTCAAGGAGCAGCTCGAGAACAAAGAGGAGGAGCAGTGCGAGATTGACCTCACACGCCCGTCGTACCCCACAACTTTAGGTACACGCCACCCGTTGTCTATTGTAAAGAACGAGATTGTAGATATATTTGCGCGTCTCGGATTCTCTATTGCAAACGGTGTAGAGGTCGAGGATGACTGGCACGTATTCTCGTCGATGAACTTCGCCGAGGACCACCCCGCACGCGACATGCAAGATACATTCTTCATTGAGGCTCACCCCGACATCATTCTGCGCACACACACCAGTAGCGTACAGAGCCGCGTGATGGAGAACAGCCAGCCCCCTATCCGCATCATGGCACCGGGCCGCGTTTACCGCAACGAGGCTATCAGCTACCGTGCACACTGTTTCTTCCACCAGTTGGAGGGGCTTTACATAGACAAGAACGTATCGTTCACCGACCTCAAGCAGGTGCTGCTGCTCTTTGCTCAGGAGATGTTCGGCAAGGACACAAAGATACGCTTGCGCCCATCGTACTTCCCGTTCACCGAGCCGAGTGCCGAGATGGACATCAGCTGTAATATATGTGGCGGCAAGGGTTGTCCTTTCTGCAAGAACACAGGCTGGGTTGAGATTCTGGGTTGCGGCATGGTTGACCCCAACGTACTCGAGCTTTGCGGCATCGACAGCAAGGTATATTCGGGTTACGCATTCGGTATGGGTATCGAGCGCATCACAAACCTCAAATATCAGGTAAAGGACCTTCGCCTGTTCAGCGAGAACGACGTAAGGTTCCTAAAGATGTTCGAGGGCGCGAACTAAAGTTGCAGCAATTGTCATTCTGAGCAACGCGAAGAATCTTTTGGATTTCAGCACAGCCCAAAGGCACGAACAACAACCATTGACACTATGGCAACAACCATATACATGACTCGCCACGGCGAGACAATAGAGAACTCAAAGGGATTGTTCCAGGGACAGACACCGGGACACCTCTCGGAGCTTGGCATTGAGCAGGCACACTCGTTGCGCCCACGCATTGCCGAGCTGGAGTTTGACGTGGTACTGTGCAGCGACCTCAAACGTTGCCTCGACACCGCTGAGATTGCACTCGAAGGCATCGAGTGCACCTTCATCAAGGAGCCATTGCTGCGCGAACGTGACCTGGGGAACCTTGCCGGAACACCCATAAAGGGTGCGGTATATAACGACACGGTAGAAACCGAAGAGTCGATGAAGGAACGCGCCCATAAGTTCATTGACAAGGTGCGCAAGGAATATCCCGACAAGAAAATCCTCGCTTTCAGCCACGGTTTCTTCTGCCGTATAATGGAGGCGGAGATAAAGGGAGTAACCCACCGCGACGTGACGCTTTTCGGCAACTGCGAAATAAGGAAATTCATTGTATAATACATAAGGGGGATGCGCCACAGTGCATCCCTCTTATGTTATGACAAGAAATTAAGAAAACAAGCCGCGTTTAACAACTTTTTTCTGTTTTATTTTTGAAAAGCAACTGCCAGAAAGTATCTTCGCAAATATAGATTGTAAAGAATGAAGAAAACAGAACTATACAAAACAGCCATAGAATATTTCGAGGAAGCCATTCCGATTGCAGAAACGGAACTGGACTACTCCACCCCGTTCGACCTGCTGGTGGCAGTGATTCTGTCGGCGCAATGCACCGACAAGCGCGTGAACATGGTGACGCCTGACCTCATTGCCCGTTACCCCGACGCACACGAGATGGCACAGGCACACCCCGACGAGATATACAACTACATAAAGAGTGTATCGTACCCCAACAACAAGGCAAAGCACCTTGTGGGCATGGCGCAGAAGCTATGCAGCGATTTCGGCGGCGAGGTACCGGATACGCTTGAGGAACTTGTCACGTTGCCCGGCGTGGGGCGCAAGACCGCGAACGTCATACTTTCAGTAGTGTGGGACAAGAGCGCGATGGCCGTTGATACCCACGTGTTCCGCGTAAGCCACCGCATAGGGCTTGTGCCCAAGCGTTGCACCACGCCCTACAGTGTGGAAGTTGAACTAATGAAGCACATTCCCGACGAGATTGTACCAAAGGCACACCATTGGCTCATTCTGCATGGGCGGTACACATGTATGGCCCGCAAGCCCGAATGCGGAAAATGCGGATTAAAAGATATATGCCGGGAGTATCAGAAAAGCCGTTCATAGCAAAGTGTTGTTACATCTTGTTGTCGGAATTTTCAACAACTTCCTAATCAAGTTCCTTTATATTGGTAATTCTGTTCCAGCCGAAAGTCTTTTCATACGCACTCTTCGCTCCGCGCGGAACATAAAGTATGCAGTCGGGGCTTATATTGCCGAACGTACTGTTATCCACCGCAAACAGGCTGTCGGCAGGTATGTGCGATACAACCTTTTTCAGTCTCTTGCAATTTTCAAAAGCACCGTAACCGATACTTCTCACTCTGCACCCTATGACTGCTGTTTCAAGATATTCGCAACGGTCGAATGCATAATCTTCAATTTCGGTAACACCATCAGGAATTACAATTTCGTTGTAGGCGCAGTGCGAGAGAGCCGCGTGACCGATAGTAACAAGGCTTTGCGGAAATGTGACCCTTTGCAGGTTTTCGCAATACTGGAAGGTATATCGCTCGAGTTTTGTGACACCCTCAGGAATTTCAATCTCCGTTATTCCGCAATGAACGAATGCAGCTTCGCCAATTTCCTTGAGGCTTGCAGGCAGAACAAGATGTTTCAACCCCTGCGCACCTACAAAAGCATTTTGAGCAATGCGCACAACACCATCGGGGATTACGGTATTGTTGCAGCCGGCAAGCAATGTGCCTGTAGCTGTTTCAATGATGGCATTGCACCCGCCACGGCTGTCGTAGTAAGGGTTTTCGGCATCAACCACAAGGCTGTCGATATACAGCATAGGGAAGAATGCCGATTTGCCAATCTTTTTCACGCTCTTCGGAATGGTTATAACGCCAGACTGATTGCAGTATATAAAAGCCGAGTCGGCAATGACCTCTATACCTTCGGGGATTGTTACCTTTGATATATAAGGGGTCTTGAATGCCTGACCTACAAAAGCTGTGACACGAAAAGTGCGCCCCTTGTATGTAACCGTTTGCGGAATAATAATTTCTCCGCCATTATATTCGTATTCGTACTCATCGGGGTGGTTGCCCTTGAATGTAACCTCTACGGTGCGTGCTTCGCCATCGGTTATCCGGTAGAAAATGCCGTCCTTTTCGAATTTTTGAGGTACATCACCGTGTTCCCATGCAATGTAGTCGCATACATTATTATACAAAGAGCTCTTAGGAAGAAGAAAAACCGCCGACAACAACAATGCAACAATGCACAAAGCCGCATAGCATTTTCTTTTGTTTGATACAGCATCGGCAATCTCTTTTGCGCTTGAAAAACGTTCGGTTTTCTGCGTTTGCAGACACTTTGCCTTTATACTGTTGATTGTACGGTTCGGGTTTTTACCGCTCTTCTCCTCAATGTACTGCAACAAACAGCCTACCGAGTAAATGTCGCTGCGCGCATCAATATCGTTAATTTTGCCCGCAAGTGTTTCGGGCGCGGCAAATTGCTTTGTACAGCCGGCGGTATTGTCATTGCTGTTAGAGAGGCAGAAGCCCAAATCGACAAGCACCACGTCGTTGTTTGTTTTAGTGAGCAGAATATTTTCGGGCTTTACATCGAGATGCACTATTCCGCGTTTGTGCAGTACCGACAACGCTTGTGACAGCTGCATAAGCAGTCTCTTCACATTTTTATTCTTGTGGAAATATTCCGGTTCTGTCGCCAGTTTTTCCTCAACGGTAACGCCATTCACATACTCCATAAGGATGTAAAGCCCGTCGGTATCTTCTTCAATTGAGACATATTTCGCAATATACGGGCTTACAATACTCTTCCCTGCCTCGAACTCCTTTAAGAAGGCATTGCGGTATCTTGTATTGTGACTTAATTCTGGGCGCAACAGCTTCATAAAATAGAGTCTGCCGTTGATACGTCGCTTGAATGTGTTGGATGTCGCACCGGCAATGTTTAATATTTCTATTTTTTCTTGCCGATTATCGTTATTTATAAAGCTTGATGTATTCATCACTTATAAAATTCTGTATTTTACTCCGTTTACTCTGCCGCATACAAAATTTGCAGGCGAAGCACCCTCGTGAACAAGACAACGCAAAGTAAGCGGTTCTCCGTCTATTATCTGCCCGCAAAGGAACGTATCGCCCACACTCAATTTGCTGTTTATGCTTTCAACGACCTTGAAAATTTCAAGACCTTCGTAATTTATTGTAACACTGCGGTCGGGATACCATTTGAGTTCAATGCGCGTACCCTTTTGAAGCGACTGTGTTTGCAGGCTGTCATTGGACAGAAAGTCGCTTTCCACAACAATGTTGCCGGAAAAATTGCTCTGAAAAGCATCGAATCCGATATATCCTGCATATTTTGCAAGTGTGTCCAGCGTGTTGCGGTAGGGCTTCTTGCGGTTCTTATCGCCCAAATAACCCCAAAAGCGTTTCAGAGTCACCGGTGCAATATAGCCTTTTGTCTTGTGCTGAATGTGCATGGACAAATAGTCAAAATCGCGCGGAGTGCTCATTTTCCGTCCTGCAACCGCTTCTACTTTCAATAGCAGAGCGTTGTATATTTCGTCGTTATTCATTTTTCCTTTATTCGTGTTTGCAAATTTAAGACAAATACGCAAAATTCCATTAAGAAAAAATAAATAAAAGGCCTATGTAATAGAAGAACCAAGATGAACTGAAATACTTTGTGTAAATGTCTGTAATTTTGCAAAAAACATATTAGAGAGCGCGGACAACAGCGTCATATGTATCGCCGGCAATCGTGGCAATTGAGACTCGCAGTGGAAGTGACAACCAATCATGAAGTTTTTAAAAACAGATAGAATACTTTTTACGAAGTAGATTTTTTCATTTGCTCCCCGGGTAGCTTTGGCTGCCCGGGGAGTTTTCGTTTTAAACGAAAACAGAAAGGCTGTTGAGTAAATTTTGGCTCACTTTTGTTGGTTAGCCGAAAATTTTCAAGGAGAATAATAGTGACACCACGAAGTAAATTTTTCAACGGTTTAAACTACTAAAAAAACATTGGATAAATAATTATTACGAAAAAAATTTTTGTTTTTGCAAAAATAACTATCTTTGTACTTATGTGTGAAGAAATACACAAAGTTGACTATTATTTACTAACTCTATAACAATTCAGAATTATGACAATTGACAATTACAAGTTTGCCGGCAAAAAGGCAATCGTTCGCGTTGACTTCAATGTACCCTTGAACGAAGAGGGCAAAATCACTGACGACACACGTATCCGCGGTGCTCTCCCCACATTGAAGAAGGTTCTTGCTGACGGTGGTGCTCTCATCATCATGTCACATATGGGCAAGCCCAAGGGCAAGGTTAACGCAAAGTACTCTTTGAGCCAGATTGTTGACGCCGTTTCCGAGAAGTTGGGTGTTGCTGTTCAGTTCGCTCCCGACTGTGCAAAGGCTGGCGAGGCTGCCGGTGCTTTGTAGGCAGGTGAGGTGCTTATGCTCGAGAACCTCTGTTTCTATCCCGAGGAGGAGGGCAAGCCTGTAGGCATTGACAAGGAGGATCCTGCATACAACGACGCAAAGAAGGCTATGAAGGAGTCACAGAAGGAGTTCTCAAAGACTCTTGCTTCTTACGCTGACTGCTACATCAACGACGCATTCGGTACAGCTCACCGCCGTCACGCTTCTACAGCTGTCATCGCTGACTATTTCGACGCAGACAACAAGATGCTCGGTTACCTGATGGAGAAGGAGGTTCAGGCTGTTGACAACATCCTTAAGGACATCAAGCGCCCCTTCACAGCCATCATGGGTGGTTCAAAGGTATCTACAAAGATCGGTATCATCGAGAACTTGATGGACAAGGTTGACAACCTCATCCTCTGCGGTGGTATGACATATACATTCGCAAAGGCACAGGGTGGCGAAATCGGCCGTTCAATCGTTGAGGACGACAAGCTCGACCTCGCTATCAACATCATGGAGCAGGCTAAGGCAAAGGGTGTAAACCTCGTTCTTGCCGAGGATTGCGTTGCAGCCGATGACTTCTCTAACGACGCCAACACACAGGTATGCTCAGCTAAGGCTATCCCCGCAGGTTGGGAGGGCTTGGATGCAGGTCCAAAGGCTCAGGAGGCTTTCGCAGCTGCTATCGTTGACGCAAAGACTATACTTTGGAACGGCCCTGCAGGTGTGTTCGAGTTCGACAACTTCACAGCTGGTTCACGCGCTATCGCCGAGGCTATCGGTAAGGCAACTGCTAACGGTGCGTTCTCACTCATCGGTGGTGGTGACTCTGTAGCTTGCATCAACAAGTTCGGTATGGCCGACCAGGTATCATACATCTCAACAGGTGGTGGTGCTCTTCTCGAGGCTATCGAGGGTAAGGTTCTCCCGGGCGTTGCAGCTATCAAGGGTGAGTAATAGTTACCCACAACAATAATCATCATAAACAGCGTGGGCAACCGCGCTGTTTATGTTTATTAAAGAACACTTCAAAAATTCCGGATGGACGAAAAGCATATAAAGAACATACAGCAGAATGTCATTGCACTGCTGGGCGAAAACAGGCTGAAACAGGCTATCGCAGCATTGGAAGAGAACGTTGAAGGATTGCAGGACTGGGAACTGAGGAGCAGGTTCACAGAGATGCAGACTGCCTACGGGTTCATGCTCGAATACCTTGGCAAAGGAATGCCTGACCCGGACAGGGAACGCCTGCACGGTGAGCTTATAGGAAGATGTTATATCCTCAACGACCAGATTGCGGTTGCAAGGCTGAGCGAAAGTTCCTCAAAGGTTTACTTTCAGATGAGACGCAAGCATAAAGGGCTTGCGGACTATGACGGTGCAGTTTCAAGGCTCGAAGAAAACCATGCGAATATGGAGATAGCGGAGAGCATGCCGGCCGAAGAGTGCAGGAGCCTTAAGGAACAACTGGGCAAAGAACACGAGACGCTTCTGCACCAGCTTTTCAACATCATATGGTGCAGTAGCAACTGGAGCCGAAGCGATGCCGAGAAGATTACGGCAGCAATAACAGGAGAGACTATAGGCGTAAACGACCGCGCCACGCTTGCAAGCGCAGCAATGCTTTCCGCACTGAAGTGTTTTGAGCCGATTAAGGCTACAACACTGTGCAGAATTGCAGAAAGTAAAGAGAGCATCATCTCCACAAGGGCCATCATCGGAATCATAATCACGCTGTTCCGCTACGAAAAGCGTTTGAAACACTACCCCGAACTCTCCGCAGCAATATATGCGTTGAAGGAGAACCCCACTCTTGTAAGGCGCATGGAGACCATACAGATACAACTTCTCCGTTGCCGCGAGACACAGAAGATTGACCGCAAGATGCGTGAGGAGATAATTCCGGCAATGATGAAGAACCGGAACCTCAACAACGAAAAGCTGAGCATCGACATTCTCAAGGAGATTGAGGACGATGAGGACAAGAACCCCGAGTGGAGAAAATGGCTCGAGCAGGACGAGATAAAAGGAAAGCTCGAGGAGATGGCAAAATGGCAGATTGAAGGAGCCGACCTTTACATGAGTACATTCTCGCAACTGAAGAACTACCCGTTCTTCGGTGAAATCACGAACTGGTTCAGGCCGTTCGACAAAGCCGTGCCCTCAGTAGCCGATGTCATGCCGAAAGAGAAAATAGGCAACGGCAGCATTCTGGGAGCTATATGCTCTTCACCCGCGTTCTGCAATAGCGACAAATATTCATTCTGCTTCACATTGCAGCGCATCCCCACCGAACAGCGTGACATGCTGATGAACCAGATAATGGACGGCGGAGAGATGAACGAACAGGATGCCGATACATTCGCACATATACCGGCAGAGAAGAAAGCCGAGGTCGAAAGCAACCAGTACATACAGGACCTATACCGTTTCTTCAAGGTATCGAACTTCCGTGGAGAGTTCAACGACCCGTTCACCATGCAGCTCAACCTGCTCGAGAGCAACACCCTGAGTACACTCATAAACAGCAACGAAGCCAAACTTCGTACATTCCGTTACCTTGTGGAAAAGGAGTACTACAGCGAGGCATACAAGGCCGGACGCAAATATGAGAGTACAGGAGAGTGTGATGCACAGTTCTTTCAGGAGATGGGCTACTGCCTGCAGAAGGAACAGGATTACGATGCCGCCATCGACTACTACACGAAAGCCGACATTATAAAGCCGGACACTCTGTGGACACTTCGTCACATAGCACAGTGCTACCGTCTGCAGGGAGAGTTCGACAAAGCATTGAGCTATTATCAGATGGCAGAAGAACTCGCACCCGAAAATATCTCCCTGCTGTTGCAGACAGGGGAGAGCTTCGCCACGATGAAACAGTACGAGGAGGCTTTCGCGCGCTTTTACAAAGTTGAATACCTAAAGCCCGGTTCACGCCGCGCATTGCGTGCCATTGCATGGTGCTCGTTCATCACAGGGAAAGACGAACAGGCCAGAGGTTATTACAGACGACTGCAGGAGCTGCCCTCACCGGCATTTGAGGATTACCTGAACGCAGCACACGTAGAGTGGGTAAACCACAACCATGCCCAAGCAGTCGAGCTGTACGGCAAGGCAAAGGAGATTGCCGGCAGCGCCGACAAAGTAGCCGAACAAATCCTTAACGACAGCGAAGCATTAACCTCCCGCGGAGCAAGCAAAAATGAACTGCTGCTGTTAAGAGACTTAATAAACTGAAAGGTGAAAGGTGAAAACTTGTGCCAACGAGCGAAACGCAAAGCCTACTTTACGTTTTACAGCGAGTGCAGCCAAGTTTCAAGCACACGAAGTGTGGTTAAAACTGAAAGGTGAAATCGGAAAGCTGAAAGGTTAAAGCTGCGGTTGAGCAAGAGCAGAGGAAAAGTTCACTTGCAGATTACACAGCGAGCGATAGCAGGTTCAAGCGCACGAAGTGCGGTTAAAACTGAAAACTTTTGCCAAAGCAAATGGTAATCTAAAAAACTGTCCCTCTTATTGTTGAAGTGAACCCCAAAGTTTGGACAAAAAACTTTGGTTGAATATGGGTTTAAAACATGACTACGATGCATTACTCAAGTATATGCATTTATTAGAATCAGGAAAAACTATTAGCTTTATTTGTCGCCATTATGGTATATGTAAAAAACGTTTGGGTAAATTATGGTATAATTATCAAATAGAAGGTACCTCTTCGTTACTCCAAACGAAATATAAGAAACTGACAAACGAAGAAAAATGTAAAATTGTGTTGGATGTCGAAAGGAATCATCTAACTTTGGTGCAAACATCTATAAAATATGGAGTATCAGCTCGACGAGTGCAAGAATGGCTTCGTATATACCGCACTTGTGGTATTGAGACTCTGCTTATTACTAAAAAACGAGGCCGACCAACAGGTATGGGAAGACCAAAGAAAGTACAAAAACCGGAAACGGAACTTGAACGCCTCCGCAGGGAGGTGCAGGAACTAAAGACGGAGAATGCGCTGCTAAAAAAAGTGAAAGCCTTAGTCGAGGAGAGGGAAGCCCGTCTGCGCGCGATTGGGCGGGGGCAATCCGAGAACTAAGGCAAGAAGGACATGACCTGCACTTTATGCTCCGATATATAAAGATGGCACGTTCCACCTATTATTACAACGTAGCACACCTTGAATCTACGGACAAGTATCAAGAAGAGCGTAAGCGTATCAGCGAGATATTTGGGCAACACAGCAAACGCTATGGCTATCGTCGAGTATATATCCAGTTGCGCAATGAAGGGTATACCATCAATCATAAGACAGTGCAGAAACTGATGCAGGAGATGCATCTAAAGTCTGTTGTCCGCAAGGTTAGATACCGTTCATACAAAGGCGATGTAGGACATGTAGCCCCCAATGTACTGCAACGCGACTTTGTGGCAACAGCACCTAACCGCAAATGGGCAACGGATGTAACAGTGTTCAAGATTGGCGATAGAAAGGCTTACTTGTCCCCGATACTTGATATGTACAACGGAGAGATTGTCTCCTATACAATCTCTGACAGTCCGGATTTGCGTATGGTAATAGATATGGTGAGCAGTGCTATAAGGAAAGTAAATCCACAGGAAGGGCTTGTACTGCACTCTGACCAGGGTTGGCATTATCAGCATATGCAATACCAAATGGCACTCAAACGCAACGGTATTATACAAAGTATGTCACGAAAGGGCAACTGCCTTGATAATGCAATGATGGAAAACTTCTTTGGTATAATGAAATCCGAATTGCTATATTTGCAGGAGTTCAAGGATATGGATCACTTCAAACTGGAACTAAAGAAGTATATCCACTACTACAATAATGACAGAATTAAACTGAGACTAAAAGGAAAGAGTCCGGTGCAATACCGAACTCTTTACCAATAAAACTTTTATTAATCCGTCCAACTTTTTGGGGTCAGATCATTGTGAAGAGGGACGAGCGAAGCGGAGGGAGTTCAAAGAACGAAGTTGTTTGCGTTCGTTGTACAATCACAAACAAGTTTGCATTGCACTCACTCACAACAATCCCTCTTGCACGCAAACTTGTCATCCCGACAGAGCGTAGCGACGAGGGAACTGTTTTTGCATCGTCTTATAAGAGCAAAGCCAAGCCGCCTCATAGCCACAAGCAGCTATCGAATGTTTAAATCATCAATATTCAATCCTGAAACTGCATTTTCTTGCCGATACCGGCAAGTTTTGACAGAAAAAAGCCATGATTTTATAGTATTTCTTGCCGACATCGGCAAGAAGCAACACTTTTTTTACTTTTAGACAGAAGTACAGAAGAACAAAAAAACTTACAGGTATTGAGAATGCCAGTCGCTATTAAAATGCGACAAAGTATAGTGCCAATCTGCCAAAATGAGAAAACAAGTTTTCGCATTGATGTAGATTGGCACTATACTTATTGGAAATCCAAACAACATTCGCACAATAGCAGAAAGTTTCAGGACACAACTATATACAAATCTTATGTAACCAACACTGTTGGTTTATGTTCTTTTGTCCAAAAAACAAGGAGCCCCAGCGCAAAACAGCATCGGGACTCGCATTCCTTGACATCAATATACATTCATTCACCTCTATCACTTCTGGTTCTTCTCTTTGGCCTCTTTGTTTAACTGCTTGATGGTATCCAGGTAGGCCTGTTCCACCGGTGAGAGGGTGCGTAACTCATATTTACGATATTCGCTTTCGGCCTTTGAAATTGCAGCTGTATGACTAACCTTACCGGAACCTGTCAATAAAGGTTCACCTGTCGATGAAAGGATATTGTCAAGCTGCTGTATATAATCACTCATATACATAGGACGACGCTTCATTGCCTGAATCTCGGCGAAATCGAAATATCCCGAAACAAGGTTATTAAGAATCTTCAGTTCATCTTCCTTCAAATAGTTCTTTGCAATTTTAGCATCTGCAAGCGTTGGATGCTCACCTTTGAAGGTTGTCAACCCCATAAAAGGTTGCTCCGTATCGGCTCTTTCATAAATAACCTCTGCGGCTGTGTGTCCGTGCGCAGCAAAGTGCAACTTATTCTGTACAATCTTGAAGAACTCAATTGAGAGGTCACTGCGTGGGTCATAATCCACAGCTGTCGCATAAAGGTCGAGCACCTGACGATACATAACCTTCTCAGATGAACGGATATCCCTTATGCGGTCGAGCAACTCTTTCCAATAGTTTCCGCCACCCAACTGTTTCAGGCGCTCATCGTCCATTGTAAAGCCCTTTATGATATACTCCTTCAATCGCTCTGTAGCCCACTGACGAAAACGGGTTGCAGTAACTGAACGGACACGATAACCAAGCGAAAGAATCATATCAAGGTTGTAATGGTTTACATCGTATGTTTTACCGTCAGAAGCAGTTGTTCGGAAATTCCGAACAACTGAATTTTCCTCAAGTTCACCATCCTCAAATATATGTTTAATATGCTCACTTACGTTCGATTTGCTCGTTTGGTACAAGTCGCAAAGCTGCTGCTGAGTGAGCCACATTGTCTCCTCATTATATACCACATCAAGATGCACCTTGCCATCCTCGCTTTGGTAGATTACTATGTTGTTGTTTGTTCCGTTCATATTCTTATTATAATTGCAGAATTTCTGAACCCCATTACAATATTCTCCTTACGGTATTATAAGTTGTGATTACAAACTACAAACAAAGATATATAAAAAATACTTTATATTATATAAATCGTCCAAAAAGACCATGAGACAAAACAGACAACCAAAACCCAACCTAAAACAAATATGTAATTTATATTGAATTATAAAATTAACTTTGCATTGTTCCACGCCGATAGGATGCGAATAGCGAGGGTAACCATCGGGTAAATAAAGATTAACCGGTGAATATTGCGTGTTATTCTTTGCCTTTTTGTAGCAATGGCGAGCAATAGGTTTTGTTCACTACCCTGTCGCGCATCAGCTGCGGATTGGTAAAATTACGAGAAATGTTCTGGACTATATCCAAATAATTATCCTTGCCTTGCTCATTTATATAGTAATAAGGTTTAATAGATACGCAATTCCTGTGTTCAAACAATGTATTAAGAAGAGTTCTATCAGATAGACCACATGAATGCCCCAATATTATAATTTGAAAAGAATCTGATTCAATAAATTCCAACATTTTACGATAGCTGTCCGATTCCAGATAACGAATAGATTTGATATGACGCATACACTCATTATCATTCATATTTTGGAGTTTTTTGAAATCAGAATCAAGTTCATCGCCATAACCGAAGATAACACTTTCAGGATTTTCAAGACACCCATGTATATAATTGACCACTACATTAGAAGATTCAGACAAATACATTTCTGGTGTCTTGGTATAATTGAAGTTCAACAGCATTGTCGCACAAGGTGCAACATCCCCAGTCAAATTCTCTCCAAGCAATCTTTTATATGCAACTGATATTTCTCTTTGTTCTATTGGTCTGTATATTATATCGTTAATATTATCAATTATAGGAGTTGTCTTTTCGCTCTCACATTTCAAATATTGTACTAACTTATCTCTTAGGACATCTAGTTGATGATTGAGTTCTTTATAATTTGGGCTAGTAGGGCCTTTGTCAAAAGACATTCTCTCTTCAGTCAACAGCGAAAAATATTCATTTTCAATATCAACCCATCCTAAAGATATTTGTTTCCATATTCTTTGAAATAGTGATCCAGTGGAGAAATCACACAAATTTCTATCTTCTATAACCGTAAAAAAAACATCTGTTTCATTCCAAGGAATACGTGGATCTTCTCTTTTATAATACCACCCTTGAAAAGCGGAAGCCCAAGTGGATATATTTACATTATCTCTAATTTTGAATGAGCACAATCCGTCTGCCACCTCCTTCTTTGAAGTATGCAACAATTTATAGCCATATTGTTTAAAACACCAAGATATAAAATCCTCATACTTTGTGTTTAACCCATGTGCCAAATCAAAGCCATTTCCAACTATAATAACTCTGTTCATATCTTTCATTTTGTTTCTACAAATATACTACCACAATGCAGCGATATCAATAGAAAACAGCGAAAAGATATCAACAGGGCACATCGTAATTCTGAGCAAATTTAGCTAAATTTGATTATTATAGAGAACTTGCTATTATTCTACAAAATAATAGTCATAGACTTATCAAAATACAATTTAATTATATTTGGTACACAAAATTTACATTTACTAAAAGGTATTGAAGGCATACTTTCTCTGAAATGAAAATGTTGATCATTATTTTGATCTATAGCTCCAATGACATCATAATCATACAAAATATTAATAATGCCTTCATCAAAACTAGTGGGAAGTAGTTCCAACAACTCATCATACTTGATACCATTATTATTGGACAGTTTTATAACGACCTTACCCAAAAATGCTTTTATAGCCTCACGTTCATCTTTTGAGAACATAATAGAAATCTCATCATTAAATTCTTCATAAGCTCTCTCTGAATAAGCCTTAAGAAGTGTTTTAATTTCTTTTAAACCTAAAGGTATACAATAAGCATTATTCAAGTCTAATGGTAAAAAAATGTTTATTAAATCCCTTGGACGATAGAATGTATAATCTAAGATATTTTTAAAAACACTGTTCTTATTGTAATTATAACCTTTATTTTCTTTTACATAAGAATTCCAAGGATCCTGTTCGTTACATTCTATACCTAGTAAATCAAAGTTTAATTTAATTCTTTTATTGACAAGTGAACGAAGTTTTATTTTACCTTCATTATCATTTATCTTCTCATACCATTTCAATTGAAATTCATAACTGCCAAAAATTTTGCTACTATCAGATGAAATTCCTGATAATTTACGTCTTACGTCATCCCTTAAAAAAATAATAATCTGAGAGTTTCTTGTATATGAATTATTATATTCTTTTGCAATTCTTATAAGAGAAAGTATATTTTCGCAATTTGACGGATTATTAAGATTAAAGTTTATATCCAAATCATCAAATAGTAGTTTAAATTCGTAATTCTCAAATATTTGAAACTGTAGAATCTTTTTTATTACATCTCTAAGACCAAAAATATAGTAGTAAAATGGTTTATTTTCATATTCTTTTTGCTTAATTTCTTTTGTAAATGAAGTTGAAAAAACTCCCAACAACAGATTGACACTCATAGTCCATTTAGAATCATCATTTTTAGTCCGATTCCATGACTCAACATTAAACAAATCTATATACTTACTATAGAATTTATTAAGTGCTATAATTTCTCTCAGATATGTTCCTTGTTTAGTTTCAAGAATCATTTCAATGAGTTTGGATATAATTATCCATTCATATAATATTTGATATTTATCATTATCATTTTCTATCAAATTATTCAGATAACTTATATTATGAAAAATCGGCTTAATAGTTCTACAATACAAATAGTTATCAGCCGGAAATGAATTTAATGTTATATAGCCTACTATTGCAGATTTACCGGTTCCTTTCCTTCCTGAAATAATGAATTTACCATTTGATATTGCTTCTATGACTCCGATTTCATCAACAAATAGATTTTTCAAAGATAAATCTGATCTAGAATTGGATTCCGCCTCTGCCTCTGGCTTTCCCAATGAAAAAGCATTTTTACTTTTAAAATTGATTTTATTAAAAATAGACATTATTACTATATTTTATATTATCACATCTTTATTAATATCACCTGTACCTGATTCAGCATCCTGTTTACCACATATATAAACTTTTCTGGTAATCGTTATATGTATTCTTTGCCATTTCAAGACCACCAAGTTTTGTGATACCATCGGCGGCAGTACCGTACTTCATCTTCAATATCTCGGGTAATTTCTCTGTTCCTAGTTCTTCATAACCAACCCTAATATAGAGTTCTGAAATATATGTAACAAAATCTTGTTGCTGTTGCGAAAGGGTTGATACATAGTTTTTAGTCTTCTCTACACGCTCAGTTCTGTTGATTGGTTCAATATTGTATGCTACATATTCAAGAACATCAAGAATATCAGAATCCTCCGCATCAATAACAGTTCTTATGTTTTCAAGTGTTTCCTTGCTATAACCTGCATCTGCCAACTTCGCCAACAGTTCTTCTCTTGTTTTTGGAGAAGACCATTTTTCTTTCAAGTCATCTAGCGATGAAAAGAACTCGGGCATATTGCCGAACATTTCTTTTATAAAGTCCTCGGCAGATACGGGTTGGCAATTTGCATCGAAGAACATATCGTATTTAGTGAACTTTATTTTACGAACAGTTCCATTCGACAACCTTATTTCAAGTTTTTCGGGTTTAGGGCAAACGCAAGGTCTTTGTCCGCATACAGGACAAGGTGGTTTAGGACAAATGCAAGGACGTTTGCCACATACAGGACAAACCTTAACCTTTGGAGTGCCCCCCTTGCCATCATCACCACCTTCATCCTCACCTTCCTCGCAAGTACAAGGATTATTTCCACATTTAGGACATACAGGTTCACCATCCCACTCGGGGTCTTGGAAATTCTCGTATGCCTTTACAAAATCATAGATTGTAAAGTAGTATTTGCCATCATAAAGTCGTGTTCCTCTACCTATAATCTGTTTGAACTCAATCATAGACTTTACAGGACGTAGAAGAACAATGTTTCGTACATTCAGAGCATCCACACCTGTTGAAAGTTTCTGCGATGTAGTCAAGATTGTTGGTATTGTCTTTTCATTATCTTGAAACTCTTTAAGGAACATTTCTCCTATATCTCCATCGTTTGCAGTAACCCTAACAGCGTAGTTGGGGTTGCCTTTATGCAAACAGTTTATCATATCCCTTATTTGCCCTGCGTGGTCTTGTGTTGCACAGAATACAATGGTCTTTTCATCGGGGTTAATAAGGTTCATAAACTCTTTTACACGTGCTTCATCCCTTTGTTTGATTTTTATATTACCCTTGTAAAAGTCTTCTTCTTTATAAACCTTTCCCTTTTCAACCTCACCCGATAAGATTTCATCCTCGGGAGAATACATATAATCATCTATCGTACTCTGCATCTTACGATGGCGGAATGGAGTCAAGAAACCATCTGCAATACCTTGTTTCAACGAATATTGATATATAGGATTGCCAAAATAGCGATAGGTATCAGCATTGTTTGTTCTTTTAGGAGTTGCAGTCAAACCAATCTGCACTGCACTGTCAAAGTATTCAAGTATGCTTCTCCAATTACTTTCATCGTTTGCTCCTCCTCTGTGGCACTCATCAATAATAACCAAATCGAAGAAGTCTTTTGGGTATTCTCCAAACCTATATGATTGTCCATCATCAGTCATAAATGTTTGGAATATGCTGAAAAACACAGAACCATTAGTCGGCACCGCACCTTTCTTCTTTATTGCCTCAGGGGTTATTCTAACTAGTGCATCCTGTTGGAATCCAAAGAAACCATTGAACGCTTGGTCAGCAAGGGTATTTCTGTCTGCAAGGAACAGTATTCGAGGACGGTTATCAGTCTTGCGTACATTCCATTTTGTTTGAAACAGTTTCCAAGCTATTTGAAAAGCAATAAATGTTTTACCTGTACCCGTGGCAAGGGTCAATAAAATACGATTCTTGCCATTGGCGATTGCAGTCAAGGTTCTGTTTATTGCAATCTCTTGATAATAGCGAGGTCTTTTTGTACCATTCGAGAACAAAGGTTGCTCATAGAATTTATCTCGCCATTCATTACAATCGCCAAAAGTCCATTGCCACAACTCATGTGGTGTAGGATATTCTTCAACAAAATCCTCTGTACCTGTCTGCATATCCATAGCATATATCTTATCGCCATTGGTTGCATAGGTATAACGGACATCAAGCATTTGAGCATATTTCTTTGCTTGTGGAACCGCCTCAGAATAATCCTTCTCATCACTCTTTGCCTCCACTACAGCAAGTTTTACGCCTTTGTACCATAAAACATAGTCTGCTTTCAGAGGTTTAGGAGCAACGCTTTTACTAACCCTGCCATTGGTAATTGGATATTCAACAGATATATGACTGTCTTCAACCACACCCCAACCTACTCTTTTTAGAGCAGGGTCTATTTTCTCTAATCGTGTTTGACTTTCGTTCATATTGTGTAGGTGTTAGGGTTCTTTATTAAAAATATCTCTTAACAGCGCTTGTTTCATATCATCGCAAAGCGATATAATCCTTTCCGCATTTGTTTTTAGTGCATCTAAATTCGCAAATTCAGTATCTAATCTTTCAACAACCCTTTGTTGCTCAATTAAACCGATTTTAGGTATAGACACATCTTTTACCTTTGTTTGCGAGATATTAGGTTGAGCATTACCCACTGCCTTCGCAACTAATGCGTCTTTCCCTGACAGTAATGCATAATAGAGGAAATCGGGCATAAAATCCTCATTTGGAAAAATTCCACATATCGCTTGGTTGGTGGTTGATGGGAAACGCAAAATGCCTACCTGTCCTGCTGTAGCGCCATACATAGCAACAAGAACTGTGTCTTTAGGAAACCATTTAGCAGAAGAATTATCAACACCTTTTTGTGTTATAAACATTTCCGCTTCTTCAATGTCTTTTTTGCACACTTCACCACTTCTTAACCAAGGAATATCGCCATTTTCATAATATTCCTTATGCATTTTATTTGGCGTTCCGCCTGAAGTTGTTTTAAACTCTGCACCAATAGTTGAATAATTCCACTTATGTTTTGTAACAGTTGTGCTATTATATAGTAGTTGTTCGTTTTTCTGATTTAATATTTTTATCTCCTCTATAATCTGCTGTGTTGTACGTTCATCCACTACCTCAACTTTATTAGGATTTTTAGGTGTTAAATCATAATTTTCATCCAAAGAGGCAACATCTACACTCCAAGAATTTGTACACTCCTTCTTTTCTTTTTGAAGTTCAACAAACTGCTTCAAATCGTCTTCATTGAGTGGATTTGTTTTACCCAATGTGCGGTCAGGGTCAAGTTTATAGAACCAAATGTTTTTAGTGGGTTCTCCTTTCTTGAAGAATAGAACAACGGTTTTTACGCCTGCTTGGAATACACCTTGTGGTAAATCAAGAACAGTATGTAGGTTACATTCTTCAAGCAATTTTTTGCGCAATGCAATAGCATCAGCATCCATATTACTTAAAAATGTATTCTTTATAACAATACCCGCAGAACCACCCGCACGCAAGTATTTTATAAAATGTTGCAAGAAAAGAAACGCAGTTTCTCCTGATTTAATTGGAAAATTGTTCAAGACCTCTGCACGTTTTTTTGCTCCAAAAGGAGGATTTGCAAGGATGTAATCGTATCTGTCTTTTTCTTGAACATCTGCAAGGTTTTCTGTAAGTGTATTTGTACGGATTATATTAGGACTTTCCACACCGTGCAGAATCAAGTTCATTATTGCAATGATGTATGCAAGACCCTTCAACTCTTTTCCGTAGAATGTGGATTCTTGTAACATCTTCTCATCCGAGGTGTTTTTCACCTTCTCGTGCATATAAGTGTATGCCTCACACAAGAATCCCGCAGAACCGCAAGCACCATCGTAAACAGTCTTTCCTATCTCGGGGTTCAGCACCTTCAATATTGTACGAATCAAAGGACGTGGGGTGTAATATTCACCACCATTACGTCCTGCATTACCCATCTTATTGAGTGAGCTTTCGTATAGGTATGTAAGTTCGTGCCTTTGCTCAGATGTTTGGAATTTCAATTCATCAACTTGCTCTAAAATATCTCTCAGATTATATCCCGAAGCAATTTTATTGGTGATAGCATTGAAAATTACACCAATTTTACCCTCTACACCTTTGCCATTCTCATTGCTGAACTTTTTAAGATAGGGGAACAGTTTAAGTCTAACAAATTCAATAAGGTCATCACCAACAAGAGCATTATGAATGTCATATTCACCTGTTGCAGTCTTTGGCATTGCCCAATCGCTCCATCTATAACCTTCGGCAATAATTGGAGTGTACTCCTTGTCTTGGAGCATTGCTTCTACCTCTCTTGATTTTTCCAAATCATCGAGATATTTCAAGAATAGAATCCACGATTTTTGTTCAATGTAATCCAACTCACTTCCGCAACCTTCATCAGTGTGTAGAATATTATCAATATTCTTAAATGTCTGTTCGTATGCCATAATGTACGACGTTAGCGTAAAATTCTTATAAAAAGTTCAAATTGCCATATTATTTGTAAAGATAAGTTTTCTTTTACTATTCTTCAACACTTTTCTACAAATTATATAATAATTAGTCATTAGGCATAATACCTCTCCCCCTCCCCAAAAACAAATCCCCTTTTCTCCGTGTTATCTACACGATAAAAATATTTTGTTATGGAGTGGTTTACTAATCTTTTGCAGGCGCATCCGGAGCTGGCGATTTACTTGACGTTGGGATTATTACCACAAACAATTTTTGTAAAGGCTTGCCACATTGTAGTAATTAGCACAAAAAACTAAAACTTCCTTTATCTCTAACACATTGGAATAGCAAATGCAGCCATAATTGCACTCTGAAAAGCACATCTCAACAGAGCACTATTAGTTTAATGAGAAACACATAGTCTCAGAAAAAGGAACAGGAGAATCCGGACCAATTACCAAACAAACATTAACGAGATTTCAAGCACAAGAGCCTAAAAAACATATTAAAAATTATTTTTCTATAAAAAACAATCAATCAAACACCTGATATATAGATTATTTTATTTATATTCGCATCGTTTTAATATGCTATTAAAATGTAGCAGTTTTAATTAAATGAAAGAGCTGAGTATATTAGGAAGAATCATCATGCTTCAACCGTTAAGTAAAAAACAGTTGAAAGGCATAACTATTGGCGATTCATTGGCTTATCAATTTTATGATGGAGAGTATCGTGACATAAGACTTACATTCCTAAAGCCAAAGAACGGGAATCCGTCACCTAAAGTCTGTGCAATTACGTCTGGCAGGATATCAGAAATAATGAGAAGCCCTGTTGTATTTATACTTGAATCCTCCCCATCATATGAACGACAGCGTCTTATTGACAAGGAAGTATTTTTTGTCATGGGCGATAAGTTTGTCAACCTCCCAATGTTGGTAGCAAACGAACGGATAAGAAAGAGCCGCCCTGCAAAAAGACTCACTCCTACAGCTCAGTACACCTTGCTTTATCACCTGCAAGTTGAAAGTCTGGAGGGAATGTCTGCCAGAGATATGTCAAGTAAGCTCCCATATTCATACGAGAGCATCACATTGGGATTGACATGTTTAAGCGACTTGAAACTTTGCCAAAAAGTTCCCGATGGCAGAAAAAGTAAAATCATACGCTTTTCACTCAAGGGTAAAGAACTATGGGACAAAGCAAAGGATTTCCTGATTGACCCCGTTGAAAAACGTGTCTATTGCGATTCCTTGGTAACAGAACTGAAGTTCGCCCAATGCAATATCAACGCATTGTCTCATTACACATGGCTTAACCCAGACCACTCTCGAATGTTTATGATGAGTAAGAAAGAACTTCAAAGCCTGATTGCAGAGAAAGCACTTCACAACATGAATGAATATGATGGCGATGTCATGATTGAAGCATGGAAATACCCTATTGTTTCCAACAAGGACGACAACAAAGAATGGGTTGACAAACTCTCTATTGCAATATCGCTCCGTAATGATAATGATTCTCGTGTAGAAGGAGAAATAGAACGTTTAATTAATGAATTAGAATGGAAGGACTAGATAAATTCAGAGAAGCTTTCAAGGATTTCTCAGACAACTATGTAATTATCGGTGGTACAGCCTGCGACATCACTATGACTGGCACCGAAGTGCGTGCACGTGCCACACACGATATCGACATGATAATTGTTGTAGAGCGAATGACTCCGCAATATGGTGAACGCTTTTGGCAATTCATCCGTGAAGCCGGATATAGACCAGAAAAGAGTAAAGCAAAAGAAGGAGAATCGCCTAAGTATGAAATGTATCGTTTTGTAGACGGTAATCCAGGTTATCCTGAAATGATCGAATTGTTATCTCGTCATCCAGATGCACTTGGAGAGCCGAAAGGACTTATCATCGAGCCATTACCTATAGACGGTGAACAGTCAAGCTTAAGTGCAATAATAATGGATGATGATTACTATCAGTTCACCATTGAGCATAGCCGTTTAACAGACAACATCCGCCATGCAGATTCTGCTGCACTTATTGCATTAAAAGCTCGTGCATATCTAAACTTGTTGCAAGACAAGCAGAATGGCAAACACGTAAACAGCAAGGACATCAAGAAACACAGGTCAGACGTTCTCAAAAATGTTGTAATAATGACGGAAGATGAAATTCAGGCTCCAGCATCCATAGTTGAATGCATTAAAGAGTTTGTCATGTCAATTCGAAATGATTGGACCGAACTAGCCAATCCCTTGACTAAATCGCTTGACCAAAACACTGAATTTGTGGATGCTTTGTTAGAACAATTGGAAAACCTATTTGTAATACATTCATGAAGATTCAATATGCATCAGACCTTCCTCTTGAATTTGCCGACAACTGGCGATACCTTAAGAGCAATCCCTTATCAGTAACAGGGGACATCTTACTGCTTGCTGGTGACATAGGCTATCTAGGTGATGACAATTACAGCAAGCACCCTTTCTGGGATTGGGCATCAGAAAACTACAAGCATGTTATATGCTGCCCGGGCAATCACGAGTTCTACAAGTTTTATGACATAGCAACATTGAACAACGGATTTTCTTTGGAGATTCGACATAATGTACATTGCTATTACAATTCTGTGGTACATATTGAAGACATCGACATTATAGTTTCCACACTATGGTCAGAAATTCCATTAAATGAGGCATATTATACAGAACAGGTGATTAGCGATTTTCGTAGAATCATGTACGATGGTGAATTATTGACTTTTGCTGAGTTCAATCAGGAGCATCGTCGTTGCCTTGATTTCATAAAGAAAGCTGCAGTTGAGAGTGAATCAAAATACAAGATTGTGCTCACACACCATGTTCCTTCATTTATGATGCAATGCCCTAAGTTTGCAGACAGCCATACCAACGGTGCGTTTATTGTAGAACTAAAGGACTACATAGAGCAAGGTAAAATTGACTTTTGGATATTCGGTCACTCACATTATAACATTGATAAAGTCATCGGCCATACAACCTGCTTATCAAATCAACTGGGATATGTTTTTCATGACGAACACAAAACGTTCAATCATGGAAAATACTTCAATATTGAGTGATGCCAACAATAAAGTAAGTTATCCGGCGCCAAAAGTTGGACGGATTAACAAAGTATTATTGATAAAGAGTTCGGTATTTGCACCGGACTCTTTCTTTTTTGTCTTAATGATAACTCTATTTTCTTTTATACATAGACAATAACTTCATCCCCCCTCTCCAAACAAATCCCCCTACGCCTGTGTTATCTTCTCAAATTAAACTGTACTGTTATGGAGTGGTTTACTAATCTTTTGCAGGCGCATCCGGAGTTGGCGATTTACCTGACGCTGGGGCTTGGTTTCCTCATTGGGCGTGTTCAGGTGAAGGGTTTCAGTCTGGGTGTGGTGACGAGTGTGCTGCTGGTGGGTGTGCTCATTGGGCAGTTGGATATCCCAACGCCGGGGCCGCTGAAACAGGTGGCGTTCCTGATGTTTCTCTTTGCTATTGGGTACAAGGTGGGGCCGCAGTTCTTTGCGGGATTGCGCAAGGAGGGTTTGCCGCAAGTTTTCTTTGCCGTTGTTATGTGCGTGTTCATTCTGCTCTCCACCTGGGGCATTGCCATGGTGATGGGCTACAATGTGGGCGAGGCAGCGGGGTTGCTGTCGGGCTCGCAGACCATAAGCGCGGTGATTGGCGTTGCAGGCGATACCATCCGTGGGCTTGGATTACCGGCCGATGAGCAGGAGAAGGCGCTGAACATTATACCGGTTGCATACGCGGTGACGTATATATTCGGCACGGCAGGTTCGGCGTGGATTCTGGCGCGCTTGGCACCGAAGTTGCTTGGAGGTGTCGATAAGCTGAAGGCGAAGTGCCGCGAGCTTGAGAAGCAGATGGGCAGTGACGACAGCGAGAAGCCGGGCATTGTGGGCGCGAAGCGAATGGTGGAGTTCCGCAGTTATGCCATTGAGAACGACTGGTTCGCGCAAGGGCGTCGCGTGAAGGAGCTTGAAGCATTCTTTGAACGGCAGGGTAAGCGGCTGTTTGTGGAGCGCATACGCAAGGGTAAACGCATTATCGATGATGTGAAGCCGCGCGAAGTGCTGCACCTTGGTGACGAGGTGGTGTTGAGCGGCCGCTACGAATATACCATTGGCGAGGAGAAATGGATTGGGCGCGAGGTGGATGACACTGCCCTGCTCGATTTCCCGGTGATGGTTATAAAGACCACCATTGCAGGGCACTCGCACAAGCGCGACATGACGTTCGGCGGCAAGAAGGTTGGTGAACTGCGCCGTCAGCCATACATGCATGGTGTCGTGATACAGAAAATCAAGCGCATGGGAGTTAACATCCCGGTATTTGCCGACACACAGTTGAACACAGGCGACGTTATTGAGCTTGTGGGCAAAAAGATTGACGTTACACTTGCCGCAAAGGAGATTGGTTACCCCGACCCAGCCACAAACGCCACAGACGTGGTTTTCATGTCGATTGGCATTTTCATTGGCGCGGTGATTGGTACACTCACGCTGCATTTTGGCGGCGTGCCGCTGAGCCTTAGCAGCAGCGGCGGTGCATTGATAGCCGGTTTGGTGTTCGGTTGGTGGCGCGCACACCACCCCACAATGGGCGCAATACCCGAGGGTGCGCTGTGGGTGTTCAACAATCTTGGACTTAACATTTTCATAGCCATTGTTGGCATATCGGCAGGACCTGGCTTTGTAGAGGGATTCCGCGAGATTGGCTTGTCGCTGTTCCTTGCCGGCATTGTTGCCACAGCGTTGCCATTGCTCTTTGGTGTGTGGGTTGCTGTTAAGTGGTTCAAGTTCCACCCGGCCATTGCACTTGGATGTTGCGCCGGGGCACGCACCACCACTGCGGCCATTGGCGCACTGCAGGAGAGCCTTGGCAGCGAGACGCCGGCATTGGGATATACTATTACATACGCAGTCGGAAATACATTGCTGATTCTTTGGGGCGTGTTCCTGACGCTGATGGTAGGTTGACGAACGGAAAACGGAAAACGGAAAACGGAAAGCCCGCGCCAATGAGCGAAACGGAAAGCTCGCTTTCGCGTTTTACAGCGAATGCAGCCGGGGTTCAATCACACGAAGTGGGATTAAAGGTGAAAGCTTGTGCCAACGAGTGAAACGCAAAGCTGCTTTAGCGTTTTACAGCGAGTGCAGCCAAGTTTCAAGCGCACGAAGTGCGGTTAAAGCGGAAAACGAAGTTTCGACAAAGCAACGGGTCGCGTGTAGCACTCCCTCTCCTCAGTCTGCAAGCCGCAGCTAATTCCTCCCCTGTTTTGGGGAGGTGTCCGAAGGACGGAGGGATTACAAACGGGGAGGGACAGTAAGATGGAATTTGCAGCAATGTTGTTGTTTGAACTCCATCCGCATTTATTGAACTCCCTCCGCGACTACGTCGCTCGTCCCTCTTCGCAAAGAGGGACAATTATAAAAATGTTAATATTTTAAGACAGAAGAACAAAGCTGCGAATAAGCGAGTAAAAGCCAAACTTGTTTGAGCTTTTGCAACGAGCGAAAGTAGGTTCAACGAAGTTAAAAGAACAGAAGAAACGACTACAGACAAACGGTTTTTTAAGCCAAATGCAGACAATCGTTTGTTTTCATTGGTTATAAAAAACAGTTTATACAATGCACTTACAGGGCATTGTTGCAACAAAAAATTGTTGCGTAGTCAAAATGGCAATCAAAACTAAGCCTTTTGTACTTATGTACTTATGTCTAAATAAATCAGATTTGAACTTTAAATATAATATTATGAGCCATTATTTGAACGACCACAGTGAGATACCCCCTTTTGACAGGGAGATGGAGAAGATTAGCCCTTTTGAGCTAAAAGACAGACTGATAAAACTTGCCGATGAGAGTGTACGCAAAATGATGCATACAATGCTTAACGCCGGGCGTGGAAACCCTAACTGGATTGCTACCCTACCGCGCGAGGCATTCTTTGCGCTTGGCAAGTTCGGCATCGATGAGTGCCGCCGCGACTGGCAACGCCCCGAAGGCATTGCCGGAATACCGCAAAAGGAGGGCATTGGCAGTCGCTTTGAGCAGTTCATCAAGGAGAACAGAAAGGAGGCCTGGGCGCAGTTCCTCGAGAAGTGCTACCGCTACATGCTCGACGAGCACAAGGTGGACGCCGACGAGCTCATCCACGAATGGGCTGAGGGCGTGATGGGAAACCAGTACCCCGTGCCCGACCGCATACTAAAGCACACAGAAATTGCCGTGCGCGACTACATCGCACAGGAGCTGTGCGACGGCCGTCCACCACAGGGCGAGATAGACCTCTTTGCCACCGAGGGCGGCACGGCTGCAATGTGTTACATATTCGATAGTCTGCAGCAGAACCGCCTGCTTGAGCGCGGCGACCACATTGCACTGATGACACCTGTGTTCACACCCTATATTGAGATTCCAAAGCTCTACCGCTATAACTACAAGGTTACCGAGATACCGGCAAGCCGCATGAGCGACGACGGGCTGCACCTGTGGCAGTATAGCGAAAAGGGCATAAATAAACTGCGCGACCCGGAGTACAAGGCACTGTTCATTGTGAACCCCAGTAATCCGCCAAGCTACGCGATAGACGAGAGGACAGTAAACCTGCTTGTCGATATCGTTGAACGTTGGAACCCGAACCTTATGATTGTGACCGACGATGTGTATGCCACTTTTGTCCCGGGCTTCCAGTCGCTCATGGCACGTCTGCCTCACAACACTATGTGTGTCTATTCCTTCTCGAAATATTTTGGTGCTACAGGCTGGCGCACGGCGGTTATTGCACTGCACCGCGACAACATATTCGACACACTGCTCAAACGCCTGCCACGCAAGCGCAAGAGCGAACAGCAGCAACGCTACGGCAGCATAAGGAGCGACGTGGAGAATATGCGTTTCATTGACCGCATGGTTGCCGACAGCCGCCAGGTGGCACTGAACCACACAGCAGGCCTGTCACTGCCGCAACAGCTGCAGATGACGCTGTTTGCGCTCTACTCCATCATCGACAAGCGCGAGGGCGACAATTTCCGCCAAGCGATGCTCGAAATTATAAACAAGCGCCTTAACAAGCTGTGGGAGAATATGGGGTTCACACTCGTTGACGACCCGTTACGCGCCGGGTACTACTCCGAGATTGACCTCACCGTGTGGGGCAAGCGTTTCTACGGGGAGGATTTCGTCGATTGGTTGCGACTGAACCACAGCCCGCTGGATGTTGTGTTCCGCCTTGCCACGGAGACATCACTCGTGGTGCTCAACGGCGGCGGCTTCGACGGCCCCGAATGGAGCATACGTGTTTCGCTTGCTAACCTGAAAGAGGATGACTATGCCATCATAGGGCAGAAAGTACGCAGCATTCTCGATTCCTATGCCAAGCGTTGGCAAGACAGTTTACCGGTAGTGGAATAAACGAATGAGGCCTCCAATCGCGAGGCCTCATTCGTTTGTATTCGTTCACTTGTTTATTTGCCAAGCGACTCCCAGGCTCACAGCCCAGCAGTGCGTGGGGTCGCACAAGTCGAGGTTAGCGGCAACGTCCAACTGCACTTTACGGCCAAGCATGTAATTCAAGCCAAAATCGGCGCAATAAGCATTACCCGATGACGACAGACTGTTGTAGCTTTCGACAAAGCATCCCAAATCATCGGTTATGGAATAGCCTAAGCACAAGGCGAGGAACGTCGATGGAGAAGGCGTTGACCCGTCCCATTCGGCACCTACATTGTAACCGAGGCTGAACCTATCGCTCAATGTATTCTCGAAAAGAAGATAAAGTGACGGTGCCAGATTCTCAGCCACATAACCTTTCGTTCCGGTATATGGCACAGAGAGCGATGCAAGCACCGATATTGCAGGAACGGCACCAGACTCCTCGAAGCAACGGATTTTGGTACCGATGCTTATACCGGAGAATGCTCCGCACCAACGGTTGCCGTTGTCATAGACGAAAGCATCGCCGCCCAGGCGAAGCTCTACTCCGTTGAACAGGCCGTATCGCAGAAGAGTGTTGCTGTAGGTAAATTGGCCGCTGTTGCCATCACTGTCGTACTGGATACCCTGTTCCCACTGTACAACGCCTTTTCCCACTGTAGCCGGACCGGTTGAAGCACCGGGACGGTCTGCTGTAAATTCAACCTCCTGAGCCACTACGGATACAGATGAAAAGACGATAAACAAACAAAAGAAAATTTTTTTCATAATTTACAAATATAAGGGTAGTTGACCTGACATACTATAATCAACGGTTTGGCAAGAGAAACAAACACTTTGTTTAGTCAATGCAATATTAACACTTTAATTCCGACAAGACAAAACTAATAAATAATTTTGGTAATTTTATATAAGCACATACAAAAAGGGTGATCCCAAAGCCATATTCTTTAACGAGCAATCCCCACCGGAACTAAGTTCCTATGGGGATTGTATTCTCAGTAAAATGACTTTTGAGTCATCCTCTATTTAAGAAAAGTACCACATCAAACAAGTCTTGTTGTGTGACATTTCTTCCAGAAGCTAGTTTTTCGCTTTTATCAACGGGGTACTCTAACTATAAAGAGTATTTACAAAATCTCTATGCGCCTCGAAATAAGCCGGCCAAATCACCTGAACTCTTCTTACCGCCACAGGATGTCAACATACCTACTGCGATAAACATTGCGAAAAAATAAACAAATTACAAATCTAAGCCTTCTGAGAGTTCCTCGGCTGCGCCGGAAATCTCCATAGCAGTACCTATAGCACCGGCAACATCGTTTGCTGCACGTTCAGCCATAGCATCACTGTTCAATACTACAAAATAAAGAACGATTGAGATTACACACGCTGCAATTCCGGCAATAGAGTTCTTCTGGTTCTTGACAACGGCAATGATACCCAGAATCAGGCCTACTACTGCCAACAACCATACCAACCAGCTACTGATTACCAGGAACCAAACTGAAAGAAGAGGAAGCAATGTGAACACGATTGCAATAATTCCCAAAACAAGACTTGCCTTACCAAGCTTACCATTTGCATTTTCTGCCATAATCTTTAAATATTTAAGTTAAACAATAAAAAATCCTGTTTACTGTAGCCAAACCATAAAGAAATAGCTCAATGCAAAAATATTCATAAAAAAGTTAAAACAGAAAAGGACTTTTTGTCTTTGCTTGTCTTATTGCAAAAACACTCAAATTATGCTCAAAAGACTATATATCCGGGAACGGGGCATATGGGAGCTGTCGTGTGAAAAGCGAATCGTAATATAGCATCTGTTCGACCGGAAGGTCGTAGAACGAGGGCTGTTTCACATTATTTACAAAATCCACGATATCCTGCCAATGTTTTTTGAATAGTACGCCATAGTGCGTGGAGAGCACTGCACGCAGATTAGGGTCGTCAACTGTGGAAAGGAGCATATCCATATATTCGCTGCACTCTCTTTGGATTTTCGCCGGACAAGCATAAACGAATTCACGGAACGGCAGTCTGCTTGCTTCATCCAAAGCTCTGGTACAGATGGAATCCACATCATGCTCCACTCTGACCATCAGTTCATCCTGGATTCGCTCTTTATCGTCGGCTCTCTTTTCTTCGCCAATATAATGCAAAGGAGGAAGGAGAAGAAGCAAGAGGCCTACGAAGACCGCCAGAATGTAATATTTGCGGTTGCGGCGGATCCATGCCTTTTGCAAAGATTCTATATTGGCATAACGCTTTCCGGGAAGCACATTCATGCAACGCTTGGCTATTGATGAATTGCCGAGCAATTCCTTCATTATTATCCCGAGAGAATATATGTCACTGCGCACACTGACCTCTCCGTTGCCGGTGCGGAGTTCCGGTGCGGCATAAGCGTATGTACAGCCGGGAGTCTTAAGAAGATAATGCGCATCGTCACTGGCAAGGCCGAAATCTATAAGCTTCAACGAATGGCCATTGTTCGTGACAAGAATATTCTCGGGTTTGAGGTCGTTATGTACCACTCCGCGTTTATGGAGACAACCGACAGCCGACAGTAATTCCGCGAAAAGGCGTTGTTTCTCGGTTGTTGCCGGATTTGTTGCCAGAAAATCGCGCAACGTGCAACCGTCAACATACTGCATTATTACGCCATCGCCTACAGGTGTATTGTACTCAAAGAACAGCACGTTCACAATGTGAGGATGCTCACAGCCAAGAGAGAGCTCATATTCGCGGCGCAACAGTTCGCGCTGACGCGCACTGTTGTCTTTTGTTGTCTTTATCACAAAATATCGTCCTCCCCTGCTGAGCCTGAAAAGACGAGCATATGAAGTGGTTTTCAGCAGTACAGGGCTGTGAAACGAATTTTCAGTCTCCACCACAGCACCATTATTTACAAACATATCGCTTCCCGTTTCCATTAATGCCGTTTTGAAGTTACAAATATACGCATTATTTTTGTAATACACGACAGTGATTATATTTTGAAAACATGGGTATAGAAAACAATATTCCGCAAATAGCGGCTTTGCGACAACGTGTAGAACAACGGTTCGGGAACCCCCTGGATGTACATTCCGACTTTTTGCAGTTGGTAGCAGAGATAGAAAAGGAACTGCGGGAGCATATTTCAGAAAGCACACTCGAACGTGTATGGGGCTACTCCACACGTGGCTACAATTCAGTCTCCTTGCGCACGCTGAACGTATTGGCAAAGTATGCCACTGGGACCGGATGGAAACAGTTCTGCGAACTTCTCGGCAAAGAGGCTGAATGTGAATCGGACAAGTTCAACAGCAACGTCATATATGCCGACGAACTTACCGTAGGAGAGAAATTGCGGATTGCATGGATGCCCGACCGTATGTGTATAATAAGGTATATGGGTGAGAACCGTTTCGTTGCAGAAGAGTGCAAGAACTCCCAAATGCAGCCCGGTGACTCTTTCCGTTGCGCAGCATTGTACTTCGGACATGAACTCTGCGTTTATGATTTCCGCTGTGCCGGAAACAATGAAGGCGACGGTTGCAACTATGTCATGGGAACACAGAACGGACTCACGACACTTGAGAAGCTATAGCGTGGCGTAACAGAAACCTATCGGCATATTTTAAAAACAAGTACAAAAAAAACGGGCATCTGCCCGTTTTTTTGTATGGAATAGAATGACTTCAGTTACACATGTCACTTTCTTTTGTTCACAATCGCATCAATTGCCGCAACAGCCGTAACATTGAGGATTTCCTGTACAGAACTTTCGAAATCTATGAAGTGGATAGGTTTGTTCAATCCCATCTGGATCGGTCCAATTATCTCCACATCGGGACTGAGAGCCTGAAGCATCTTGTAAGATGACGTCGCTGAGTTGAGGTTAGGAAACACAAGTGTATTCACATCCTTGCCGTTAAGTTTGGTGAAGGGGTACTTCTTGTCGCGCAGTTCCTTGTTCATTGCAACATTGACCTGAATTTCACCGTCAACAGCCCAATCGGGATAATTCTCGTGCAAATAGGCGATAGCTTTCTTCACACGCTCCGCGCTTCCTCCCTGGTCGCTGCCGAAATTAGAATATGATGTCATTGCTATCACAGGTTCCTGATTAAAGAAACGTACGGCCTTTTCGGCAAGACGGGTGATGTCAATCAGTGTACCGAGTTCCGGAGCACGGTTGATGAGAGTATCGGCAACGAAATATGTTCCCTTGTTCGAGTTCAGGATATGCATTGTGGCAAAGGTGCTGAAACCCTCCTGCATGCCTATGACCTCCTTGGCAACCTTAATGGTGTTGGAATATTTCGTATAAAGACCTGTAACGAATGCATCGGCATCACCGGTCTCAACCATCATCATACCGAAATAATTGCGTTCGAACATCTTGTCGTTGGCCTCCTCGAACGTATAGCCCTCGCGCTGACGCTTGTCGGCAAGGATCTTTGCATAACGTTCACGGCGTCCACGCTCGTTTGGATGACGCAGGTTCACTACTTCAATACCCTCAAGGCTCAAGCCATTCTCGGCTGCAACCTTTGCGATAATCTCGTCATTGCCCAACAGGACAGGTTGGCACAATCCCTCTTCCTTTGCCTGCACCGCAGCCTTCATCATTGAAGGATGGGCACCCTCGGCAAACACCACGCGCTGAGTCTCAGTACGTGCCATGTCATATATCTGCTGAGTTAGTTTAGATGTGCGGCCCATAAACTCGAGCAGATGGTCTTTATATTTGTCCCAATCGGTAATTGTCTTACGCGCCACACCGCTTGCAATAGCGGCTTTTGCAACAGCTGTAGAAACCTCGACAAGAAGACGGGGGTCAACCGGTTTCGGTATGAAATAGTCACGGCCGAACGAGAGGTTACCGACTTTATAAACCTTGTTCACGACCTCGGGAACCGGCTGTTTCGCCAAATCAGCAATGGCATGTACCGCAGCGAGTTTCATCTCTTCATTGATGGCTGTTGCCGCAACATCAAGAGCACCGCGGAAAATGTACGGGAAACCGATGACGTTGTTTATCTGGTTAGGATAGTCGCTACGGCCGGTGCTCATGAGAACATCGGGACGGCTCTCCATCGCATCTTCATAAGTAATCTCCGGCTCCGGATTCGCAAGGGCAAAGACTATAGGATCGTTTGCCATTGAGCGTACCATCTCTTTGGAAAGTACATTGCCTTTTGAGAGACCAAGAAAAACATCGGCACCGACGATAGCCTCCTTCAATGTATGTATGTCGGTACGGGTTGTTGCGAACTCAAGTTTCTCGGGCGTGAGGTTGGTTCGCTCCGTGCTTATGACACCGCGGCTGTCGAGCATTACCACATTCTCTTTCCTGACGCCGAGAGCAATGTAGAGTTTGGTACATGAAATCGCCGCTGCTCCGGCTCCATTGACAACAACCTTGACATCGGCAATATTCTTGCCGTTGACTTCGAGTGCATTCAGAAGACCTGCCGCAGATATGATTGCCGTACCGTGCTGGTCATCGTGCATCACCGGAATGTCGAGTTCCTCTTTCAGGCGACGCTCAATCTCAAAGCATTCAGGTGCCTTGATATCCTCAAGATTGATACCTCCGAAAGTGGGGGCTATTGCCTTTACAGCCTCGATGAACTTTTCGGGATTCTCTTCATCTACCTCAATGTCAAAGACATCAATACCGGCATAAATTTTGAAGAGAAGACCCTTGCCTTCCATTACAGGTTTACCGGCAACCGCACCTATGTTGCCGAGACCGAGCACGGCAGTTCCGTTTGATATTACGGCAACAAGATTGCCCTTGTCGGTATATTTATATGCGTTCTGCGGGTCATTCTGTATTTCGAGACAGGGTTCAGCAACTCCCGGAGAGTATGCCAATGAAAGGTCTGTCTGTGTAAAATAGGGTTTTGTAGGAACCACCTCAATTTTTCCCGGACGACGGCCGGCATGGTAGTTCAGTGCATCTTCTTTTGTTATCTTAGCCATATATCTCTTTTATTCACCGGAGAGTTCCGGAATTCGTTATTCAATTTAAATTTTCAAAAAAACTGTCGCCAGCCTCGCCCACTCCAAAAAGCGCAAAATCGTAGCGTACCGGGTCATCGGGCGAGAGTTCACGTAACCTGGCGGTAAGTTCCTCTACCGTACGGCGGTCGTTCTGTTTGCGGCTGACCAGCCCAAGCATACGCGCAGTACGGGCAACATGTACATCTATGGGGATCATCAACTCGGACTGCGGAACGGCATCCCATATGCCCAAATCGACAATTCCGTCCTTGCGGCAGAGCCAGCGCAGCATCATGTGCATCCTCTTGCATGCCGAGGCCGGCTTTCCCTTTGCCGGGACAGGATTGCTTATATGGCGGGTGAAGGTGCCGCCGTTGGCCGAGGCCATTTCCTGACGCAGACGCTCTATTCCGTCCCAGACTGAACAGCCTACGAAGAGCTGTTCCATAGAACCGTATTTCTGGAATATCCCCCTCATCCCCCTGCATACATATTTGAAATCGGAAGCAAAGAAGGTGCGGTGTATGTTGAGCCTGTCATCCAGGCCCTCCCAACTGCCGCCCATTACATAAGCATACGGTTCACCACCCATTATCCCGTAAAGCATCTTTTCACCAGAACGAAGAATCATCCGGCGATTGCCCCATGCTATTATGGATGCGAGCAGTGCCGCGACCTCTATATCCTCCTTTCGTGTGAATGAATGGGGGAAACTCACCGGGTCGTTGCCTATAAATTCCTTATTGTTGTAGCAGATTGCCTTTTCGTCGAGCAGAGCTTTCAGATTGTCCATACTCCGTCAGAACAGCAAAGCCTGCTGAAGGTCACTGTATGTATCGTCACAAGCCGGAACAAGCGGCAGACGGAGTATATTCTCCACGCGGCCCTGTATGTTCATCAACGCTTTTACACCCGAGGGATTGCCATCGACAAAAATGAGCTGGAAGAGTTCGTTAAGCCTTGCGTGCTGGTTGCGTGCATCGCCTACCCTGCCCTCCTGCATGGCCTTCACAAGCTTAGTCATCTCAAGCGGATAGGCATTGCCGAAAACAGATATGACACCAACGCCGCCAGCCTCCATTATATCGACTGTAAGACCGTCATCGCCCGAGAAGACATCAAAACCCTCAGGCAGTGCCGCAATGAGTTCCTTCACCTGGGCAAGATTTCCCGAAGCGGCCTTGTAGCCGACAATATTCGGGCACTCGTGCGCAAGACGTACTACCGTTGAAGGAAGGATGTTCACGCCGGTACGTCCAGGGACGTTGTACATATACACAGGCAGTTCTGTAGCTTGGGCTACGGCCTTGTAGTGCTGATAGATACCCTCTTGCACGGGCTTGTTGTAGTACGGCGCAACAGAGAGAATCGCATCCACCCCGGTAAGGTCCTCGTTCTTCAGTTCCTCGACTACCGCTCTGGTGCAGTTGCCACCGATGCCGACCATAATAGGCATACGCCCGTCAACCTGTTTTATGACGCGTTTTCGGATCTCACGTTTTTCATCAATTGTCAACGTAGGAGTCTCAGCCGTGGTTCCTAACACACAAAGGAATGATGTACCGCAGTCAATATGCATCTGCACAAGTTTTTCCAATGTCACGAAATCCACTTCACCTGTCTTTGTAAAAGGCGTAATGAGCGCAACGCCCATACCTGTAATTTTTTTTCGCGTCATAAATTATTGGTTTTTCATTTCAGGTTGCAAAATTACATCAAATTTTACTATTTATATAATAAATAGATATAAATATGGCGGCAGAAAATGAATTTATTGTCCAAGTCATTCACTTTGCAGCATCTGCAGGAACTCCTCCTCGCTTACCAGAGCCACCCCCATTTTCTTTGCCTTTTCGAGTTTGGAAGGGCCCATATTGTCACCGGCAAGTATGAATGAAGTGGATTTGCTTACGCTGCCGACATTCTTTCCGCCGTTAGCCTCTATCATTTCCTTGTACTCGTCACGCGAATGATGCAGGAAAACACCGCTGATGACAATGCTCTTACCCGAAAGGATTTCTGTACGCGCTACCTGGAGTTTTTCATCCACATCCATTCTGAGACCGGCCGCCTTCAGTCTTGACACGAGTTCGCGGTTCGGTTCTTTTCCGAAATACGAAACCACGCTGTCAGCTATTCTGACACCGATTTCATCTACTCCGACAAGCTGTTCGGGAGTTGCCGACATCAGAGCATCAACATTGCCAAAGGCACGCGCCAGACGCTTTGCCACCGTTGCGCCTACGAAACGGATTCCCAGAGCAAAAAGTACCCTCTCAAAGGGAATCTTCAACGATTCATTCACGGCAGCGATTATATTCTCAGCCGATTTAGCGCCCATTCTCGGGAGGAACATCAAGTCCTCGGCACGCAAAGCATAGATATCGGCTATGTCCTTCACCATGCCATAGTTGTATAGTAGTTCTATCGTTTCGGGACCTATCGAGTCTATGTTCATCGCATCGCGGCTAACAAAATGCTCCATTTTACCCTTTATCTGCGGAGGGCATGAAGAGTCATTGGGGCAATAGTGCGCAGCCTCGCCTTCAACGCGCACAAGAGGAGTGCCGCACTGCGGACAACGGTCAATAAAACAGACCCTGTCACCGACCATGAAACGCGAATCAATGTCAACACCGGTAATTTTAGGAATAATCTCACCGCCCTTCTCCACATAGACCATATCGCCTATATGAAGGTCGAGTTTCTCTATGATATCGGCATTGTGTAACGATGCGCGCTTGACAACTGTGCCCGAAAGCTGTACCGGATCGAGATTAGCGACTGGAGTAACGACACCCGTGCGGCCCACCTGATAAGTTACTTCGTTCAGTCTCGTTACAGCCCTCTCGGCCTGAAATTTGTAGGCAATGGCCCAACGCGGGGATTTGGCCGTATAGCCGAGATTCTTCTGTTGACGCAGAGAGTTCACTTTCAGCACTATTCCATCCGTGGCGAAAGGCAGATTCCTGCGCTCCGAATCCATACGGTCAATAAAAGCGAACACCTCTTCGAGCGTACTGCACTTGCAGGTATATTCCGAGACCTTGAAACCCCATTGTGCAGCAACCTGCAGATTCTCGTAATGGCCTTCGGCCGGCAGTTGTTCGCCAAGCATGAAATAGAGATAGGCATCGAGACCGCGTTTTGCCACAACAGCGGAATCCTGCAATTTCAAAGTTCCCGAAGCGGCATTGCGCGGGTTGGCAAAGAGCTGTTCACCGCAACGTTCACGTTCCTCGTTAAGTCTCTCGAATACACTCCACGGCATAAGCACCTCGCCTCTTATTTCAAACTCTGCCGGATATCCGTCACCCTGAAGTACCAACGGAACGGAACGAATTGTCCGCACGTTGGCCGTAACATCATCACCTTTCTCACCGTCGCCACGCGTGACTGCGCGCTCGAGCTTGCCGCCCACATATGTAAGCGAAATGGACGTACCGTCAAATTTCAATTCACAGCATATCTCGAATTCTTCGTTCAAGGAACGCTTTACCCTGTCGAAGAATTCCGCCACCTCCTCTTTGGAATATGTATTGCCCAGCGAAAGCATCGGATATTTGTGCTTTACTTGTCTGAATTCCTTGGTAATGTCACTGCCAACGCGTTGGGTTGGGGACGTAGCATCGAACATTTCGGGATGCTCCGCTTCAAGTTCCTGAAGTTCACGCAGAAGAGTATCGAACTCATAGTCGCTTATCGACGGAGAGTTCAGCACATAATATCTATGGTTGTGGTCGTGGAGTTCACGGCGCAATTCGAGAATGCGTTCCTGTGGTGTCATATGCCGGTACTTTGTTTTAACATGCGAATATACTAAATTTAAACGTAAAAAGATGGAGAATTTGCCATTTTAAGCAAATTCTCCATCTTAAAATCAACTAACTGTTTCTATGTCAATATCAGAAAGCAACAGCCGAGAATGTTATCAGACGCAACTGTTTGCCAAGAACCTCTGTAACATTGCTTGCAACGTTGTATGTATTTCCAGTGCTCTTGTCTGCACGTACATAACCTGTAGCCATCTTGGAGAAACCGGCATTGGTCAATGAATAGCAGTAGTTCTCCCAAGCCTGTGCATCCTCGTCGAACACGAAAGTGATTGTATTACCCTTTGCAAGATGACCTTTTGAAACCTGGCCGTATGCAGGGAAAGCTGAAAGGAATGATGCCAGACCGCCCTGCTGCATAGGTGTGAGTTCAGTCATCTCGTAACCGTTCTTCTCAAAAGCCTTTGAAACTGAGACGCAAGAAGTTGTAGTCATAGCTGCGCAAAGCATTAAAACTACAGTTGACAGTGCAAAAAATTTCTTCATAACTGTTATTGTTTAAATTAATTAATATATACCTCTATCAAAAGGATTTGACTACAAAAGTATAATTTTTTTATTTACCGACAATAACAAATCAAAGAATCTGTTAAATTTCTACAAAAAAATATATTCTACGCGCCCCGACACACTTCTTACACGCCTGTTACCCGTCCTGTTCCGTCTGCACGGGAGAGTTGTCCGTTTCCGCAAGGGGCATACCGCTGCCATCAGTTTCCGGCACAAGCGGTGAGGCACCGGCCTGACCTTGAAGCTGTTGAAGGAGTTCAGGAGGGATACCCGGCATTGCACCGCCCTGCATGGCCTGTTCCTCGTTGCGTTTGATTGCCTCCAGAATCTTCGAGGCGAACGGGTACGAAGAGTTCTCGAGCATGGTTTTTACATCAACGGCGTTGGCACGGAAGAGTTCCATAAGGAAATCGTTGGCAAGCATCTGATATGCCGGAGTATTATAACCTTCGGATATGGTTATATCAAGTTCACAATCCTGCACCTTATGCGGATTGTACCACTTAGCCTCCTCGCTATAGTTGGAGCCCGCCATCTCGATATAGCGTTCATCCGTGTAGTACTGCTGTATGGTCTTCATAAGTTTGGTATCCCTTCTCCTGCGGTATGTTCTGAAGCTGTCGAGCAGCCCTTTGAGGTTGAGTGAGGAGTTCTGAACCTGCTGCGCGTAAAGCATGGCCGGCGTACCGGCCTTAGGAGCCTGCCCCTGCATGGCTGAATTAACGCCCGAAATCTCGTTAATGAGCCTCAGCTGAAGACTCAACAGTTCAAAATCACCGGCGATGGCCGCTCCGCTGTTGTACTGACGCACGACACCGTCTATGCTCTGCCCCGGTTTGAGTTTAACGAAAAGTACACCGTTGTAACGGACATACTCATCGACAATCTCTTCACGCGACATACTTTCAAAGGCATCGTCATCAACGACAAGCACGCCTTTGGACGATGTCCCCCTGATGAAATCTATGAGTGTCGCAGTACGGTTTATTGCACGCTGCTGATCAATGAACTGCTCCACGAAATTACCGAGTTTTCCTTGCACAAGCGGATATAAGTGAAGGACATAGTTGTGTTCGCCGTGCCAATAAGGACTGCGTCCCTCCTGGAGGACATCTCCATTGGGAGTCATGTAACGGTAATACCAGTAGCGCTCGGTAGCGAACGAATAGTCGATAAGCAACGTGCCGTCATCATCCGCGGTTTCTTCCCTCTCCTTGCGTCTTTTTTCGTTCTCCGCCTCGAGTTGCTGACGGCTCTCTTCATTATATGGAAGATAACCCCACGTTCCCCTCTTTTCATCATTCCAGAGATAAGAATCGCGGGACTCAAGCTTCCAGCCGAGAATGACACGGCACAGCCCGTTGCGCGAAGGTGTGAAGAACGAGAGATTACGCGATTCGTCGCCCTGCATGGCGCGGTTGCCGCCAGACTGCAGCGACGGGGAATTGCCGTATATCTCCACGATACGCCGTTTGGCTTCGGGTGTACGGCCGAAATGTGCCAGCACGTCATCGATAGGAAGGTCAAAAAGTTCACCGATACAGGTAACATCCCACATTCGCACATCCTCGAGATTGGAATTGAAGAAAATACGGGAGGGATTCACACCATACACCCACACGTCACGGCGGCCGTTGGACGGGTTTACGCCGTACTCTATCCTCTGGGCCGTCATGCCGCCGTTGAGCAGCATACGCATGGAATCGGCATCAAGTTCCTCCATCTCGTTTATGTCATGGACATATTCCACCGCCACGGACATCATCTCCCCTATCCTGCTCTCGCTCTGGTCGCGGGCCACACATACAGGACGCATGATATTCTGGCGTAACTGACCGTCGATATTGCTGAGTATCGGTGCAATCATATTGTTCTTCAAAGGAACCTTTCCGTTCTTTTTTATAAGTTCCCCTTCGGTTATCCTTGCAAGCGTGTCGGGGTCGGTAACATAATCGCCCCATTGGTCACCGTAGCTATACATGAGGCTTCGCCGCAATTTGCGGCGAGCCTCTTCAAGAGCATTCCAGCAAGAGGCACATTCGTGCAGAAAGTCAACTGCAGCACCTTTGGCAGCCTCATCTATTTGAGATGCATGCGGCTTGCCTGAAGGTTTTACCCTCTTGTCAAGAAATTTGTTTGTTTTCAAAAGTCCTCTATTCTTGCCCATAATCAGTTAGGCAAATCCTTGCCATCTTTCCTTATATAATCACGTATCAATTTATCCATCACCCAACGATACTGGTCATATTCCACATCCGAGTCTTCCGCATCGTACTTGAACCTGTCGGGGTCTTTCATGTACATGTCAATAATTTTCTTCTTGTAATAATCATCGAATTCCACCTCGTAGTCACCGCGTTCCACCGGGTGCAGACGACGACGGACAGGAGGCTCAAAATGCGGGTCAACCTTTATCTGTTCATCGGAATGAAGTCCGCGGACCTGCCGATATATCAAATCCAGCGGACCATCCAGAAACTTCTTCAAGTCACTGATACGCTCCAAAGGAACCTGTCTTGAACGTGGTACATCCTCTGTCACCTCGGCCGGAATAGACCTCCTGACATCGTCACCGACATTGAAGCGTTCCATAACGTTCCTCATCTCCACATCACCGCTGAAAGAGATATTCTTTCTAGTCAGTTTGTATATGACATATTCATCAAAAGTCGGGAACATTTTCTTGAAGTTCTCGGGAGTCTGTCCATACTCCTGCTGGAATGTAATTTCCAAAGCCGAATTGCTATCAAAACCGGGCAGTTCCCTTTTGGCCGTCTCCATCTGCCTGATTATATCCATTGCCTCATCATAACGTTCCTTCAGTTTCGAATTCATACCTACCAGATTCATTGAGACAGCCTTGCTGAAACCTTCATAATCCTGAATCAGATTCTGCAGGGCACCGGCCATATACACCTTGCCTTTCGGGTCATAGAAAATATTCCGGTCAACGACCATCTGTTTTTCCTTGCTGTCATACCGTACCGGAACATAGGAGTTTTTCACGAATTTTACAGGAAGCGACATCAGTTCAGGATACGCACGCTTGAATGAAGGATCATACATAACATCCTCCAGCACCACATTCTCCGGGACAATATCCCTGAATTTTGAAATCTTATCCCACGTCATATAGTCATCCATAGTCCATAATTCCTTAGGATATCCCTTGAGTTTAAGGTACTTCTCCGCAAGTTCCTTGTCCGTGTTACTGATGTACTCATAGAAATAATCTTTCAGTTCAAGACGATTGTCGGTCATCTCCTTTCTCCATTTTCCGTCGGCACCGGGTTCCCAGCCGGTACTCCTCTTTATCTCGGCCGGAGAGTATCCTTGCCTTTCAAGTTCAACCGCCTCACGCAAATCAACGTCACCATTCTCAAGGCCATCGTAATGTGCCATATTCCGGGCACCCTTTTCACCGACAAAACGGTATTTCTGCATGCCGTGCCGCCCCATTACAAAATTGTCGGAAACTTCCCATTTTCTGCGCAATTCAGCCTTTTTCTTTTCGGGCAACAGGTCATAATTGAGGAAAGCCTTGCGGTCGAGCAGAAATTCAGGAGTATTCGCAAGGTAAGTGCCGGCATCCGCTCTGGACTTTATATCCTCAAGATATGCAGAACGGTCAGTATATGTATTCTCATTCAGATTGGCAGATTTGAATCTACTGAACAACTTACTTCTGTAATCGGCCGGAGAACGGCGTTTTGCCATGTAATCCGCATGCTTCTTCATAAGCATCACCAACTCCTTCTCGCTTACCCTGCGGTTCTTTCCCGTGTATATATTGAGCCTGAGGAGCATGCCTTTGATGAAATCCTTGAATTTTGCAAGAAGAGAACGTTCCTGGAGACTCGGGCGTACTTTTTCGACAAGATGCGCGAGGTACTCCTCCACGACCGTATAGTTATCGAAACCATGGTACGTCAATTTCAGTTTGTTTATACCCCTGAGAACTTCACCATTGGCCTTAACATAGACCTCCTCGAGAAAATCGTTAAGATGATTGCCGAAAAGAGCCAACAGACCAGAGTGCCCCACGACCTCATGGACAACTGTGGTTTCTACATCCTCGAGCGATTTCATGTTGGGGAGATTAATATAGACCTTTCCACCCTCGCCGACCCAGCCCATGGCCCTTAGCTGATTGTTATAATCCTGAACAGCAAAACGGTCATTGACATCGGGAAGCGGAACCTCATGTTCATCGGATATGAATTCGAGTTTATACCCGAAACGTTCGCCCAGTTTCTCGGCGTATTTACGGTATTCTGCAATATCGTCGGGGGTATTCTTATAGTTATAGCTGTTCCATACATAACCGTTTTCATTATCCTTGACTTCGGTCAAGGTCACTGGGATATTCGGTTGCTCCTCAGTTTCTCTCTTGCGTTCGAAATAACCATCGAGTTCCTTCCACTTAACCTCATCGTTGCTCATTCCGTAGAACTCACTCGACAGTCCCTTTTCGAGAAGTTCCAGTTTCCGGCCCGCATCGGTACCTTTCTTGAGGGCCATCACCTCATCGATAACAAACTTGGCATATTCGTCAAGAGCAGCATTCGCACTGGCACTGCATTCATAGAAAGGCTCATCCACATGATAGAGCATGCTACCCTCTTCAAGACCATATTTTGTTTCAAGTTCACGTCTTTTGTCGGCAAGCATGCGTACCACACCGTTTTCATCGTAAGCCGCACGCCTTTTTATCTCCTCGACGATGAAGGATTCCGTGCCTGTCAGTTCCTTGCCCGATGCCTTATTGTAGAGAATTTCCGCCATTTCGTTCACGTCGATACCCTTCTCCTTGGCATATATTCCTGCCTGACGGATAAAGTTCTGCGAATCGAGACCATGAGTGAGTTCTCTTTCACATGCCGTGATTCTGTTCTTGCGTATTTTGCCTCGTTCTACAAGCATTTTGTTCTTGAGAAGACTCGGACGGTCAAATGTCATTTTCTCTATCACCTGTCCCTCGAAATCATAGAACGTAAGCAACCATGTTCCGTCTTTCGCTTCGGAAACATGATACCCGAACGGGGCAGGAGGAGTGGATGTAAGTTTATTCTCTACAATGAACATCAGTTTCGCACGTGTCGAAGCGGAGACTTCCTTATCCGTCATCAGCTTCATATAATCCTCCTTGATGGAGTTGATATCTTTGCCTTCATAGAATGAGGGCAAGTTCAACTGTTTTTCAATCTTGGCCATAAACTCCTCGGGATTCACATTGAGTTCCTTCAGTTCAGCCATTTCCGACTTCGTCAACTGAAACTCCTTTTTAAGACGTCCGTCCCTGTCCAGTTTCATCTTCGCGCCCTTCAGTATAGCACCCGGCATCTTAAGCATACCGAGCGTCGCTGCACTCTCGCCGAAATCGTACAGCAGGTCTATCGGAACTATCTCAATACCGTTAGCATACTTTTCAAGCTGCGTAGCTCCTGTAAATACAGCCGACTCAGCAGATAATATACCGGTGTGCGCAAGCAGTTTCTTGCCGCCGGTAAGTCCGTCCGAAGCATGGCGAAGAGGAGTGCCGACCGCACCCAAGGTCGCACCAACAGCGAAGCCTTTGCCGAAAGAACCGGCGGCTTTGCCCAAATCGACATTCCCCTCACTCAGTATATCATCGACCACACTGTTCGCAAAATCATAACCGCCGAGAGTTATTCCCTGAGTCATGGAGCTCTGAAGTATCTTTGTACCCAACCGGTTTATTATTGAGCGTTCGGCTATTTTTGTGGCATATTCAGGTGTCATGCCGACCCCGACACGTCCGGCCATTACACGTGACGCGACCCGCCCGGTAGCCATTTTCGTTGCACTACCGACAAGTTTGGAAGCACCCGCACCGAGAAAAAGGAATGCGGGAGCATCCACGACCAGACTTCCTACGCCCGACATCAGATCCTCGAACCCGTTTGCATCGTAATTGGCAAGCCCCTCTGAATTGAGTGATGAATAATTATCCAAGCCATAGACATTGTCCCATATAAGACGTGCACCTTTTCCCAGAAGAGAGTTGTCAACTGCAGAGCGCGCCACATATTCCAGTCCGCCTTCAGGTTTGAAATCACCCACAAGTTCCCTGAGCATCTTGTCACGGAGAATGGGCTTGATATACTCATTGATGTATTTATCGGAATCGAAACCTCCCTTTTCGGCAAGCGGTGCCACGTACTCCTTCAGTTTCTCGACATCAATATCCTCCAGCACTCTGTCAACAAGTTTTATCGGATCCTGCACTTTCATCTGCTGAATCGCAGCCGTATGCAGATTAGCACCCGGAATCATCAGTGTTTTCTTGAATTTTTCATAACCCCTCTTTCCGGCCTCTTCCTTGTAATTTTCATAGACAGCCTTCAGATTATCATTGTAGAAACTGTCGGCAACATCCATAGCCGCCCTCTCAGAAACGGCATAGTCGCGCATACCCATCTCGGGAGTATATTTCCCTGGCATGAACATCTTCCTGTAGCCTGACATCATTCCCTGCATACTCCTCTTTTCCGGAGTCATGTCGGAATGGCGCAGTTCCAGTTCCTTCAATTCATCATATGAAAGTATTCTGCTCTCGCCATCCTTCTTGAAGGGGAACGGGTTCTTGAACGGGTCCCCACCATTCAATCCTTTTAGATTCAATTCTGTTTTCCCGGCATCAGCAGCATCACCCGGTCTCTTTTTTTTGTCATCATCTTCGAATGTAAACATATCACCTTTTATTTATTGTTTGAATAATAATCATTGAGTGTCTTCTCCAAAGTTCCGTTGCTCAATCTGAAACGGCCGCCCAAAGAGGTCCCGGAACTGGATGCCGGAAACTTCAGATTCAAACCGCCAATACGGCCTCTCTGTCCGCGTAGCTTACCGCCGGCAATCTTGCCGTTAAAGTCGAGCAGTAGCTCTCCGTACCTCTCTTTAGCCTTGTCGTACATTTTCTTGTATTCAGGCATCAAGTTCGTCGAGAATGGATACCTCACGCCTTTGCCGCGCGCTATGAGCGAAAGAAGATTTGAGGTAAAATCGACAACAGCGGCAACATTCTTTTTACGTCTGGCCTCTTCGACTCTTTTCTTTTCGCGTTTTACGGCATTATCGTAATGTTGCCGCATAATAGAATCGAAACCATAATCACTCATGGGGTCAATCATCACGTTTCTCCTCCTTTCCCCATTCGGCTCCGAGCAGTGCATTCTGGAAGAGGTTCAATCCGCTACCGACAGCCGAGGCCGCCATCCTCTCGTCGAGCGAAAGGTTCGCCAGCTCGCTGCTGAGCAACGCGTTCCTGTTCTGTCTGTGCATTGCATCTATCCTGCTCTTCCTGTCACTGTCGGTCGAAGCTATGCTGCCTAAGACATTTTCCATTGCACGCAGGGACTGCGCGCTCTTGGCTGCCGAATATTCGGGAGTGCCGCCTGTCACCAGTGTTCTCGCCCTCTCCTGCCGGCTCTGCCTTCGGAGCGTATCTTCGACACGCTTTATCGCAGCCCTTGTTGCTGTACTGCCGAGAAGATTCTCGTAATAATTCCGTTTATACCAGCCATCCTCTTCGGTAAAAGCCTTTTTTCTCAACGCTTTCGCATCTTTGGCGGCCTTGACCGAATCGAGCAGTCCTTTCACGCCCGAATAGAGTCCCAAAGCCCCATTAAGTCCTGTCAATACCATTGATTGTGTCATCTTTTTTTGCCACAAAGAAAATGCTGTACAGAATGGAGAAGGTTGCTGTAATGCCAATAACCACACGGTTTGAATCTTATGGCATTACGGCAACCTTCACCGGCGCATATCGGGCTATATTCGCGAGAAACAAAAATTTGTATGATAAACAGAAGTAAAAAGGAGTGTGTGACAATTGACGATGTACACAACGAGACCCTTGCACTGTTCCACCGTCTGATAAAGAGGCTGGAAAAGTTGACAACCGACTGCGATGACCCCGGTACGATAAACCAGGCATTGAAAACCACAGCGGACTTTCTTGTAAAGCTCAACAAGGAACGCGAAGGGGGAGATGAAGGATTGGGCAGCCTGCTCCAGCAGACAATCCACGGGATAGAGAGAATATGACATCGGTGCCGGCTCTGATGCCGGCACCGATGTCATATTCTAATAGAAGGAGGCTGCAATGTTACAACTCGCCTGCACTTTGCTGCGCGAAGTTCATTGTTGTAGGTAAAAGTTTCACACTGCTTAAATTAATAAACTCCATAATCTTGCTTTGTTTACAGCAAAATTATGGAGCATATAGGGTGCGGTAAAAAAAGAGTTGCAATTTGCCAAAAGGCAAAAACGATTTATCTTTGTAAAGAAAATATCATTGTACCATGGAATTAAGATACAATTGGTTGCTTGATTTTTGCAGCTACTATAATGGCAAAGAGAATACCGAAGCAGACCACACGAATGGTATGCTATGGGAGTACGAGCGCGTATGGGTTATGCGACTCTCGAATTGGGATTTCTCATTGGGCGAAGTCAATGAATACATACACTACGACTTGGGCGATTTCAATGCCAATGACGGTGTACCGACAACTTTGAAGATTATACTATTCAACCGCTATATGCACTGGAACTTCGGCGGAACAGCCGAGGGGTTCAAAGAATGGTATCTTGCCACATACAAGAACCGCCTTGCAGAAAAGAAATTAAGCAAAGGCAAAAAAATACTCAACAAATACCGCTTGGCGTTTCTGGAGTACCGCTGTAATTGGAAGTCAATAGAACGGGCACCCGAAATAGATTATATGTTAGAGATAGCAAATGCAGTAGATTCGGAGCACGGCTTTGACCAACCAATAGCCGAGGGCGTTATGTGCCGGGCTTTGGCACACGCTGACACGCATGGCTATACCATAGAGATTGTGCCCGACTCACAATATATCACATCCAAGCAGTTCGACGGCTGGAAATATCACCCCGAATATAAGGAGATAAGGGAACGGGCATTAGCCTTTGTAAAACGGGAAATGCCCGAATACAATAACGCTGAATATTTAGGCCGGTGGAAAGGCAAGTATGTGTATAGCCCATTCAACGAAGATGGTAAACGACTTATGGAATGTTATCCATATATCCTGCTCGACAAAGAAACAGAGGAACTATTTATCGACCGAAGCCTGTTCGGTGAGAATGAACCAGTAAGACCAAAGCGATGAAAGCATACAAGTTTGCAAAAATAACAGTACGCCCGTACCCCAATATGTGCGATGTAAACAACAAGTGGATATTTACTCCCGAAATAGGTGTTGTCATCAATGTATCGCAAAAGTACAAAGCGGAGATTGTGGATGCTATCAAGCAGAAAGGCATCGAATACTTCCACTTTCCGCTCGATGAAGAAGTGCCTGATATCGGGTGGGAGAAGATCAAAGAGGCGGTAAAGACAGTTATGCACTATGACAATACCGACAAGCATATTTTGGTACATTGCGACGGCGGTAATCATCGGAGCCGTCTTGTTGTAGAGGCCTTTCATTATACAAAAACAGGCACCCACTTTGCCGACGAATACAAGGGGTACGAGAACCATTTAATATATGATTGCAGCTCCGGCTATCTGTTGCCGTTGGAAGAGGTGGAGGCTGAATTAAGAACAATCAAGTAGGTCTGAAAACTTTCGTTTCCCGACCTACTTGATTGTTAGCTTTACCTGCTGAAAAATTTACAATAGATAGACTCCCATTCTCTAATTATAGAAGAGCTATGAAAAGGAATACCCTTGACTTTTTCAATCCGCAGTATAGATGAAAATGTATGCCAATTATCATCACTCACCTTGTAACGAAAATAA
>JAZRLO010000027.1:0-11476 GCA_045646845.1 Bacteroidaceae bacterium
GTGCGACGCTAACATTCAAAAGAATTTAAAACTATGCCAAGATCAGTAAATCACGTTGCTTCAAGAGCAAGAAGAAAGAAAATTTTAGGTTTGACCAGAGGTTACTTTGGTGCAAGAAAGAACGTATGGACCGTTGCCAAGAATACTTGGGAGAAGGGTTTGACATACGCATTCCGTGACCGTCGTAACAAGAAGCGTGAGTTCCGCGCACTTTGGATTCAGCGTATCAACGCTGCAGCTCGCCTCGAGGGTATGTCATACTCTCAGCTTATGGGTGCTCTTCACAGAGCTGGTATCGAGATCAATCGTAAGGTTCTCGCAGACCTCGCCATGAACAACCCTGCAGCTTTCAAGGCTATCGTTGACAAGGTGAAGTAATCACGACTTCCTTTTGGATAGACAAAGCCGCCCTTTGGGGTGGCTTTTGCTTTTTCGTAGGAGTTGCTTGTGTTGGCAAAGTGTGAGCTGTATTGTTGTTGCTCTCCACACCCGTTGTTACTGTACTTTATTCTCCTTCCTTTGTGAAAAAACGTGTATAATAGAATAAATTTCACAAAAAACGGGAATTTGTGGCATTATCTCTTGTTTACATGAAAAAAGCTTCTTATGTTTGTGTACGGTTTTGCTGTATCGGTTGACTGGGAAACTCATCAATTATAATCGAAAACCGAGTAAGCTTCACATTGTCCAATGGCGGGCCACGCCTTCGGGTAGCTTTAGAGAGCCGGTGGATTACAAAGGACAGGAGCCCTCAAATCTTGTATTCTCGGAGTTTCGTCGTTCTTCTCTGTGCAGCAAAACTTTTTTTTATTCTCTTTTGTACAATACGCGGTCCCGGGATACTTGCAAAAGTTGGGACTATTGATATGGGTTCTGTAACAAAAAATGCAACAGTCTGTTGCGGTTTGCTATAAAATGACTCGAACGGTCGAAGATTCAGTCTTCGACCGTTCGAATATGTTTGTGTAATGTCACTTCTTTATGTTCCTCTTGTTCAGTGCCTCCTGGTATCTTTTTGCGTTGGAGTTGTGTTCGCTCAATGTCTTGGCAAAGTTGTGTGTTCCCGAAAAGTCTTCTTTGGCGCACATGTATATGTAGTCGTGTTTTTTGTAGTTGAGCACGCTTTCAAGAGCCTGCTTTGTGGGTATGCGTATCGGCCCCGGCGGCAATCCTGTGTGCTTGTATGTGTTGTAGGGTGAATTCACCTCGAGGTCCTTGTTCAGTATGCGTCTTCGTGTGGGGTCTCCCAAAGCGTATTTTACTGTGGGGTCGGCCTGTAGCATCATTCCCTTTTTTAGTCTGTTGATGTAAAGTCCGGCTACTGTCGGCATCTCTGAGGTGTTGGCTGTCTCTTCGTCAACTATCGATGCAAGCGTGGCAACCTCTTCAGCGGTAAGTCCAATCTCTTTGGCTTTTGCCTTGCGGCTCCCGTTCCAGAACTTGCGACGCTCCTCTGCCAGTTTCTGTATGAACTGTTCTGCGTCGATGTTCCAATAAACTTCGTAGGTATCGGGGATTATCAATGATATTGCTGTTTCGGGTGTGTAGCCGAAGCATGACATGTATGTGTCGTTCTTTAGGAGTGATGCCAATGAGGCGGAGTCGGCCATTATCTGTTTGGAGACTGTGCCGGCCATAAGTTCTACGGTTCTGGTTGACGGAACGGTTACCCTGACGGGTGTCTGTTCGTTGGAAACGATGCGCCTGTATATGTCGTGCATTGAGTCGCCGTTCTTTATTGCGAACTTACCGCTGCGCTTGCGGCTGTCAAAGTTGTTGTGCTGGGCAAGGATGCTGAAACCCTCTGTAGATTGTCCGCCTGTCAACTTTTCGAGCTTTGCCATGATGCTTGACGAATTGTCATCGGGCGTTATGTATAGATAGGCAGTTTCGTTAAGTTCAACCTTCTTTATCTTTACTTTGTAATACGGGTATCCCAGCAGTATTGCTGTCGCTGTCAGAACTGCAGCAGCGGCAATGGATATTCCCCATCCGATTTTTTTCTTGCGTGTCATATGTCTTGGATTATATCTTGCGAAGATACTTATTTTCGCGCTGAATTTCAAATTATTACCGCTTTTGTTCCTTGTATTGGTTCTCTTGTGTAACTTTTTGTGATAAAATTGTTTTGTAGTATAAAAAATCGTTATCTTTGCATAATTGTTTATATGAGGTATTATGCCTTTATGCAATGTGCCTTGACACTGTAAATAATTTATGTTATGAATATAAGACGAATAACCTTTGTGGCCGTTTTGGCTTTGTTGTTTTTGGCTTCATGTACATCGTACAAGAAGGTGGCGTATCTTCAGGACAGCAGTGATTTTGCATCCATGTCCCAAACGTTGAGCTTGTATGAACCAAAAATACAGCCTCAGGATTTTTTGAACATTACAGTGACGAACCCTGACAACCTTACGACTTCGCTTGCATACAATCTTGTATCTCCGATGGATGTGAGCCGCACGCAGTCCCTTACAACACAACCTACATTGCAGAACTATCTTGTCGATAACGAGGGTATGGTCAGCATTCCGCGTGTCGGTAAGGTAAAGGTTGGCGGGCTTACTGTCGGCGAAGCCGAAGAACTTGTATTCGAAAAGGTGAAAGGTGCATTCAATACTCCTCCTGTGGTTACTGTGCGCTTTGTGGATTTCAAGATTTCAGTATTAGGCGAGGTGAATGCTCCCGGTACTTTTACTGTTAAGAATGGTAAAATAAATATATTCCAGGCACTGGCGCTTGCACGCGACCTTACCATATATGGTGAGCGCGAGAACGTGAAGATTATCCGTGAGGATGAAACCGGCAAGAAGGAGATAATAGAGATGAATCTCAATAATTCCGATATTCTCAATTCTCCTTACTATTATCTTCAGCAGAATGATGTGGTGTATGTTACACCAAACAAGTCAAAGGCAAGAAACTCTGACATTGGTAATTCGACATCATTGTGGTTCTCGGCGACCTCCATACTTATTTCATTGACATCTTTATTGTATAATATACTAAAGTAAACCGCTATGCAGGAAAATAATGAAAATATTACCAATCAGACCGAAGAAGGCGGTTTTGATTTGAGGACGGCGTTATCTTACTTTGTAAATAATTGGAAGTGGTTCGTCTTCTCTTTCTTCGTGTGCATGGTGCTGGCAACTGTATATCTCTATAAATCCGTGCCCATGTATCAGGTGACTGCAAAAATTCTGTTGCAGGACAAGGAGAAGGGTTCATTCTCTTCACAGGCCGATATGCTCAGTGATTTCGGATTTGAGGGTGCAAACAGTAATGTGGAGAATGAAATAGAGGTGATAAACTCAATGTCAGTGGTGCGCAGAGCGGTAAGTGAGACCGATCTTTATATATCATATAAGATACCCGGTTTCAGTGAAAAACGTATATCTGCATCACAGAGTCCTTATCGTGTGTTATTCTCTGCCGATTCGGCACAGAACCTTTTGGCACCGTTGAATCTCAATTTCGTGATGGACAGTGTGGCGCAATCAAGTGTCAATTATGATTATATAAACGAGGCTAAAGGTATAGAGGTGCGTGGTGATGTGGTTGCTGTCAATGCAGACACTCTTGTTCTCAAGACCGTTGCAGGTGATGTTGTTATAGAACGCAACAATGCAGTTGCATTGCCTTCCGGTGAACTGGTTGTTACAGTATCTCCTCTCGGGTCGGCGGTGTCGTCATATCTTGGTTCGCTGGCAGTCTCTCCTGTCTCCAAGACCTCTTCGGTAGCTGTTCTTGCTACAAATACTCCGGTAGTAGAGAATGGAGTCGCTTTCCTCAATGCCGTGATGGAAAGTTACAATTATGTTACGAATGAGGACAAGCGTCAGATAGCCCGTAAGACTGAGGCATTCATTGTTGATAGAATTGATTCCTTGAGCGTTGAACTCGAGGCAATGGAGGTTCGTCTTGCGAACTACAAGAAGAAAAACCAGCTTATTGATGCCAAACTCGATGCACCTGAAATAAGCAAGAATAAGAGTGCATACACAAAGCAACTCGAAGAGATTGACCTTATGATAAAGTCATCCCGTTATCTCAATGAGTTTGTGAACAATCCCGAGAATGACATGAAGGTGATACCTACTACTTTCGGCCTTGAAGTTGACCAGGCTTTGGTGGCTCTTATCACCAATTACAATAGGGAAGTTGTTGAACGTGACGAGTTGGCAAGGACCGTTACGGCGGATAACCCGACTCTTATGGTTGCTACAGAACGTGTGAAGACTATGCAGGATGACCTTCGCATGGCCTTGAAGGCGGTGGACAAGTCTTTGTCTGTACAGCGCAGGGCCATAGCTTCGCTCGTTGACAACTATACGAGCCGTTTTGCCATGTCGCCGGATATCGAGCGTGAATTGCTTACCATTACACGTGAGTGTGACGTGAAGTCCGGTCTTTATGTGATGCTTCTCCAGAAGTACGAGGAGAATGCCTTGAATCTTGCCGTTACGGCCGACAACTTGAGATGTATCGACCCTCCTGTAGGTGGTGTCAAGGTTTCTCCGAATAAAATGAAGATTTATCTGATGGCTTTTGTGGCGGCATTCGGCATACCGGCTGTGATTATTTATCTTCTCGTTGTTCTGAGGACCAGAATTTCAACAGTCGATGAGGTGCAGAAGAGACTGAAAATACCATTTGTGGGTTCAATACCTTTGGACAAAAATAGGAAACGTCGTGGAAACAGCCCTATTGTTGTGGAGAAGAATAACAATGATGTGATGGCTGAGGCATTCCGCTCACTGCGTACCAACCTGCAATTTGTCATGAAGAAGACATCGGGAAAGATTGTAATGTTCACCTCTACAACGTCGGGCGAGGGCAAGACTTTCGTTGCGTGCAACTTGGCTGTGAGCAAGGCTTTGCTTGGCAAGAAGGTGTTGCTTGTCGGTCTTGACATACGTCGTCCCCGACTTGCCGAGATGTTCGGTTTTGATGTCAAAGCCGAGGGTATAACCACATATCTTGCGGCAGATGCCGAAGATGTGGCAATGCTTGACAAGTTTATTGTTCCTTCGGGGGTTGTTCCCGGCCTCGATGTTCTTGCGGCAGGAATAGTACCGCCCAATCCGGCTGAGCTTCTTTCACGCAGCAACCTCGACAAGGCGATGGAATATTTGTCAGGCAAATATGATTATATAGTCCTTGATACTGCACCTGTTGGTCTTGTGAGTGATTCGTTCCTTGTGAACCACGTGGCCGACGCGGTGGTGTATGTGTTGCGTGTCGATTACACGTATCGTGATGATATAGAGTATCTGAACTCTCTGATTGCCGATTCGAAACTCGAGAATGTTTCATATGTGGTGAACGGTGACAAGGTTACTAAAAAGACTTACGGTTATGTAGGTTATGGAACCTCCGGCCGTAGGATAGGGTATGGCTATGCCCCAAAGAAGTAATTTGATTTTAGTGTAGAATGATAAACCCCAAAAGTTCGACTTTTGGGGTTTATCATCTCCGAAAACTCCGGGCGAAGTTCAGTGTGTCTGTTGGCGCATATGTCGTCTTTTTGTGCGTTCGTTTGCTGCTGATATGAAAAATATTGTCAAAGAATTGTAAACGTGAAAAAAAAACAGTACCTTTGCGCTCTGGACATGTAATGTTCCAAGTTATGTTATCGGATATTGCAAATACATTATGAGTTTATTAAAAGAAAAATACGCAAAATATGATTTGCCGCAGAGATTCATGGCAATGGGTGTCTATCCTTATTTCCGTTGCATTGAGAGCGAACAGGACACGGAGGTTCTGATGAGCGGCAAGAAAGTGCTTATGTTCGGTTCAAACTCATATATGGGTCTTACCAACCATCCGAGAATCAAGGAAGCAGCTATAGCCGCTACACGCAAATATGGTACAGGATGTGCCGGTTCGCGTTTCCTCAACGGAACAGTCGATATACACCTGCAGTTGGAGAATGAACTTGCCCAGTTTGTGGGAAAGGACGAGGCTCTCGTCTATTCTACAGGTTTTCAGGTGAATCTTGGCGTGCTGTCTTGTATTACAGGCCGCAAGGATACTATAATATGCGACGAACTTGACCACGCGTCCATTGTTGACGGACGCCGTCTCTCGTTCTCAACAGTGCGTAAGTTCCGTCATAACGACATGGAAGGTCTGGAAAAGGAACTTCAGACTTGTGACCCGGCAACGATAAAAATGATTGTCGTAGATGGCGTTTTCAGCATGGAGGGTGATATAGCCAATTTGCCTGAGATTGTCCGTCTGAAAAAGAAATACAATGCAAGTATCTTCGTTGACGAGGCACACGGTCTTGGAGTGCTCGGGCACCAGGGTAGGGGTACTGCAAACCATTTCGGCCTGACCGATGATGTTGACCTTATCATGGGTACGTTCAGCAAATCGTTGGCTACTATCGGCGGTTTTGTTGCGGGTGACAAAGAGGTTATAAACTATATACGCCATAATTCACGCTCATATATCTTCAGTGCGAGCAATACGCCTGCGGCTACAGCGGCTGCTCTCGAGGCATTGCATATCATTCAGGAAGAGCCTGAGCGTCTTGAGAATTTATGGAATATTACAAACTATACATTGAAGAATTTCCGTGATTTGGGCTTTGAGATAGGCAATACATCAACACCGATTATTCCTATTTACATACGCGACACGGACAAGACTTTTATGGTAACCAAGATGCTGTGGGATGCCGGTGTGTTTGTGAACCCAGTAGTTCCTCCTGCTTGTTCTCCGCAGGACACGCTTATCCGTTTCTCTCTCATGGCTACACATACCAAGGAGCAGGTCGATAGGGCGTTGGAGGTTATGGTGCCAATCTTCAAGCAGTTGGAGATAATAAAGTAAGAGAAAAGTTTTCGGGGTGTAGCGCAGTTGGTAGCGCATCTGGTTTGGGACCAGGGGGTCGCAGGTTCGAATCCTGTCACCCCGACGACTTTATAGCAGGGTGTCTTTGATTGACGGGCGGGCATCCGTAGTGATATGCCGGTTTTCCGGTTACCGTTATTCGGGGTGTAGCGCAGTTGGTAGCGCATCTGGTTTGGGACCAGGGGGTCGCAGGTTCGAATCCTGTCACCCCGACGAATTTTAGCAGGGTGTCTTTGATTGACGGGCGGGCATCCGTAGTGAAAGCCGGTTTTCCGGTTACCGTTATTCGGGGTGTAGCGCAGTTGGTAGCGCATCTGGTTTGGGACCAGGGGGTCGCAGGTTCGAATCCTGTCACCCCGACAAAAATCTCTCAAGAATGTTCTTGGGGGATTTTTTTTGTAATAATATCCTTTGAGAGGATGACAGTTGGAATGTCCTACGGTTGATTACGCTCAGTATGGCATGGTGCGCGTGACTGCAAGACCATGCCATGCTGTAAACTCCCTCCGCTTCGCTCGTCCCTCTTCTTAAAGAGGGACTGTTATAGATGCTGATGGGTAGTTGTGTGAAAAATTCTCTAAGGTTGGGCAAGAGGGAGTACCCGCAGGGGGTGGGAGTTGAAAAATACTGTAGCGTATGTGTTGAACTCCCTCCGCTTCGCTCGTCCCTCTATAAACAGAGGGACAGTTCTGGACGCTGATGGGTAGTTGTGTGAAAAAATCTCCCTTTTGGGCTGTAGTGGAGACATCTCAATCCTATTTCAGAGCTCCTTTTACAATGCATGTGTATTTTGCTTTCTGTAAAATAATTTCTATATTTTAGTGTTTGTGTGCATACTCGGTGTTGCGTGTTGTGGTTTTCTGTCCCTGCTTGATTTTTTTTACACTTTTTGTCTATTTCCACTTCTTTGACAGGTACTTTTGCTCAAATGCTATAAATAGTCTTAAACTTTTTCGTCTAAATTTTGATATATATATATATATATATAATTTTACAAAAATTATGGAATACTATGCATAGGTGTCTTTGTGCCTTTGTGGTGTTGTAAATTATTTTCGATAAATAAAAATAACAAAATATAATGAAAGCAAAGAATTTATTTTTCTGTTTGCTGTTCCTTCTGTTAGGAACAACAGTTGCGTGGGCCGACAAGTACTATCAGCCCGGCTCTTACAAAGGCAATACAACGCCTCGCTTGACACTTGAGCAGGCTGTGGGTCAAAAGTTCATGATTTACAACACTGCCATCAACGGTGATGAGGACCGCACCGGTTTCCTCCGTAACAACGGTGTGAATTTTGAACTCGACAAGTCAAAGGAACGCGACCTCTATGTCTATAACGAGAGTTTCGTCTATACAATGGAGGCGTACGACGACAATGCCGATGGTGTTAACGACTGGTATGCCATCAAGTCTGTGAATACAGGCTTGTATGTGAATGCAGCCGGTAAAACCGATATCGGCTCGGCTGCCGATGCCAAGCTCATTATTACCTCTTGGGATGGAGCAACTGAAGGCAAGTCCGACGTGAACATGGAGAGCTGGAAGTACAATGTTATTGCAAACGGCCAGATAACAGGTGGAGGTCATGGTTCAACAGTCTTTGTTGTCAAGAACTACGATGGTGGTGACAAACCATATTGGAACGGAACGCCAACTGCTTTCGATAAATGGAACAATGGCCACCCGTTTGCCTTCTACATTGCCCACGAGGTAACAAGTGGCGACTATTTGCAGGATTTGCACATTTACAGCCGCATCGACATCTTCTCGGCGCAGCAGACATACGGTTATGTGCAGAAAGCCAGTCAGATAACATCATCTCCGGTCAATGATGCTACGAAATACCCTAACGGATATACCGAAGAGGGTGGCTTTGAGAATCTCATCGATGGTGTTGCTTCTACGTACAATGTGACAGATTGGCAAAACAAAGCCGACGGTCACTACTACCAGATAGACCTGGAGCAGAGCGTTGAGTCAATCTATCTTTATATGCAGCGCCGTGCCGATGGCTTGAATGCTCCCACAATGTATGAGTTGCAGGCATCAAAAGACCCCAACAGCGGATATCAGAAGATTGGCGACTATACAACAGAACTCGCATCAAAAGCAATCTATATATCACCCGAAATTTCACTCAATGATTCTTACCGATACCTTCGCATTGTGGCAAGGGGAACGACAACTCCAAATTATAAATGTATGGGTCTTTCTGAACTTTATGTTCTCCCCACTACAAAAGAGGTTGCCGATGTCCTTGGTTATATAGATGACGTGCAGTCGTCTCCGCTTTTCACAAAAACAACAGCAAAGGCCTATACTGCATTGGTAGAGGAGTATAACACTCTTTACCCCGATGCCCGCCTGCTCTCGGGTGTGCCCATCCCCGGTAACAAGTACCGCATCTATGCCGATACCTACGACCGCACAAACCAGCGCTATGTGAACCGCGAGATTATGGCGGAGGGTAATGTCTTGGAGAGGGAAGAACCGGGTACATACCACGCATCTACTGATGACGAAAAGAAAAAACACGAGTGGTACTGCGAGCAGACAAACGACGGCAAACTTGTGTTCCGCAATGTTGCCGACCCAACAAAGTATCTTGCCTACGGCGAGGTAGTTACAGAACCTTACAAGTGGAGCATCAACACTGTACTCACAACTCACTACGGTGTGCCTTTGATGAACGAGAAAATGCAGTATCTTGCAGTTTTCAATGACGGTACATACTGGCAGGGCGATGTGAAGGCTGCTCAGGATCAGCACCAGTCATACACATTTACGGTCACTGATGACAAAGGAACAGATGATGATACAACGGATGACGTAACAACAACATCAACTATTGAATGCGGTGTTTGTACCGATTTCCTCTTTATCCCTGTGCCGCTCGATGAGACCGAGAAGAAGATAACCATAACGGCCGGTGAACTTGTAGAGCGCAACACGCAATTGCTCTATGATGGAAAGGTCTACCCCCTGCCATTCTCGCGTATGTTCAAGAAAACCGGCGAAAGTTGGGGCAATTTGCCTACATTGCAGTTGCTGTGTAGCGACATTCACTCATACGCAGGAGTAAAGATTAACAACGGCGAGACTCTTGTAACTGTTGAAACAACTCCAAAGGTGGAGTATAACGAGGCAACATCTACACTCTCATTCAATTTCGATGAGATTGAAAGCGGCGATGTGTTCGATGTGCAGTTGACCATCAAGCCACCGTTCGAGTACTCTAATCCCGATATGACAGCGGGTGTGAAACCTACCTTATATATAATAAAGAATATGCGCTCGCAGGGTGTGCAGCAGCAGGCACGCCCGAACCGTGCAGATGCCAATATTGGAATAGGTGGCGATGAGAATGACCAGCCGATATCATCGCAGACGGGTACATACTACTATGCAAAATTCGATACGCGCAACTCAAATATGTCACTTGTGCAGAACGATGCTACATTAGATGCACACTCGCTGTTCTACTTTACACAGACCGAGGATGCCGTCACCGACGAGTACTATAGCACCCGTATCCACAATGTTACCACAGTAATGAAGTGCGCAAGCGATATTTCCTGGAATACCAACGGTAACACCTGGTATGTGCAGCCTAACAAAACCTATTCGTTTACCGGTTACAACATTGCAACAACAATACTCAATTCAACAAATAACCCCAATGATACTTGGTGCAGCAATCACGCCGATGGTGACCGCATTTTGCGTTACAATGCCAACGACGATGGCTCTGCTTGGGAATTTGTGGAGGTTGATGATGCTACAGCAAAGACTATGCTCAAGGCATTCATTGACAAGGTTGCTGCTGAATTGACAACTGAACTTAACGGTATAACTGCAGACCAGGCGGCAGCAATGGGCTATGATATGGACAAGATTGGAAATTATAAATCAATCGTTACGCAATTGCAATCTCTTGCCGAGGGTTATTACAATGATACAAATATTGCCAAACTTGTGCAGTATGCCCAGAACATCCACATGATTGAGCACGAGATTGACTATGCTCTTTATGCGTTGCCCGAACTTACAGATGAAAATGGATTCAATAATCGCGACTTTACAAACCCACACTGGTATTATGTGAAGAACGTGAACAGCGATGAGCGCTATGCGGCATACAGCGGCGATGAAACCTCAATGACTCTTGAGCAAAAGGTCGATGGCAAGCTCGCTCTCTCAAATCTCTTCTACTTTGTGGGCGAGAAGAATACATACGGCGTAGATGGGTATGAAGACTTCCCAGGCAACAATCTAATTATCGACGATTATTTGAAGGCTCACATCCACAACTTTATGGCCAAAGGCAAGACTCTTGTCTCAAAGAACGTGGAGTTGACGAAAGCGACTGGAATCACCCCCGTCAAGGGCGAACAGAAAGTAGCCGATGTTAACCTCAAGGGCGATGAGGACTGGAGTCTTGAGCTTGAATATGACTTTGCTCCCGATTTTCAGGCATACAATGCATACGGTAGTTGTATGCTCGCATCGACCAATCCGTTGCAGGATACTTATTCAAATCATTTCCAAATCTATCTCAAGGACGACCGCAGCCTTGTCATCAAGGTGAACAATGGCGATGAC
>JAZRLO010000028.1:0-7318 GCA_045646845.1 Bacteroidaceae bacterium
TTTTTAGATCCAATGCCTTTGGCGATGTTGCTAATGCTCGTTGTGAAATTAAACAAGTTTTATTTCACTCGCACAATCGCAACATTCACATTCGTTAGTTCGCTACGCTCATCGAGAACCTCTTTTTAATGTTTTCATTAAGGTATGGTCAGGATGACAAGTTCGCGAAGAAAAAAGTCGCGGGTCAACTGCTATATTATTACTAAAGAATATATAAACCTGAAATAATGATAATGATACGGATTTAGAAACTGCTATATTATTTCTAAAAAAAGTAGTTCTAATCAATGATAGAATTCATTTACTGCATAGTTCTATTATAGTAAACAATTAAAAGAAGAAAATATGGATACAACTACTGTCACTTTCAGTATCAACGACAATGATGTTTTGGTACATGGTTATCCCGAACTTGAAGGATGCGAGGGCTATTTGAGTGAAGATGGAATGGCTTTGTTCTTTGGAAAAGGCGGCGAATTCCACATTGCCAACACCTTAACCGGGAATATTCGCAAAATATCCGCGGCAGGTGGCTATCTGATGGTTGATGACTGTGATATTGACTATCACGCTATAGCCATTGAGTGCCCAAACGGCATTCAGTATGCCGAAAGGAAATATGCAAATTATGCAAGAGTGAACACATGGGATAGGTTTAAAGGTGGGCTATGTGCTATATCCTGGATGCTTTACCCCGATGGAATGTACTTTGCCGACAGTGACGGATACGGAATGAAGGATAATGACGAAGAGAATGTATATGCCATAATCAATACTGACCTTGAAATTGTGGAACCCTTCCGTCCTATAAAAGATATCACTGCATATTTGAAAGAAAAGAGAAAAAAATAGACTTAAGTAACAGAAAACTTTTTAGGTTTATCCTATTTGAAGTGTCATATCATTCTGTATTTTGTGCTCCACTAACGAGAGTCTATAATTAACCTCACAATTACCCAATGGAAACAGAAAATATTAAGATACGCGAGGCGGTGTCGGCTGATGCTACACTGGTGGGCAGGGTGGTGCTTATGGCGCTGCATTATGACGATACGCATCCTCTGGCTCCGATTTTTGCTGAATTGGCGGCACGCGAGGTGTCGCAGTACAGTTACTGCAATGCCCTTGTTGCCGAGGTTGACGGCTCTGTTGTCGGAGCCATAATCGGCTACGATGGCGCTCGGTTGGAAGAACTTCGCAAGCCGCTTTTTGAACTGATGCGTGAGAAATTCGGCAATGTACCCACTGTTGAGGATGAGACATCGGCAGGTGAGTTCTATATCGATTCGCTTGCAGTGCTGCCGCAGTGGCGAGGCCATGGAGTGGGGCGTGCGTTGCTCTCTGCTGCGCGCGACAGGGCTTTTGCAGCAGGGCACGATAGAGTGGGACTGATAGTGGATTTTGAGAATCCACGCGCCGAAGCTCTCTATCGTTCGCTGGGTTTTGAACGTGTGAATCCCACGATATTCTTGGGACATGATATGTGGCATATGCAGGTTAAAGTGAGCCCCTTAAAGCAATAATTATGATAGAACATCTTTTAAAACCGCATGTGTGCGGACGTTTCCTCTCCGATGCGCGTTACCGCGAAGGGCATTTGCGTGTTGTGAATGCTTTGCCACAGCGCAGGGTCATGGGGCTACACACCCCCGAAATGAAACGGCTCGCAAAGGAACTGCACAGGTGTGGCTGTGATGCTGTAATGCCGGGCGGAACCATACAACGTTGTACTTGCGGAGCCGATGTTATCCGTTGTTTCGAGAATACCGCTCCCGGGTCGCTCTGTTATGAAGAGACGATGGTATGGGGCTTTCTTATAAACTTGGAAAAGTGCTCCCTTGAAGATAGATTCAGGATGCTTGAACACTTTGTCCCTGTTCTTGATAATTGGGCGGTCTGCGATGCTTTCTGTGCGAATGCAAAATGGATGGCACGGACCGACAAGGAGTTTCTTTGGGCTTTTCTTGAGAGGTGGTTCGCTTCGGAACGTGAATTCGAGGTACGTTTTGCCATTGTGGCTTCTATGTGTTCTCTTTTGTGCGAAGGATGGACAGAAAGGGTTTTTGCCCGTCTTGACAGGCTTGACTTCGGGGCTGTAAAGTCGGAATACAGGAGTGTGAAAGGCAAACCGGCCTGTGTGCAGGAGGGTTGCGTGCAGGGGGCTGAACCCTATTATGTCCGTATGGGCGCTGCTTGGCTACTTGCTACGGCACTTGCGAAATTTCCCGAGCAGACACGTGCTTTTGTAAATTCATCTTCGTTGCCGGCCGATGTGGTGAAACTCTATGTGCGCAAGGCACGCGAGTCGTTCCGTACCCGTAAACTGGATGCGTTATGATTGCTTTGGGGCAAACTATTCAACGTTGAATCTACATGTGTTTCCTACTGAGCTAAAGCAACGGAAGTATATTCAGAAATAACTCTTTTTATTCAACCAATAAGGGCAACCCGAAAATAAAACCGGGTTGCCCTTAAATGATATTGTGACATTATCCGCAGTGGAAATATTCGTTTACAAGTGCAAGCATCTTATCACGGTCATTTCCTATGTCGGTACGCAGGGTAGAGTCCTTGTACGATTCCAGGCGTTTGATTATACCGTCTATCATCGCAGGGCTGAAAACGTTGTATTTCTCGAAAACAGCGCGTTGCTCCTTCAGGCAACCGGCCGATGCGGCGCAACTGTCAGGCAGGCTGTTCAGGCTATTCAGCTTCTCTTCGTTCTCCTTCTGGTGGATATTCACGTTTACATAGGTCCTTTCGGCTATGTCAAGCGAGTTTTCAATTTCAAAGCCGTGGCGGCATGCTACAGCAAGCCCGGCAATGAGCTGGTAGATATCGGCTGAACCGTCGGGCGAGCGCATCTCTACAGTCTGTTTCTGTGTGGTGTCATAGTCGCTCAGCGGTTCAAGGGGGTTAGCTATGCGGCACATGTCGCTCTTTGCTGCCCAACCGAGCGGAACGCGTACCAGTACTGAACGGTTACGGTCGCCCCAACAGATATTTGTCGGTGCCTCCTGGTGCGGTACGAGGCGGAAGTAAGATGTCGGGTTTGTGTTGCCGAATGCTGTGATTGACGGTGCGAGCTGCATCATTCCTGCTATGGCACGGCGCGCGGTCGCTGACAGTGCGCCGTTCTCGAGCATCATGTTCTTGCCATCTTTCATTATGCGCATGTGAACGTGGAGACCCGACCCGGCCTTTCCTGCCGTGATTTTGGGAGCGAACGTGATGTCGTAGCCGTATCTCAATGCAAGGTTCCTTATTATCCACTTGGCAATCATGAGCTGGTCGGCCGCCTCTTCTGCCGCAACGGGGAGAAACTCTATTTCGTTCTGCTCATATACATTGTCGTCTATGGTGAAGTTGCCTACCTCGGAGTGTCCGTACTTTATCTGTCCTCCGGCTTGCGCAATGAATGCCATGCACTCGGTGCGGAATTCGTTGAATTTGGCATAGGGGGCCGACTCATGGTAACCCTTCTGGTCGGTGGCCGGGAAAAGTCCGCAGTCGGGAGCTATTACATAGTATTCAAGTTCTCCCATGGCCTGGAACTCCATTCCTGTTACCTCGTTGAATGCCTTGCATGCCTTGCGGAGTGTGTTCTCGGGTGAACTCTCGAGCGGTTCTCCATCCTTGTTGAAATAGGAACAGAGCATGGAGAGTGTCGGAATCTCGGCAAAGGGGTCGAGGAATGCAGTGCGGAAGCGGGGCAGTACATAGAGGTCGCTGCTCCCGGCCTCGATGAACGGGAATAGTGATGAGCCGTCAACGCGCTCGCCGCATGTCAATATGGTGTCGAGGTATGCCGCGTCGTTTATGACGAAATTCAGTGTTTTCAGTCTTCCGTCTCCGGCTGGGTACATGAAATTGACCATGCGTATCCCGTTCTCCTTGATGTAGCGTACAATGTCTGCTTTTGTGAATTCGTTGCAGGGCTTTCCCAGGAAAGCAACTACCCTGTTAGGGCACATTTCAAGCTTGTTGTCCATAATGTATAGGTTTGATTGAACTTGTTGCACAAAGATATTCATTTTAATGAAATAACAAAACGGAACCGTCTTGAATTTCAGGATTGTTCTTTTTGTGTTGTTTCCGCTACAAGAAGGGCTTTTATTGTCGGGAAAACTTGCTATATTCGCGGTAAATTGCAAACCATGAAAAGATTTCTTACGTTTTTGCTTATAGCCTTTACATTCTCTGTTGCCGTTGCGCAGTCCAGAATATACAGGGGAAACAGCACTTACGGCAGCGACATTCTTTATAGTTGTGACGGCAGGTATATGTATAAAGGGAACAGCGGCTATAGCAGCGATATACTGTTTACTTTTGACGGGAAGTATCTCTATGATGGCAAGAGTACATACAGCAGTGATGTACTCCTTACTTTTGACGGCAGGTATATCTATGCCGGCAGAAGCAACTATAACAGTGATGTACTTTTTACATTCGATGGAAAGTATCTCTACAAAGGCCGCAGCACTTACAGCAGTGATATTCTTCTGACTTTCGACGGCAAGCACGTCTATAAAGGGCGCAGCACTTACAGCAGTGACATCTTGTTTACCTTGAAAGGGATTGTGCCTTTGTTGTTTATAGTCTGTGCCATATTCGGCTGATATTCCGCGGCGCTAAAATGTGCCTTACGCAGTGAGACTGCTGGCCATGTGTTCAGAGACCGAAGCAGCAACTGAGGTAGGCGTAATATCTGTTGCTTTCTCCATCGGCAGAGGGCATAGTTATGCGGAAGTTGGGTGCAATCTTTACATACTTTCCAAGCTTGAACTGTGCGCCGGCAAGTATTGTCACTTCGTCGTTCTCCTTGTTCCAGTCATCGCTTGACATGAGACCGTCAGTTCGGGCATATATATCGAGCCAACTATTGAGTGTGCCGGTTGCATACATTGAGAAACCGTAGAGGTTCTGTCCCTCTACACGGCGGTTGTTGCGCATTATGTTATACTCTACAGCAAATGAAAAATACTTGTGCTTGTAGCCGGCAAACATCGCATAGTTTACAATATCCTTTTCTCCTTTTACACCTTCATTGAGTCCTGCATAAAGGCGGAATGACATTCCCTTGAACGGCTTTATGGTAGTGCCGAGGCCATAGAGCAGTCTGTCGTCAACCTGGACAACTTTGTAGCCCTCGCCGTTGGCAATTACAACGTCGGCCTCAATCCATGGGGCGAAACTGTATGATGCCGAGATACCCAGGTCGGCGCTGCTGCCGAACTTGTATTGGTCCTGAAATGATTTGTAGATGTAACGATAGCCCCAGAAATTCTCCTGATAGTTGAACTGTGTCATTCCAATCATACCGCCCTGCAGGGTGAAGTTCCCGATATTCCACTTGACGAGTGCGTTCTTTATGTAGGCTATGTGGTGGTAGTCATCAACATCGCGCGATTGTCCGATGTCCAATACACCCTTCACGCTTACACCTTTGCCAAAGTTGTATTCATAACCCAAATAACTGCGGTCAAGCTCAAAACCGCGGTCGTCATTCACCACGCCGAACCCGCTGTGGAAATTTGTGTATATCTGTACTATGGCCTTGCCCTTTGGCTCAATTCCCACCTCCTGTGCATGAGCGCAGATGCTTGATAAAAGCAGCAATGCAGCTGCTATTGTTCCAATTGTTTTCATTCCTGTTGTTTATTTGTTATTCCTTCTGCAATGAACGTATATTAAGATTAAGTGTTCGTTGTAAAAGTGTTAAATGAATGTAACAATGGCAAGCAGTGCAGTTGGAAAGAATTTCCGTTTGATTTGTTTTAATGGTAAAAATTTGAACAGAAAAAGAAGTTTTAATTCCTTTATTGTTCAAAATTTTACTATATCCAATTTCTTCTTGCTGTTTGTATTAACAATAAAAAAAGGTTGTACGCGTACAACCTTTTTATAAAACATTTCTTGTATGTTCACACTCTTGAGTTTGTCTAAAACTTCAAAGAGCCACATATATCCGACAGGTAGCTGTCTATTTTGTCAGAACCCTTGTCTGTAACAAACAAATGCATTTTAATGGGTTTGTGGCCCTCCTTGTAAATATCAAGTGTATAGTAATGGGGGTACTCCTCGTGAATGGAGATATAGCCCCCCTTACCATAAGTGCAGATTTTTTCTCTGTAGGGGAATTTGCATAGCAGCATTACATCGGCTCCACATTGTGCGGTGTGTGAGTCTCCTTCGTACACCATTACATTCTCGTCAATTATTCTGTCGATATCGTCCCCGGAAATCTTTACTTGCCAATAATTTATATCATCCCTGTTGCACACGACATCCACCGCAACTAATTCCTTGACGTCTGAAATATTATTATTCAACCAAGCATCGTCATACCGGCTAATGACCGGAATATAGACTATACAATCACCGTCCGATGAGGTCAGAACAATCTGGTTACTCCAAGTTCCTATGTAGTCATTTCTGTGCAATAGAATAGATTCATACCCTGGATAAATACTTGTAAAAGAATTGAAAGGCAACTGTACTTTACTCAAACCATATTCTTTTTTATATAGTTTCTTGAAGCCCCTGCCGACACCTTTAGGTTTATGCCTGTTGCGGACTTCGGTCAGTTCTTTCTGCTTATCCCAATCCTTGGAGTCAAACTGTGCCGATGAATTCAAGCACGACAAAGAGAAAATTGCCAATAATGCGATAATGTTTAGTTTATTCATATTGTTAGATGTTTTTGTATATTTCGGTACAACTTAGTTTTTTCTTTGCTTTTTGCTCCCCTCCGTCGGCAAGCCGACACCTCCGCCTCAGGGAGGGGAGGAGCTTGGCGTCGTTTATATTTGCAAAGTTATTAAAAATCTCGCCTATAGCAAAACTTAAAAGTTATTGGCTCGCTTTGCTGAAAATCTCGCCTATAGCAAAACTTAAAAGTCATTGGATCGCTTTGCTGAAAAGCTTGCTGTTTTGCTATTCATTGAAGAACCTGAAAATGTTGTACCAATCAATCTTTTCTTTGGCTGTTTGGCTGCCGTGTTCCATGGCTACGCGGTACCAGGCGGCGGCTTTTTGGTCGTCGCGCTTTGTTCCTTTGCCTTTTTCGTACATGCGGGCAACCTTTTCGGCGGCCTCGGGGTGTCCGCTGTAGGCGGCGTGCAGGTACCAGTTGAAGGCGCGTTTCTTGCTTTTCTTTACATAGTAGCCATCTTCATAGAATTGCGCGAGCCTGTACTGTGCATCGGTGTTGCCGAGTTTGGCGGCTTTTTGGTAATAGCCTATGGTGCTTTGCTTGCGTAGCTGCTTTTTGCTTAGCTGCAGTAGGGAGTCGGTCTGTGCCACCTTTTCGCCTATG
>JAZRLO010000029.1:0-64810 GCA_045646845.1 Bacteroidaceae bacterium
TAGATACACTGCCTACGGCGATTTTGCAAACACTCGTTGTAAAAACTTCAAGTAAACTTGGTTTTAACTCGTTTAGTTGCAAAATTCGCTTTGCTCAGTATGACAAACAATATTTGGGTCAACTGCTATATTATTGCCAAATTTTTATCGGACACCAATATAATTGAATAGAACTATTATTATAGCATCAGCACTGCGCAGTGCTGATGTTTTTTTAATGCTCCGCTCCGCTTCACGCGCAGTAAAAGAAAAAACAAAAAGAATGACTCAAAAGTTATTATACAAAGAATACAATCCCCGCTAGAGTGCTCTAGCGGGGATTGCTTGTTCAAAAACAGGGCTTTGGATCATCCTCTTTATAAGTCCGGTTGACGGTTGTTTACTGGGCAGCTTCCACCATTTGGCGTGCTCGTTCAATGTGGCTGTAATCTTCCTTTACATCAAAGGCATTATAAACGCTGCTGTAGCCGCTATGTACTACAACATCCTCCCAGTCGCCGAGGTTCTGGCCTGCCAATGTCGGACGCATCAGTGAAATAATCTTCTTGATGGATTCATCATCGCCTGCACTGATTGCCTGTGACAGGAGGTTGATACATCCGTTATTCAAATTTTCTACAGCATTGTTGTAATTAGTGTAACTCTCATCCAACTCGCCGTAATGGTCGCTTTTCTGCAGGCCCAATGCCGGTCTAGGCGGAATATTTAGTCTGGAGAGTTCCTGCAGGTCTGTTCTGATTTTTTTCAATATATCTTTGCGGTATTTTGAAAAATGTTTCTCAGCATCTGCCTCATCCATGAATTCATTTACAAAGTCAGCAACTTCAAGGTTCGACAGCAGGCTTGGGTCCTTTCTAAGGCAAAGGTCAACTATCTCTATCATCTCCTTGTTTATAGCGGCTTGTATGACTCTCTCGTCAGGGGTGAGACCTGCGCGGATGAGATTGTCTGCCAAATAACTGTCACCGCTGGAGATTGCGACTTCTGCAACGTCGTTCATGTTCGGAATCAAGTTGCTCTCGTATGTGTTGTAAAGGAAAAGTATGCGGTTTGCATTGTCTTTGTCAAGATTGGCAAGCAACTTGTATATCTCTTTTTCGTTGACATAGTTGATGCCCTCTGCGTAAGCCTCATTGTTGGTTCCGAGTCCTTCTACAATTTCCCTGGCCTCATCAAAGTCACCATCGTTGCAGGCGTCAATGTACTGTTGCTTGGGGTCGCTGCATGATGTGAATACGCAGCTTATGGCTGTAATTGCCAAAAAGAAGTGTCTTTTCATCTTTGTCGTATTTTTTTGTTGAACATTTGGTTTAATCTGCGTTTGTAGCCATACCAATCAAATTGTTTATTAAATTGAAGCCGCCATCCCACAGTTTTCCCAATCCCAGAAAACCTCCTGTATTGGCATTGGCTTTACCTGTGGCTTCGGCTTCTGCAACTTTTACTCTTGTCTCAGCATCCAGTTCTGCTATCGCAAGTTCTGATTGGCTATTTATTTGTGCCAATGTGGCCTGTGCTTCGTAGGGGGCTTTTATCTTGGCAATCTCAAGTCGCTCAAGTTCAAGTCTCATGGAATCTGCTGCGGCGCGGTCCTCCAGGGCGCGCTCGCGGTCTAGTTTGTCCTTGCGTGTCGCCTCTACGGTCTCGGCATATTTTGCGAAGAGTCCTGTGGCTTCCTCGTAAACTTCGGATGTTTGGGGTATGAGACTGTAAAAGGCTGCAACGCTGGGCGAGTACTCGCCATTGGCTGCTGTAATGGCATCCTTCATTTTGGCAAGCAGTTCGGCCGATTTTGATTTGAACATAAGGTCGCTGATAATTGCATTCTGCTCAGTAGCATACTCAAATGTGGATGACTGCGCCGGTACACTTGACAGGATTGCCATAGCAAGTGCGTAGTCGTGTTTGGCAATGGCATTGTTAATGGCATTCTTTACGTTGCTCTCATTGTTGTACCACTCCATGGCTCTTTCACTTGCTTTGCTGAACATTGTCTGCAGTGCAGGGGTGCTCTTCAATTCGTCAAAGGCCTGTGAAGTTGCAAGTCTTTCGTTGCTGCCTACACCGGTAAGTGTAACGGAAGATGACGCATATATATCGTCCGTGATGAAATTACCGCAATATATTGTGACGTTGAACTTTACAATAACCTTGTCCGATGCGGTGCTTGTCATTGCGCTCTCGGTTTTGTCAACCCGTACAACAATTCCAAGTATGGGGTTGGTGCAAATACCGCCTACGCCGTTCTTTGCTGCAATGTTCATTATTTTCATTGCGATCTTCTCCGAGATTGCCGGGGTTACATCTTCTGTGACAGCAGGAGCGAGTACACTGAATTTTATGCCGTTGAATAAGAACTGTGAATCAATATCTCCCTCTGCCAAAGTTTTTTTCTTTGCTTCAATTGCTGCCTGACGTTCGGCATCGCTCATTGTTGTTGTGCTGGTCTTCTCCGGGTTGAATTTCTTTCCGCTGGTTGTAGCAGCGTTGTCGCATGATACGAGTGCGGCGATCAACGCGGCCGTGTAGATCATTTTTTTCATCTTTACATACCTTTAATGGTTAGAACTACCTCGCCCAAACCTTGTGAACGGTTCTCGGCACTCAATCCCAAGTTCTTCCTGAGATGTTTTTGCAGATCACGTGTCCAGTCATACACACCATACTGTGTGCCGTTGTCGTTCAGCACCTTTATGCGCACATTGGTAAATGTGAGTTGGTTTGCGGTGTTTGTTTGCATCTTGTAGGCACCCTTTATGGTATTTGCTTTTATGTAATCGATGATGGCATCGGCGTATGTGTCACCTTCAATGTTTATGTCAGATAGATTCTGGTTGCTGTCGGCTGCAACGTTTATGCGCACGGTTATCTCGCGTCCACGTGTGAGGATGTCATTGAAATATTTCTGAATGTCGCCCATCAGCGCAGGAATCTTATTTTTAAAGTCTGCCGATATTGTATTTATCACATCCTTGCCTTCCAGATTCTCTGAATTTACACTTGCAATAACCTTGTTCGTGTAGGCGTCTATGGCATTGATAAGATAGCTAACCTTCTTGTCCGGGTTATTGCCGCTTGAATAGTCAGCCCTGGCATCATAACTGAATTCCAGTACAATGTCAGGTGATACAGTCTGTAACAGACGTGTCTTGGAATCTTGGTTGAGGTTGTCCGCAATGTCCTCTGCACGCTGCGTGTCCAGGCTCTTGAGCGTCTGCTCAAAGTCGTTGAGCGGGAAGTCTTCATCAATGAATGACTGTTGTATCTTGGATACAATCATCTTGAAATCAGTGTTCTCAAGCAGGAATTTGTGATAGTTGCGCACGGTTCTCTGCTCTCCTTCAACTTTGCGTGAATTCAGACAATTTGCACTCTTGAGAAACTGGTCCGATGGAATTACCATAATCTCAGGCTTTGCTTGAACAATAGCATTGACGTCGGTGCTCTCATGCTGCTCCATATTTCCCGTTGCTCCGTCGGCAAGTTTTCCTTCATGTGATTTGCCTCCACAGGCGGCCACACTTGCAATCGCAAGACATAAAATAGGTAACTTGAATAAATTCATAGTACTTTTTGTTCTTTTTCAATATGTTTAACGCAAATATACATTTATTATATTAGGCAAAAATAATACAAATTTTGAATATATGATATATAGTATAAGCGTTTTTAAGAAAGAAAACATTGTATTTGTGCAATGAGGGAGAAAAAGACTATAAACTAAAAAGAACGAGATTGGGCCTGGCCCAATCTCGTTTAATGTAATGGTGGGGTATTACTCCTCGTCGTCAATAATGCCGTTATAGGCCAACTCGCCCTCTACTATGAAGAACAGTTCTTCGGGGTGGAAGTCGCCGATGCCGTTCTTCTTGGCTTCCTTGGCAATGAATTCTGCAATGGCATTTATGTCTATATCTACATAATCGTCATCGTTGTCCAGAATACCGCTCTTGTCGTAGTAGTCATAGATGGTGTCGAGGAAGTAATAGAACTCGTCATCGCTGAACTTTTCCTTCAGGTCCTGGGGTAATCTCTCCTTGATGTACGTGATGGTCTTCTCGTCATCGAGATCTTCCATGTCGAATCCGTCGTTGTTCATGGTTGCCGATTAAAGAAGTGCTTCGAACTTTGCCTGTACGTCGCCCTTTGACTTTGAGCCCACGAATTTGTCAACAATCTGTCCGCCCTTGATGAAGATTACGGTAGGCACGTTGCGGATACCGTACTCCATTGTAAGGTCGTCAGCTTCCTCAATGTCGCACTTGCCTACGGCGATGCGGCCTTCGTACTCCTTTGACAATTCGTCGATGATGGGAGCCAACTGCTTGCAGGGACCGCACCATGCTGCGCTGAAATCCAATACTATAGGCAACTCGGTTGCCATAAACTCCTTAGCATTCTCGTTTGTTACATTTACTGCCATAGTTCTATTTTTTTAGGTTAATTGAAACTGTATTCTATGTTTTCCAAACTCTTTATATAGTCGATGAACTGTTGCTGAACCTCTATCTCGTGGCTTTTTGAGGCAAGTTCGAGTGTAAATTCCTGCTCATAGTCCTTTATCTTGAACATCAACTTGCTTTTGCCCGGATGGTTCTCGGCATAATCTATTATGGTGCTGTACAGTTCATCTGTCAGGGACATTATGTCGAATGTGAGTGTAAGGCTCTTTACCATGCTGTCTTTTATTTCCGGCATAAGTTCAATGCTGTCAACTACGAAATCAAACTTTGTTTGGTCCCATTTGCGCGGTTGGCAGCTACCTTTTATATAAAGGAAGTTGCCCGGGATGAAATAGTTCTGCTTCTTCATCCAGTCCTCTCCGAGGAAGAACAGCTCTGCAGTTCCAGAGAAGTCTTCGATTCGGGCTACTCCATAGGGGCTGCCTTTCTTCGTGAAGCCTGTGCGCGGCGGGTCGCTTACAACGCCGCCCAGTGTTATCTTGCGGCCTACGAGTGCCTGCATGTTTTCGACTTCTGCGGCCTTGGTGTTGCAGAACTCGTTAAGGATGAGCGCGTAGTCATCGAGCGGGTGCGCCGAAAGATAGATGCCAACGAGCTCTCTTTCACGGTTCAGACGTTCAAGGGTGCTCCAATTGTTTCCGACCGGAATCTCCGGCTTGGGAATCTCTGCCATTTCGGTGTCTCCGAATAGTGACGCGCCTGCATTCGCCTTGTCTGTCTGGTAAAGGTTGCCGTACCTTACCAATGCCTCAATGAACTGTTCGCCCTTGCTGTTGACCCCGGCATACTGTTCTCTGGTTATTCCGCCGGGCAATTCGTCAAATGCGCCTGCGAATGCAAGGCATTCGAGGTTTTTCCTGTTGCAGGCCGTTAGATTCACGCGCTCTACAAAATCGAATATGCTGGTGAACGGTCCGTTTGCTTCGCGTTCGTCAATGATGCACTGTACGGCATTCTCGCCGACTCCCTTGACTGCGCACAGCCCGAAACGTACGTCGCCGGCCTTGTTTACGCTGAACTTGCGGCGTGACTCGTTGACGTCGGGGCCAAGGACGTTTATGCCCATGCTCTTGCATTCCTGCATGAGCTTTGTGATTTCTGTTATCTTGTCAAGGTTGCGGCTCATGGCTCCGGCCATATATTGCGACGGATAATTAGCCTTTAGGTATGCTGTCTGGTATGCTACCCATGAGTAGCAGGTGGCATGTGACTTGTTGAATGCGTATGACGCGAACTTCTCCCAGTCGGCCCATATCTTTTCCAGAATCTTTTCGTCGTGACCGTTGTTCTTTCCGCCATTGATGAACTTTGGTTTCAGTTCATCCAGCTTTGCCTTGAGCTTCTTTCCCATGGCTTTTCGCAGGGTGTCGCTCTCGCCTCGCGTGAAGTCGGCGAGGAGACGCGACAGAAGCATCACCTGCTCCTGATATACGGTGATTCCGTATGTGTCTTTCAGGTATTTCTCCATGCAGGGGATGTCGTACTGTACAAGAGCGGGGTTGTGTTTGCGCTCAATAAAGTCCGGTATGTAGTCCATAGGTCCCGGGCGGTAGAGGGCGTTCATGGCGATGAGGTCCTCGAATGTGCTCGGCTTGAGCTCGCGCAGGTACTTCTGCATACCCGGTGACTCGAACTGGAATGTGCCGATGGTGTTTCCGTTGCAATAGAGCTCGTATGTCTTCGGGTCGTCAATGGGAATGGTGTCGATGTCAACCTCTATCTTCAGGCTCTGCCTTATGTTCTCAAGTGCCTCCTTGATGACAGAGAGTGTCTTGAGGCCAAGGAAGTCCATCTTTATGAGTCCGGTCTCTTCTATGACGCTGCCTTCATATTGCGTTACAAGCATCTTCTCGCCGGTCTCTTTGTCTTCGGCGATGCTGATGGGGACGTGGTCCGTGATGTCGTCCCTGCATATGATTGTACCGCAGGCATGTACGCCAGTGTTGCGCACGTTACCCTCGAGCATCTTTGCATATTTGATTGTGTCGCGCAGGATGGGGTCGGGTGACGCTTCGGCCTCGCGCAGTTCGGGCACGGCCTGTATCGCGTTCGGGAGGTTCATCTTCATGCCGTCCGGCAAACGGTCGGGGATGGCCTTGCATAGTTTGTTCGATATGTCCAGCGGCAGTTTCTGTACGCGCGCGACATCTTTTATTGCAAGCTTTGTGGCCATTGTGCCGTATGTGATGATGTGGGCGACCTTCTCTTGTCCGTATTTTTCAGTTACCCAGTTGAGCACTCTGCCTCGGCCGTCATCGTCAAAATCGACATCGATATCGGGGAGCGATATTCGGTCGGGGTTGAGGAAACGCTCAAACAGCAGGTCGTATTTGATGGGATCGACCCTGGTTATCCCCAGGCAGTAAGCGACTACGCTTCCGGCGGCCGAACCACGGCCGGGGCCTACCGATACACCCAGCTCTTCGCGAGCCGCCTTTATGAAATCCTGCACTATGAGGAAGTAACCGGGGAAACCCATGGTCTTCATGATGTGCAGTTCGAAGTCTATGCGGTCGGTGAGCTCTTCGGTGAATGGTTCCGGGTAGCACTTCTTTGCTCCGTCGTAGGTTATTTTGCGCAGGTAGTCGCCTTCGAGTTTTATTCGGTAGAGCTTGTCGTATCCTCCAAGTTTCTTTATCTTCTTTTCGCCCTCTTCCTGAGACATGACGACATTTCCTTTCTCGTCGCGCGTGAATTCATTGAAAAGGTCCTCGTGTGTGATGGTTTTGCGGTACCCCTCTTCGGTGCCGAACTCTTCGGGTATGGCGAAGTTCGGCATGATAGGTGCATTGTCGATGGTGTAGTATTCCACCTTGTCGCAAATCTCCACTGTGTTTGCCATTGCTTCCGGCACGTCGCTGAACATCTCCCACATCTCGGCTTTGGTCTTCATCCATTCCTGTTTCGAGTAGAGCATGCGGTTGGGGTCGTCAAGGTCCCTGCCTGTGCTGAGGCAGATGAGACGGTCGTGAGCCTCGGCATTCTCCTCGTCAACGAAATGTACGTCATTGGAGCAGATGAGCTTGACACCGCACTTCTTGCTAAGTTCAATTATGTGCTTGTTCACCTCGACCTGCAGCGGATAGACTTCGTGGTTGGCACGCTCTACCGTAGCCTTGTGCAGTTGCAGTTCAAGGTAGTAGTCGTCACCGAAAAGGTTCTTGAACCACATGACGGTCTCTTCGGCCTTGTCGAGTTGTCCGTTCTTTATGAGTTGTGGAACTTCGCCGCCGAGACATGCCGAGCAGCATATTATGCCTTCGTGGTATTTCTCAATTTCGGCTTTGTCTGTGCGCGGGTTGTAGTAGTAGCCCTCGCTCCAGGCCTTCGAAACGATCTTTACAAGGTTGTGGTAGCCTTTTTTGTTCTTTGCCAACAGGATGAGGTGATGGCCGCGCATATCCTCCTTCAGCTCTTTGTTGAAGAGCCTGCGTTCCGCTACATATACCTCGCATCCGATAATCGGCTTGAACTTCTGCTCTTCGCTTTTTTTGCCGTTCAGTTTGTTCACATAGTTGAAGAACTCTTTCACGCCCATCATGTTTCCGTGGTCGGTAAGGGCAATGCCTTTCATGCCGTCGGCTATAGCCTTGTCAACAAGCTTCATTATGGCAGCCTGTCCGTCGAGTATCGAGTATTGCGAGTGAACGTGTAGGTGAACAAAATCCTGCATATGGCGTTTTTTCTATTTGTCTTTACGTGTACTATCCCTGTGATGTGGAACATTAGTTCCATAATCCCGGAATTTGTTGATAAAGATAATACCTTTTGTTCATATGTGCCATTCTTTTCTGCAAAAAGTTTTCAACATTGCAGATGCCTTGCCGCTTGTTGTATTTTTTAACAAAATTTGAGGGATATTTGTTTATCAAGGCTCTTTTTGCCTTTTTTTGTTTGCCGTTTAATAAATTATTCCTATTTTTGTGAAACGATATGTAGATTGTAATCTATGAAAAAATTCAAAAGAATCAGGAAACTGAAGGATTATAGAATCCACAGTGAAGGTACGGGCATTCTTATAGGCTCGTTTGTGCTTTTTGCGGCAATTCTTTTCCCAATGTGGTATTTCTTGCCAGGTCTTCGTTTGCTGAATATAGGCCTGACGGCTGTTCTGGCTGTGCTTTATGCACTGATGGTGAACTTTTTCCGTAGCCCCAAGAGAATATTTCCGGGTGATGTCGAGAATGTGGTAGTGGCTCCAGCCGACGGAAAGGTTGTTGTTATAGAAAAGGTGTTTGAACCTGACCACTTCAAGGATGAAAGGATTCAGGTCTCCATTTTCATGAGTCCCATGAACGTGCATGCCAACTGGTATCCGGTTGACGGTGTGGTGGTGCGTGCGGAACATCAGAAAGGAAAGTTCCATAAGGCATGGCTCCCGAAGGCAAGCACTGAGAACGAGCGTTCGCTTGTGGTGATAAGGATGGAGGACGGGCGCGAGATTCTTGTCCGCCAGATTGCAGGTGCCATGGCGCGCCGTATCGTTACATATGCGGCAGCCGGCGAGGAGTGTTTCATCGACCAGCATATGGGCTTCATAAAATTCGGTTCGCGTGTTGACCTTTATTTGCCGCTGGATGCCGACATCAAGGTACAGTTGAACCAGAAGACCGTAGGAAACGAAACTGTAGTAGCAAACCTGAATACAAAGTGATATGTCTATAAAGAAACATATACCGAATGCGATAACCTGCTGCAACCTTTTTTCGGGTTGTGTGGCATGTGTGATGGCGTTTAACCTCGAATTCAAACTCGCGATGGCATTCATTGTGCTGGGAGCGGTGTTCGATTTCTTCGACGGTATGGTAGCGCGTCTGCTCAAGGTCTCTTCTCCAATGGGAGTTCAGATAGATTCGCTTGCCGATGACATCACCTTCGGACTTGCTCCTTCGACCATAGTGTTCGTGTATATGAGGGATTGTCTTTATTATCCTGCCAGCATGGGTGTGTGGGCTGACATATTGCCTTATTCGGCTTTTCTTATTGCCGTCTTTTCGGCATACCGTCTGGCTAAGTTCAATATAGATACCCGTCAGAAAAACAGCTTTATAGGTCTGCCTACTCCTGCGAACGCGCTCTTTTGGTCTTCGCTTATAACCGGCGGTATGCAGTGGGTGTATAGCCTGCACTACGGTTGGCTGTTCCTTCTGTTGCTTATCTGTCTGTTCTCATATTTTCTTGTATCGGAGATACCGATGTTCTCTCTCAAGTTCAAGAATATGAGCTGGAGGTGCAATTCGACAAGGTATATATTCCTGTTGGGGTCATTGCCGATGTTCATCCTCGGTTATCTTGCCCCGGTTGCGATAATCTCTTGGTATCTGGTATTCTCCATAGCCATCCATCTCAGGAACAGCAAGAAAGCAATCGATTGATTCTTTAAACCAATTGACGGCTCTTTTGTTGTCAAATTGTTCTTTTATTGTCCAGAATAGATATGGGAATAATTTTTATAATATTGTTTGTCGGTCTGTTCCTGGTATTGCTTGTGCCTGCAATACTTCTCTCTTTGCTGAATACCGTTCTTTCCTGGTTCGGCCTGGCTCCGAAAAGACGTACCTATTATCATAGGACAACCTGGAATGCAAGCGGCAGTGAAGAGCAGCATGCCGAACAGGTCAAAACAAAAAACAAATCGGAACACAAGAAACTCTTTGACAAGAACGAGGGTGAATATGTCGATTATGAGGAGATAAAATAGGTCTCATTTCGTGGAATCGGCTTTAAATAACAACGGTGTGGTTACAATCGGTATCCATGCCGTTTTCTTGTCGTTATATGTCGTGTTTTGTTTACAAACACAATGGTCTTTACCTCGAATTCTTACAGTACGGGCATTTGCTATAGTCTGTTCCGTGGGCACAATCTGTAAAAAATGAGGTTGTTCGTGAAATAATGGCATGTTAATTTTTGCTTGGTGGATTTAATTGTTTAATTTTGAAAAAATGTATAAAAACTTCTAAAAAGGGGGCTTATGAAAAAACAATTTATTACAGCAGGCCTTTATTCTTTTTCGTTGCTCTTGTCCTCTCTTTTGATGACAGGCTGTGTTGACGGGAGCTACGATCTTTCAAAAGAAATCGATATGACTGTCGGTGTCGGTAAGGGTCTTTCCATTCCAATAGGTTCGACAGAGAAGATAATGCTTACTGAACTTCTTGACAGTACAGGAATAGATCTGCTCAAAATAGATGCAGAGGGCGATTACTCCATATTTAAGGCTGGCGAGTTCTCATCGGAATCTTTCGAAATCGGGAATATGAATATTGTGATTGACCCTGCGGGTGAGAAAAGACATTACGATTTTGAACTCTTGGATATTTCGGATGAATATGCCAATTTACCGCCATGGATGCAGGAGGAGATCCAGAAGCAGAAGTATCCTTACAAAGTGCATCAGGATATTGAGTACAAGACAACCTTCAATATCGAGCAGTCTGTTCCCGAAGAGATAGTCAAATTGCGCACTCTCAGTTTCAGGAATGATGCCAAGATGTCAATAAAAGTGAAAATATACAGTGCCGATCATCAGTCCGACGATATGCTGGAGATTGTTGACAGGCTACGTATCGGCGGTAAAGATGGTGGATTTGTAGTGAATGTTCCGGAATACGTGGTATTTGCAGATGAAAGCATTGCCCCCGGCAAACTGCTGCTGTCCGGTGATATGGTTTATGACGATGCAACCCAAACACTCGAGTATGCCTGCGAATTTGGTTTGAAAGGACTTGATTTCTCCAATTACAAGGAGGGATATCTGCCTGTAAACGACGGTATGATTTCCTTGCGTGAAACACTTGCCGCAAGTGGTTATGTCGATTCCGATACTGTTTTCTTCGGCTTCAAGAATGTTACTCACATCCAGTCTGTCGATGTTGAGGTGCAGTTCGATATAGACCGGATGGAAATAAAGAGTGTCGAGGGTGTCTTCTCTCCGTCAATCAATCCCTTGAATGAGGTTGTTGACCTCAATCTTGGCGATGACCTTGACTTCCTTAAAGATGCCTACCTCGATTTCAATGATCCGCGCATTTTTGTAAGCTTTGTAAATCCGGTCGATGCCAGGGTGCTTGCCGATGCACGTTTTGTGGGATACGACAGCAACGGTGACGTGATAGAGGGTTCTGAGGTTAATGCTAATCTCGTGTTTGAAGGTGCGACAACGAACAATATCTTCATTAACCGCTATGCAGCAACGGTTCCGGGATATACTACATTGCAGGTTCCGGAATTGAACAATCTAGTGAAGAGAATCCCCGATAAGGTGTATGTCGAGGTGGCTGCCAGAATGGATGACAGCCGTTATTCTACACTTGAACTTGGCAATAATTTTGACATTTCGGGCAGTTATCAGGTAAGTGTTCCCCTTGTGTTCGATGAATTCAGGGTTGCATACACCGAGAGAATAGATAAGATTTTCGGTGAAGGTCAGAAGGATGCCCCCGAAGGCGTTTCCGATGTGAAAGCCGTATCATTGGACTTCACGGTGCTCAATACCATTCCGTTGGAGCTAAAACCTTCTGTGGTTGCCTATGATAAGGATGGAAACAGACTCAATGGTATAAAAGTAATAATCAACGGTATAATCTCGGCAGGAAAGGGTATGGACGGTGCGGCTGTGACAGAGCCTGTAAGCTCGCCTGTAGAAATAGATCTCTCTGCTGGCAATGGCGAACTGGACAAACTGTATAGCATTGACTTGACGGTTGAAGGTACCGGGAACGGAAAGTTCAATGCTAATGAATATATTCAGTTGAAGGATATCTCTGTCACGATAGATGATGAGATAATTGTTGACATGAACTGATACGGACATGATTAACCTATTTAAAAGAGATATTATGAAAAACAGACACTATATAAAAAACTTGGGCTTCGTAGCATTGATGCTGCTCTTTTCCGTAACGGTATCGGCACAGGAGGCCTTGAGAACCGGATATTTCCTTAAAGGAAACGCTTACCGTTATAGGATAAATCCTGCAATGACGGGTGACCAGAATTTCGTTTCACTGCCGACGTTGGGTAATTTGACTGTCAACACTGCCGGCAACTTCGGTCTTGCCAATTTCATATACAAAGCTCCGAACGGCACCGACCTTGTGACATTCATGCATCCCTCTGTCAAGGCTGATGATTTTCTCGGTGCTCTTGATACGGATAATAGAATGTCCTCGAATTTGGACCTTACATTGTTCTCGGCTGGCTTCAGGGCTTTCGGCGGATACAATACCATTGATTTGGGAGTGCATTCGCGTTCGGGATTGAACATTCCGCACAGTATGTTCAAGTTTATGAAGGTCATGGGCAGCAAGGATTATTCCATACGCAACCTTAATCTGACTACAAGCAATTATGTAGATATCGCTCTCGGCCACTCCCGTAAGGTGACACATGACATCACGGTCGGTGCCCGGTTGAAATTCTTGCTCGGTGCCGGATATGCCGATGTTCTGTTCGACAGGATGGACGTTTCTCTCAACGGCAAGCAGTGGATGATAAATGCGCAGGGCTCGGCAAGTATCGCGCTCGGCGGTGAATTCACGAATGATCCCGACGGGGCGGTAGATGGCTATGAGAATATTACCCCGGGTGTCAATGGATTCGGTATGGGCCTTGATCTTGGTATAACATATGATTTCAGCAATCTCCTGACTGAAGGACTAGTGGTTTCTGCATCTGTCAATGATATCGGCTTTATGAACTGGAGCAATGTGGCAAAGGCCGGTATTTCCAATGATTCGCCTTTTGTCTTTGACGGTTTCGAGAATATCTCCATGAATGGTGATGTTTCCGGCGCAAGCATTGAGGACCAGTTCAATGATTTGGGTGATGACCTCGAAGAGTTTCTGACTCTCAAGAATATGGGCTCCGGCAGTGAGAGCAAGGCTCTTTCAGCGACATTGAACCTCGGTGTCGAATATTCAATGCCTTTTTACAAGAACTTGAGTGTCGGTGCCCTTTATACAAGCCGTTTCGATAAAATTTACCCTTTGCACCAGTTCTCTCTTATGGCTAATATAGCTCCTGTAAAGTGGTTCGACCTGGCTGTCAGCGGAACAGCGTCGAACATGGGGGCTGGCTTCGGTGCAATGGCAAATATACACTTGACCGGCTTCAATCTGTTTGTGGGAACAGACTGTTTCCTTGGTAAAGTGAGCAAGGAGTTCATTCCGCTCGACAATATGAATTCAAGCGTGTCGTTGGGTATAAACATTCCTTTCGGAAAAAGAAAGTAGAAGCATCGGAACTTGACTTGCTTCTGATGTAACGGATAAAGCCGGGTAAAAAGCTTTTAAACATTTCTTTTTATTCAATATCCCGAATAATGATGGTGACCCAAAAGTAAACAGGGCCACCATCATTATGTTATGTATTTCTTTATTGTTATCTCTTGGACTGGAAGAACTGCTTCATTAATGCGGCCGATTCTTCGGCGCATATGCCCGAAACAACTTCTGTCCTTGGATGCAGGACCTCCGGTGAATACCTCCTGTAGCCGCGCTTTTCATCATCGGCACCATATACAAGACGTCCCGTCTGGGCCCATGCGATGGCACCGGCGCACATGGGGCAGGGCTCTACGGTAACATAGAGTGTGCAGTCGGAAAGGTATTTGCCTCCTATTGCTGATGCGGCCGCGGTTATCGCCTGCATCTCGGCATGAGCCGTGACGTCATTGAGCATCTCCGTCAGGTTGTGTGCCCTTGCGATTACGTGTCCTTTGCACACGATGACCGCTCCGATGGGCACTTCATCCTTGTCAAAGGCCTTGCGTGCCTCGGCGAGTGCCATTTTCATGTAATAGGTATCGTCCATTTGTTGTGTTGTTCATCGACGCATGTCGTGCTCCCCGAACAGGGTAGGGTAGTCCTCGTCAAGGTTCTTGTATATGAAAGATAGAAGTGTCTCGCGCATCCAGTTGCTTTTGTTGGTTATGCGGTACTTCTTAAGGTAGTCGTCAATTATCTTCATCTCCTCGTCACTGACAAGACACACCACGCGTGAGTGGCGCACCGGTTGGGTGCGTGCAGTCGTTGCTTTTACTGTTTTTTTCTTTCTGGTGTTCATCGTATAGTGCTCAATCTTTGCAAAAATAGTGCAACTTGTCGCGAAATGCAAGTTTTCGTTTGCTTTTCCTTGTTCTAAGTGCTATCTTCGCCATGTATATATCATTTATAGGCACTGTTATGGCAGAACATAATCTTCTTGGAAATAAAGGCGAGATGCTTGCTTCGCGCTATCTGCTTGACAAGGGTTTCGCCATTCTCCATTATAATTGGCGCTCAGGGCACAAGGAAATAGATATAATAGCCAAGGAACGCGATACGCTTGTTTTCGTCGAGGTGAAGAGCCGTAGCAGCGAGGAGTACGGAAACGCTGCCGATGCTGTGGATGACAGGAAGATAGAACTTCTTTTGCGTGCAGCCGAGGCATATGTCAAAAGGAACTGTATAGACCTCAAATACAGGTTTGATATTGTTACGGTGATAGGCCGTTCCGAACCTTACAGAATAGAGCATATAAGGGACGCATTCTATGCGACCTGGTAGATTTGCATGATTATGAATATAGAGGATGCACGCATATATTGTTTGGGCAAATTCAATGCGACCGAGGATTTCCCTTTTGACGAGACTACACTGGCTTTCAGGGTCGAGAACAGGATATTTGCTATCGTTGACCTTGAAAATACCGGGTGGTTCTGCGTGAAATGTGATTCGGACTATGCCGTCGAACTGCGCGACAGGTATCGGCAGATAACTCCGGCATGGCATATGAACAAGAAATATTGGAACCAACTCGACATAATGGCTCTTGACGATGCTCTGGTGCGCTCTCTGATAGACCACTCATATGATGAGGTACTCAAGAAACTTCCAAAGAAAATCCGTGTGAAATATGGCAAGTGACATATTGGTAAAGCGGCTCCGTGCCATTGATTCAACTAACTGTTATGTGCGTGATGAGGCTGCCGCCTTGTGGCACGACGGTTACAATGCTGTGGCTGTGGTTGCGGAACATCAGACCGCCGGTCGCGGCCAGAGAGGGAACGTTTGGGCATCGGAGCCGGGGCAGAACCTGCTTATGAGCCTGCTTGTACGTCCCGGAGGGTCGCTCGAGGTTTACAACCAGTTTCTGTTGTCGCAAACAGTGGCTGTTGCTGTGCATGTAGCAATGAAGTGTCACGGCATTGATACAAGGCTCAAATGGCCCAATGATATATACGTCGGTGAACGTAAACTGGCCGGGATACTTATAGAACTGGACTGTTGTGGCGCTTTTGTTGAGCAGGCCATAATCGGCATCGGATTGAATGTCAATCAGTGTGACTTCCAGCCGATGGACAGGGTGCCGGTATCGATGAAGATGCTTCTTGGGCGGGAAATTGCGGTGGATGATGTCCTGAATACCTTTCTCGACTGCTTCAGCCACTATTACGATCAAATGAAACTATGCCGTGAAAGCGTTGACGCAGAGTACAGGGACCTGTTGCTCGGGTTCGGTGAAAAACGGAATTTCATTGATGCAAACGGTGCATTTGAAGCCCTAATCGAGGGTGTCGAACCAATGGGGCATCTGTTGCTGAGGCGCACCGACGGCTCATTGTTACGCTATGCCTTCAAGGAGGTTGAAATGGTTTTCTGACCATTTCCGTGCAATTTCCTCCTATATCCCAAGCTTCTCTTTCAGGAATTCTCCTGTATATGAATCCTTGCATGCGGCAACCGCTTCCGGTGTGCCGGCAGCGACAAGGTTTCCCCCGTTCTCTCCTCCTTCAGGGCCAAGGTCTATCAGGTAATCGGCGCACTTTATTATATCCATGTTGTGCTCGATTATCACAAGTGAATGGCCGCGTTCAAGCAGGCGGTTGAACGATTTCAGCAGTTTCTTTATGTCGTGGAAATGCAGTCCGGTCGTGGGTTCGTCAAAGATGAACATGGTGGGGCGGTCGCTCTGCTGGCTAAGATAATAGGCGAGCTTCACGCGCTGGTTCTCTCCTCCTGACAGGGTTGATGACGACTGGCCCAGCTTTATGTATGCGAGCCCTACATCCTGCAATGGTTGAAGGCTGTCGGCAATGCGTTTCTGTCCGTGTTCCTGAAAGAAGTTTATGGCATCGCCGATGGTCATTTCCAGTATGTCGTGTATATTCTTGCCGTGGAATGTGACCTCCAGAACCTCGTTCTTGAACCTCTTTCCGTGGCAGGCTTCGCATTCAAGCTTCAGGTCGGCCATGAACTGCATGGGCACGGTAATCGTTCCTTCGCCCTTGCACTCGTCACAGCGTCCCCCGTCTGAATTGAACGAGAAATATCCGGCACCGAATCCCAACTGTTTGGCAAGCGGCTGTTGGGCAAAAAGGTGTCTTATCTCATCATATACCTTGAGGTATGTGGCCGGGTTTGAACGTGATGACTTTCCGATAGGGTTCTGGTCAATGAATTCTACTCCTTTGAGTCTGCCGAGTGCTCCTTCGAGCGATTCGCACTGTCCGGGTGCTTCGCAGGCATTTCCAAAATGGCGCATGAGGGAACGGTAGAGAATGTTGCGCACCAGAGTCGATTTGCCAGAGCCGCTTACTCCGCTCACTACGGTCATGGTATTGAGCGGTATCTCGACGTCTATCCCTTTGAGGTTGTTCTCCCTAGCCCCCTTTATCAATATGTGGTTGTTCGACGTACGTCTGTGCGCAGGCGTCTCAATGGTCTCTTCGCCAAGAAGATACTTGACGGTGTAGCTGTCGCTGCCGTTCTGCAGGTTGCCCATGTCTCCCTGATATACGATATTACCTCCGTATGAACCGGCTTTGGGGCCAACATCGATGATGTAATCGGCAGCGCGTATTATCTCCTCGTCATGTTCTACCACGACAACTGTGTTCCCGAGGTCGCGGAGACGGTAGAGAACACTTATAAGTCTTCCCGTGTCACGGCTGTGAAGTCCGATGCTCGGTTCATCCAATATGTACAATGACCCCACCAGCGCACTTCCGAGCGATGTCACCAGATTTATGCGCTGGCTCTCTCCGCCCGAAAGGGTGTTGCTAAGGCGGTTCAGGGTCAGATACCCCAAGCCTACATCAATGAGGCAGTTTATTCGGCTTTTTATCTCGGTTAGTATGCGTGAGGCTACGGCCGTGTCGTTCTCGTCGAGTACGAGTCCGTCAAAGAATGCCTTTAGCTTTGTTATCGGCATCTCTACCAGTTCTACGATGCTGGTCCCTCCCACCTTTACGTATCCGGCCTCCTTCTTCAGTCTTGTTCCGTGACATGTAGGACATATCGGCTTTCCTCTGTAGCGTGCGAGCATCACACGGTACTGTATCTTGTACTGGTTTGCTTTGACCATGTTGAAGAAGTTGTCTATGCATATACCCTCTCCGTATTCTTCAATCCATGGGCCTTTGTGCCACAGGTAATCCTTCTGCTCCTGCGTCAGGTTATAGTATGGCTCGAAAATAGGGAAATTGTCCTGTGGCGCGCGGCGGCAAAATTCGTTTTTCCATTCTCCCATCTTATCTCCACGCCAGCAGAATACGGCTCCGTCATAGACACTCAGCAGTTTGTTCGGGACTACCAGGTCCTCGTCTATTCCCACTATGCGGCCGAAACCTTCACAGTCGGGGCATGCACCAATAGGTGAATTGAACGAGAACATCTGCTCGGTAGGCTCTTCGAAAGTAATTCCGTCTGCCTCGAAACGTATGCTGAACTCATGCGGTTTTTCTTCGTCCATGAACTGGAGAAGGCATGTTCCTCCACCTTCGTAGAATGCCGTCTCGGCAGAGTCGAGAAGACGGCTTACAGTCTCGTTGCTTTCACTTACGCTAAGACGGTCTATCAATAGGGTAGGTGTGTCTCCTTTTCTGTAGGAGTAATCTTCAATGCGTACTATCTCTTTGTCAAGCACTACTCGCGTGAAACCTTGCTGGAGGTAAATGGTCAGCTGCTGCTCCATGTCGCGCCCCTTGCGTTTGGGGATTGGTGCAAGCAGAAGGAAACGCGTGCCTTCGGGTCTGCTCTTCATACACTCCACAAGATCCTCCGGGTTGTTCTTCTTGACAATGTTTCCGCTTATGGGTGAAAAGGTCTTTCCGATTCTGGCATAAAGCAACTTGAGGTATTCGTAAATCTCGGTAGATGTTCCCACAGTGGAGCGTGGGTTCCTGTTGTTGACCTTCTGCTCAATGGCTATTGCAGGAGGAATGCCCTTGATGAAATCGCATTCGGGCTTGTTCATCTGTCCCAGGAACTGCCTTGCGTACGAAGATAGCGATTCGACATATCTCCGCTGTCCCTCGGCATAGAGGGTGTCGAAGGCCAACGAGGATTTTCCGGAGCCGGAAAGGCCGGTGACGACCACAAGCTTGCCTCGCGGAATAGCGACATCGACATTCTTCAGGTTGTTGACCCTTGCTCCTTTTATTATGATATTCCTCTTGTCCTCCATATGCTGCTCTCCTCTTTATTTACTTGCGAAAGTACATAAAAAGCCGCCAATTCTTCACTCTTTTATGTAAAAAAATACCATATATTCCCTTCATTGCCGTAAATAAGCATCAAGTCGCGCATCTTTCACTTCTGTCAAGCCGTTTTATGAGAAATTCGGGCCGTTTCTCAATTAATGTAGCATGTTCGGCTGATTTGTAGTGATAATTCGTTATCTTCGCAGTAGAATGTAAAAAAATGACAGAATATGAAAATCAAACAAATCCTATCGCTTCTCGTGATACTGTTCTTGGCATCTTGTGCAAGCAAGAAAAATTCCGGGGTGGCAGATGCGCCTCTGCAACCAAAACGTGAATTCCGCGGTGCCTGGATACAGGCGGTGAACGGCCAGTTCATGGGCATGGACGAAAAGACTATGAAGAAGTATCTCACAGAGATGCTTGACAATCTCCAGAAGGTGCATGTCAATGCGGTCATTTTTCAGGTACGTGTCGAGGGTGATGCTCTCTATGAATCGAAACTTGAACCCTGGAGCCGCTATCTTACAGGAACTCAGGGACGTTCTCCCGGGTGGGATCCCCTTGCGTTCATGGTCGAGGAGTGTCACAAACGCAATATGGAGTTGCATGCCTGGATAAATCCTTACCGTGCATGTACCAAGGGAACCAAAAAGGTTGCCCCCGGCCATATGAGCTCGAAGAAACCCGAGAATTTTATCAAGTATGACGGACAGCTTTTCTTCAATCCTGCACTGGAAAGCAACAGGGAACATATCTGCAATGTCGTTAAGGATATCGTCGCCCGTTACGACGTTGACGGAATTCACATGGACGACTATTTCTATCCTTATCCTGCCAAAGGAAAGGATTTTCCCGATGACAAATGGTTCCGTAACAGCAGCGGCAAGAGCAAGGCCGAATGGAGAAGAAATAATGTCAATGAACTGATATTGCAGTTGCATAAGACGGTACGAGCATCAAAGCCATGGGTCAAGTTCGGAATTTCGCCTTTCGGAATTTACCGTAATGCCAGGACATGGGAATTCGGCAGCAAGACAACCGGGCTTCAGTGCTATGATGATCTTTATGCCGATGTTCTTATGTGGATTGACGAAGGCTGGATAGACTATTGTCTTCCTCAGTTGTATTGGGAAATAGGCCATTCTGCAGCCGATTATGAGGAACTTGTGGCATGGTGGGCCGAAAATGCGTCGGGTCGTCCACTGTATATCGGTCAGGACGTCAACCGTACGGTAAAGGCCAAGGACGATTCATCCATAACCGGAAACCAGCAACTTAGAAAGTATGACATGCAGCGTGCGCAGAAGAATATATTGGGCTCATGTTTCTGGGATGCTGCATCGGCTGCCAACAATGTAGGCGGTTATCGCGATGTAATGGAAGAGGAGTATTTTCGCTATCCGGCACTTATGCCGAAATATACTTTTATCGATAATGTTGCGCCCAAGAAGGTGAACGGGGTCAGCGTCATTGATGACAAGGGAGACAAGGTTCTTGTATGGCTTGTCGATGAGAAAGTGAGCGATGTCATGAATGCCCCTTACCGTTATGTGGTATATTGCTTCGGAAAGGGTGAGGCCGTAAACCTTGACGATCCGTCCAAGATAATGAAGATAACCGCGCGTCCGTACCTGGTTCTTCCCGAGGATATGCACGGTAGCTATGTTTTTGTAGTGACTGTCCTCGACCGAATGCATAATGAGTCGGCCGGTGTCAAGTATAAGGTAAAGTTGTAAGAATGGAAGAACTCCGAATCTTTGAACTCGATTCTGTCGATGAAAGGTATGTCTGTGCGGTGAATGCGCTGTTGCCGCAACTCTCTTCATCGCCGCACCGTTTCGGAACCGAAGAGTTGCGCGCAATCGTTGAATCTGCTTCTTCGCATCTTTTCATTGCCGAATGCGCGGACCGTGTATGCGGTATGCTGACTCTTGGTGAATATGTGGCTCCTACAGGGCGCAAGATGTGGATTGAGGATGTGGTCGTAGATGAGGCCGTGCGCGGCAAGTCGGTGGGCCGTAGGCTTGTTGAACACGCCTGTGCCTTCGCAGCCTCGTCGGGCGGCGGTGTGCTGATGCTCACTTCGCGTCCTTCGCGTGTCGCAGCCAACAGGCTTTACCGCTCATGCGGCTTTTCAACAAAGGAGACCAATGTATATGTAATGCCTGTAGTAAAGGAGTAAGTTATACCCCGATTATATTGACACGAAAGGAGCCCGCTTGTACAGGCTCCTTTCGTGTCAATATGGTGTATGCCTCAGTTCGATGTCAGGCTTTTCAATTTTTCCAGAAGTGTCAGTTGTGCTCTGTGCTTTGCCATCGACAATGTGCACTGTATGCGCTTTGGATTAATCTTTTCCGGGTCGGAATCACTTCTTATATACTTCCATAGCTCTTTGGAAGCATCAAGAGTGCTCTTGCCGTCAATTATTAGCAGGCGAAGCAGTTCCCTGTCTCTCTCGTTCAGCATTTCATATGCTTTCCATACAGGGGGTGTTTCGCACTCTTCTTCCTCTATCGAATTGTTCATTATCTCCAGCAGTTCGGGACTCTCCGGCACGAACTCTTTTTCGGCTCTTTTCTTCTCGGCTCTGTTCAGTCTCATAAAGTGGTTTATGGAACATCTGGCCACATAGCTGTACAGTGATGCGCCGTCCCTGTTTTTCCACTTTCTCAGGACAGCCCAGTCGTTGTCGGCAAGGAATTCATATAGCTCGCCGACAATCATCCTGGTGTCATCGCATTTGAGTATAGCGGTGGAGATGTATTTCAGCAACTCCCTGCATCTCTCATTGAAGAAATAACCGTGCAGTTCTTCATCGGCAGGCTTGGCTGTCAGTCTCTCGACCAGCTCCTTGTCTCCGAGCAATCCGTAATTTGTGAGATTCTTTAGCATTTTATTTGCTGAATGTTATACTATAGCTGTTGTATATGTTTGACAATGCAGTATATGTCATTTTCATTGTCGGGTCGCCTTCAAGGTTGAAGTAGTTGTGCACCTTGATGTTGTTCGATGTCATGTCACCGAACTTTGTGTATCCGCCCTGTGTCTCTTCCTGCAATACGTATGGGGTACATTTGCCCAAGTAACCCATTGCCGCGTATATCTGTGGCATGCCGCTCTGGACAAACGGCATTAGGCTTGTGCCGGTATAAGGATATATCGCCTTCTTGTCGAACGTGTAGGCGTATGTGTTGTATTCCACGCTGCCGTCCTTCTTGTTCTCCTTGAGGACAGTTATGTTCTTCAGCATGTAACCGTCCCATTTGTAATTGTATGTTATCTTGTACTCCTCGTCGTTGTATGTGCTTGCTGTACACAGATCGCCGTTGTACGTAAAGACTCTTTCGCTGGTCGTGGTTACGGCCTCGGTGGAGTTGTTGGCGAAATGGTCAGTGACTGTCTCTATCCTGCTTATATAGCCGCGTGCATTTATTGTCACGTCTTCCAGTACGTTTTCGGTATATTTTTCTGTAATGCCTCTGTCAGTTTTTGTGTACTCTACTATGTACCTGTTCCTTATACACTCGTTTTTGTTGAAATCGGTGTAGTAATCGAGCGTGCAGTTCCTGCTTTCAACCTGAAAGATGTCGCCTTTCATCTCGAATGCGTATTCATAGCCGGTAACTCTGTTCTCGTTATCCCTTCTTATGTTTTTCCAGCTTTCGACGATTGTTCTGTTGTCGCCTATCTTTGAGATGACAACCTGTTTCGGGCTGAAATCACCTTTTTTTTGCTCCTCGAACGGATTCCTCTCTTCTGTTTCGCTGCACGAAACAAGAACGGTACCTAAAAACAGTGTGGCCAGAATGCCGAAAAATCTCTTGCTAAGATTCATAAATTAATAATTTGCAGTTTGTACATTTCTGCAAACATACTTAAAAAGATTTGTTTTCTGCAATATAATTCCGGTAAAAATGTTTAAAAAAGGCAAAATCTCCTTCTCGGTCAATGGTTGGTGAAGAAATCGAAAGCTTCGAAAATCTCCTGCTTGCTGCAATCGCGGACAACGGGTCTGCCATCGTTTCCCAACAACCTGAATGGCTCTTTCGGCATCATCCCGTACAGCTTTTCATATGTCCGGCAGTCGAATGAGAAGCGGCTGTAGCTCTCCCGTGTGTTGTGGATGAACAGATGCATTTTTTCTGTGGGGAACTCCGTGAATGCGCATGACAGATAGAGCGAGCAGACATAAGCCGCAACCTTCATCTCTTCTTCTCTTCCGTCATTCCGCAGGGCACGGAAACCTTCAAGGAACGGTTTCCCGAAATCCGTCTCTATTGTCCTCCCGGCTATCTTCCCGAGTATGCCGCGCGCAGTCTGTTCTTCCATGCCATTCCGGTTCTCTTTATTTAGATACTTTTCCATGGCGTAAAATTAAAAAAAAAGATGTAGTTTTGTTTAATTTGATTTATGTTTGTTTTTTTAGAATATGTATTTAAACTTTATTCAAGATTGTTAGTCTAAAATAAACGTAAAACAGGAATATATATATAGATATGAAAAAATATTTTACCATTCTGTTTATGATGTTGCCTTTGATGGCAATGTCGCAGACAAAGAACAGCACCGTGAGCGGTGTCGTGAATGATGCTGAAACCGGCGAACCTCTGCAGAGTGCCTCCTTGCAGCTCTTTCTGCTGCCTGACTCCGTTTTCAAGGCCGGTACGGCAACTGATTATGAGGGCCGTTTTTCAATGTCGGTCCCGGCTGCAAACTACTATCTGCGCGTCTCGTTCGTAGGGTATAATGCCGTCAACAAGACAATAAAGGTCGAGAACGGAAAGAATCTGAATCTGGGCAAAATAGAGATGGGCGTTGACGCGGTGCTTCTCAACGCCGCGAACATTACGGCCGAGGTTCCTCCCGTGACTGCTTCAGGTGACACTCTTGTGTACAATACAGCTGCATTCCGTGTGGCTGAAGGTTCTATGCTGGAGGAGCTGATAAAGAAATATCCGGGCGTAACCATCGAGGAGGACGGAACAATAAAACTGAACGGAAAGACCGTGAACCGCATCCTCATGAAAGGCAAGGATTTCTTCGGGACGGACAAGGATATGGCTTTGAAGAATATCTCGGTGGATGCTGTCGATAAGATAAAGTTCTATGACAAGAAGAGCGACTTCTCACGTATCACCGGTATCGATGACGGTGAGGAGGAGACCGTGCTCGATCTTCAGATGAAACAGGGCGTTGCCGACGGTTTCTTCTCCAATACGGATGCCGGATACGGTACCAAGGACCGTTATATGTTCCGCAACACTACCAACTACTACAACGACAATTCGCAATACACTCTTATGCTCTCAGCAAATAACCTCAACAACCAGGGCTTCTCCGATGGCGGCGGACGCGGGTTCCGTGGGGGCGGAGGCGGTCTTGTGGCTCCCAAGCAGGCCGGTTTCAACTTTGCATATGAGAACAGTAAGGTTGAACTTGGCGGCAATGTGCGCGTGAATCATAGGAATACTGATTCCCAGCGTTGGAATTCAAGCGAGGTGTTCATGCCGCAAATCGGAAGCAATCAGTTCTCCAACAGCCGCAGTGTCAGTCATGGCCGTTCATCGAACTTCAATGCAGACTTCCGTCTTGAATGGAAACCCGATACGATGACGAACATAATTTTCCGTCCGTCCGTCAGCTATTCTACCTCGGACAGCTGGTCAAAGAGTGCTTCGGCAACTTTCAGGGAAAACCCCTTCGACTATGTAGAGTTGTATGAGAAGGCTATGTATGGCGATGTGTTCGGCATGCTTGACAGTATTGCCATAAACAGCAGCAACAATGAATCTATGAGTGCCAGCGAGAACTTCTCGGTCAACGGTAACCTGCAGGTTAACCGCAGGCTCGCAAAGCCAGGCCGCAACATAACTTTCCGCGGTAATTTCAGCTACAGCAATGGCGAAAACAAAAATTACTCGTTGAACAGCGTCAAGTATTATCAGGCTACTGCCGGAAGTTCAGGGTATGACCGTAAACGTTACTCTACGACTCCTTCAACGAACTGGAATTACAATCTGCGTTTGAGCTATACGGAACCGTTGCTGAAGAACCTCTTCCTGCAGTTGAACTACAGTTTCAACGACAGTTACAGCAACAGTGACCGCGCTACATATATTTTCGATGATTTGGCCGACTATGTAATGACACTGAACCATAACTGGCTTCTCCCGGGTCTTCCTCCCGGATATGAACAGTACCGCAGTGACAGTCTGAGCCGGAATTCACTTTACCGTACGCAAAGGCATGACGTGCAGGTAATGTTCCGTTATGTTACGGACAAGATGAATATCAATGCCGGTGTAAGCTATATACCGCAGCATACGGAGATGTCATATAAGTATTTCGGAATTGATACATTGCTTACGCGGAATGTGTATAATATCTCTCCCAATATCAGGTTCCGTTACCGCTGGTCAAAGCAGACGAGTCTGAATTTCAATTATCGCGGTTCTACAAGCCAGCCTTCGATGACAGACCTGCTTGACATAACCGATGACTCGGATCCGCTGAACATAACAAAGGGTAATCCCGGGTTGAAGCCTTCATTCAGCAACAGGGTTATGCTGACTTTCAATACATATAATGTGGATGCCCAGAGAGGATTCAATGTCTATGCGAATTTCAACAACACCCTGAACAGCATAAGCCGTAAGGCTACATACGATGAGGTTACCGGTGCAACGACAACGCAGCCCGACAATATAAACGGCAACTGGTCCGTGTCGGGAGGTCTCGTGTTCAATTCGGCTATCCCAGCCAATACCAAATTTACCTATTCTACTCATACTGATGCGAATTTCAGCAACAGCGTCTCTTATATAAGCATGAGCAGACAGAGCAGCAGTGTGAAGAGCAAGGCAAAAACCCTCAACCTGAGCGAACGTCTGAATTTTAATTACCGTTCGGACAACTTTGATATTTCGCTCAGCGGTTATGTGCGTTATTCGAATTCGAAGTCAAACGTTCAGCCCGAGAATGAGATGAATGTGTTTGATTTCTCGTATGGTCCGAGTGCGAATTATACATTCCCGTGGTATAACATAAAACTGTCAACCAACATTTCAATGAGCAGCAGACGCGGATACAGCGATCCCGAAGCCAACACGGATGAACTGCTCTGGAACGCTCAGCTGTCGGCAAGTTTCCTTCCGAAGAATGCCTTGACTTTCTCGGTACAACTGTATGACATACTGCATCAGCAGAGCAATATCAGCCGAATGGTGGATGCTCTCTCCCGCCGTGATACCGAGACGAATGCCATATACAGCTATATAATGTTCAACGTCTCATACAAGTTCAACAATACCGGCGGAGACGGTGGAAAAGGCGGCAATGGTGGCAGAGGACGCGGTGAAGGTATGAGGGGCTACGGAATGCCTCCTGCCATGCCGGGCAGATTCTGACAGGTAAATGCAAAAAAGAGGTAAAAAACATTTTTTTTACCTCTTTTTTTATCTTTTATGTTTATCTTCGCAGAAGTATAATGCAATGTTTATGGACAAGGTTACACTCTTGGGTTGTCTCTATTGGCTATACTGTATAGTGGCAATAGTCCTTATGGTAAGGGTTGTGCTTAACAACCGTGATACCGTAAAGACCTTTGCGTGGATGCTTGTCCTTGTTTTTCTGCCATTCCTTGGGCTTGTGCTCTACTTCTTCTTCGGCAGGGATACGCGTAAATCCAAGATGATAGGAAAGCGTCTGCTCTCGCAAATACAGCGCGGACATCTCAACGGCATCATCAACGACAAGGTTGATGTGCCCAATGATTATTCTTCGCTTGTCTCCTTTTTTGAAAATACCTCCTCTGCGCAGCTGCTGCCGGCTACAGGTATAGAGATAATAAGCGATACGCATGATTTTGCCGAAAGGCTTCTGCGCGAGCTCGGAAAGGCCCGTGAACATATCCACATACAGTTCTATATCCTTGAAAATGATGAGTTCGGCAGGAAGGTCCGTGACATTCTGGTGGAAAAGGCCAGACAAGGTGTGGAGGTACGTCTTATTTATGACAGTGTTGGGTGCTGGAACGTCAACAAGAGTTTCTATGAGGAGATGCGGTGTGCCGGCATATATGTCGAGTCTTTCCTGAAGGTTCGTTTTCCGCTTTTTACCAACAAGGTGAATTACCGCAATCACCGCAAGGTTGTTGTCGTTGACGGACGTGTCGGATTTGTCGGCGGTTGCAACGTGGCCGACCGTTACATCAACGGGGTGAACGTGGGTATCTGGCGCGATACGATGCTGGTCGTGCAAGGAGCTGCGGTAAATGGTCTGCAGACCTCTTTTCTTGTTGACTGGTATTTTGCGAACCGTTCACTGGTCAGCGGTAAACGCTATTTCCCGAATGACGGGTGGCGACATGGTCCTCTGGTCCAGATTGTGCAATCCAATCCAGTGGGTGAGGTCAGGAGCATACTCGGTGGCTACGTAAAACTGCTTTCCAAAGCAAAAGGGTATATATATCTTCAGACTCCTTATTTTATGCCGAGCGAGTCATTCCTGCAGGCCATAAGGAATGCTGCTATGTCGGGTGTTGATGTCAGGCTGATGATTCCGGAGAAGGCGGACAGCCGTGGAGCCGATCTCATGTCAATGTCATATCTCGGTTCACTGCTGAGCGCAGGGGTGAAGGTCTATCTATATTCTGGCGGATTCCTGCATAGCAAGACTCTTGTCTGTGATGACGATGTCTCCTCGATAGGTTCCGCGAATCTCGATTTCCGGAGTTTCTATTATAATTTCGAGGTCAATGCCTTTGTATATGACAAGTCTGTAGCACAGGAGATGAAGTCTGTATTTCTTGAAGACCAGAAACAGTGCCGTCAGCTGACTCTCAATGAATATGCGGCGCGCCCATTCTCCCGCAGATGTCTGGAGTCTGTGGCACGCCTCTTCTCTCCGTTGCTGTAATTTAAAACGCTGTGGATTTATTCCGCGCTCATCTTCTTGAAGAAACTGAAATTCACGCTGCCGTATGCAATGTGCCTAAAGAAGCAGGGGTGTTCCTCAAAGCTGTAATCCTTGCCGTGCTCGAATATGAATATTCCTCCTTCTTGTAAAAGGTTGCCGTCAAGCACCATTCCCGGTATATCCTTGAGCTCTTTCATGGCATATGGGGGGTCTGCGAAAATAATGTCGTACTTTTGTACGCAACGTTTCAGGAAACGCAGTACATCGTCCTTTACGATACGCCAGTTCGGGTCACCGAGTTTTGTGGAGCTCTTCTTCAGAAAACTGACATGCAGGTTGTCCATTTCAATTGATGTGACCTCCTTGCATCCGCGTGAAAGCATCTCCAGGCTAATGCTGCCTGTTCCTGAAAACAGGTCCAGTGCCGTGCACTCTTCAAAATCAATGATGTTGCTAAGTATGTTGAACAGGTTCTCCTTGGCAAAATCCGTGGTGGGTCTTGCTTTGAATGATTTGGGCACATCGAAATGCCTTCCTTTGTATTTGCCGCTTATTATTCGCATAGTATGAGTGCTTGAAGGTCAAACGGTATGTTGTCGATCCTGTTCAACAGGCTCGATGCGAACTCCTTGCTCGGGTTTATTCTTTTTCTGTTCTTTATGAATTTGCTTGTAAGCAGCGACAGTTCTTCAATGCCGGAGTCTCCGCATATATAGAGCGTGTCTTCGGTCTGTGACAGTCCCTGCTCTTTCCATATGCTGAGGAGGTAGAACAGCGTGTTCAATCCTTCGTTGGCTTTGAATACGTTGTATAGCCGTGTGGTTCCTTTGTTCACCGATATGAGTATTGACAGCCCGTCCTGTATGTAGCACAACAGATATTTCTCTTCGGGGAACGGCTTGCGGGCTATGTAGCCGAGCAGAATGCTTACGGGGGTATAATAATTTACTTCTCCCAGTTGCTGCAGTGTCTCCGATACGTTCGGATCTACTGCGAATATTATGGTCTCCCCGAGTGCGTTCATCCTGTTTGACATTATCTCTACATTGCTGTCGCATTTCGGGAAACAGAACCGGTAATATATCTTGTAGTCCTCCTTGCTGTCATATTCAGCCGGGAGTGTGGTGAATTCATCCGTTTCCAATATAGCCTTGACGTCATATTCGGTCCCCTTTGTTATCAACGGACATTCTTCTATAGCTCTTTTAAGGTTCGACGCAAGACTCGTCTCCTTGTCTGCACTGTAGTAGTGGTACTGCAGGGTGGCGGCATCGGACGGAGAGTATTTGCAAAAACAAAATCCATTCGTACTGATACGAATGGATAATGTTCTTTTCTGTATTCTTTCAGTTGTCATTTATCAATGTGTAATGTTTTTTGCGCGCATGCATGCATGTATGCACGCATACATTTGTGACATCTGCTTGCTGAATCGATTAATTTTCAGGCCAGTTTCCTGCGTTATTGTTGGGAGACTCGGCGTTACCGATTATACGGCAAGGGATAAGCTCTTCCTTCTTTGAACCGTCTGCATAGAATATCTGGTTACCCTCATCATCCAATATAGGAATTCTGCGGAGCTGCTGGTTGCTTGTCCTTATTCTGAGGAGGTAGTTCGCCAATTCTTGGTCATCGATTCCCTTCATGTAAACCTCGAAGTCAACTCTTGCCTCGAAAAGGTCACCGTTCTCGTTGGTGAGGAGCTCGAATTCAGCACCATTGCCGAAAGGCACGTAGCGGAGTGAATCTACCGGGTAGTTGGGGTCGTTGTAGAGCTCTATGATGTAGTTTGTTGTGATGGTGTCACGACGGTATTTGTTCTCTACCAACTGGCTCTTTATCCATTCCTTGTCTTTTTTTCTGCTCTCGGGGATGATGATGAGGTTGTTGATCTCGTTGATTCTGGTCTTGTCGCCTGATTTGAGTATCTGGGCGATGTATGCGTGTGCCTCATCGGGTGTTACGCCTACGGTTGCTGTACCGTCCTTTTTGAGATCACTCTTCTTGTAACCTGCGATAAGGTCGATATGGCGGTCGTTGAGCTCGAATTCCTTGACTATTGTAGTACTCTCTGAATTTTTGACAAAGTTGATAAGGGAGTCGAAATCGTTGGTGTAAGAGCCTTTTTCCTTGCGGTAGGCAACTTCAGCATCCTTGATGGCAATAAGACGCTTGATGACAACTGTGTCTCTGGCATGTGCCTTTTTCTCAAATTCGATAGGTCTGTTGACACTGCTGAAGTCAACGAATGTAATGGCTGCGGCGAGTCCGATCATTACAACGGTCAATGCGATTTTTAATCCTTTTTTCATTGCTCTATATTTTTATTTATGTATTTTCGTATCGCAAAAATAAGATAAAAAAACGAATATCCGTTTTTTATATACCCTTTTTTATTAAATATTGTGATAAATAGATATTTAGTCTCGCAAATTAAATCAAATTTTCCTTTCAATCCAACTTCTGAGCAGGAAAATTCACTTGAAAGGATTTCGGATTTCATACTTGCGGCAGAAGAACGCAAGGTTTTTCTGCTTTGCGGTTATGCCGGTACGGGAAAGACGACTCTTGTCTCCGCACTGGTGAAGACTATGGAACAGCTTCAGCGCAAGACCGTGCTGCTTGCCCCTACAGGACGTGCGGCCAAGGTTTTTTCTTCATATTCCGGGAAAAGTGCGCACACCATCCACAAATGTATATACAGGCAGAAGTCGATACTTGACAGTTCCAGGTTCGAGCTTATGGAGAACCGCTCCGTAAATACGCTCTTTATCGTTGATGAAGCGTCCATGATATCAAATGGCGGAACCTCCAATTTCGGCTCAGGAGCCTTGCTGGACGATCTTGTGGAATTCGTCTATTCGGGTGTGGGATGCTCGCTTCTGCTTCTTGGCGATTCGGCCCAGTTGCCACCGGTGGGGGAGTCTTTTTCTCCGGCTCTCTCTCAGCGGTATATGGAGGGACTTTTCCTTCAGGTTCATGCTTTGGAGATGACAAAGGTCATGCGTCAGCTCGACGGTTCGGGGATACTCCAGAATGCCACAATGCTGCGTGAAATGATATGCCGGGATGAATACGGCGGTCTGCCGCCGATAAAACTGAAAGGTTTTGCCGATGTATGCCGGGTGCAGGGAGATGAACTGATTGAGGCCATTGAGGGCTGTTATGCCGATGCCGGAACCGATGAGACTATAGTCCTTTGCCGTTCAAACAAGCGCGCAAACGTATATAATGAAGGGATAAGGAGACGTATCCTTTACCGCGAAGAGGAACTCAACAGAGGGGATATGCTGATGGTGGTCAAGAACAATTATTATTGGATAGAGTCCCTTGGCAAGGATGAGAGGGCCGAGCTCGGTAAACTGGACTTCATTGCCAATGGAGACGTTGCGGAGATTGTGCGCGTCGGGGGGGTGGATGAGATGTACGGTTTCCGTTTTGCCGACGTCACGCTCTCGATGCTTGATTACGACAACTGTGAACTTGATGTGAAGATAATGCTCGATACTCTTGATAGCGAGTCACCCTCATTGACCCGGGATGAAAACGAGAGGCTTTTCGCTGCCGTGTGGGAGGATTATCCCGAAATCCGTTCGAAACGGAAGCGTATGGAAAAGGTCCGCGAGAATCCTTATTATAGTGCCCTGCAAGTGAAGTACGGTTATGCCGTTACTTGTCATAAGGCTCAAGGAGGTCAATGGAAAAGGGTTTTTGTTGACCAGGGTTATGTGACAGAGGATATGATGACACAGGACTACTACCGTTGGCTATATACGGCGTTCACGCGCGCGACCGAGATACTTTATCTGGTGAATTGGAAATGCTGATACTTCTTGTTCTTAAGATAATGGTAAAAAGATGATACGAGCTCCAGATTGGAACTCGTATCATCTTTTTACCAGTTATGTCTTGGAATCAGAAATCCAATACGAATTGTGCTGTTTTTCCAGTTATGTCACCGGTGTATTGGTATATAATCTTGCCATTGATTTTCTTTAGATTCTGAATCAGAGCCTCTGTCTCTGGCATGCTTTCAAGAGTTGAACGCAGGTTCCTCTTAATCTCTCTTTCATTTGCTATCATGTCAGAAATGTTTATATAATCTTCATCTATTGTGTAGTAATAGTAAACATTGTCATTCATAAAATTGCATCCGTCCGAAATTGTAGCATAATCCATCTGCATGCCTGTTAGCTGATCATTTGCAAAAGAAATTTCATTTCTCAAGAATTCGCGTGCGTTTGCTTTTTCTCTCTCTGATGGCTGATTGCAGGCAACCAATGTGACGAGGAGAAGCATGAGCATAATAATCTTCTTCATGCTAAAGTTGTATTTGTTAATTAATATTGCATTATAATTAAGTAGTCGTAATAAGTAATTGCATATGTACTCAAGTGATCTCCTTTTTGCATGGGGAAATGTTTGGGGCTTATCCGATTATCTCGAATACTTTGTCAATGGCAGCCTTTATGCCGGCAGGGTTCTTGCCTCCAGCCTGCGCAAAGTGTGCCTGGCCGCCTCCGCCGCCTTGCATTTCGCGTGCAGCCTGGCCAACGATCTTTCCTGCATTTATGCCGTTCTCGACAAGGTCCGCACTGGCCGATATGGTAAGCTGCGGCTTATCGTTATGGATGCTTCCGATTACAATGAGCAGGTTGTCGGGCTGTTCCTGGCGAAGCATGAACACGATGTCTTTTACCGTTGCAGGAGCCGCCGGCAATACGGTGCAGATGTAACGCATGCCGTTCTTCTCCTTTATCTCCTTGAGAAGCTCGTTCTTGGTCATGATGGCCTTCTCCTTGGCATATTCCTCAATCTCCTTCTTGAGTTCCGCGTTCTCGGCGATAGACTTCACGATGGTTGCTTTCAGGTTGGGCACGTTGTTGAAGAGCGCGTGAATCTCTTTCATTAGTGTCTGCATCTTGTAGAGATGGTTCTCCAAAGCCTCTCCTGTTATCGCTTCAATACGGCGTACACCTGCAGCAACAGAACTCTCGCTTACAATTTTCACCATACCTATTTTTCCTGTTGACGACACGTGCGTACCACCGCAGAACTCGATTGAAGTTCCGAACTGCACCACGCGTACGTGGTCGCCATACTTTTCACCGAAAAGTGCTATTGCGCCAAGTTGCTTTGCTTCCTCAATGGGGATGTTGCGGTAGTCTGTAAGCTGTATGTTCTCGCGGATACGTGCGTTCACGATGCGCTCAACCTGTTCTATCTCCTCGTCGGTCACTTTCTGGAAGTGTGAGAAGTCGAAACGTATGGCCTCTGGTGTCACGAGTGAACCCTTCTGTTCCACATGCGTTCCCAGTACCTGACGGAGTGCCTGGTCGATAAGGTGGGTACATGAGTGGTTCGCGGCACAGGCTGCACGTTTCTTTGTATCGACTTCTGCGCTGAATGTGGCGGCAGGGTCTGCCGGCAGCTCTTTTGTCAGGTGGATGGGTAGGTTGTTCTCTTTCTTTGTGTCGATTACCTCTATGCGCTCTTCACCGCATACAAGGAAACCTGTGTCACCTACCTGTCCGCCGCTCTCTGCATAGAACGGGGTCTCCTTGAGTACGATCTGGTAGAGTGTTTGGTTCTTCTGTTTTGTCTGGCGGTAGCGCAGAATAGTTGTTTCGTGTTCTGTGCTGTCGTAGCCTACGAAAGAACATTCACCATCGTTGACTGTTACCCAGTCGCCGTTCTCCACGACTGCCGCGTTGCGGGCACGTGTCTTCTGCTTGAGCATCTCCTCGTCGAACTGCGCCATGTTGGCGGTAAGTCCGTTTTCGCGCAGAATAAGTTGGGTGAGGTCGATGGGGAAACCGTATGTGTCATACAGAGTGAACGCCTCTACACCGCTGATCTCCTCCTTGCCGGCCTGCTTTGTAGCGGCCATTATCTTGTCGAGCATGCCGATACCGGTCTCAAGAGTACGAAGGAATGAATCTTCCTCCTCCTTTATTACCTTGGTGATGAGCTCTTGCTGCTGTTTCAACTCGGGATATGCATCACCCATGTTTTCAATAAGGGTAGGTACGAGCTTGAACATGAATGCCTGTTTCTGTCCCAGGAACGTGTAGCCGTATCGTACTGCGCGGCGAAGGATGCGGCGGATAACATAACCGGCCTTGGCATTGGACGGCAACTGTCCGTCAGTGATTGAGAATGATATTGTACGTATGTGGTCGGCAATTACGCGCATCGCGATGTCTGTCTGTGCGTCATCTCCGTACTTCTTGCCGGAAATCTCACCGATGGTCTTGATAATTGGCTGGAATACGTCGGTGTCATAGTTGGATTGTTTACCCTGAAGTGCCATGCAGAGACGCTCGAATCCCATGCCGGTGTCTATAACCTTTGCCGGGAGTTCCTCGAGGTGTCCGTCCGCCATGCGGTTGTACTGCATGAACACGAGGTTCCATATTTCTATTACCTGTGGATGTGAACCGTTTACAAGGTCGCGTCCTGGAATAGCTGAACGCTCCTCCTCGCTGCGGAGGTCAATGTGTATCTCACTGCAAGGACCGCAAGGGCCTGTATCGCCCATCTCCCAGAAATTGTCCTTTAGGTTGCCGTTGAGGATTCTTTCGGCAGGCAGGTGCTTTTCCCAGATTGCCGCAGCCTCATTGTCGCGCTCAAGACCTTCGCTTGCAGCACCTTCGAACACTGTCGCGTAAAGGCGGTTCGGGTCAAGTTTTACAACTTCAGTCAGGTATTCCCAAGCCCAGTCGATGGCCTCCTGCTTGAAATAGTCGCCGAACGACCAGTTTCCGAGCATTTCGAACATGGTGTGGTGGTAGGTGTCGTGTCCTACCTCTTCAAGGTCGTTGTGCTTGCCGCTTACGCGAAGACATTTCTGCGAATCGGCCACACGTTTGCTTTTTGCAGGGCGGTTGCCGAGAATTATGTCCTTGAACTGGTTCATGCCGGCATTGGTGAACATTAGTGTTGGGTCGTCCTTGACAACCATTGGTGCGGAGGGAACAATGAGATGTTCCTTCTGCTCGAAGAACTTCTTGAAAGATTCTCTGATTTCCTTTGATGTGAGCATATTCTTTTTCTTTTATTTTGTTTTTCGGTTTAAAAAGTCTGCAATGAGTAATGTTGCGGCTCTTTGCATCACAAGATGCAAATTTACATAAAATATGCGGAATTTCTCTCCGTTTTCTTTATAATCTTGGGCAGATGCACTTCTTTTCTTCATTAAGAGCCTTTAATGAATAATATTTGCAAGAAATAAGATGTTTTATTACATTTGCAACGATTAGACTGAAAGAGCAAATGCGGAAGGTATATTATATATTCAATCCGGAGACGCGTACCTACGATCGTGTTTATCCCAATTTCGCGCAGAAGTTCCTGACGAATTTGCGCCGTTTCCTGCTGATAGTGATTCTTGGCGGCATATCGTTTCTTGTCTTTTATCTTTTCATAGACAAACCCACTGCGCAGGAATACGAGACCGAGAATTCGAAACTTCTTGCACAGTATGAGATTCTTTCAAAACGTCTCGATGATGCTATGGCCGTACTCGGCGACATACAGCAGCGCGATGACAACCTGTACAGGGTGATGCTCAATGCTGAACCTGTCTCGTCGGAACAGAGGAATGCCGGATACGGAGGCTCAGGACGTTATGACGAGTTGCTTGCACTAGACAATGCGGAGCTTCTTGTCGCAACAACGCAGAAGGTGGATATGCTGGAAAAAAAACTGGCTGTGCAGATAAAGTCATTCGACGAGATTGTTGCATTGAATGGTGAAGCCGAGGCCCGCCTGCGTCACACTCCGGCCATACAGCCCATAGCCAACAGGGATCTTAAGCGCACGGCCTCGGGTTACGGCTACCGTATGGACCCCGTATATAATGTGCCCAAGTTTCATAAGGGAATGGATTTTACATGTGATCTGAATACTCCCATTTATGCTACGGCTGACGGAGTGGTGGAGTTTGCCAAGTGGCAGTCGGGTTATGGATATACTGTCCTTGTTGACCACGGATATGGCTACAAGACACGATATGCTCATCTTATTGATGAAAACTTCATAGTAAAAGCCGGGCAGAAGGTAGTGCGTGGCGAGATGATTGCATTGAGCGGAAATTCGGGCAAAAGTACAGGCCCTCACCTGCATTATGAGGTTATGGTGAACGGTGAACACCAGAATCCTGTGAACTACTATTTTATGGACTTGGATGCCGATGGGTATGACATGATGCTCCAGATGGCTCAGAATCACGGAAAAATATACGATTGATATGTCACTTAATACAAACAAGGATCTGAAACTCTATTATTCAATAAAGGAGGTTGCAAAGGAACTTTCCGTGACGGAGACTACTTTGCGTTATTGGGAAACTGTCTTTCCGCAGGTTTCTCCATACAAAGGTGCGAACGGTGTGCGCAGATATACCAAGGAGGATATAAAGACGCTGCGTACCATCTATCATCTGGTCAAGGAGCGCGGGTTGACACTCTCCGGTGCCAAGAAGCAGTTCAAGTCGGGCGGTCCAAAAGATACTGCCGAGACCAACAGCGAGGTCATTGACCGCCTGAAAGCCGTAAGGGAGGAGCTGTTGGGCATCAAATCGGAACTTGATCTGTTGTAATAGGCCGTAATGTGTATAAACAGACAGCCGGAACAAATTTGTTCCGGCTGTCTGTTTATTAATGTATGCACGCATGAATGCGCCATTGTCTTCAATGTTTTTAGTCAATTCTTGCGATGGCCTTGATGTTGTTTATTTTTTTCAGTTTGGTGCAGAGTTCCTTTACATCGTCCACATCATGGACATTTATCCAGAGTGTGCCCTCAAAGATTCCGTTGTTGCTCTCTATGTGCAGCTTCTGTATGTTCGTGTTCAGTTGCTGTGAAATGATTGCCGTGATTTCGTGGAGCACGCCCATATCATCAATGCCCTTTATCTGTATAGGCACGCTGAAATAGAGTTGTTTGTGTGTTTCCCATTTTGCGACAAGTATTCTGTCGCCGTGGCTGCTCTTCAGGGTGTTGGCCTTGGAGCAGTTGCGCTTGTGTATGATAATGTGCTTGTTCTCGTCGTAGTATCCGAGCACGTCGTCGCCGGGTATAGGGCGGCAGCAGTCTGCTATGATGTAGCTGCTCTTGAGGTTTTCGTCGGTAAGGTTTATCGGCTTTTTACGATCAATCTCCTCGTGTTTCTCGATGTTTTTTTCCTCTTTCTTCTTGTCGCGGTTGAAAGAGAAAAATGATTGAAAACTGAATTTTTTGTTCCCGAGCAGGGCATCCTTGTCTTCGCTGCCCAGCTGTATGCTGCCTTTGCCGAGTGCCAGAAGAAGTTCTTCCTTGTCCTTAAGGTTGTGATGCTTCCACAGCTTCTCTACATTGCCGATGTAGTTGCCGAGTCCTTCGGCAGTAAGGAACGCTGAGAGTTTCTCTTCGCCTTCGCGTTGCATAATTCTCTGCTGGCGCCGTACAGCTGCTTGTATCTTTGCGCGCGCCTTTGCGGTTGTCACGAATGAGAGCCAGTTTTCTTCTACGCGTGGCGCGTTTGAGGTTAGGATTTCCACTTGGTCTCCGCTCTGCAGCTGGTGGTTTATCGGTACGAGCTTATGGTTAACCTTGGCTCCGATACAGTGGTTGCCGAGGAATGTATGTATGCTGTAAGCGAGGTCCAGGGCCGTGCAGTTCTGCGGCATGGTCTTTATTTCGCCCTTGGGGGTGAACACGAATATCTCTGTCGCGTAAAGGTTGAGCTTTATGGTATCAAGGAAGTCGAGGGCGTTGGGCTGTGGGTCGTCGAGAATTTCCTTTATGGTGTGCAGCCAGTTCTCGAGCTGTTCGTCGTTGCTTTCTTCCCCTTGGCTCTTGTATTTCCAATGAGCGGCAATGCCCTTTTCGGCCACCTCGTTCATCTTTTCGCTTCTTATCTGCACCTCAATCCACTCGCCGCGGCCGCTCATGTATGTTGCGTGCAAGGCCTTGTACCCGTTGGTGCGCGGTTTGTTCACCCAATCGCGCAACCTGTCGGGATGCGCGTTGTATATCTCCGTGATGGCAATATATATGTCGAAACATTCGTTGTTCTCGCTCTTTCCTTCACGCGGCTCGAAAATTATGCGTACTGCAAGTATGTCATATATGTCTTCGAATGCGACATGCTTTTTCTGCATCTTGTTCCAGATGGAGTAGGGCGACTTTACGCGGCTGATGATGCGGTATTTGTAGCCCATCTTGTCGAGACGTTCGCGTATCGGCTGAATGAACTCGTTGTATAATATGACGCGGTCTTCCTGTGTCTTGGCAATCTTCTTCTTTATGTTGGCATACTCTTCGGGATGCTCATATTTGAAACTCAAGTTCTCGAGTTCTGTCTTTATCTGGCTTAGTCCAAGACGGTAGGCTATAGGTGCATATATATATAATGTCTCCCCGGCAATCTTGTACTGCTTGTTTACCTGCATGTACTCAAGGGTGCGCATGTTGTGCAGACGGTCCGCGATCTTTATGAGAATAACACGTATGTCTTCGCTCATGGTGAGCAGCAGTTTCTTGAAGTTCTCGGCCTGTTCCGATGCTTGTACACCGAACACGCCGCCTGCTATTTTTGTGAGACCGTTGACTATTTCGGCAATTTTGTCACCGAAGAGGTTTCTTATATCCTCGACTGTATAGTCCGTGTCCTCCACGACATCATGCAACAGTGCTGCGCATATGGAAGTGGAACCGAGTCCCATCTCCTTGCTTACTATAAGGGCTACGGCAAGAGGGTGCATTATGTAAGGCTCACCGCTATGACGCCTGACACCTTTGTGTGCCTGGCGCGCGAAGTTGAAGGCTCTTGTTATGAGTTCAACCTTTCCACGGTGTCTGGAGTGTTTATAGCACTCGCTGAGCTCTTTGAAGGCAGCATCAATGGCTGCCTCTTCTTCTAATGTCCGTTTATCGTCCTCTTCCATATTTTATTTGTATATCTTTAGAGTTCTTCCGGCCCTTATCTTGGTGTTTCTTAAGTTATTCCATTTCATTATCTGCTTTACTGTCACACGGTGTTTGCGTGCGATTGAACCGAGTGACTCTCCACTCTTGATCTTGTGATGCACAAGGCGGCCTTTGTTGCCTTTGCCTTTGCCGGACTTGCTTCCTTTGCTGTCATTGCCATTGTTGAGCTTGGCCTCTTTGAGCATCTTGTCAATGTTCTTGTCGGGGAAGAACTCATCTACTTTGTGGTTGTATATGGAGTCTTCGTTCTCTATGAATTTGTCAAGCATGTCGTTCGTGAGCCTGAGGGTATATGTTCCGTTCTCGCCCGGAACGATGTCCCTGATATATTGGGGGTTCATTGCTCTCAGTTCATTTATATCGGCGCCGCATACATTCACAATCTGTCTGAAGTGCAGGTTCTTGCTGACATGTACGGTGTCGGTTGCAACCGAGAGGTTGGGCTCCATAGGGCATATGCCGTGGTCTTCATAGAATGTCATGATGTAGTTGGCGGCAATGAATCCCGGAACGTATCCTCTTGTCTCCTGAGGCAGGTACGGATATATTTCCCAGAAGTCTGTCTTTCCTCCTGAGCGCTTGATGGCTTTGTTCACATTGCCCGGGCCGCAGTTATATGACGCAAGTGCAAGTTCCCAATTACCGAACATTTCATAAAGGTCCTTCAGATATTCGAGTGCTGCACGTGTTGACTTTATGGGGTCATAACGCTCCTCGACATAATTGTTCGATACGAGTCCGTATGCCCTTGAAGTGCTGATTATGAATTGCCAGAGTCCTTTTGCTCCCATTCTTGAAACGGCTGTAGGGTTCAGTGCCGATTCAATAACGGGAAGGTATTTCAACTCCTGAGGAAGTCCCATGCGGTCAATCTCCTGTTCGAATATGGGCATGTACAATTCCGCGATGCCCAGCATGTACGATACCTGTGAACGGCTTCTTACGTAGCGGTCGATGCACGAACGAACCATGCCGTTATATTTCATTCTGACAATAGACGGCATGCTTGCAAGGCGTTTTGCATACATGGTGTCAGTCATTACGATCTTCTCTTTGCTACTGTTGCAGTCGAGTTTGTGGAGCAGGTTGCGCGCCTGCCAGCTGTTCAAGAGGCTGTCTGTGTTCACGTCAAAGCTTTCCGGAATTTCAAACTGATACTCCTTTCCGCTGGTTGAGTCAATCTCAACCACATAATGGAGTTCTGTGGCTGTCGTGCTGTGGTGGGTCGGCTTGAATACTATCTCTTCTTCTTCCTGGAGTACATCGGTGTCAACGTTATGTTCGTAAAGTACATATTCAACTGTGTCGGAATCCTTTTCTGTCTTGTTGAGGGTCCCGCATGAGAACAGAGTTGTTGACAGTATTGCCAGTAGTAGTGAAGTCTTCTTTTGCATCTTAGAATGTTATGTTTAAATTTAGTCCGTAATAATCATTGTTCATAAAGATGTTTCCGCTTTCGAATCTCTGAGGTTCAATGCTTAAACTGATGTCGTCGGAGATGTCGAAACTGGAAAGCTGGGCATCGACATAGGCATCGATGACCGATAGCGCATATACTCCTATTGTGGCGAATATGCTCAGGTCGCGCCATCTGCGGTAGCGGTCCTTTCTCTTCTTGAACACATCCTTCAAGTACTCCTTGTTGCGCTCGAAGTCGTATCCGGGGCGGAAAAATTCCTTGTACGAGTCTGTGTTCGGGTCGCTGTCCATGATGTCAAGGTATGCCTGCCGGTAGTCCTTATACATCTGCCCGTTCCAAGTGTAAGCATAAAGGCAGCCTACGAATCCTCCATATACGATAGGGAGCTTCCAGTATTTCCTGTTGTATATCTGGCCGCCACCGGGAAAAACCAAGGCAAGCCATGTTGCGGTGGTTGGGTCGGGCTTCCGGATCTCTATCTTTGTTGCCTGTTCGGGTGCTTCTCTGCGTCTCATGGCAACTCTGCTGCTGTCCGGGTTAAGCTGCGCCATGCTCTCTTCTACCTGGCGCAGGTAAACACTGTCAATGTCCAGTGCATCAGAGGCCTTTACGGCTGTCTCAATGGTGTCGTTGACTGTACGCAGGGTGTCCGTCACCAGGGTTTCTGTTGACACGCTATCCTTCGCCTGCGCAGTAGCTGCAAGCGGAATGAACAGCAGGGATGCTGTCAGGAACAGATATGTCAGCAGGTTTCGTGTCATTCTTTATTTGTTGAGTTTGTCGAATATCGTTATGATTCTTTCAAGCTCCTTTTCGTTCTTGAACTTGATGCTTATTTTGCCGCTTCCCTTTTCCGAGCAGGTGAGCTGCACCGGGGTCTGGAAGAACTGTGTGAGATGTTTCTTCAACTGGTGATATACCGCATCCTGTTTTTTGTTTGCATTGCTCTTTGAAACGTCTGCGGGCTGGTTCTCTTCTCCCTCCTTGACCTTGCGTACCATCTCCTCGACCTCTCGCACTGAATAGCTGTTCTTTTCGATGTCGTGGAAGATGTTTATCTGGTCGGTGTGGGAGTCGAGCGAAAGGAGTGCCTTGGCATGTCCCATATCAATTCTCTTCTCCTTCAGCGCGACCTGTATTGTTGCGGGAAGCTTCAACAGGCGCAGGAAATTGGCGATGGTTGCACGGCCCTTACCCACTCGCTTGCTGAGCTGCTCCTGTGACAGGTTGTGCTGTTCTATAAGCTGCTGGTATGCAAGTGCGATTTCAAGCGGGTTGAGGTCTTCGCGCTGGATGTTCTCGATGAGGGCCATCTCCATTGTGTCCTCGTCGTCGGCTTTTAGTATATATGCCGGGATGGTGGTCTTGCCTGCAATCTGCGATGCACGGAAGCGTCTCTCACCGGCAATGATCTGGTATGTGCCGTCATCCATCTTGCGGAGGGTGATGGGCTGAATCACGCCGAGTTCCCTTATGGAGTCGGCCAGCTCCTGCAAGGCCTCTTCGTTGAAGTCACGTCGTGGCTGGTTGGGGTTGGCGAATATCTTTTCAATCTCGATTTCGCCTATTGATGATGAACCCGATGTGCGTACGGCCTCTGTGGAGATGAGCGCATCGAGTCCGCGTCCTAAGGTGAATTTCTGTTTTGCCATTATTCTTTGTTTCTGTTTATTATTTCCTCGGCAAGTGCAAGATAGTTCTTTGCTCCTGTGGATTCCGCATCGTACATGAGTACGGGGATACCCATGCTGGGTGCTTCGCCGAGTCGTATGTTACGCTGTATTACAGTTTCGAAAACCAACTCCCTGAAGTGCTTCTTCACTTCGTTGTAAACCTGGTTGCTGAGACGCAGGCGCGAATTGAACATCGTCAGCAGGAAACCTTCGATGTCAAGCGTGGGGTTGAGGTTCGATTTTATGATCTTTATGGTGTTGAGCAACTTGCTGATACCTTCAAGTGCAAAATATTCGCACTGTACCGGAATTATCACGGAGTCTGCGGCCGTCAGTGAGTTTACCGTGATAAGGCCCAGTGATGGTGAGCAGTCGATGAGTATATAGTCATATTCATCCCTGATTTCTGCAAGTGCCTCACGCATAATCTTTTCCCTGTTCGGCATGTCCAGCATCTCAATCTCGGCACCGACGAGGTCTATGTGCGACGGTATTATGTCAAGTCCTTCGAGGCAAGTCTGCTGTATGCTCTCCTTTGCTGCTGTTTTGTTTATGAGGCACTCGTAAATGGAGCACTCCGTTTCACGTATGTCTATTCCCAAACCCGAAGATGCGTTCGCCTGCGGGTCGGCATCAATTACCAGCACCTTTTTCCCGTATGTGGCCATTGAGGCCGCGAGGTTTATGGCTGTAGTTGTTTTTCCGACTCCGCCCTTCTGGTTTGCCAATGCTATAATCTTTCCCATAGTTCTCTAAAAAATGTGTAATGACGGTATGTTTTTGTCCGTAGTATTTAGACGTCGTTTGAATTTCTAAAAAATATTTTCTTATAGAAGCTGATCGTTTCGCCGTTTTTTATGTTCAAAAATGTCTGTCAATTTCTTTTTGGGGGTACATAGCCAGCTATGTGCTCTTGAAAAAGAAATAAACATCTTACTCTTGCTCAATCAAAAACTTGGCGATATAATTTTAAACAACTTCTTAATTTGCAAAGGTAGTAAAAAAAAAGAATCTTTCTCGTTATTTCGCGTTTACTTATGAACAGGCGGTTTAATAAATCTAAAAAAAACAAATAGAATGTTTATTGCGGTTACCAACGGGTTGACTTTTTACTGCAAAACAGACATAATGAAAAATAGAGCCTGTGCGTGACGAACAGACTCTATTTTTATTTGATTACGATTTTTAATCCCTGCTGCCCATGATGCGGAGAAGGTGCATGAACAGGTTTATGAAGTCGAGGTACAGCTGCAGGGCACCGAAAAGTGCAATCTTGTTAAGGTTATCGTCAACCTCGACATTCGGGTTGAGCAGGACTTCTTTTATCTTCTGCGTGTCATAAGCCGTGAGTCCGACGAATATGAGTACTCCTGCATAGCTGATAATCCAATAGAGGGTTTCGCTTCCCATGAATATGTTCACTACGGACGCGATGACTATTCCAATAACTCCCATTATGAGGATACTTCCCCATGATGACAGGTCCTTCTTCGTTGCGAATCCGTATAGGCTCACTGCGCCGAATGTCCCGGCAGTAACGAAGAATGTGGCGGCAATGGACGATTCGGTGTAGATTATGAATATGAGCGACATGGTTATTCCGTTCAATACTGAATAGAGGATGAACAGAATGGTGGCAGTGCCCATTGACAGTTTGTGCAGCCTGCCTGCAAGGATGAATACGAGTGCCAGTTCTGCTATCATGATAATCCAGAATGTCGCTTCATTCTGCAGCAACGAATACATTATGTCGTTGTTGTTGGCTATGATAAGTGCTGTCAGGCCTGTTATACACAGGGCCATAGTCATCCATATATAGACTCTTCTGAACACTGACAGTTGCGCACTCTTTTTTCTCTCTATGGAGATTGTGGATGTGTGATTTTCCATAATTGATGTTATTTGATTATTATTTTGTTGTATGAGGTTCCGTTCTTGCTGTCGGACTCAATTATGTACAGCCCTTGTGGCAAGCCGCTGATTTCAATTTTGTTCCCTTCAGCTTTGCGAACTGCTTTGCCGTCAACCGAATATATGGAGATGCTTTCGGTCTCATTTCTGTACAGTATGAATCCGTCAGCAACAACGAAATCCACCTTGTCTTCTCCGACACCGGATATTGACATGCCTGTCTCTTTGTCAACAATCGTTACCGTGTAGCTCTCGGCGCGTGCCACATTCTTGGCTTCGAGGCGGTTGCCCGATACGACAATGTACTGTACGCCGTTCTTTGCAGCCGACTGTGTCCACTGGATTGACCATTTGTCGCCCATCTGTGTGAGAAGATAGGTGTTCCAGTCGCTGTAATACTGGTTCGTGCCGAAGACACCGTATTCGTTAAGGTAGCGTTTGTCGGCATTGCTCGTAATCTTGTAGCAGTTCTTGCCAGGTGCGTCAACTGTAATCTTCCACTCCTGTGCAGTTCCGGGTTCTGTTACCTCCTTGAAGGTCGGATTGCCGCCTGTGCCTTTCACGTTGTTGTTGGTGAGGTATTTCTCGCCGTCTTTTATATAATATACCGCATCGTCATTAATCAACTTGCCCTTTGCGGTGCCGCCGAGCGGAACGATGTCGAAGATGTATTTGTCGGGCATGGCATCGCTTGAACTGCTTTTCTGTATGCGTGTGCCGCTTACGCCCCAGAAATTGTTGCCTGCACTGCCGCCGTTCTGTACAGCATATTTACCGCTTGCCAGGAGTGTTATGTCATATGTGTGCCATGCCGATTCATACGGGTTGGTCTGGTCGCTTACCGTGAACACGCCATTTTCGTTAAGGTAACGTCCGTCCTCGAGGTTTACGATCTTTGAACGGCCGGTGCTGGGGTCCATGGTGATTTTCCACTCCTGTCGCTGCGGACGGATTGTGTCAAGGCCTGCCTGGAACTGCGGAACACTGCCGGCAACCTTCGGCTGGGTATTGGTCAGGTAACGTCCGTTGTGCATTATGTGGTATGTGCCGTTTTCGATTACCTGTGCCGGGAATATGTCGGTGCGGTAGTCGTAGTTTTCCTTGTATGTTGCAACAAGCTCTCCAAGTGCCTCCTTCAGGAACGGCTCCACGTGCAGTGAACCTACTGCAGGGCTTGCGACTCTCAGTGAACCTGCAAAGTCGCGTGAACGTATAGCTTCCTGTGCAGCAGTGTAGCTCATGTAATTCTCGTATCTCTCGATGAAGGTTTCCGGATTGCCGTCAATGATTGCTTTGTTCATTTCTGCTATTTCCAATCCTCTCAAGCCTATGTATTCCATGCACTGCAGCCAAGGCTTTATCTCTTCGGTCAAGGCTGTTGCTTCATCTGTATCCATCAGCGTCCTTGCATGTTCTGCGAATTTGCCGAACTGCTCTGCAACAGCCGCGAACGCTTCTTCTCTGTCACTGGATATGTTTTTGTTGTATCTCTCTTTCGCCTTTACGAACTCCGGTGACTCGTTTGTGCGTCGCAGTCCATGTGTGTTTGGGCCAAGGTCAATATTGTTTTCGCAGAAGAAACGGAACGCCTCCTTGTTACGGGGCATCAGGTACTCTATGGCAGCCTCCCATGATGCGTCGGAGTCGTATGCAGGCATGTTCCATGTATAGTCACCGATGCTGAATAGCGATACTTTCGATGCTTCGGCATACTCCATGGGGTTTGCCACGAATCCCGACAGCATGTCCGCAATGTCAAGGTCGTTGCCGTATGTCGGTCCCATGAGAAGGTGGTCGATGCAGTAGTCGCTGACCGGGTAGTTGAGCCAGATGTATGCCTTGCGCTTTATCTGGTTGTTTATCCAGGTCATGTCGCTCTTGTTTATCATATCTACGACGCTGTTGCCGGTCCACATTATGTTTATGTCCTTGTTCATGATGTCGCCCAATGCCGGCAGGTAAACTGCGTTGGCCCATCCACGGTTGTATTGGGTGGGGCATATGATGCATGGATTCACGTCAGGATATGCCTTTTCGAGTTCTGCTGCAATGTAGTTCATAAGTTCGGCCTGTTCGTCACCGTGTGAGCCGTCATCGTTCCAAAGGTCATCCCAGAACACTGCAAAAGTTCTTACTCCGAGCTCGCACATTGCTTTGAGCTTGTTCACGATATTATTCCTGTCCGTCTGGTTCCACTGTATGTCCTCTCCGGGGTGTATTGCCCACACGAACTCTACCTTGTTCGCTTTTGCCGCATTTACATATTCCGTAATCTTTGCAGCCTGTGCGGCAGGGTACTCTTCACGCCATTTGCTCTTGTGGTATGCGTCGTCTTTCGGGCCATAGATATATACATTCATCTTCTGGCGGCCGAACAACTCGAATATGCTCATGCGGTTGGCTTCGCTGTAGGGATTACCGTAGTAACCTTCGACCAGTCCTCGCTGAGGTACGCTCGGAAAGTCGGTGACGGTAACTGCCATCACGTTCGGCTGCGATACAATCTGCAGGAATGTCTGTACGCCGTAGAATGTTCCGGATGCGTCATTTCCTGCGATTATTACCTTGTCTTTTTCTACTGCAAGGTAATAGCCTTCGGCTTTTTGGGGAATGAGATTCTCGTAAGCGGCAACAACTTCATCGCCGCGTTCACCCATTATTACTTCAACGGTGCCACCACCGGCATTCAGGTTCTTCTTGAACAGGTTGACGGCATCGGCATCGGCTGTCGTTTCACCATAAAGAGTGTATGTGGCCTCATTTGTAAAGGCGGTTTCATCACTCCATGAAATGCTCTGAGGTTGCGGGTGTACTTCAATTTTCTGAGCATCGGCACTGCCGCATACAAGCGAAGAAATGAGTGCCGTCATTGCTAATGTTCTCTTTATCATGGTAAATTGATTGTGGATATTTTCAATAATTGTGTAAAGATATGCTTTTGGCCCGGTTTTCGCAAATTTTTATTATATTCGCGTTGAAATTTCTAAAAAAGATATTATGGACAAAAAACTGCGTATTCTGGTATCTAATGACGACGGATATTTTGCCAAAGGAATAAACTCTCTTGTGGGGGTGTTGAGCGAATTCGGAAAAGTGGATGTCTTTGCGCCGCATAAGGGCCGTTCGGGCCAGGGATGTGCTATAACCAGTGAGGTGCCGGTGAAGGTTGAATCCCTTGCGGATGACCTCAATGCTCCTGTTCGCATATATACCTGCACGGGCACTCCCTGTGACTGTGTAAAGGCTGCATTTGATAGTATTATAGGTAAATATGACCTTGTTGTCGGCGGCATAAACCACGGTGACAATTCGGCGGTTAATGCCCACTATTCTGGTACTATGGGCGTTGTGCTCGAGGGGTGTATGAAGGGGGTACCTTCTATAGCCTTTTCGCTCTGCTCACATGATGCAGATGCCGATTTTACCCCTACATTCGATGTCATACGCAAAATAGTAGCAAAGGTACTCGAAAAGGGGCTGCCTAAAGGCAGCTGCCTGAATGTGAATTTTCCCGATTCTCCCTCATATGCAGGTGTGAAGGTGTGCCGTCAGGCTATGGGTCGTTGGGTCAATGAGTGGGAGATGAAAGATGACCCGCGCGGCAGCGACGGGAAATGGCTGTTCCTTACAGGTGAATTTGTGCTTGATGAAACAGACCCGGATGCCGACCGAGTTGCACTCGACGACAACTATGTGGCGATAACCCCGATTACAATAGACATGACCGATTACAGACTGCTCGAAGAGATGAAGCAGTGGGGGCTGTGATTCCATAAACTAAAAAAAGTAACCATGAAATATTATCTCATAGTGGGCGAGGCTTCCGGTGACCTGCATGCATCGAACTTGATGAAAGCAATAAAGGAGGTTGACGGAGAAGCGCAGTTCCGTTTCTTCGGCGGCGACCTGATGTCGGCAGTCGGCGGTACGCGCGTGAAGCATTATCGTGAACTTGCATACATGGGTTTCATTCCGGTTCTAATGCATTTGAGAACCATACTCAAGAATATGAGTTCCTGCAAGAAGGATGTTGCCGAATGGAATCCGGATGCGCTTATACTGGTCGATTATCCGGGCTTCAATCTCTCTATAGCCAAGTATATCCGCAAAAAGACGGATATTCCTGTCTATTATTACATCTCTCCCAAAATCTGGGCTTGGAAGGAACACCGTATTAAGAATATAAAGCGCGATGTCGATGAACTCTTCTCTATCCTTCCTTTTGAGGTCGATTTCTTTGAGAAGAAGCATGGCTACAGGATAAATTATGTGGGTAATCCGTGCGTGGATGCCGTTGACCGTTTCCTCAGGAACTCGACATTGACGCGTGAACAGTTCCTCTCCGGGAACTCTATACCCGACAAACCGATAGTTGCTCTGCTTGCAGGCAGCCGCAAGCAGGAGATAACCGCCAATCTGCCGATGATGCTTGAAGCCATGAAGGAATTTCCCACTTACCAGCCTGTGATAGCAGGTGCTCCCGGCATAGACAAGGAGTTTTACGAGCCTTATCTGAAGGGTGGTGCGCGCATAGTATTCGGTGAGACATATAACATCCTGTACAACTCCCATGCAGCACTTGTAACTTCCGGCACGGCAACATTGGAGACAGCTCTCTTCGGTGTGCCGCAGGTGGTATGTTATGCTACACCCATGGCCAGACTCTATTCATGGCTGAAGAAACATTTCCTTAAAGTGAAATATGTCTCTTTGGTAAATCTTATAGCCGACAGGGAGGTGGTGCGCGAACTTGTAGCGGCCGACATGAAGCTGGAGAATGTCACGCATGAACTTGGCAAACTGCTGCCCTCCGACAGTGACGAGAGGAGTTCGATGCTCGATGAGTATAGCCGTATGATGAATATTCTGGGTGCACCGGGCGCTTCCCGGCGCGCAGCAGAAAGGATTGTCGAATTGCTGAAGAACCGTAAATAGGCTTCGCCTGCGCAGCATGCGGGTTACATACGTTCCTCCCAAAACAGTAAAAGCTGCCATGAGGCAGCTTTTACTGTTTTGGGGTTATGTTCCTTTTGTCAGATTATCCCGATAAAACTCAAATAGACCAATACGGCTGGTACCGCGAACAGAGTGCTGTCGAAGCGGTCCAGCATTCCGCCGTGTCCGGGCAGTATGTTGCCCGAATCCTTTATCTGCATTTCGCGTTTCATGCTAGATTCAACAAGGTCTCCAAGTGTCGCGCTTCCGACAACGACAGCTGCCATGCCCATCCACTCCAGCATTGTCATTACGTCAAAGAAATTAGACATTATAGCTCCGGATGCAATAGCGACCAATGCGCCTCCAGCAAAACCTTCCCATGTCTTTTTGGGTGATATTCTCTCGAACATCTTGTGTCGTCCCAGGGTGCAGCCGAAACAGAATGCTCCGGTGTCGTTGCTCCAGATGAAGATGAATATCGAAAGGGGCAGTATGTAGCTGTATGTTCCGCCGAATTCTGCTCCTCCTGTTGACAATATATTCAGCAGTGCAAAGGGAAGTGCAGCATATACCTGGCTCAATACAAAATAGGCGAAGTTGTCAAGAGGCTTGCTCTTGGTGTCGAACAACTGGCGTATGAATGCGTAAAGCACTATCGCTATGTATGGGGCGAATATCTGCATGGCATCGACATTGTCAAGGTGTGATGTCATGAAGAGTGCCGTGAAAAGGTATGCGCCTCCGCATACTGCCAGCAAGGTGCTGAATGTGGTCTGTTTGTATTGTTTTACAAGACCGCAGAACTCGTTTACGGAAAGTACTGTTATTACGAAGAACAATATTCCGAATGAGAATTTGCTGTACAGGATACCTCCTAATAGCGCTGCTACGAACAGTGCGCCTGTAGCGGTGCGGATGATGAAATTTTTCATAGCTTTGATTTTTATTGCTTATGCGTTCTCTTTGTTCTCTTTTTCGGTTGAGGCCTGGAGCACCTCTTCTGTTACGGGTGTGATGCCGTCCGCATTCTCTACGGTCGTCTCGTTTCCGTTGTTGGTACTATCCTCCTTACCGAACAGCTCTTCGCTGCGTGAAGCCCATGGACGTTTGCCGAAAATCTTCTCCACGTCTTCGGCGAATATCACCTCGCGCTCGATGAGCAGCTGGGCCAGTCGGGCGTGTCCCTCTTTGTGCTCCTTCAATATCTCCTTGGCTCTCTCATACTGTCCGTTGATCATTGCGTGTACCTCTTCGTCAATCATCTCTGCGGTCTTTTCGCTGTACGGTTTGCTGAAAGAGTATTCGTCGTTGTTGTAGTAGCAAAGGTTCGATAGCTTGTCGCTCATGCCTGCATAGGCTATCATTCCATAGGCTTGTTTAGTGACACGCTCGAGGTCATTCATCGCACCAGTCGATATTTGTCCCAGTACGCACTCTTCAGCGGCACGTCCGCCCAAGATAGAGCACATCTCGTCGAGCATCTGCTCCTTGGTGGTTATCTGTCGCTCTTCGGGCATGTACCAAGCTGCACCCAAAGCCCTTCCGCGCGGAACAATGGTAACCTTGATGAGCGGGTTTGCATGCTCGAGGAACCAAGATATCGTAGCATGTCCGGCCTCGTGTATGGCGATTGTCTCCTTCTCTTTCTGGGTCATTACTTTTGTCTTCTTCTCCAGACCGCCGATTATTCGGTCAATGGCATCATGGAAGTCCTGCTTGTCAATGGCCTTTTTCTTGTTGCGTGCAGCTATCAGTGCCGCTTCGTTGCATACGTTTGCAATGTCTGCGCCCGAAAAGCCCGGTGTCTGTCTTGCCATTGTCTCGACATTTACTGACGGATCAAGTCTCAGCGGTTTCATGTGTACGGCGAACACCTCCTTGCGCTCGTTGAGGTCCGGGAGATCGACATGAATCTGTCTGTCGAAACGTCCTGCGCGCAAAAGAGCCTTGTCGAGTATGTCAACACGGTTCGTTGCTGCGATTATGATGATTCCGCTGTTTGTCCCGAAACCATCCATTTCGGTGAGCAACTGGTTGAGCGTGTTCTCGCGCTCGTCGTTTCCGCCCATTGAAGGGTTCTTTCCTCTGGCACGTCCGACTGCATCTATCTCATCAATGAATACTATACAGGGGGCTTTTTCCTTTGCCTGTCTAAAAAGGTCACGCACGCGTGATGCGCCCACACCCACGAACATCTCCACGAAGTCTGAGCCCGACATTGAGAAGAACGGAACGTTGGCTTCACCGGCTACGGCCTTGGCGAGCAGTGTCTTTCCGGTTCCCGGAGGGCCTACGAGCAGCGCTCCCTTTGGAATCTTGCCGCCAAGTTCGGTATATACTTGTGGACTTTTCAGGAAGTCAACAATCTCCTTAACCTCCTGTTTGGCCCCTTCCTGTCCTGCCACATCCTTGAATGTTATGCGTGTGCCGCTGTTCTTGTCGAAGAGCTTGGCCTGTGACTTTCCTACATTGAATACTCCGCTCTGGCCTCCGCCTCCACCGCTCATGCGGCGCATGAGGAACATCCATACGGCAACGATGATGATGAACGGCAACAGGTTCCAGAAGAGTCCGCCAAGATAGTCGGGCTTCTTTTCGTATTGCAGTGTGCCGTCGAACTTGCCGCCGGTGCCGTCGGCATTCTTCCTCTGCTCGTTTATGAAATTCTCGAAATTGTCTCTTGAACCCAAGGTCGATACGATGAGCGGACGCGCGTTGTTCTTCAGTTCTTTCTCGTTGAAGATGTACTTTGCGGAGTCCTTCTTTACGTATGCCTCAATCTCGTCAGTGTCATATACGATGATTTCTTCTACATATCCGTTGGTGATGTACTCTTTCAGTTCGGAATACTTCTTCTCCCTTATGGCATCATTGTTGCCTTCACCGAACAGGTATATGAACAGCAATATTCCGCCTATGATCATGTAGAACCAGGTGAAATTGAATTTTGGTTTGTTTATGTTGTTGGCCATATATTTTAATCTATGTCTGGAATTGAAGTTATTTTTGCATCAGCCCAAAGGTGCTCTATGTCATAGAAAGTGCGTACGTCGGGCTGGAATATGTGTACGAGTACATCTCCATAATCCATTGCGACCCACTGCGAATTCCTGAGTCCGTCAACAGCGTAGGGCTTTTTCTCGCAGTTGATGCGTACGGTATCTTCTACCGAGCCGGCTATGGCGTTCACTTGTGTGGGTGAATTGCCCTGACATATCACGAAATAGTCACAGATACTGTTTCCGAGACCGAGCATGTCAACGACAACTATGCCTTTTCCTTTTTTGTCCTGTATTCCTTCTATTACCTGTTTGATAACTTCCTGGGCTGTCATATTGTTTTCCTGCATATTTTTTGTTTTTAACATGGTTGTTGCAAAAAACGTACCATTGTGACATGAGTGCCTGTTTTGCATACAGTGTGACAAAATGTCTTTTTTTGTGCGTTTTTTGCTCTTTAGTTCAATTATGCAAAGATATTTCTATTTTTGTCGATATAAAACAAAAACAGCCCAATTTTAATATTCGATCGCTGTATTTGAAACATTTTTTTGATTTTTTGGCAAAAAAAATCCCGAAACATTTGTTTTGAAAAAAAAAAGCAGTACCTTTGCATCGCATTTGAGCATTGGGCTATGGTGTAATGGTAACACTGCAGATTCTGGTCCTGCCTTTCCTGGTTCGAGTCCGGGTAGCCCAACAAAGAGGTTCTGTTCGCAGAACCTCTTATTTTTTTTATGACGGCGGTCCGCTGTGCGCCTCGTGGGTAAAACAAAACCAAAACAAAAGGACACGCCATTGAAGCGTGTCCCATTACTTTCGGGGTATCCCTCTGCATTATTTCAACAGAATCTCCTCGACAACCTTTTCGACATCTTCCTGTGGCATAAGGCCGACATTTATAGTCGGGGCTCCCGTCATCGGGATGAACAGCAGTGTGGGGATTCCCTGATCTACGAATGCATTGGCTACATCAGGGTTCTCATCAGTGTTTACCTTATATACATATATCTGCCCATCGTATTTCTTTGCAATCTCTTCTAATATTGGAGCCTGTTTTTGGCAGGGACCACACCAATCTGCATAAAAATCAACTATGGCAGGTTTGTCTCCAAGATATTTCCACTCTGCATTGTTGATGTCTGCTACTTTCTCACAGAAACTCTTGGTGTCCAACACTATGCATTTCTTTAACTCTCCGCACTTGTCGTTACAACCTTGCTGTTCTGTACAGTTGCCTTCCTGACATTTCGGGTCATTCTGCTTGTTCTTGCCGTCGTCACACGAAAACATTGCTGCAGCGCATAAAATTGCCAATAGGGTCTTTTTCATTGTCTTTGGAATTTGGTTTATAGTGCAAAGTTATTCATTACTTTATAATACGAAAGTTTTTGTCCTGTTTTTTGTTTGCTTTTTACGTTGATTAATACCTGCTATCTGCAATAATCTTGCTAACTTTGCCTTATCTGTTTAATACTAAAATATCGTTTATGAAAAAGAGTTACCTGTTGTTGCTGATGTTGCTTGCTGTATTTGTTTCTGTAAATGCGCAAGTGTCCGGAATTGCCGATTTCTATGGCAAGTACAAGTTTACGGCTGACGTGGAGTTTACCAAAGCCGGTAGTGGTTATAAGAATGTTCTAAAATCGGAATCGGATGTAGAGATAAAGAGCGGTGCGAATTCCAATTGCCTTGCCGAAATCATCGGTTTTGCAGGTTCGCAAAACGCGCATAAAATATCGGGTATAGATATTGAGGGTAATATTTTGAGGGTTGATAATCCGAATAACCCTCAGCTGTGGGGTGATATGTTTTTGGCCAATATCAACGGTGACAACCCATTCGGCGTGAATGTCAGCGGAGAATGGATTATCGAGTTTTATGGTTCGTTGAAGTACAGTTATGACCCTGAATCTATGGTTATTTCTGTTCCCGATTTCTCGGTCGTGACGGTATCCGATTATAAGGCGGAGAAGGCTACTATAATTGCTAAATACACCAATGTGAAGATTAGTCCTGTTGCCGATGCCGGTGACAAGGGATTTGATTGGGCCGGTGTATATAGCCTCTCGTCCAAGGTGACGTCATACAGCGGTGATGAATATCCCTCTTCGTTTGATGTAAAGGTCGAGTATGATGAGGGTGGTGACGTATATCTCGTTACCGAATTTATGGGCAATGATATTTCGGACTTGAACTACGGAGGAATAGTGCTTACTCCCGGAAAAAATGGTAATAGTGCCGCACTTAGTGCAGGTGGTTATTTGCATACGGTATCTGCAGGTTCTGTATATATCGTCATGATGGATATGAATGCCAGTACATCTGATATAAATATGGTCGTGAACGCGAACGGAACGGTTTCCGTTGACAACTTCTCGCTCGTTCTTACCAGTGCTGCCGGCAACCAGACGCTTGCGTCATATGAGAATGTCGTTCTGCGCAAGGCTCTGCCCGAAGGTACAAAGGCCTATCGTGTAAAGGATATCAATAGTGGCAAATATCTGCATATAAAATCCTACAATGCAAACAATGTCGGGGGGGCTACAGGTTCTGTAATAGTGTCAGAAAAGTCAGAATCGACCGACCAAATATTCCTTGTCGAAGAAAATGCAAACGGTTCATGCTATCTCTTATCGCAGAGCGGATATTACATCGTATGTCGCCCATGGAATGTCGATGCATGCAACGATGGGCAAAAGACACTCCTTACATTCAATTACATCAATGATAACGAGTTCCGGATAACCAATGCGAACGGATATTTCAAGGTGGAAAATGTGGGCGGCACACTCTATCCATTCTGCGATGCTCCTGCATCGGCTGCCGCAACATGGGTTCTCGAAGAGGTGGTCTCTGATACGGGAATCGGTGAGGTGAAAGGAGAAAACGTGAATGTGAAAACTATTTACGACCTTCAGGGCCGAAAGGTGGATAACCCGACCAAAGGTATCTACATCATCAACGGCAAGAAGGTTTTCGTCAAGTGATATCGTCATTCCATATAGTTGCAGCCCGGGCATTAGCTCGGGCTGTTGTTTCATATAATCCAGGGTACAGTCGTTTTTTTGTTGTTTTTTAGCTAAATTTAAGGAACAAATCTTTGCTTTTTCTCATTTATTCTCTACTTTCACTGCTGTAAACCTTTAAATCCTACGACTATGATTATCGGAGTACCAAAGGAAATCAAGAACAATGAGAACCGTGTCGGAATGACACCTTCTGGAGTTCAGGAACTGACCCGTCGTGGTCATGTTGTCTATGTGCAGGCATCTGCAGGTGTGAACAGCGGATTCTGTGATGAAGCATATACCGCCGCAGGGGCAAAAATCCTGCCGACAATTGAGGATGTATATGCCATTGCTGAAATGATAGTAAAGGTTAAGGAACCCATAGCGAGCGAGTACAAGCTTGTGCGCAAGGGACAGTTGGTGTTTACCTATTTCCATTTTGCTTCGAGTGAGCCGCTTACAAAGGCTATGGTGGAGAGTGGGGCTGTTTGCTGTGCATATGAGACTGTGGAGCGCAAGGATCGCTCGTTGCCGTTGCTTGTACCTATGTCCGAGGTTGCAGGCCGCATGGCTGTGCAGGAGGGCTGCTATTTTCTTGAGCGTCCACGTGGCGGCAAGGGTAAGTTGATGGGCGGTGTTCCGGGTGTCAAGCCTGCAAAAGTATTTGTCATTGGTGCCGGTATTGTAGGTACTGCAGCTGCACGCACGGCTGCCGGCATGGGTGCCGATGTCACTATCTGCGACATATCTCTGCCTCGTCTTGCTTATCTTACCGATGTTATGCCACGCAATGTAAAGACGCTGATGTCTTCGGAGTACAACATCCGTGAGGAGTTGAAAACTGCCGACCTTGTTGTCGGCTCAGTGCTCATTCCCGGAGCAAAGGCTCCAAAACTGGTTACACGCGACATGCTTGCATTGATGCAGCCGGGTAGTGTGCTGGTGGATGTTGCCATTGACCAGGGCGGTTGCTTCGAGACATCGCGCCCCACAACGCACGAGGAGCCTACATATTATGTCGATGGAATCCTGCACTATTGCGTAGCAAACATTCCGGGTGCGGTGCCATATACCTCAACGCTGGCGCTTACTAATGCGACATTGCCCTATACTTTGCAGCTTGCCGACAAGGGGTGGCGCAAGGCATGTGCCGACAACGATGAACTGCGTAAGGGTCTCAACGTCGTAGAGGGCAAGGTTGTTTATAAAGAGGTCGCCGAGGCTTGGAACTTGCCTTTTGAACAGTTGGAGCTATGAAATACTTTATAAAATAAGAATAAGAATCGGACCCTACAGCCCGATTCTTATTCTTATTCCCTTTTTACCGTATTTGTCGAAGAATTCGAAAAGTTCTTTTGTCTTTTTAGTCGATTTCAGTACCATATAGGTCTCTTTAGCCTTGTCGTAGGAGTAGTTCTCGCCCGGCAACAGGCATCCGGTCGTGTCTTTCCCATAGTTGCCTACATGAATTGCAATTCCGCTACGTCCCGGTACATTGTCAACGTACCATTGGAATCGCAATTTTGTTTTGGCACCTTTACTACCGGCATTGATTCTCTTTTCCAGTTCTGCTCCGGAAACAACGTTGTATTCTCCGAACATTATCGCTGTGTCGCTGCCTGCTTTCTTGGCTCTTTCGTAATCGGTAACCGGCTCAAGGAAATAGCCTTCCATTGAATCCACAGCATTTCCCTGCCCGTCGTATGCTGTCGCAAGGAATGCGCTCCCGGTGCTGTCTTTTCCATACCATAGTCTGTTGGTCGTGATTACAACCTCCGTTTCCGCATTTGTTACTTTCTCCATTTTTTATGGCAAAGTTAATTGCGGTTTCATCCCGGCAGGTTGCTGTATTGGCAGAATGTAGCCGTTTGTGACATAGGAGAGGTTGACTAAAAAGGCTCTTTTGTCGTTACGCTTGTCTCCAAAGCCTAAAAATAGCTCTTTTTATTCGAACCTCAACAATAAGAAGGTGCCCCAAATAAAGTGGGGCACCCTCCTTATGCTATTGTTAATCAATTCTCAGTCGTTGTTCATCTCCTTGATGTCAACCTCACCCTCTTTGGCTTCACCGAGAAGGTGCTTGCTGAAGAAGTCTGCCATCTTCCAGAAGAAATATTCGTCCTTTGTCTCGAAACCATGGCGGTCGCCCGGGAGTACAAGCATCTCGAATCGCTTGTTTGCACGGATGAGTGCGTCAATAACTCGTGTGGTATTTGCCGGGTGAACGTTATTGTCCATGTCTCCTGTTACCAATAGCAAATGTCCTTTAAGACGGCCGGCTAATTCCTGGTTCGTGCTTATTTTGTATGAGAATGTCGTGTCGCATTCTACTATGCCGTCTTTGCCTGTCTTCTCACTGATGTTCTCTTTTATGCCGTGGTGCTTCTCGCTCCACCAGTTGTTGTATATGCGATTATCGTGGTTGCCTGCGCATGAGACTGCAACCTTGAAGAAATCGTTATAGGTTAGGATGGCTGCCGTTGACATGAATCCGCCTCCTGAGTGTCCGTGGATACCGATATTGTTGCCATCAATGAACTTGTGGCGTGCAATGAGTTGTTGTGCAGCAACCTTCTTGTCTGCAAGTCCGTAGTCGCGCAGGTTGCCGTAGCCGAAGTTATGGTACCACTTGGAGCGGTTGGGGTGTCCTCCGCGGTTGCCGACAGTGATGACGATGAATCCCATCTGTGCCAGACGGTCAACTCTGTTCATGCCGCTTGACCAGCTCTCGTTGACAGCCTCGGTCTGTGGTCCGGGATATACATACTCTATGAGCGGGTAGCACTTTGTGCTATCAAAGTCAAAAGGTTTGTACATCACTCCGTGAAGGTCTGTGATGCCGTCCGCAGCTTTTACCGTGAAGCGCTCGGGGTACTTGTAGCCGGCGGCAAATAGTTGTGAAAGGTCTGCTGTGCCAAGTTCAACGTTCTTCTTCCCGTTTTTGCTATAAACATAGTTGACAGGAGCTGTATCTACTCGTGATGATGTTACTACAAATGCTTCGCCATTAGCCGCCGGGAAGAATTGGCTCACGTTCATGTCTCCCTCGTCAATCTGCTTCATGCCACTGCCGTCAAAATTAATGCTGTACAGGTGCATGTAGTATGGGTTTTCATCCTTGTTGTATCCGCATGCTGTGAAGTAGATCTTCTTCTCTTTCTCGTTTACGATTATGACATCTTCAACGTGGAATGCACCTTCTGTAATTGTGTTTGCCAATGTGCCGTCGGCGTTGTACAGGTAGAGCATGGCCCATCCTGTGCGTTCCGACCACTGGATGAACTGCTTACCGTTATTTACTGGGTATATAGGCTTGCTCTCTATGCTGGTGTTCATCTCCTCGTGTACAAGCATCTTGGTGGTGTCGAGTCTCAAGTCATAGTAGCATACCTCAATCTTTTTCATGTCGCGGCTGATACGCTCAAAGTAGAATCCGTTGTCGTCGCCAAGCCAAATGGCTTTTCTCGGGTTTTCGTATCGTGTTAGGTGTGAGCCCGGTTTGCTGAACAGCCCTATGCGCTGCTGCTTGAATTGGTCAACATTTATTGTTTTGCTTGTCTTGTTCTCAAAGTCGAACAATTCAACGGTTGTCTTCGGGGTCTCCTCGCCCGGCATCTGGTAATAGTAGCTCTCAAGCGTGGGGCGCGGGCTGCTCAATGAGTTGATGACCCACATCTTTGAGAGTATCGAGTCGGCACGGTGTGTCATCACAAAGTGGCGTGAATCGGGGCTCCACAGAGCATATACACGGTAACGCTTTGTGCTGTCGGGCTTCTCGTCAAGCGAGTGGTGTGCATAGCACCAGTTGGGGCGTCCGTTGAAGGTGAGCTGGTGTTCGGTCACGGTGCTGTCCTTGTCCCAAATACGCAACTTCTCAAGGTCCTCGCGCGACATGTACCAGAGATTGTAGTTTTTCTCATAGATAGCATATTTGCCATCTGGTGAGACGTTGGCCCAGTTCGGGTAGGTGGGGTAGAGGTCTTCTATCTCATCCTTTGTGCGTTCAATGAGTTCGCCGCTCTTTATGTCGTACTCAAAGTAGAATGTCTTGTTCTCTTTCTTTCCCTTGTTCTCCTTTATCTTTATGCTGTCATTGCGTTCGTGACGGGGGAGCTGACGGTCCACTTCCTTCTTTGAAGCAATGTCAAAGCGAACATAGCGTCCTTCGCGTATAATCCTGTTAATTCCGATTGGTAGATGCTGTGCATCATAGGGGTCGCCAGTTCTCATGGTCACCTCCTTTGCAAGCCAGTCCATGTCCCAGAGTCTCTTTTTTGTTCCCTTTACTGCATCTACAATGTAGAAATCGCGTCCGTTGGTGTCGCTCCATGCGTAGATGAACTGTTTGCCGTCGGCAAACCATACGGGCTGCACTCTTGTCTGCTTAACCATTCTCGATATCTTCTTGGGCGAGAAACGCTCGGCAAGTGCGTAATTGGGCTTAACTGTGTTTGTCTTTTCCTGTGCATGAATGGCTGTTGCCGTAAAGAACAGCATTGCCATGAATAATAATTTTCTCATAAAGTCAAATAATGTTTGTTCTGCCGTTTTATGTGGCATATTTACTCTTTTCTTTTCGTGATGTGTAGCGTGTCGAGAATCTTGCGAAATCCTCTACGCTGGTTAATGTCTATTTTTGCGATACCGCCGGTCGATGTTTCCTTGTAAAGGCTCGGAAGGTCGTGGCCGGTCTCTTTCATGACCTCCACAATGCGGTCATAATCGATCTTGTGCTTGCCGTCGGAAAGAGCTGCGTATGTGCAGGCATCAAGTGCGCGCGATGCTGCAATGGCATTACGTTCAATACATGGTACCTGTACAAGTCCGCATAGTGGGTCGCAGGTCAGTCCAAGGTGGTGCTCAAGTCCCATCTCCGCAGCATACTCAATCTGGTTTATCGTGCCTCCGAACAATTGGCAGGCTGCTGCTGCCGCCATGGCGCAAGCTACTCCTATCTCGCCCTGGCATCCTACATCGGCACCCGAAATAGATGCGTGCTCCTTTGCAACATTACCGAAAAGACCGGCAGTGGCAAGTGCGCGCAGAATGCGCTTGTCCGAACAGTCGTGTGACATGTGCAGGTGATAGAGCACGGCTGGCAGAACACCGCTGGAACCGCATGTAGGTGTAGTTACAATAGTACTTCCGCTTGCATTCTCCTCGCTGGTCGCTAAGGCGTACGCATAGACCTTTGCTTTGCTCGCAACTGCTGCGCTGTACGACATTGATTTGTTGAGGTATGTGTTGGCCTTGCGTTGCAGTCCCAGACCACCGGGCAGTACACCCTCATTCTCAAGTCCGCGCTTGATAGTGCTTTTCATCGTCTCCCACACCTCGCTGAGGAAGTCCCATATTTCAGCACCTTCGTACTTCTCTACATATTCCCAAAACGTGCATCCTGTCTCATCGCACCAATCCATAATCTCGTGTATGGTGGTAAGGGGGTATATGTCCTCTTCATTTTTTGTTGTCTGTTCGTTGGCCAATTCGCCTCCGCCAATGCTGTATATTGTCCATTTGTCAACTACTTCATTGCCTTTGATTCCTTCGAACAGCATTCCGTTGGGGTGGAACGGCAGGAATGTTTTCGGTTGCCACACCAGTTCCAGCTCGGCAAGCGGTTCAAGCACTGCCATTATGGCCTTGTCGGTCATGTGACCTTCTCCTGTTGCAGCAAGGCTACCGTATAATGTGACGCGGTACTTGTCAACTCCCGGGCAACGCTCGGCAAATATCTTGGCAGCCCTGTTCGGTCCCATTGTATGGCTGCTCGACGGGCCTAACCCGATCCTGAATAACGAACGTAGTGATTTCATTTTCTTATTCCGTTGTTTAGGCAGAGCTTTCTGCCATTGTGGTTTTTCAGATTAATTACGCGAAAATAATATTTTCCTTTGGTATTTTCTACTCCAGTGCCCTTTGTTTTACTGAATAATATCTAAAAAAACGAAACTATACTGCGGTAGGTGTATCTCGAAAGGTCTCAGTGATTAAAAGCAATCTTCGTCTGCAAATCCAGTTCTTCATAGAATAGCGTACTTTCATCACTTGAAGCCGTAGCGTCGCATAAAACAATCTGTATATTGTCAGTAGTCAATTTTTATAATGCAATACGTGTCAGTGCCCCGAGGCATTGACACGTATTTGTTATTGGGGCAGTTTATGGCTTTTGAAAAATAATGCGGCCTTGCGGTTTGCTGTATTCGGCGCCTATGGTGCCGCCAAGGTTCTTTTCAAGGTAGCTACGTAGAATCTCTACATCGGCACCCCAATATGTAGGGTCAGGTTCTACTCCTTTGAATATGCCACTGCCGCCCAATTCAAGAATCAAGTAGTCGAGTGTTGCCATTGTGTATCGGCGTGTGAGTTCAACATCCTTGTACTCTCCGCTCTGCTTGTCCAGTACTTCCACTTCGGACACGCGGCGCTCTCCTGCCTCAATGTGTGAGAACATCTCGGTCTCGGAGTCCATGACTGCAGGCGATGGAATGTCGGGGTTTATCTTGAAACGCAAGCCGCTTACCTGCATGAAGACACCGGCCTCGTTAGGCAGGTACGATACGGCATACTCCAGCACGTCGAGCAACTGCTCTCCGGTGAGGGTGCCTGTTGCTATCATGTCGCCAAAAGGCATGACGTTATACAGGTCGTTGAAAACGATCTCTCCCTTCTCTATGTTTGTACGTATGCCACCGCCATTTACCAATGCAATGTCGGCGCCGGTGAAAGCGCGGAAGGCGTCGGCGCAGAAATCGCCGATGTTTGTCTCCTGTTTGCGTACAATGCGCTTACCGTTCTCATCGTATATCATCAGGTCAACCTCGCTGTTTCCAATAACGAAGTTGCCAAGGCTTCCGACCTCTTCCTTTACACGGTTGACAAACTGTGCGGTCTCATTGTCGGGGGGTGTTCCATCTGTGCTTACAAGTGTAGAGCGTATTCCTCCGTTGGTGTCGATTGTCAATTTACCTATATATTGGAAATTTGTACCCGATGAAGTGAGCAACACCGGGTCGCCCTCCTTGTCGTTGATGAATTGTTCTTCAATTGCATGGTGGTCGTGTCCGTCTATTACGGCGTCAAGTCCCGTTGTGTTGGCAATCAAGTCTGTTGAATTGGGGTGTATGCCCTTCTGGCTGTCACCCAAATGAGCAAGAGCAATGATGTAGTCGGCGCCATCTTCGCGTGCCTTATCAATGAAATATTGTGCGTTAAGGTAGAACTCTTCGCGCATAAGGCTGTAGAGAGTGTTGCCCTGTCCGTCGTTCAGGCTTGTGGCAGTGCCGCTCGTTGTGGTGGTGAAGCCAATGTAGGCAATATCTACATCGCCATAGCTGACAATGTGATAGGCCGGGTATGGGTATTCATCGGTCTGTATGTTCTTGAGGTTTGCACACAGTACAGGCGCATCCAAAGAGCCTGTCAAATTGAACATCTGCGGTATTCCATAGTCAAATTCATGGTTGCCCAAAGCAATGGCATCATAACCAACGTGGTTCATTATTTTGACAATCTGCTCGCCTTTTGATATGGCACCAACAAGGCCGCCGCTTGCAAAATCGCCGCATGATACTGTTGAGACATAGTCTGTGCCCGCCTGGCACTCTTTACGCACTGATACAAGAAGCGGATAACCGTCAACAGCGCAATGGACGTCGTTCTCATACAGAATTACAATTGGCTTGGTTGGCAAATCCGGGGTTATGTCCTTGGTGTTATCTTCGTTGCATGCAACAAGAAACAGAGACATGACAACTAATAAACCTGCAATAAAATCTTTTATCTTCATAATAGCTGTGAGTTTTATATTAATTTTGCTAATATATGAACAAAAGAGCGAAAATTCAATATACGAGTGAGGAAAATTTATTTTCACTTTCAACGAGTGCAGCAGAATTTCGTATAATCAAAAATAACAAGTTTAATAGATTGTTTTTTACAGCAAGTGTAGTTCTATATCTGCAGTTTTTGTTTTCATTGCAAATTTGTAATTATTTTTGAAAAAATAAAAGGCATTAACATAAATTATCTATACGATTTGTGAAATGTTAATGCTAATTGTTAAAATTGTAGTCGAAAAATATGTAACTATGCCAATAGAGTGATGAAAAAACAGCTAAGGAGATTTCTGCCGGTACTTCTTTGTGCCGGAGTATTTTGCGGAAATGCAGTTGCTGCCGACGTGGCCGATGCTGATTCCACAGCCATAAAGCAACAGAAATATGACCCATATTTTGTCGAGGCCTTGCCGCTTGGTGCGCCGGCCTGGATGCAACGCATTGCGGCCGACCCGTCGGGTGTCAACTTCAAGGAAATGCAACGCGTATATAACGAGTGGCGTGCTGCCGATGACGATGTGCGTGTGCGCACCGTTGATAACAAACAGGTGGTGAACTACTACCGCCGTTGGATGGCTGCCTATCGCGACTATGTTACTCCCGACGGCAATATTGCACTGCCGTCGATGGAGCAGTATGCCGCGCAGGTCGATTCAATGAACCGTAAGGCTGCGGCAACAAGAGCAACGGGCACAGAACCTGTATGGCGCAACATAGGCCCTAACCGTACATACTCAAACGAGAACGGCGAACTCAAACGCAAGGATTCGCAAGTGTGTGTGTTCCGCATTGCCGTTGCACTCAGTGACAGCGCGACGCTCTATTGCGGAACGGAGTCGGGTGTGGTGTTCAAGACAACCGACCATGGCATGACCTGGCAACCATGTGCTCCGCAGCACTATTTCGGTGGCTCGATATTCAGCATAGCTGTGCATCCAACCGATAAGAACACCGTTTACGTTGGCGGTGGGCCATGGCTTTGGAAAAGTACCGACGGCGGTGAAACATGGAACCGATGCGGTGGCATCAGTAACCGCGTGAACTCGATAAGAATAAATCCCGACAATACCGATTATATTACAGCCGCTGTGGGCAGCAAGCAGGAAGGCACCTCGGCCGCCGGCTTTTTCATTTCGTCCGATGGCGGAGCCAACTTCTCATGCACTCTGCGCGGAGTATGCTTTGACCACGAACTGCAGCCCGGCAACCCCGACAGGATATATCTTGTGCGCCGCGAGGCCGGTCCTTGGGCAGGAATATATCTATCGGACAATGCCGGAATGAGCTGGCGACAGTTGGAACTCCCCGTGGATATGATGATTTGCGGCCGTCTGGCAGTGAGCGAGGCACCGGGTGGCGAGGATTATGTCTATGCGCTCGTGACCTGTGATTCGTGGGGCTACGATGCCGGCCCGCAAGGCGGCAAGGGAACACCCTACATTCTCATGTCAAAGGATGCCGGCACTACATGGGAGGACCAGACCGATAAGGGCGGCAAATTCTATGACATCACTTTTTCTCCCATCATGGACGCTACCGGAGGACAAGGCTTCTTTGATATGATGATTGGTGCATCGGCACAGAACCCTGCACACGTGCTCTTTGGCCTTACTTCGCTCTACCGTTCAACCAATGAGGGTGTGGCAAACTATCGCGACAATGCCATTGGCGGCTATCAGCGCAACGACTGGATGCATTGCGATATCCAGGACATTGCCATACACCCCTGTGGCGATACATGGATATGTAACGACGGCGGAATAAAGTATTCGCGTGACTTCTTCGAGACAAAGGGCGAGGACCGCTATGACGGAATATATGCATCGGACTATCAGGGCCTGGGTGTCGGCTGGAACGAGGACGTGATGGCTGCAGGCCGTTGGCACAACGGCGATGTGGTGCATGCGGCCACTTATGGCGAGGGCAACAGCGTACATGTCGGCGGTGTGGAGATTGCAACAGGCTATGTCATGAAGAGCAACCCTTGGAAGGTCTACTTTACCGATGCCTCCACACGCATCATGCCGCGCGAAATGGACGGCACGATAGAGTCGGATGTATGGACTTGGTTCTATGACAAGAAACCATACGAGGCATTGCGCATAAATGGTGAGATTGCCACCGACCCGCGCTATGCCCTTAAGGTGTTCCTGCAGGACATGACCGATACTTGGGGCGGCTACCTCTCATACGA
>JAZRLO010000030.1:0-4428 GCA_045646845.1 Bacteroidaceae bacterium
ATAAAACAAAGCACTATGGAAAATAAAAAATCAAAAGTTTTTGTAGCCGGTGAAAATCTCATTTATCATTGCGAACTGCCATCGCATTTGGCAAAAACAGGACTTCCCAAAGATGTTGCAAGGACAGAACTTTTCCGCCTCGATGAACGTAACGGCAACACCCTTATATTCAAAAGCGGCAAACGTTACGCTACCACATACACAGCCAAAGCACTCCAGAACACCAAGACCGGTGGTGAAATTTGCTTTGTGGAGTACAAAGGTACACGCGTAATGCTCGACGCATCACAATATTTCGAGGGCGGTCGTCGCATTTCCCAAGAGTCGTTAAACAGCACTGTCGAAGCTGAGTGGGACGAGGAAAAAGGGCTATGTGCGTGAAGTTCTGGAGAAAGAATGATTTCGAGTCTTTGGCAGAATGGGTAAGTAAAAATTATAAATTCATTGACGTGCAGAAGTGTCTGTAAACTACTGTCGCCTCAGTATGCCTTACAACAGAAATACCCTTCCTTGAACATAGAAACTTTCAAATATAAAACACTAACAGAGATAAGACCTAGCGACGTAAAGGGAATCGCTGATACAAAATTATGAAAAACTGGACAATACAGTATATTAAGGAAGTCGCAGAAAAGATTGAAACTTCCAGAAACCGTGCAAGCAACCTTCAAAATCCTTACAATGTATTTACTGCATGGAAGATGAGCGAGAACGATCATTCCAAAATGTTCCTGGCATTGATGCGCTACCAAAATGCCTCCGGAAGATATTTGTTGCTCAACAGTTTCTTGAACCGATTTGCCAAAGGACGCGACAAGATGATTCATTATCAGAAAATCTCAGATGTGAATATTCTGTTCAATCACCGATATAAGACTAATACGGCAAACAGTTTCATAGACGGACTCATCACCTTTACCGCCAATGGCAAGCGCATAGCAATCATTGTGGAAAACAAAATCTACGATGCACCTGACCAGCCAAATCAGATTTCCCGCTACATCGAGCACATGACAAAAGACGAAGGATTTCTTGTGGACAACGTGTGGGTGTTCTACATGACGGGCGACGGCAGCAAGGAAGTTGACGCACAAAGTTATGGCAACAATGGTAATGTAAACATTGGTAATCGCTTTGTTCCACTTGCCTACAACAGTGACATCGTTAATTGGCTGAAGAGCGACATCCTCGAGGCACGTATCTATCCCGAAGCCCTGACCGGTGTGGTTCGTGCCTATGTGGAGTCCTTGGAAAAGGACTTGTTCGCAGAGGATGACTCTGACGATTCGAGAATGAACATGTTGTGCAACGAAGTGATAGGTCATCACAATCTGAAGAAGGTGAAAGCGAATGAGTGCGATACCCTGTATGCCTTCCGCAAGGCTGTGGCAGAGGCGAGAAACCAGATGCGCGAAGATATTGCCAATGGAAGCGCAGAGGATATGCGTGCTATGGAAAATCTGTACACCATTATCAAAAATGTGCTTCTGAAGGTGGAGCAATTGGTTTTCGGCAAATTTGAAGAATACACCATAGAATTGCTGAACGAACAGTGGAAAAAAGAACTGAAAAAGCGTGGTGGTCTCCAATGGACAGTTGGGCATAGGGGGGTAAGCGGTGAAGGATACCTGCAAGTGCGGCTTGGGAACGAATGGGGAACCGCTCATTTGGAGTGGATACCTATCAATACCTCAAAGATGTTGACAGGTACGGAATACACACTGGAACTTCATGTAGAGGGTAACGTCGCATTGGCCAACGATTGGCGCAACCATTTGCAGAAGAATGCTATCCTGCTCCCGAAGGATGCCTCACTGGGAAAGAACTGTACAAAGACAGTCCTCCTCCAGTACAAGATTAGAACTGACAAACCCATTGCACAGATGAAAGAGGCGGAGTTGAAGGATCTTCTGAAAAGTATCTATTTGAAGGAACTGAACTATTTGTGCAGGATGCTGGTGGAGCATATAAAGTAAACTTTAAAATATAAAAAAAGATGAATTTTTTACCAAAAGTTTCTATATTGTAGCCATAAATCCAAAAACATACAATTATGCCAAACATTTGCACAACTGATTATGTATTCGAAGGCGAAGAGAGAGAACTCAACGCATTATACAACACAATGAATAATCTGCAGAGCGAGGGGAAGGACGGTTTGGACGACCTTGCACAGGCATTGGGCAAGGAATCATCCGATTTATTGGACTGTCGTGGTGGTTGGATATCATTGGAGCGCACCGGCGACACGTTGCGCACCACCATAGAGAGCGCGTGGACTCCCCGCTACGAACTGCACACAATACTGAAAGAGGCATACCCCATGCTGCGCATCTACTACAAGGCCGAAGAGCCAGGTTGCGAAATATATGTGAAGAACGACGCCGAAGGCAAGTATTTCCCCGAGAGCGAGACCGACGGATACCCATACGAACTGATGACCGAAGAGAAGGAACAGCAAATCATAGCCCTTTTAAAGGCTGCGAAGAACGGCGAGATAGAAGTAAAGGTAACCAATAATAATGAAAACCATGAAAGACCCTAAAAAGTATTTAAAGCAGTATTCAGCACTTGAAGAGGCTGCAAAGGCTGAGATTATTGAAATCCTGTCAAGCAACACAACTGGACGTTACATCTGGTTTAGTGGAGAATCAGGAGAAGAACTTGATGCCTATTCAGATAGCATCATTAGAGTTGTGGATGGCAATGAGCAGATTATAACAATTTGTGGTATCGGTCTGAATGACGAAAATCAGATTGTTGTCTGTGACGCCTACGATGAATCAGTGTGGTTTATACCCGATGAGTGGACTCACGCCTATTTGGAGATGTATGAGTTTGTGGTAAATAACCTGAAGTTTGCCAAAATGGAGCCTTAAATTCTTTATTGGCACTTTTAAATTTAATAATATTTAACTATTTGTATCGCATTGTGTTTCAGTACAATAGAAACTATTTTTATTGAACCCTGCCCGAAATTTCGAATTTTTTAAAAAAATGTCTATTTTATGTCTGTAACCAATTGAAAAAATTATGGCATTCAAATTTGATTTCGGGTATTTTTACACAGTGGAGAAACCAATAAACCTGCGCAGGTTCAAGTACGAGAAATGGTGGTATTTTGTATTGAAGGAGCGCAACGGCAACGAGGTTGCATTCAGCAACAAGCACAACGAACCGCTCAAGAGGTACAGGGGCAAGGTGCTCACAAATCCAAAGACCGGCGACGAGATTTGCTTTCTCACAATAAAGGGGGCAAAGTATATGCTCGAAGCCAAGAGGGGCTACTGCCAGGGTCACCGGCTTACCGACCACGATCTCGACAACCTTATTGTTGATGTTGAATGGAGCGACAGCAAGGGCAAATTCGTAAAAAGCAAGCACGAGGGCATTACGTTAAGGGAGTTCTTCAAGAAAAAGCAGAGGAAAGACTAAAACAGTTGATTTAAAAAACGGGTATTACAACAACTTTCAAATATATCACATATTATGATTGAGAAGAAAGGAATAATTTATTTCGACTCTGATGCAGAGTTTGAGGACTGGGCTGTTGCGCCTTATGCCACAATAAAATACATAGAGAACAGTAATATACCCTACACATCGGGAGATTTTTCCAATGAGTACAAAGCCGCCATCGAAGAGGGTAAACGTTTTGTAATAAAGGATGAGGATTCCGTTGTGTGCAAACGCGAATGCGTGTGCAAACGGGTGCCGGTAAAAATAGAAGGATTCCCCACATATAACCGCGATGTACTGGTACAACTGAGGGTTGACAATCTTGAGCCTTATTTCGGGATATCAGACGACAAATAACTGGTAGCAATGGCGATATTCGGAACATTCTATCATAAACTGGGCAATGTGTGGCCACAGGAGTACATAGCCGATAATGGCGAGGTGTTCTACTTGAGAAGGCGTGCCGGTGAGCAACTTGTATTCATTGCCGCCGATACACTATACTGTGCTGAAGGGAAGAAAAACAATGCAGTTATTGAATATCCCGCAGTTGCACAAATGGATGCCGACTGTAATGAGCACTGCACCATTGAACGCGCAGGCAGGCTGTTGCGTCTCAATGCCAAAGAGTGCCGCCTTGGCAGCTGTGAACTTGAATGGCACGAGAGAAGAAAAATAATAGACAATATCAAAGGTTGAATTATGCGACAATTGAAGATAACAAAAAGTATTACAAACAGAGGGGCCAGCCATATCATTGAGCACTTGAAAAGCAAGAACTTTTACCTCGATGAATTTATAAAAAAGATTGCAGAGACAGAGCTGCTGATTGAACGTGAGGAGAGATTTCTCTTATATGTATTTCAAGATTTCACACCCGGTATGGGTGCTCGCATGCCTTTGAACCAGGTTAAAGAGATGAGCGAAGAAGAACATGCTGCATATATATACGAAACATACGAGGAATGC
>JAZRLO010000031.1:0-23585 GCA_045646845.1 Bacteroidaceae bacterium
AAAAGGGCTAAAAGGTAAAGTCTTTTTGCTAAACATAGTGCGCTGTTCCGCAGAAATTAGGGCGACAAGGGCTAAAAGGTAAATTAGCCGGGAGGGAGTTTGTATGCTTTGCCTGACTAACTGCTGCATGCTTTCCGCGGATTATGCTGCCAGTAAACCTGAATGTTGTTTTGTATGGGTTTGATAACTCTTTGCTCTCTTTTGATTTCTATATTAGATATATTTTATATACATTTGCTTGATGAGTTTGCTTATGTGTTATAATTGTCTGGGTAAATATTTGTATTCTATTCTGGCTGTGATGCTCTTTGTCTCATGCGGAGGGCATTCACATGGCTGTGATGTTTCTGCAGAAGCAGACTCTTTAACACTCCGCATATCTGATATGCGTTACAGGGATGCTGCTTTGCTCGATTCTTTGGCAGTTGATCTTATTGCCATTTCCAAGGGTGAGAATGAACTGGAGATGGTGGCGCGTAATGCCATGGGATATTCTGCTCTTATGAAGATGGACTACGGTTATGCCGAGGAGTTGTATAACAGTGTCGTGGAGTCTTCATCCTGCGAGATTGAACGCCTTGTTGCTGACGTAGGATTGATGACTGTGAGCTACAGGACATCTGCAAACAGGGAGTTCTTCGATTATCGTGCAAGGGCTTTACGCAGGATTGCGCGCATAAACGAGGATGTGGAGTTTCTTCCCGTGGATGATCATGAGCGTTTTTATAGGGCCAAGATCGAGTTCGGCATTGTTTCAATATGCTATTATTCCAATCTGGCGATGTTCGAAGAGAGAACGTCTGCTCTTGAATTCCTGAAGTCCAATTTTGAGAAGACTGACAATCTTCATCATAAGATATATGCACGGATGATAATATCCAATAATGAGAGTGACAGGATGAAACGTCTGAAGTCTCTCTCTTCGGGTCTCGCGGAGGCGCGCACCGAGGGCGTTACATGGCTTGAGGCTAATTATGAACTTCTGCTTGCGATCTCTTTGCGCGATTCGGTTTCCTTGATAGAGTGGAACAGTGCTGAGCCTGAACTTCTTGACATGATTGTCCCTGACAGTGTCGCGTTCAATGATATTCCTGTTTATCTTGCGGAGTCTGCCATAGATAAGTTCAGCAGTTATGGCGATTACTATATGAAGACAGAGGCCATTGCCGTGAAGGCTTCATGTTATACACAGCGTAGTGAATACGAAAAAGCTCTGGGGATTCTGGCCGATGAGGGTATGTTTGAGATTCGGGATTATTATCTCTCGTTCTATCCCGATATGGCTGCGGAATATACGTGGTCTATTGATGATATCCGTTTCGATTCTCTTCTGGCCTCAGGAGGTGCTGCCTCCATACACAATATTCCGGAGTGTATCCTTAGTCTCCGCCGTGAGGCAAGCTGTGCATATGCCGGAACTGGAGATATTGACAATGCGTATATGAACTGGGATGCCCATCTGGCTTTGTTGAGAGGTACGCGTGACAATAAATTGTATGAAAGCCGCGTATCCATTGTGGAAGCTGACGTGCCAAGGTTGAGATGGCTCACTTTGCTTTCTGTATTGGCTCTTGCTGCTGTGGCATTATGGGTGTATCTGTACAATAAACGTAAAAGACGTTACGACAGGGAATACTCGGCGGAATTGAAACGAATGCCGTTGGTTTCAAGGCTTTTGATTTCTTCCCTTCCGCAGGAGGTCGTTGACAAGGAGAATCTTTGCCGTCACATATCTTTCCTTCTTAACGGGAATTTCAGCAATGGCGAGAATGTAATCCGTTTTTCCATAGCGTCTCCATTTGCCGCTGATGACATGTTGCCTTACGGCAGCAAATTCGACTTGAGGTATATCAACGGTACGACTGATACTTTGTATGTCTGTTCGTCGCAGCCCATTGATGTTGAGAGGGAGGCTCTTATAGCACTTCTTGTTCCGCATATTGCTGTTGCCATTGAGGAGGGGCTGCGCTTGGCGGACATCAGTGACGAGCAAGAGAGGGTGGAGGAGCAACATCAGGCATATGCACTCTATCTTGCGGAACACAAACGCGAGAACTTGCTCAAGCGTGTGTCGGTATCAGTGGTCATGTCGATGCGTCCCTTCATGGACCGTGCCATAAAGGAGTTGAATGCATTGCCGGGAACCGGAAGCGATGAAGATGCAGAACGTAAACTTAAGTATGTCGCTGAACTTACCGACAGACTTGATGACCTTAATGTCATTCTGGAGCGTTGGATAAAGATGCGTCAGGGAGAATTGAGCCTGAAGATTGAGACATTCTCACTTGATGAATTCTTCGCCATTATAGAAAAGAGCTCCATGCGGCTTGCAAGCAAGGGTATTGCACTTCTGGTGTCGGGCGGTTCCGTAGCTGTCAGAGCCGACAAGGCTTTGACTCTCTTCATGATAAACACTCTTGTTGATAATGCTTCAAAGTTCACGCCTTCGGGAGGAACCGTCTCTTTGCAGGCCTGTGAAGGTGAGGATTATGTAGAAGTTGCGGTAGAGGACAGCGGAATCGGTATCTCGCAGGAGGATATTGACCGTATATTGGGCGAGAAAGTCTATGATGCCTCCAGCATCGGAAGTGACAACGAAATGTTGCCGAAGAAGAGCAAAGGCGGTGGCTTCGGCTTGATGAATTGCAAGGGTATAATAGAGAAATACCGTAAGACCGACGAGATGTTCTCGGTATGTTCGATGGATATAAAGAGTACGAAGGGCAAGGGGAGCCGCTTCTCTTTCAGGTTGCCTAAGGGGCTTCTTAAGTGCCTTCTGGTCCTTATATCACTTATCCCGGGTTCCATGTTTGCCAGTGACTCTACTTTCGTCAAACTGAGGGAGTGTGCCGACTCGGTATATCGTGCCAACGTGGCGGAGAATTTCGATGATGCGATCAGTCAGGCCCAGAGAGCGATAGAACTGCTTAACGGATATTATGTCTCTCAGACCGGCGGCTGTGATACGTTGGTTCTTTGCCGTGGAAATGCTGCCGAGTTGCGCTGGTGGCGAGAAGGTCTCTTCACCACGGACAGTACCTCAATAGACAATGTCTATTTCAATATCCTCTACTTGCGTAATGAACTTGCCGTTATGGCATTGCGTCTTCAAAGGTGGGATCTTTACCGTTACAACAACTATATTTTCTCGACTCTCTATACAAAGGTCCATGAGAGCAAGGACCTTGTAGCGCAGTACGAAAGTGCGCGGCAAAAGGTAGCCATCCTTGAGGCAATAACGGTGCTGGCATGCTTCTTCATATTCGTACTGGCGGCATACTATCTTGTATCGTATGTACGGCATAACATAATAGAGAGGAACAATGAACGTCTGATGATGGAACTTAACCGTAAGCTGCTTAATATGGCATCAAGTAAGGAGCGTATTCCGGCCGGTGAGGTTCTGCAGCGTATTGCCGATGAAATGTACGGTTCCCTGAAGGAGGGTATGCGTATCAAAAAGCTTGCGGTGTCATTGCGCGTCGGTGACGGTAAGTTCGACGTGTCATCTCCGAAACGTTCGGCTTATGTCCATGATGATATATTGATGGGCGGTGTGATTGAGAGCGGTAATCCCTTCATCTCCCGTGACGGAATGCTCAGAGTCCTGCCGCTGACGGTCAATGCCGATGGTGAACCGTTGACCATGGGTGCGCTGAAGATTGTCACAGCCCGTCCATTGAGCGGCAACGAGGTTGTCGCGCTGGAGCTCGTTTCCGGCTATGCCGCTTCTGTCGCATACCATTCGATAGGACGTGTAGCAATGAGCTATCATGCACTTGAAGAGATTGAGGAGGAGACTGAACGCATGAAGTACGAGGAGAACCGTCTGCATGTGCAGAATATGGTCATGGACAACTGTCTCTCTGTAATAAAGCACGAGACGATATATTATCCGAGCCGTATCAGGGAACTTGTCGTAAAGGCAATGTCCGACATCGCGAATCGCGCAGAACCGGTCTGCGAAATGCGTGAACTTATGGATTATTACAACTCCATATTCGGCATTCTAAGCAACTGTGCAAAACGCGAACTTGACGATTCCGGCTTCTCTCCTTCTAAAGTACAGCTGGAGAAACTCTTCGCTTCGATGCAGCGTTCCGTTTCACGTCGTGCAAGGAAAAAGGGACTTGAGCTTGAACTGCGGTATGAGCCGACGGAACTTGAGGTCTATGTAGATGCGGACCTTGTGGACTTCCTTCTCGAATCGCTTATGGAGGCAGCTATGAAGTGCCGGGAGAATGGCAACCTGCTACTGCGTGCCGCAGATGCCGGTGACGTGGTGCAGGTGGAACTGGTAGATAACCGACGTTCGATAGATAGCCAGACGGTTGCGGAGATGTTTACACCGTCAAGAAACAATATCAACAGTGACGGCGGTGTCGATGGTATGGAATACCTTGTCGCCAAGGAGATAATAAGATTACACGAGGATATAACAGGCAAGCGCGGTGGACGCATCGAGGCGCGTTCCGATGTTTCGGGTACTGTCATCATGTTCACTTTGCTCAAATAAAACAGTGATATTATGGAAAGAAAGTTCAGTGTTGTGATAGTTGAGGATGCCAAGTTGGAACTGAAGGGTACGGAGGAAATTTTCCGTACAGAAATCCCCGAGGCTGAAATTTTGGGTACGGCATCCAATGAGAAGGAACTTTATGCTTTGCTGGAGTCGTCGGTGCCCGATCTTCTCTTGCTCGATTTGGGTCTCGGCGGTTCGACTACCGCAGGAGTAGGGGTGTGTACCAAGGTAAAAAAGGATTATCCGCAGATGAAAGTACTTGTCTTTACGGGTGAACTCCTGAATGAGAAACTGTGGATTGATGTCCTTGATGCAGGTGCTGACGGCATTACGCTGAAGACCGGTGAACTGTTGACAAAGTATGAGATATACAATGTGATGGCCGGCAAACGCAATGTATTCAACCAGCCGGTATTGGAAAAGATTGTGGGACGTTTCAGGGAGAATGTCATAAGGGATTCCCTGCGCCAGAAATCCCTTATACAGTATGAGATTGACCGCTATGATGAATGTTTCCTGCGCCATCTTGCTCTTGGATATACTAAAGAGATGATCTCTTCATTGAAAACGATGCCTTTTGGTGTAAAATCTCTGGAGAAACGCCAGGCCGACCTTGTATCGCGTCTCTTTCCTGAGTACGAGCAACGCGGTATAAACGTTACGCGGCTTGTGGTGCGTGCCATCGAATTGCATATAATAGATGTGGACAATCTTGAGGCTGATGAGTAACAGGCGCTCGGCATATTATCCTGTACTGCTATACTGTGCTCTTCTGGTGCTGGTATGGCTGGTATCGTTGATGACTGGTGTCATTGACCTCTTCAGCAGCGATTACATAGTGAATAGCAACTCATTGCTGACGGCTCCAGGCATGCGTTGGGTACTGCGCAATGCCGTACTTTCGATAGATGCGGCACCGTGGGGGACAATCGTGATGTTCATCGTCATGGCTGGGCTTATGCGAGGTTCCGGCATCTCCGCAATGCTGTCGCACCTGATAATGGCACGGCGTCTGACTAAGAACGAGAAACGCTCCCTGTTTTTCGCGTTGGTGTCTCTTGTTGTATATCTTGCTGTGCTCTACGTGGGAAAGGCATCTTCGTGGGAGGTATTTACAGGTGTTTCTGCCGATCTCTCTTCCTCTCCATTGGTACAGGGTTGGGTAATGCTTGCACTGATAGGGGTTCTGTTCGTGTCAATGACATATGGCCTTATATACGGGAATTTCCGTTCTCTGGTCGATGCTGTTAGTTCTATCGGAGATACTTTCGTGCTTGCGGTACCTGCACTCATGGCTGTAATTCCAGCTTCGTGGCTCATATCGTGTCTGCAATATACGGGAATAGTGGAAAACGATTTTATCTTGTGTGGCAATATTATCTATGCTCTTCCTTTTGCATACGTGGTAATTCTGAACGCTTTGGCAGACCGTGCGGTTGACTAAAAAGGCTCTTTTGTTGCTATACTCGCCCCAATATCCTTCGGCATAAAGTTCAGCCCTGAAAACAACTCTTTTTATTTAACCTTTCAAAAAGAGGGCAACCCTGTTTACTTTTGGGTTGCCCTCTCCGTTATTCGCAGAATATGCTTGAACCTATTCTTATATGGGTGCTTCCGCATTCTATGGCAATGGGGTAGTCATCGCTCATGCCGGCCGACAGAATGCTGAATCTTCCGTCATCCCTGAAGTGGAGCTCCTTTATCTTGGTGAACAGCAGCCTTACAGCATTGAATTCGTTCCTTATGGCCTCTTTGTCGTCTGTGTTGCTGGCCATGCACATGAGCCCGTGCAACTCTATGTTCTTCAGTGATTTCCATTCTCCTGCGTCAAGCATCTTCATGCACTCGTCGGGGGTGAACCCGAATTTGCTCTCTTCCTGTGCGATATGTATCTGTAGCAGACAAGGTATGCAGCGGCCTGCCTTTGCCGCGTGTTTGTCAACCTCGGCAAGTAGCCTGTAACTGTCGATACTGTGGATAAGGTGTATGAATGGAGCGATATACTTTATCTTGTTGCTTTGAAGGTGACCGATGAAGTGCCATCTGATGTCTGTCGGCAGTGCTTCGTGCTTTGTCCTTAAATCTTGCACCTTACTCTCGCCGAAATCCCTCTGCCCTGCGCTGTATGCAGCCTCTATGGCTTCTGCAGGGTGGTATTTCGACACGGCAATGAGTGTCACCCCGTCGGGCAGGGCGGCATGTATCTCTTTTATTCTTTCTCCAATGTAGCTGTTATCCCTCATAATGGAATATGTCCACAATCGGGCTTTCGTTTACGGAAGCAAGGGTGTAGTCCATTATTGAATCTTCCATATGCTTGTTCAGGTTCTTTACCGCGTTTGTCACGTCCTCGGCCTTGACGAGAATTACGACGGAACTCTTCTTCTCTTTGGCCGATACCTCGTCGATGGTAACCATTGTTATCTTGCACTTGAACCACTTGTCGGCGGTCTCGCTCATGCTGTCAACGAGTTCGTTGTATTTGGTGCGCTCCATCTTGTTTATGTTGAATTCACCGGTTACCTGCGGCTGCAGTTCCTGTGTCAGTCTCTTCTCTATTTCCGTAAATGTGAAGCCCTGTACCAGATAAACCTCGTTAACCTTTGTGTTAAGGCCTTTTTCGCCTGCGCGCTCATATGTGACTTTGCACTCGAACCAACTCTGTACCATAATATATAATATTTTTATCGTTTGTAATAAGACGTGGACTTGCCACAGGATACAAAGATAGTAACAATCGGGCGAGATATACAAAAATGTCCTGATATATTTTATGGATGAGATGTGCGAACCGGCACTTCTCAATCTGTCGGGTACATACGGGTGAATGGCTGTTTATGCAAAATATCTCCTTCGGTCATTGCTCATCCGAAGAACCTGTAGCAACATGGCATACCTTTTATCGTTTTCGTCAAACTCGTAATATCCGGTCTTATTCCAGTCTATCTCTTCGCCGTCGTCATGCTTGTGGCTCTCCTCCGAACTTTCCGGGAATTGGATATCTTCCATTGCAAACTCTTCGCGGTCCCTTTTCCTTCCGTCATGCTCCAGTTCATTGCCGAACGGGTCGAACCCGAGCAACTGCAGTTCCTTGTATGGCGGTAGGGCATTCTTTTCATCGCGCGAAATGGCATCTATAAGTTCAATCAGTTCTTTTGAAATCATTCTGCTTAAAATTGTTGAAGACGCTGATGCCTGTTCCTTTGCTTGGAGGCGGCACGGTGTCTTATTGTTTCGTGATAAAAGTGATTCTCACAATCGAGTCTGTTGGTCAGCGTTCCGCAATACTCCTTGAATGACGCTATGCCGCGTCTTGCGACACCGCTCTCCATTGCAGCCTTTGCCACAGCCGATGATACGGCATACAGCAGCCGTTTGTCACCGGGCTTCGGGAGAATGTATTCATCTCCGAACTGCAACTTCTTTCCATACAGTCTCTCAGTCTCTTTCGGAGTCACCTCTCTTGCAATATCAGCAATGGCGTGTGCTGCGGCAATCTTCATCTTTTCGTTTATCGTTGCCGACAATGTGTCAAGAGCACCGCGGAACAGATACGGGAATGCCAGCAGGTTGTTAACCTGATTGGGGCTGTCACTCCTCCCTGTCGCGACAACGGCGTCAGGCCGCAGTTGCTTTGCCTCTCCGTACTCTATTTCAGGAATCGGGTTCGCGAGCGCGAAAATGACCGGCCGTTCTGCCATTGACATGATACAGTCTGCAGTTGCAGCACCTCCGCGTGAAAGTCCTATGAAAACATCCGCTCCGCGCATTGCCTGTTGCAGTGTCGTTGTTTGGTTGTCCGTCACGAACTCGGCCTTGTATCTGTTCAGGTCCTTGCGCTCCATGTTTATTACACCTTTGCTGTCAACCATTGTTATCTGTCTCTTCGGAACTCCTATGCTACATAGCATTCTTGCAGTGGATATGGCTGCGGAGCCGGCTCCACATATCACAATTCTTGTTTCGGTAAGTTCTTTTTCCGCAATCAAGCACGCATTGATTAGTGCTGCGCAGACGGTAACGGCAGTGCCGTGCTGGTCATCGTGAAGTACCGGTATGTCTAGTAGATCGCGCAACTTTTCCTCTATTATGAAGCACTCCGGTGCTTTGATATCCTCAAGGTTTATTCCGCCGAATGTGGGGGCCAGGGATTGCACTGTCGCTATGAACTTCAGAGGGTCTTCCTCGGCGATTTCAATGTCGAATGCGTCAATGTCGGCATATCTCTTGAACAGCATTGCCTTTCCCTCCATTACGGGCTTGGCTGCCTGCGCGCCGATATTTCCCAGTCCCAGCACTGAACTTCCGTTTGAGATTACGGCCACCAGGTTGCCCTTGTTGGTGTAGCGATATGCTTTCCAACGTTCTCTGCTAATCTCCATTGCCGGTGCCGCTACGCCCGGGGTGTATGCGAGTGCGAGTTCTTCAGGCGTGTCGCAAGCTTTGGTGCCCGTTGTGCCGGTCTTCCCGGCCCTGCTCTCTGAATGGTAGCGCAAGGCCTCCTCTTCTAACCTTTTATCCATCTTTTTTACTTTAAAACAAACGGGGTGCCAGATAGTTTGGCAAACAGTGCCGAAACTTCATTTATTGCACTCTGCATCTTTTGATGTTTCGCGTTATTGTCTTATCTTCGCATTTGAATAAACAAAATAGCTGAATATATATGGCAGATTTTCTTGAACTGTTGAAGAAAAGACGCAGTACAAGGGTCTTTTCGGGTGAACCGGTAAGTGAAGACAATGTATGTACGCTTATGAAGGCGGCACTGATGTCCCCGTCCGGACATCGTATAAATCCATGGGAATTCATCCTTGTCGAGGATAAGGAGGTTCTCAAGTCCCTCTCTGTAAGCAAGGAGCATGGAGCCGGGTTGCTCGAGGGTGCCGCGATGGCAGTGGCTGTCATTGCCGATACGGAAAAGACCGATGTGTGGATAGAGGACTGCTCCATAGCCACCATAATAATACAACTTGCAGCCGAGGAACTTGGTCTCGGAAGCTGCTGGGTGCAGATACGCCGTCGTACAGATGCGTCAGGAGTGCTTGCCGAAGACAATGTGAGGTCAATACTCGGCATACCTTCGAACTACGCAGTGCTTTCAATTGTGGGAGTGGGGCACAAGGTACGCGAGGCAAAGCCTTTCGATGAAGATAAAATGCAGTGGGAAAAGATACATATAGGCAGTTTCGGTGGAAAATAAGAGAATTGTTCTGATAGGTGCAGGCAACATGGCGACAGCACTGGCCGTGGCACTCGACAAGGCCGGCAATGCCCCGGTGGCCGTGTGGAGCCGTACACCGGAGTCGGCGAGTACGCTCGCCGGCAGAGTGGGGTGCGAATGGCATTGTTCTATCAATGATATGCCTCCGGCCGATATCGTGATAATATCGGTGGTTGACTATGCGCTTCGCGATGTGGCAACCGGTATTGTCTCCAAATATCCCGATGCCATAATACTGCATACAGCCGGCAGTATTCCTATGGATGCACTGCGTGAAGCCGGAGCAAGCCGCTATGGTGTGCTTTACCCGATGCAGACCGTGAACAAGACGAATGTCGTTCCTCTTGACGATGTCACGGTATTCATAGAGGGGAGTGAGGAGGATGTGACATTGTCTGTAGAGACACTGGCGCGTTCTATCAGCGGGAAAGTCGTTTATGCTACAAGCGAGCAACGTTGCATACTGCATGTAGCGGCGGTCTTTGCCTGCAATTTCCCCAATGCCCTCTACTGTATGGTTTCGGAACTTCTCGAAAAGAATGGGCTGCCCTTCGATTCCATGCTGCCGCTCATAGACGAGGCTGCGCGCAAGGTACATTGTCTCAAGCCCATTGATGCGCAGACCGGGCCGGCCAAGCGTAGGGACCATAATGTTATGGATATGCATCTTTCGATGCTTGACGATGAGCTCAAGGATGTATATGCCATGATGAGCGGATATATAATGAAAAGAATGTGATTGTTATGATAAATTATGACCTGAAAAAGATAAGGGCACTCATCTTCGATGTCGATGGGGTCCTCAGCCGCGAGACGATATCGATGTACCCGAGCGGTGAACCTATGCGCACAGTCAATATAAAGGATGGCTATGCGCTTCAGCTTGCCGTAAAGGCTGGCTTTCATGTAGCCATAATAACCGGAGCACGTACCGAAGCTGTCAAGGTGCGCTACAATGGTCTCGGCATCAAGGATGTATATACAGGCGCGTCAATCAAGAAGGATTGTCTCGAAGAACTCATGCTCATGTACGACCTGCAGCCGGAAGAGATATTGTATATGGGTGACGATATTCCCGACTACGAGGTGATGCAAACGGTAGGCCTGCCCGTCTGTCCTGCCGATGCGGCAATGGAGATAAAGCAGCTCTCCAAATACATCTCTCCCATTAATGGCGGTGAGGGTTGCGGCCGCGATGTGATAGAGCAAGTCATGCGTGCGCAGGGGAAGTGGATGGATGAATCAAACGCGTTCGGTTGGTGACTTTGTTTAGTTTTCTAATATGGTGATTGCTGCGTTACGCATGTTCCTGTCAATGGCCATTTAGGTTACCGAACTGTCGTTTTCAAAAACTACGCCGGCCTTTCATCCGTGCTTTTTATCGAATAAAATAAATTAATAGGTTATTTTTTATGCTTGACAACCTGAAAAAATACAGAGTTATACTTGCCTCGGCGTCGCCGCGTCGCAGGGAACTTTTGGGCGGACTTGACGTTGATTTCGAGGTGCGCCGCTTGTCCGATGTGGATGAGTCCTTTCCTGCGGAATTGCAGGGTGGCGAAATACCTCTTTATATATCCAAGAAGAAGGCCGATGCCTATCGTCCGTCAATGGTGGCTGACGAACTTGTAATTACTGCCGATACAATCGTGTGGCTCGATGGTGCCGCTCTCGGCAAGCCTGCTGATGAGGCCGATGCACGTCGTATGCTGCGCGGCATGTCCGGCAAGGCACATTCGGTGTTCACGGGCGTTACAATCACTACCAAAGCGGAACAGCGCAGCTTCGTGGCGCAGTCCGATGTTACATTCGCCCAACTTACCGACGAGGAAATAGACTATTACATCGCAAAGTACAGGCCGATGGACAAGGCCGGCTCCTACGGTGCGCAGGAGTGGATAGGCTACATAGGCATGTCGAACATTGTAGGCTCTTACTTCAATGTGATGGGGTTGCCCGTGCAGAGGCTTTATAGCGAACTCAAATTGATACCTTGAGATTCTTGTATTACTTTAAAATAATATTACGATTATGAAAACTTTCAGAACATTTGCACTATCTGCCATCTCCTTTATGGCAATCTTCTTCGGGCTGTCAACAGCTACTGCACAGAGTGGTAATCAGCTTCTCGATGCATTGGTGACTGAAATAAATTCCCAACCCAGTGGCGGAATGCAATCTGACGGCGTTGTTTCTATGGTGGCTAAAGCGGAAGGCTCTGTCTTGAATATGCATGTTACATTGGATGAAAGTATCGTTCCTTTGAGCATGTTCAGTGCATTGATTGACGAAATCAAGGCAGGTGTGAATGAAAACAGGTATTCTTTTTCAGAGGAGGAGGTTGACATGGCTGCTATCTTCGATGCGTCCGGCATCTCGTTCCAGTATGTGTTGAAGGGTAACAAAAGCGGAACAGTCCTGAAAAAGGATGTCTCATTCTATGATCTCCTGGCTATGTCAAAAATCTCTTCTCCCGAAGGAGACATGTTTGAAAACATGCCGATTAAGGATCTTGTGGCATTGATTGACGCGGGTATGAAATTGGAAGATGGCGGTGCCGCTTGTGTCTTGAAGGGTAACAGTGTTGTTTTTGAGATAGAGTTTCCGAAGGATGAATATGATGTGATGAAGCAATTGGCGGAATCAAATCCTGAACTCCTGGATGAAATGTTTTCCAAAATGCTCCTCGAATTACTTGATGAAGATGGAAAGGCCGTATTCGATTCTATAAGAAAACGTGGCTACGGATTTGGTATTTCCATCAAATGCGGTAAGAACGTGCCTATATTTATAAGCCTCGATTGATGTCAATCGGTTTCAAAACACAGATAGTAGCAAGTGACAGTTCTCGGTCACTTGCTTTTTTTTGTGAAAAAAGTGTGATTTTGCGTCCTGTTGATAAAAAAATATAGTTTTTTTTTGATGTGAAAAGAGTTTGCTATATCTTCGTATGTCCAAAGAAGAATGTTTTGGACGTACATTATTTTTGATAGTTAAAAGAAATATTATATGGCTGAAACAAAATTCATCTTCGTTACCGGCGGTGTTGCATCGTCACTCGGTAAGGGTATCATCTCGGCTTCTATCGGCAAACTCTTGCAGGCCAGGGGATACAAGGTTACAATCCAAAAATTTGACCCATACATCAATGTCTCTCCCGGTACTCTCAATCCGCAGGAGCATGGCGAGTGCTACATTACAATCGACGGGCATGAGGCAGACCTTGACCTCGGTCACTACGAGCGTTTCACCGATATAAAGACTACACGTTGGAATACCTTTACAACAGGCCGCATATATAGTGAGGTTATTGAAAAGGAGCGTCGTGGCGAGTACCTCGGAAAGACCGTTCAGGTAATTCCCCACATCACGGATGAAATTAAGCGCAAGATGAAGCGCGGCAGCACAAAGGAGAAATTTGACTTTGTGATTACGGAAATCGGTGGTACTGTTGGTGACATCGAAGGACTTCCTTTCCTCGAGGCTATACGTCAGCTCAAATGGGAACTCGGCCGTCGTGCAGTCTGCGTACACCTCACATATGTTCCTTATCTCTCTGCTGCAGGCGAGCTCAAGACAAAGCCTACACAGCATTCTGTGAAGCAGTTGCAGAGTCTTGGAATTCAGCCCGACTGCCTCGTGTTGCGTGCCGAGCATAAACTGAGTGTAGGTCTTTGCAAAAAGGTTGCAAGTTTCTGCAACGTGCAGCCCGACTGCGTAGTGCAGAGTCTTGACGTACCCTCTATTTATGAGGTGCCCATCAAGATGCAGGAGCAGGGCCTTGACGCGGCAATTCTGCGCCTTACAGGCGAAGAGGTCGGCGAGACACCGGCTATGGCTCCCTGGCGTTCGTTTGTTGAGCGTCGCAACAATGCTAAAAAGGTTATCAACATCGGCCTTGTAGGCAAGTATGATCTTCAGGATGCATACAAGAGCATACATGAGAGCCTTAGCCAGTGCGGTACGTACAACGACTGCAAGATAAAGCCTCATTTCATCAATAGCGAGAAAATTACCGAGGAGAATGTTGCACAGGCACTAAAGGGTATGGACGGTTACATCATCTGTCCAGGTGTTGGCCCCCGCGGTTTCGAGGGAAAGGTGATTGCGGCAAAGTATTGTCGCGAGAACAATCTCATAACGCTCGGTATCGGTCTTGGTATGCAGGTGATGGCAATTGAGGTCGCGCGTAACATTCTTGGTTATGCCGATGCCAACAGCTATGAAATGAACGAGGCTACAAGTCACCGCATTGTTGATGTAATGGAGGATTTGAAGAGCGTTGGCAACCCATTCGGTGTAATGCGCCGTGGTGGTTACGACACTGTTATTGCAAAGGACAGCAAGGCCTATGCTATCTATGGCGAGGAGAAGATTGTGGAGCGCCACTATCACCGCTTTGAATTGAATATCGAGTATCGTGATGAACTTGTAGGTGCTGGATTGGCGTGTACGGGCGTACATCCTGACAGTGGTCTGGTCGATATTGTTGAGTTCCCCGCTTGCGACTGGTACGTAGGTGCAATATATGAGCCCCAGTATTCAAGTACAGTGCTTCACCCTTCACCCCTTGTGATGGACTTCGTGAAGAATGTAGTTGCACGCAAAGGGTAAATCAACTGAAATATTACGAAAACAGGCCGGCATGCCGGCCTGTTTCATTATAGGGATGTGTCTGGACAGGGTGGCAGGAATGTTGCCGGCACCTCATTATAAAAGAGATGCGGGAGAAGCAATCTCTCTTAATTGTTCCAGATGTTTCCCCAACTGCTGCCTTTACCGGTGTTCCCGTCCGTGTCAATTTTATCTATATCTCTTGCTGCAGGGGCTGACGCTGCAATGATATTGTCCGTGACCATTACTGCACTCTCGATTACCGGTGTCAAATACTTCTTTTTCTTCATGTTTTTTCTTCAACTTTTATATTCGTGATATATAACATGACATCGGAGTGTATTGTTCAGTGAATTTCCTGTGGGATTCTTTTGAATTTCTTCTTGGCAATATCTGTTTGAAAGTTATTTTTATGTAAGTTTGCAATTATGGAAGTAAAGCCCAATTCATTAAAAGCCTGGTTGCTTGCCGCAAGACCAAAGACATTGACAGGAGCTGCAACACCCGTGACCGTTGCCGGTGCATTGGCTGCCGTTACGCTTAATGCTGCTGCACGCCCTTTTTCTTTTCTGCCGTTCGTGCTGTGCCTCTCTTTTGCTCTGATAATGCAGGTCGCCGCGAACTTCGTGAACGATTGGTACGATTACAGGCGCGGAACGGACGGCGATGACCGTCTCGGACCCAAGCGTGCCTGTGCCGAGGGATGGGTGACACCGCGCGCAATGTTTGCCGCTACGTGTGTAGCATTGGCGGCGGCAATATGTGTAGGGTTGCCGCTGATAGCATACGGCGGATGGGAGATGCTGCTTGTGGGTGCGGCTTGTGCTCTGTTCTGCGTGCTTTATACCACATTATTTTCATATATAGGCCTTGGCGACATGCTCGTGCTGCTGTTCTTCGGAATAGTCCCTGTGTGTGTAACATATTATCTGCTTGTCGGTGGGCTGCATTGGCAGGTGTTTCTTTTATCTGTCGGTACCGGGCTTGTGGTAGATTGTCTCTTGCTTGTGAATAACTATCGTGACCGTTTTACCGATGAGGCCTGCGGAAAGAAGACCATTGTCGTGCGCCTGGGTGGCGCGTGGGCCGAACGTCTCTATCTTGCCTGTGGAATCATCGGCATATCTTCGGCATTGCCGTTATTGGTTCCGGGTGGATGGCCGCCGCTTCTTATGTTGCCTTATCTGTATCTGCATTTCACCTCATGGCGCAAGATGACAGCGATAGGCAAGGGGAGGGCTTTGAACGCCATTCTTGGTGAGACGGCAAGGAATATCGTGGTTTTCGGAATCTCGCTTTCCGCGGCGTTGCTTTGTTTGTTGGCGTGACATTTGCCATAATCTGATGCCGTATTGTGCTTTTAATGCTTTTCTCTGCCAAAATGTCTTGCCGGCAATGCCGCAATTCCGTTTTTTTGTTAATTTTGTCGTATAAACGGCGCAGAACACTTTTGGCACATTTTTCGTTATTGTAATTATGTGCGCATGCAGTTGCGCCCGGAACAGAAATAATGTATAACAGATAAAAATTTTAACTATGAACATCAAACCATTGGCAGACAGAGTGCTGATTTTGCCTCAGCCTGCAGAAGAGAAGACAATCGGCGGTATAATCATTCCTGATACAGCAAAGGAGAAGCCGCTTCAAGGTAAGGTCATTGCTGTCGGTAACGGCACCAAGGACGAGGAGATGGTGATTGCTGTTGGCGACCAGGTGCTTTATGGCAAATATGCCGGCAGTGAACTGGAGTTTGAGGGTGAAAAGTACCTGATAATGCGCCAGAGTGACGTGCTTGCGATTCTTGGATAATGAATGATATTTTAACGGAAAAGTAAAGATTAATAATATGGCAAAAGAGATTTTATTCAATATGGATGCCCGCGACCAGTTGAAGAAGGGCGTCGATGAACTGGCTAACGCAGTGAAGGTGACACTCGGTCCCAAAGGCCGTAATGTGATTATCGAGAAGAAGTTCGGTGCTCCTCACATCACCAAGGACGGTGTTTCTGTGGCAAAGGAGATTGAACTTGCCGACGCATACATGAACACGGGTGCACAGCTTGTGAAGTCGGTAGCGTCAAAGACTAATGACGATGCGGGTGACGGTACTACAACCGCTACACTGCTTGCTCAGGCAATCATTACCGAAGGTCTTCGCAATGTTACGGCAGGTGCGAATCCTATGGACCTGAAGCGCGGTATCGACAAGGCTGTGACAAAGGTTGTGGAGTCAATTAAGGCACAGAGCGAAGAGGTCGGTGCAGACTATGACAAGATAGAACAGGTTGCGTCAATCTCCGCAAACAATGATGCTGAGATAGGAAAACTCATTGCTGATGCGATGCGCAAGGTATCGAAAGACGGTGTCATCACCATCGAGGAGGCGAAGAGCCGCGACACTACAATCGGTGTTGTCGAAGGTATGCAGTTCGACCGCGGTTACCTTTCGGCATATTTCATTACCAATACCGAGAAAATGGAGTGCGAGATGGAGAATCCCTATGTGCTCATATATGACAAGAAGATAACCAACCTAAAGGATATGCTTCCCATTCTGGAGCCTGCGGTTCAGACGGGCCGTCCTCTGCTCATCATTGCCGAGGATGTGGAGAGCGAGGCTCTCACTACATTGGTGGTGAACCGTCTGCGTACACAGCTTAAGATCTGTGCGGTAAAGGCACCCGGCTTCGGTGACCGCCGTAAGGATATACTCGAGGATATCGCAGTACTTACAGGCGGTATCGTAATCAGCGAGGAGAAGGGTATAAAGCTTGAGCAGGCTACTCTTGAGATGCTCGGTACCTGTGGCAGAATAACCGTAAGCAAGGACAACACTACTATTGTTGACGGCAACGGAGACAAGGAGGCCATAGCACAGCGTGTGGCACAGATAAAGGCACAGATGTCTGCGACAAAGAGCGACTACGACAAGGAAAAACTTCAGGAGCGTCTTGGCAAGCTTGCCGGTGGCGTTGCAGTACTCTATGTAGGTGCAGCTTCAGAGGTTGAGATGAAGGAGAAGAAGGATCGTGTTGATGATGCACTGTGTGCTACACGTGCGGCAATCGAAGAGGGTATCGTTCCCGGTGGCGGTGTTGCATATATCCGCGCCATCGATTCTCTCGAAGGTCTTGAGACTGTGAACAGCGACGAGAAGACCGGTGTTGCCATCATCAAGCGCGCAATAGAGGAACCACTCCGTCAGATAGTTGCCAATGCAGGCAAGGAGGGTGCTGTAATTGTGCAGAAGGTTCGCGAGGGCAAGGGTGACTATGGTTATAATGCACGTGCCGATGTATATGAGAACCTTTTCGCAGCAGGTGTCGTTGACCCGGCCAAGGTAACACGTGTCGCTCTTGAGAACGCAGCTTCAATCGCTGGTATGTTCCTTACAACAGAGTGCGTTATCGTAGAGAAGAAGGAGGATAAACCCGAGATGCCTATGGGTGCTCCCGGAATGGGAGGAATGGGCGGTATGATGTAATTCCTTCAATAAATACTTGTATTTGAGAGGTTGACTGAGAAGGCTCTTTTTATTCGGACCTCAACAATAAGGAGGGTGACCCACTTTTGCTTTTGGGTCACCCCCTTTCCTTTAGGATTTCGGTGTGCTCCTGTGTAGGGGTGTTGGTGGGCCTTGCATATGGGCATGAAAAAAGCCGCACTATGGCGGCTTGGTCTTGTTTATTCTTCTTTTATCTTATTTCAGGTACTTGACACCACATATGTAGATAATCAGTCCGAGGATGCTCATTCCGGCTGCACCGAAGTTGAAGAGGTTGCTGTTGTTCCACTCGTTTACAAAGCACAGTATAACAAAGATTGCGCCGATGATAATCAAAGCCAAGCCCAAATATTTTGCGAACTCTTTCATTTTGGTATGTATTTTTATATTTTATTTATTCTATTCTTCTGCAAAGAAACACATAAATATTTATAGTATGAAATTTTTTTTGAGAAAAAAGTTGTTGTGAGACAATTTTTGTAAAATTATGCGCTGTGTCGCTGTCTTGTGCCCCTTTATTGGTGACGCGAGGTTGCAAGGGGTCAAAAAGTAGAGCGGAATGCTTTGCAAAATAGAAAATTATGATTAACTTTGCACCCGCGTTTGTGAAAACTGACGCTTAACCTTATTTATTAATTAACTTATTTATTAATTAAAATGAATCAATACGAAACCGTTTTCATTTTAACTCCCGTTTTGTCTGATGCTCAGATGAAGGAAGCGGTAGAGAAGTTCAAGGGCATTCTCACTGCTGAAGGAGCTGAGATTGTCAATGAGGAGAATTGGGGCTTGAAGAAGCTTGCTTACCCCATTCAGAAGAAATCAACAGGCTTTTACGTGATGTTCGAATTCAATGCAGAGCCTAAGGTTATTTCAAAGTTGGAGCTGCAGTATCGTCGCGACGAGCGCGTTATCCGCTCTTTGGTTGTTAAGTTGGACAAGTATGCTGCTGAGTATGCTGCCAAGAGAAGAAATTTAAAAGCTAATAAGGAGAATTGATTATGGCACAGACACCTTCAGAAATCAGATATTTGACACCTCCTACAGTTGATGTCAAGAAGAAGAAATATTGCCGTTTCAAAAAGAACGGTATCAAGTATATCGATTACAAGGATCCCGAATTCTTGAAGAAATTCTTGAATGAGCAGGGTAAACTTCTGCCCCGTCGCATCACAGGTACTTCATTGAAGTTCCAGCGTCGTATTGCTCAGGCTGTTAAGCGTGCACGCCACTTGGCTTTGTTGCCTTTTGTTACTGATATGATGAAATAATAGGAGGAATAATTATGGAGCTTATATTGAAAGAAGATGTAATCAACTTGGGTTACAAAGACGATATCGTTAAGGTAAAGGACGGTTATGGCCGTAATTATTTGATTCCTACAGGTAAGGCTGTCATTGCTACAGAGTCTGCAAAGAAGGTTCTTGCTGAGAACTTGAGACAGCGTGCTCACAAGCTCGCTAAGATCAAGGCTGATGCTGAGGCTCTTGCTGCTAAGCTTGATGGCGTTTCATTGACAATCGCTACAAAGGTGAGCGCGAACGGCGCCATCTATGGTTCTGTAGGCGCAATCCAGATTGCTGAGGAACTTGCAAAGCTCGGTTTTGAGATCGATCGCAAGATCATCGCTGTTTCTGCAGCAAAAGAAATCGGTACTTACGAGGCTGTAATCAAGCTTCACAAGGAAGTATCAGCTAAGGTTTCTTACAATGTAGTTGCAGAGGCTGAGTAATATTGACTTTAGATAATGCTTAAAAGCGACACCGGCCGGTGTCGCGTTTTGTTTTATGTATCTGTTGCAAAAAAAGTTCTCTTTCTTGTAACTTTGATTTATTTATTGCTATATTTGCAACGGAAAATGGTGTGGTCCTTACCTGCCGTAAGGGCCAGTAAAAGGGAATCCGGTTAGAATCCGGAACTATACCCGTAGCTGTAAGTTCCTTGTTGTCTGGGCATTCTGTTGCCACTGCTCTTCGGGGTGGGAAGGCGTCCGGGCGGAACAAGTCAGAAAACCTGCCATATTCGTTATGTTTTATACAAACCCCGGGTAAGGGTTTTATAAATGCTTTTTATGTTAAGGTTTTTTTATCTTTTTGTTTGCGGTGCTTTGTGCTGTGTTGCGCCTGTGTCGGCTCAAGAGCAGGATACGTTGCGTTATCTGCTTCCTGAGGTCGATGCTGTCGGGGCTGTACTGCCAGTGACAGTGACATCGCCGGCTCCTTTGAAGTATGCGTCGCGTGATGCTATTACCCGTTTGGGGCATGCTGGTGTGGCCGATGTTCTCAAGTATATGTCGGGTGTCAGCGTGCGCGATTATGGCGGTGCTGGCGGCTTGAAGACTGTGTCGGTGCGTGGAATAGGAGCCAAGCATACGGCTGTCAGCTATGACGGTATTGTGGTTGCAGATGCGCAGAGTGGTGTTGTTGATATCGGTCGTTTCCCGCTGAATAATCTCTCGGCTGTGACGTTGGCAGTCGGCCGGGGCGGCGGTGGTGTGCATAGTGCGCGCGAGTGCGCCGCATCGGCTTTGCTCTCGCTGCAGACGATGTTGCCGGCAATGACAACCACAAACATTGATGTCTGTGGCGGCTCTTTTGGTTATGCTGCGGCATCTCTTTATCATCGTTACAAGCAGCCTGCCGCCCGTTGGGGGTTGACGTTTAACGGTAACTATCTGAGGAGCGATGGAATGTATCCTTTTGACCTTGTCAATGCCGGGCTTGTTACGCGTGAAAAACGGCGCGACAGTGATATCGATGCCCTTATGCTCGAGGCCAATGCCGATGTTTGGCTTGGTGACGGGCGGCTCGATGCCAAACTCTATGGCTATCTGTCGCAGCGCGGCTTGCCGGGGGCGGTCAACCTTTATAATAAAGAGAACCACGAGCGTCTGTGGAATAGGAATCTTTTCGCGCAGGCAAAATATAGGTGTGTGCTGGGCGATGTTTGGGATTTGCAGGCGCTTTTGAAATATGACTATAATTTCACGCGTTACCGCGAGGTTAGTGCCAATTACAGTGAGGGTGAGCAGGTGGATGTGAATATTCAGAACGAGTGTTACGCCTCGCTTGCCGCCCTTTGCACGCCGCTTGCAGGGTTGGAGGTGTCGCTTGCCGCCGATGCAGCATATACAATGCTCGAGAATAATTTCATCGACAGCAAGTCTCCGCGACGTTTTTCGTCGTGGGTTTCGGCCTCGGCCAATTATCAGTTGCGTGGTTTCAAGTTTTCAGCGTTGCTGTTAGCTACATATGTGGCCGATGAAGTGAAGAGTGGTGAGGGAATGTCTCCTTTCAACCGTATATCTCCGTCATTGAGTGTTGTTTATTCTCCATTCGAAAACGATATCCTGCATTTGCGCGCTTCGTTCAAAGATGCCTGTCGCGTGCCCACCTTTGCCGACCTCTACTATCTGCGCCTTGGAAATGTGGGGCTTAAACCCGAGAAGGTCACTCAGTGCAATGTCGGTGCTACATTCCATCTACCGGGCGGCAATCTCCTGAAGAATCTTACCCTGTCGGCCGATGCGTATTATAATAATGTGCGCGACAAGATTATTGCTCTGCCTACCATGTATGTGTGGCGAATGATGAATTTTGGCGAGGCTGATATCTGGGGTGCTGATGTAGATGCCTCTATGACCATTGCATTGGCAAAAAGAGTGACGCTTATGCTTGCTGCCAATTACTCGTTCCTGCATGCTGTGGATGTTACCGATGCTTCGGCGAAGAATTATCGCCATCAGCTCCCATATACTCCGCGCCATTCAGGCTCTTTCACAATGTCAATAGAGAATCCTGTGGTCAATGTCTCCTATCTGCTCTCTGCGGTCGGTGAACGTTATATGCTGCCGCAGAATACGCAGCGTAATCTCATGGAAGGGTATTTTGAACATGGTTTGTCGCTCAACCGCAGTTTTACGTTCGGTGGTGTGGGGGTACGTATGCAGGCCGATTTTCTCAATATTGCAAACCGGCAGTACGAAGTTATAAAGAACTATCCTATGCCCGGTTTTCAGTGGAGGCTTTCTGCACGTATAGGCTTTTAATTAACCTTTAAATATTCAAGTTTATGAAAAAGAATCTTAGATGCTTGCTTTTTTTCTCTGCGCTGGTTCTCTTTGCTGCATGTAACAATGGTGATGATGTACCCGATGTCCCATCCTCGGGCGATAGTGTCGGCGGAGTGTGCTACGTGCTCAATTCGGGCGACTGGAAAAGCAGCAACTCATCGTTGACAAGGTATGACCTTGCAACAGGTGCTACAGTGCAAGGCTATTTTGAACAGCAGAATGGTCGTTGTCTTGGAAACACTGCAAACGATATCACCGTGCATGGCTCCAAAATGTACATTGCTGTTGCTGGCGAGTCCACCATTGAAATTACTACGCTCGATGCAAAATCCCTCAAGCAGATAAAGTGCACCGCCCAACCGCGTTATCTTGCGGCGGCCGGCAACAAAGTCTATGTAACGTATTACGATGGCAATGTGGCCCGCATTGATACTGCAACTCTTGAGGTTGATGCCGTGGTTTCCGTGGGGCGCAACCCTGAACAGCTTGCTGTCCGTGCCGGCAAGCTCTATGTCGCAAATTCAGGGGGTATGGATTACAATACTGCAGTTGGGTATGACAATACAGTCTCTGTTGTTGACCTTGCAACATTTGCCGAGGTTGCAAAGGTAGAAGTCGCGTGCAACCCGGCTGTAGTCGTTGCTGCCGGAGATGAGGTCTATGTCGCCTCTTATGGAAATTATGCCGATGTGCCAAGTACACTGCAACGTATATCGGCCGATGACGCTGTTTCTGTTGTAGAAGAGTGTTCCAATATGACCGAGTTCTGCTATAATTCGGGCATGCTCTATGGCTTCTTCTCGGCCTATGACGAGAATTGGAATGCCACGGTAACCTATCTGTCTTATGGAGTTGAGGATGGGGCGGTCGATTCTCCCTGGATAAAGGAGGCGTTCTTGCCCTCTCCTTATAAAGTTTGTGCAGCGGGCGAGTATGTCTGTGTGACATCATCCGATTATATCAATGATGGCGATGTCTATTTGTACGACACTGACGGCATGCTCGTGCACACCATCCCGTCAGGGCTGAATCCCGTGAAAGCTGTGATAATGGAGTGACCCTCTATTTACTTTATATATATAAGGTCCGGTTTTGCTTTGCTGAACGGGCCTTTTGTTTTTATTGTTCTTCGGTCTTCTTTATTGTTCGTGTCTTCTTTTTGCTGTTTTTATCTCCCGTCCTTTATGTTTTTTGTCTGTTACTTAAAAAAATGCTCCAATTTTTACCAAAATGAAGAATTTTGCGATTTCTCGCAAAAAAAGATGAGAAAGTTTTGTTTATAATGAAAAAGTGCATACCTTAGCCGGGCAACAGTAAAGCAAACGTCTGCAACTTCAATGTTCGGCGGTAGGACTTTTGCAAACAGAACAAATCCTTTAAAAAGGATTGTTTTTTACTTTTTTTGGTTGAGATTTGTTATAATTGCGCAGGTTTTTATGCGTAATTAAATTTTTCTCACTTTTTTAGTAAAAAAACTTCTCGATTTGTTTTGTAGTTCAGGAAAAAGCTATACCTTTGCACTCGCTTTCGGGAACGAACACCACGGTGCGGTTCTTGTTTAAGCGAGATGATCCTTGAAAACATTCCATACAGACAAGCAGTACAACGTCAATGACATTTTTTTGTTATTGATAAAGTGTAAAGTAAGGAA
>JAZRLO010000032.1:0-63134 GCA_045646845.1 Bacteroidaceae bacterium
CATGAACGGCACGTAATGGAAAAAGATGGAAATAATCACTATTATACCAACAGCGATACCTCCAACATAATACAAATTAGTAGTATCCATAATCCTATTTATTAGAAGTTGTTTAAATTTCTTTCAAAAATATTATTTACAATCCGCAAGAAGTGCTTGTCTTTTTATGCCCTTTTTTGCCTGTTTTTCCATTTTTCGCAGTTAGATCGCCCGCTACGCGCCTTTGAAAAATGAAAAAAAACTCTAAAAAAGTTCTATAAAAATTTCAAGGACATAAATTTAAACAGTTTCTTATTTGTCAGTCACTCTCTTTACATAAATAGCCTCGCCCACGATACGGATAATCTCGACAGGCTCACCCTCCTTGATGTATCCCATTTCGGACTTAACCTCAACCAGTTCGCCGTTGAATTCCGCTTCGCCTATAAGCGCGAGACGGGTCCTTGTAACCCCCTTGTCACCTACTGCGAATTTCTTTATATCGACAACCTCCAGTTTTGAATCAAGATTCTTCTTCAACGCAACCTTGTCGAGCGACTTGCCATACAGAGCCCACATGAACAGGGCAATACATATAAGTACGGCAACCAGCATGGTTATCCAGCCGGTAAGCGCGCCGACCTCAAAGAAAGCATACAGCACGGAACCTATCATAGCAAGACCTCCTGCAATTCCGGCCATTCCCAATCCCGGCACGAACAGCACCTCAACTACAAGCAGCACTGTCGCCAAGACAACAAGAAACGCAACAATTCCAATTTCCATAACTCATTGATTATTTATACAATTCAGTCTGTTCCAAACGTCTTACTTCAAGTAATATACGTTCGAGCAGTACATATTCCTTTTCCACTTTTCTCTCAAGAGCGAGTATCCCGTCCTTCATACGGTTCTTCGCACTTTTTCCTGCCGCAGCATACTCATCGCGCATCTTCCCGAGAGCGGCAACATCGGCAGCATGATTCCTGCTTCGGGTCTGCCACTCCTCGTAGAGTTTACGCGCCGCCGCACTCTTGAAATCAGACAAAGACCTGTAGTCGCGCGTATCGTCAACAACAAACAGAAAATCACCCCTTGCGCCGTCACCCTTGCCGGCATAGAGCGACATCATAAGCTGTCTGCGCGCCTCCCTTATCATATCCTCGTCGGTCTGGGTGTCCATTATTGAAGCAATGTCGGCATAAGCAAGCACCTTTTCGTACCCCAGTTCATCGACATCGTATTTCTCCCTCTCTTCATCGGGAACAAAGATATACACACACACCTTGCCCTCGGGCTGGTTACGGTCCGATGCAAACCAGCCGATGTTCGCAACCTCGTTTATCGCAAGCATATAGTCGTTGGCGAGGGAGTTGAACGGCATTCCCAAATGATTGGGACGGTAAAACTCACCGCTCTCCTCATCGTAGGAGGACACAAAAATATCATAGCCGCCTATAGAGCCTTCACCGTCACTGGCAAAATAGAAGGTGGTACCGTCGGAAAGCATAAACGGATAACTGTCATTACCGCCGGTGTCAAACCCTTCGAGCAACCTCGGTTCACCCCATTCGTCACCAGTCCTGACGTTGTAATAGAGCTTCATCTGCGGCACAGAATCCCCATTCTCGGCCGAATAGTATATGTCAAGCCCACGCTCGCTCTCATAGACAACCCCTTTGAAGGAGGGCTTGCCGAAATAGTCGGAACCGAGAGCCAGACGCCCCACATCGGCACCCATCTTATATACTTGGAGGAAATCCTGCTTGTCAACGACAAAACTGTCAACAAAGCATACAATCTCCGTATTACGTACCATCCGCAACAGACGTTTGGCAAACTCGAGCCTTTCGTAACCAGCCTCCAACAGCTCATCATCATCCACCACACCGACATAACCGTCAAAAGCCTCCACCGCAGCCGGATAGTCACGTCTTTTCATATGATATTCACCCAGATAGCGGAAGGCATTCGGAAGGTCATGAGATGCCGCAAACTCAAGCATAGGCAACACGTCAACAGAGTCCTCACCCGTCTCAATGCAACATGCTGCATACCACAGGTTGAAATCCGCACTCTTGGGTTTTCCCTTCAGAAGTTGCCTGAACATGGGCTTCGCCTCCTCGAAACGGCCTTCATTGAAAAGCTTGCAAGCCGTAGCCTTGTTCTGCGCAACCGCTCCCACGACAGCAAATACCAATATCAGAAATATGTAATGTAATCGCCTCATTCAATAATCGGTTTATATCAACAGGCTGCATAGACAGAACAACCACCACGCAGCAACTGCAATGTTCCAATTTCAAAAATATGCAAATAAATCGTAAAAAACGAAGCGCGAAGCCTTTTTTTTAATAATTTAAGAAAACAGACGCTCCGGCACCGAACGGCTGCGACACTCAAAAAAAAGCAAAAAGCATCCCCCGGAGAGGGTTTTTACGGAGTAAAATTATTAACTTCGCGCCGCAAAAGCAAAAACAGGGTAAAGATGCCAAAACTGACAGAAGAACAAAAGATTTACAGACGGATATCCAAGCAGTTCGGACGCGCCACAAAAGGGTACGGCATGCTGGCCGACGGCGACAAGATTCTCGTAGCCCTGTCGGGTGGCAAAGACTCCCTTACCCTGCTGCAACTCATGGCAGAGAGAAGCCGCATACTGAAGCCGAAGATTGAGGTCATTGCCGCACACGTGACAATGTCCAATATCCCATACAAGGCCGACTTCGAATTCCTGAAGCAATTCTGCACCGACCTCGGCATAGAGTTCCACATACTCCAGAGCGGCTTCGATGCCAGCACCGACACCCGAAAATCGCCATGTTTCCTCTGTTCATGGAACAGGAGAAAGGCACTCTTCACGCTTGCACAGGAGAGCGGATGCAACAAGATTGCTCTGGGGCACAACATGGACGATTTCATAGAGACAATGCTCATGAACGTCACATTCCAAGGAGCGTTCAGCGCAATGGCACCCGTAATGCAGATGGATAAATTCCCTATAACCGTGATACGTCCGCTATGCCTTGTCAACGAAGCCGACGTTGAAGTCCATGCCAAGGCAATCGGGTTCCGTCCGCAAATAAAGAACTGCCCTCACGAAAACGCCTCAAACCGCAAGGCAATGAAGGAGTTGCTGATGCAACTCGAGCAGCTCAACCCCGAAGCACGCTACAACATCTGGGGAGCGATGAGCAACATACAGCCATCACTCCTACCGCCCAAGATAAGCAACGGAGAGCCCATGGATACCGCACGGGGCAACAACGGAACAAACAGTTGAAAACATAAGAAAAACAGTAAAAATACACAACAATGTCAAAAGCATTCCTAACAATCCTGCTGTTGGTAGTATCCAACTGCTTCATGACACTGGCATGGTACGGAAACCTGAAGCTCCAGGACATGAAAATCATCTCACAGAACACATCGATAGTACTCATCGTACTCATCAGCTGGTGTGTCGCGCTGCTTGAATATTCATTCCTGATTCCGGCAAACAGAATAGGCTCAGAGATGAACGGCGGCCCCTTCTCCCTGGTACAGCTGAAAGTCATACAGGAGGTTATATCCTGCGTAGTGTTCGGAGTCATCGTATCCGTACTTTTCAAAGGCGAAAGCCTGCAGTGGAACCATCTGGTGGCAGTTTTATTCCTGGCACTTGCGGTATATTTCGTGTTCATGAAATGAGATTGCAAACGCAGGCTCCTTAGATAAAGAAAGAAACTAAAAAACGACAACGGAGAACAATCTCCAGAGAAAAGAAAAACGCGCGCCGGGTGTAGTCACTACAGCCGGCGCGCTCCATTTACAAACACTATTCATTTACTAAAACAATATCATTTATGGTCTAACACATTCAAGTTTTTTCTTTGTCGTTTTTCTGTTTTTCTTAGTTGTCAATAAATTTTGGAAGCACTTGCTATTTTATAAAAATTCTTTTACAAATTTCAGTTTTAAGGAATCCTGCGGAACAGTAACCGTCCCGCAGGACAAAATTTAAAACATCAATTACTACGAAAAAGATTTTTTATTTGAAATATCTGTTGTAAAGTCCCTCGAAGCCCTTGCCGTGGCGAGCCTCATCCTTTGCCATTTCGTGTACTGTATCGTGGATTGCATCGAGGTTGAGTTCCTTCGCACGCTTTGCGATGCGGTATTTGTCGCTGTTTGCCTCAGCCTCGGCATTCATACGCTTGTCAAGGTTTGTCTTGGTATCCCATACGCAGTCACCGAGAAGTTCAGCGAACTTTGCGGCATGCTCTGCCTCCTCCCATGCGTAACGCTTGAAAGCCTCTGCAATTTCGGGATAACCCTCACGGTCGGCCTGACGGCTCATCGCAAGATACATGCCCACCTCGGTACACTCACCTATAAAGTGGTTGTTCAAGTCCTTTATCATCTCATCGTCACAACCCTTGGCTACGCCTATAACGTGCTCCTGAACAAACTGGATAGGACCCTCCTGCAACTCGTTGAACTTCTCGGCAGGAACCTTGCACATAGGGCAACGCTCGGGAGCTGAATCACCTTCATGAATGTAACCACACACTGAACAAATGTACTTTTTCATAGTCGTAAAATTTTAAATTTAGCCGTTAATATTTGTTGTTTTCAATTTTGCTTTATTTTTCATTTCTGAAACCATTGCAAAGATAAACCCATTTCATTTTACTTTCCAAACCTTTTTGTTATTTTTTTATTTCCGACATAGTTAAAATTTATTAATCCCCATTCAGAGGCGCGCAAAACGGCTTTTCAACACTAATAAAAAAGCAAAACCGTAATAAGGGAGAGAGTTAACACAGCATAAAGTTAGATAAGACAATTCGCTACACTCTGTATTAGAATATGCACTAACCGAGGTTCTGATGAATGAAAGATTCTTCCTTCACTTCGTTTCCGTCAGAATGAACAAAATATTTTCTCATCACGAGCTTTGCGGCAAACGTTCAAGTGTAGCGCAAACGGCAAAACAGCTACCCCAAAAAGAGCCATCTGTTAAAATTCGGCATTCCTGAAAAAAGTTCTCGCATTTATTTGTATGATAAAAATATAAGGCGTATATTTGAGGGATTAATAATAAAAATTATAAAAGAACCACACGAATTTAAATAAAATTATAAAAATATCATGATGAAAACCTTTGGTATGAAAATGAAGGGATGGGCCTTAGGAGCCCTTGCGGTAATTTCGGCCGCATCATTTACCGGTTGTAACGACGATGTTGACAAGAGCAACCGTTTTACTTTCCAGAGTGAGCAGATTGCTGACTATCTGCAGAACAATCCTGAAAAATTCAGCAGTTTCTGCGAGATTCTCTCAAAAGCGAAAATCGGAAAGAAAGCTTCAGGAAGCGTGCTTATGACACTTTCAACTTACGGTTCCTACACATGTTTTGCTCCGACCAACGAAGCAGTAGAGAAATACCTTCTCGAAGAGTACAACAAATACATCGAGAGCGTTGAGCAGAACAAGTTAGACCCGCTCTACCCCATCAACAATACCGGCATCACCTCTCCACACCTCGAGGATCTTACCGACAGTATGGCAACAATCATTGCCAAAAACCACATCATCGAGATGGGCTACCTCACGACAGACATCAACGAGGGTGCATTCCCCATGAATACAATGAACGGCCGCTTCACCACCGTAGAGTGGGTAACCGATGAGGCGGGCCGCACATTCGCATACCTGAACAACAAATCACACATCATCGAGCAGGACCTCAAGAAGGAAAACGGTGTCGTACAGGTTGTTGACGCCGTACTCTCTCCGTCAAGTCTCAAGACATCAGAGCTTCTCGCTTCACAGCCGAGCTTCAGTCTCTTCAACAGCGCGCTTTCGGCTACCGGACTCGACGAAGTCATTTCAGAATTCGAGATTGACCCTGATTACGACGGAACGCTCTACGGACCTGCCTTCGAGACACAGAACAAACAGGAGCCTCCCTACCCCTCGGAGAGATATAGCCGTTTCACTCTCCTCGTCGAGAGCAACGACCTCCTCGCCGACCCCACAAAGAACTCGCTCAACAAGCCCATCGTCACTCTTGACGACCTCGTGACATTCGCAGAGCACTGGTACGGAACCGAGGCACAGGGCGACTACACAAACCCGAACAACGCACTTTACAAGTTCGTGGCATACCACATAATTGACCGTCAGTTGCTCTACAGTTCATCTACCGGTTCAGGAGGATTCATCATCGAAAACTACAACCACAAGGATTTCGACTCGGAAATCAACCTTCCCAAGACATACGACCGCTACGACTACTTCGAGACAAAGCTGCCTTACACCATGATCAAGGTTACAAGACCCTTCACCAACGAATCGCTCAAGGAGGAGGTTGTAATCAACTATGCACAGGATGGCGGAACACTGCTGATGGACCCCGAAATGCAACACCACATAAACGTCGTAGTAGAGCGTGCAGGAACCACCAAGCAGCGCCCGGGTCTTGAGGACTTCAACCAGAACGCCCTCAACGGTATCATCCACACAATTGACAAGATACTCGTTTATAACGAGGACGAGATGATAGGTAACGTCCTGAACGAGCGCATGCGCTGGGACTCATCTTCATTGTTCCCCGAATTGACCAACAACGGCGTACGCTGGCAGCCACAGGACAATTACACTCTTACATACATCCCCGGTGACTACAGCAGCCGCCTAAAAGTAAACAACACGTTCACCGACGTCTATTACCTGCGTCCGCATGCTACCGGCCTTAACGGATACTCTACATACATGGGTGACGAGCTTCTCGTAACAGGTAAATACGACTTCGAATACCGTTTGCCATATGTACCTGCCGGCAACTATGAAATACGTTTCGGTTATAACCAGTCCGATGCCCGTGGTGTGGTACAGTTCTACCTCGACGGAAAAATCTGCGGTATCCCAGTTGACCTTCGCGACACTGTTGACCCCGCCCTCATTGGTTGGTTCGACGAAGATGGCATGGATGAGGATGAGATAAAGGAGAGCGACAAGGCCATGCGCAACCACGGTTACATGAAGGGAGCTGCAAGCTGCCACTTGACCAAAGACAAGGAGAGCATGCGTAAGTCACGGAAAGCAATACGTAAGATTATCGGTACATTCCGACTCGACAAGGGCGACCACTGGCTCCGTTTCAAGGACGTGATGGAGAACTCAACCGGTAAGCTCAACGAGTTCAGCCAGGATTACCTTGAACTCGTGCCCACAATGGTTATCTCCAACCCCGCAAAACCCGAGGATAGAAACTAACAGATATACAATTCCAATCAGGATGGCGGCTCGCCATCCTGATTTTTTATATCCATAAAAGCCTGTCCGGCAAACTCGGCACAAACGCACAACACCACAAAAGGCCGCAGTTTCGCAAGAGTTTCGAGAAATTCATAAACAGATACGTTAAATAATAGCATAACTTGTAAAAAATAAAAAGGTAAAACATTCTTTATAAACAATAATTCATTATTTTTGCAAATAATAAGGTGTATTCCGGGCAGGACAGACCAAAACTGCCAGCACCCCGGAATATCTATAAAAACCACACTGACAGCAATAATGAAATACGGATTCGCCAAAATAGCCTCTGCCTCTCCTGTAGTCACAGTAGCTGACTGCAAGAGCAATGCAGGTAACATAACAAACGCCATAGAAGAGGCATACGGCAATGGAGCTGAACTCCTGTTGCTGCCGGAACTTTGCATAACCTCATGCAGTTGTGGAGACCTTTACACGCACCCGCACCTCATCAAAGAAGCAGAAAAGGCCATTACAGCCATTACCGCATCCACACGAGAGAAGCAATTGACCGTAGTTGTAGGAACACCTGCCGCATACCGCAATTCAATATACAACTGCTCTGCAGTAATATTCAATGGCGAAGTATTGGCACTGGTTCCGCAGGAAAACACCGTTCAACCGTTCACAAGCGGCCGCACTCTCTCCGATGATGCATCGGCAACGATAGACGGCAAAAAAGTCCCGTTCATAAAGAGAGGAATCTTCACTACACCTTCATTCACGTTCGGTATTGAAATAGGTGCCGACGCCCTGCAGCCCGTCACACCCAGTGCAGAATTGGCTATGGCCGGTGCACAGGTAATACTGAACCCGGCGGATGGCAAGGAGAAGGCCGGCACCAACAGAAATACAAGAAGACGCTTGGAGCAAGCCAGCGAACAGTACCGTTGCTGCTACATCCACGCATCTGCAGGATGGGGAGAATCGACAAGCAATGCAGTACACTCAGGCTATTGCGCCATTGCCGAGGAGGGAGAAATAATAGCCGAAAGCGGACGCTTCGCCCAGCATAGCCAATCGATCATAACCGAAACCGATATTGAGAAGGTCACTGTGACACGCCGTGGAAACAGCAGCTTCGCGACCGACAGCGACATAGCATGCATTGAAATACCGCAAGTTGCCAACGAAAGCACCGCATTTACGCGCAAGTTCACCGCAACCCCGTTCACACCATTCGGAAAAGAGAACAACGAAAAACTCTACGAAGAGATTTTCACAATACAGGCAAATGCGCTCGCGCGCAGAATCACACACACACACAGCAAATGTTGCGTCATAGGAATTTCAGGAGGTCTCGATTCCACATTGGCCCTGCTTGTAACTGCACGTGCATGCAAAATGATTGGAAAGCCCATGAGCGACATCATAGCCGTCACAATGCCCGGATTCGGCACCAGTGACCGCACATACAACAATGCCCTCACACTGATGCGCAACGTAGGTGCCACAATAAAGGAGATATCCATCAAGGAGGCGTGCATACAGCACTTCAAGGACATTGACCACGACATCAACAACCACGATGTCACATATGAGAACTCCCAGGCGCGCGAACGCACGCAGATACTAATGGACATCGCCAACCAACAGAACGGTATTGTTGTAGGTACAGGTGACCTTTCGGAACTCGCGCTTGGCTGGGCAACATACAACGGCGACCACATGAGCATGTACAGCGTGAACGCCACAGTACCCAAGACACTCATGCAGCACATAGTATGCTGGGCAGCCCACAACGTATGCGACGAAAATGTCCGCGACACATTGCTCGACATCATAGACACCCCGATATCACCGGAGTTGACACCCGCCGACGACAAAGGCAACATAAAGCAGAAGACCGAAGACCTTGTAGGACCATACATACTGCATGACTTCTTCATATACCATTTCCTGCGTTACGGATTCTCGCCCGAAAAGATACACGCGATGGCATGTAACGCGTTCGAGGGTGAATACGATTCACAGACAATAAAGAAATGGCTTGCGACATTCATGCGCAGGTTCTTCACACAGCAGTTCAAGCGTTCATGCATGCCCGACGGCCCCGACACCGGATTCTGCAGCCTTAACCCCCAGAGCGGATGGCGGATGACATCAGACACATCGGGCACGTTATGGACAACTGCTTGCGAAGAGATTCGGATATAAGTGACAACAAAGCAAAATAATCATAAAAAACTGTTATATGAAAAAAACCACCAAATTTTCCACATTTGCAGCGACACTTCTTTTAGTTCTCGGCTGCGTGTTCACTGGTTGTAATGACGAGATAGATGGATCGAGCCGATTCACCTTTACCGGCGAGCTCATTTCCACCCACCTGGAGAACAATCCGGAGAAGTTCAGTGATTTTACACACATCCTTTCAAAAGCGAAAATCGGAAAGAAGGTTTCTGGTAGCATACTCAAGACCCTTTCCACATATGGTTCGTACACCTGTTTCGCGCCCACGAACGAAGCTGTAAGGAAATTCTTGCAGGAGGAGTATGACAGATACCTCGCTGGCGACAGAACAGGTATCACATCACCCAACCTCGAGGACCTCACAGACAGTATGGCAACAGTTATAGCAATGAACCATATCATCGAGATGGGTTACCTCACAACCGACATCAGCGAGGGTGCGTTCCCAATGAGCACCATGAACCGCCGATTCACCACAGTTGAATGGATAACCGATGAGAGCGGACGCGTTTATGCATTCCTCAACAACAGCGCACGAATAATCGAGCCTGACATGAAGATGGAAAACGGAACCATACAGGTTGTAGATGCAGTTCTCAACCCGTCGAACAAGCTGCTTCCCGAGCTCCTTGAGGCTCAGAATGGATTCAACCTGTTCTACGATGCAATCAAACTCACCGGCCTCGACGAGTTGCTGAGCACATATGAGATTGACCTCGAATATGACAACACCCTCGAGGGTCCGTCACTCGACTCCGAGACATCGACATCCCCCTACCCGAAAGACAAGAAACAGCGTTACACTCTGCTTGTAGAGCCCGACGCATTGTTCACAGAGAACGGTATCGAGAATATTGATGAACTCATTGCTTTCGCCGAGAAATGGTACGGAACAGAGGCCAAAGGCAACTATTCAGACCCAAACAACGCCCTCTACCAGTTCGTGGCATACCACATCATCGACCGCCAGTTGCTCTACAGTTCATCTACAGGCCCCGGCGGATTCATCATGGAGAACTACGTGAACGCGGAATTCTCGTCAAAAGTCAACTTGAACCAGAATTTCGACAGCTACGAATATTACGAGACCATGCTCCCCTACACCATGATAAAGGTGACCAAGCCATACACTAACCAGGCACTGAAGAACGAGATTGTAATCAACTACGCACAGGAGCAGGGTACAATGATCAAGAACCCCGAGATGGAGAAACACCTCAACGTCATTGTTGAGAAGGCCACTACTACAAAGGAAAAATATGAAGAGCTCAGCGAGTTCAACCAGAACGCGCTCAACGGTATCATCCACACCATCGACCGCATCCTCATCTACAACGAGGACGAAATGGCCGGCAACGTTCTCAACGAGCGAATCCGCATGGACATATCGGCATTGTTCCCCGAATTCACCAACAACGGTGTACGCTGGGACCTTTCAAGTGCAGGCAACGTAGTGACATTCATCCCCAAAGGATACTGCAAGGACTTCATCGTCAACAACGAAGACACAGAGGTATTCTACTTCCGTCCTCACAAGACATACCTTGGCTCATACGCAAACTTCCAGGGTGACGAGTTCATCGTTGAAGGAAAATACGACTTCCAGTACCGCATACCGCACGTACCCGAGGGCAACTACGAAATCCGCTTCGGTTACCCGAGAGGTTACTACCGCGGTGTATGCCAGTTCTATGTTGACGGCAAGATTGCCGGCATTCCCGTCGATCTCCGTTGGAACAACGAAACAGACATCGCAATCGGTTGGACAAGCGATGACGGAAAGAGCAACGAAGAGATAAGGGAGAATGACAAGGCCATGCGCAACCGTGGCTACATGAAGGGCCCCGCCAGCATTGTTCTCGATGACAATGGCGGAACAATGCGCGACAGCGAGCAGGCAATACGCAAAATTGTCGGCACATACCGACTCGACAAGGGCGACCACTGGCTACGTTTCAAGGATGTCAGCGAAAACAGCACCGGTAAGATGAAACAATTCGACCAGGATTACCTTGAACTCGTACCTGTAAGCGTAATCACAAACCAGCAGAAGCCCGAGGATATATATTAATATATATAATAAGGTAATAAACAAAAGAGTGGCGGTTCAATAAACCGCCACTCTTTTGTTTATTGCACTGACAGCCGCCGCACCATAACCAAGCCGAGGTATTTACGCCATTTAGTCATACCACATGCCACTTTGTCACAATAAAACCGATTGGCGCACAATTTGTTCTCTATTTAATGAATACTTATTCTAAAAAAGGAGAACTGAAACATGAACATCAACAAATTCACAATCAAAGCCCAAGAGGCTATTCAAGAAGCTGTAAACCTTGCACAGTCATTGGGACAGCAGGCAATTGAGCCGGCTCACATAATGGAAGGAGTCTTGAAAAGCAACGAGCAGACAGTCTCATTCCTTTTACAGAAAGCCGGAGCAAACATCAACCAGATAAGAACAGAGGTCGGGAAACTGCTGCAATCACTGCCCAAAGTGAGCGGAGGAGAGCCATACTTCAGCCGCGAGAGCAGTAGCGTAATCACAAAAGCCGAAGAAAACGCCAAGAAAATGGGCGACGATTTCGTCTCGGTAGAATCACTCGTAATGGCACTTGTGGAGGTAAACGGAACACTCTCCACCATGCTCAGGAGCAACGGCATAAGCAGTGAAGAGCTGCATAAGGCCATCGCCGAGCTGCGCCAAGGAAGCAGAGTAACATCGCAGAATGCCGAAGAGAGCTACCAAGCACTCGAAAAATATGCGATAAACCTCAACGATGCGGCAAAAAGCGGCAAGCTCGACCCCGTAATAGGACGCGACGACGAGATACGCCGCATACTGCAGATACTCAGCCGTCGCACCAAGAACAACCCAATACTCATAGGCGAACCGGGCACCGGCAAGACCGCCATAGTAGAAGGACTTGCCCACCGCATAATACGCGGAGACGTACCCGACAACCTCCGCGACAAACAGATATATTCACTCGACATGGGTGCGCTTGTCGCAGGAGCCAAGTACAAGGGCGAGTTCGAGGAGCGTCTCAAGGCCGTAATCAACGAGGTAATGAAAGCCGAAGGACGCATAATACTCTTCATTGACGAGATACACACCCTTGTAGGCGCAGGCAAAGGCGAGGGAGCCATGGATGCCGCAAACATACTCAAGCCTGCACTCGCACGCGGTGAACTGCGCTCAATCGGAGCCACCACCCTCGACGAATACCAGAAATATTTCGAGAAGGACAAAGCACTTGAACGCCGTTTCCAGAGCGTAATGGTGAACGAGCCGGACAAGATGAGCAGCATATCCATCCTGCGCGGACTCAAGGAACGCTATGAAAACCACCACAAGGTACGCATACAGGACGATGCCATAATTGCGGCCGTCACCCTGAGCGACAGGTACATCACCGAGCGTTTTCTGCCCGACAAGGCCATAGACCTTATTGATGAAGCGGCGGCAAAGCTACGTATGGAACGCGACTCGTTACCCGAAGAGTTAGATGAGATCTCACGTCACATAAAGCAGCTTGAGATTGAGCGCGAAGCCATAAAACGTGAAAAGGACGAGCCGAAGCTTGCGATGTTGGGCCAGGAGATAGCCACACTCAAAGAAGAGGAGAAAAGCAAACGCGCAAAGTGGCAGCAAGAGAAAGAACTCGCCGACCGCATACAGACAGCCAAGCAGAACATAGAGAACCTTAAGCACGAAGCGGAAAGTGCCGAGCGCGAAGGCGACTACGGCCGCGTGGCAGAGATACGTTACGGCAAGATAAAGGCTCTTGAAAGCGAGATTTCCCAAGTTCAGGACGAGCTGCACAAGGCCCAAGGAAACGGAGCCATGATAAAGGAGGAGGTAACAGCCGAAGATATTGCCGATATTGTCTCACGCTGGACCGGCATCCCTGTAAGCAAGATGCTTCAGAGCGAACGCGAGAAGCTGCTTACCCTTGAAGACGAACTCCACAAAAGAGTCATCGGACAGGAAGAGGCTATACAGGCAGTAAGCGACGCAGTGCGTCGCAGCCGTGCAGGTCTTCAGGACCCCAGACGCCCCATAGGTTCATTCATATTCCTGGGAACCACAGGAGTGGGAAAGACCGAGCTTGCCAAGGCACTTGCAGGATACCTGTTCAACGACGACACCATGATGACGCGCATAGACATGAGCGAATATCAGGAGAAATTCTCCGTATCGCGCCTTATCGGAGCTCCTCCGGGATATGTAGGATATGACGAAGGCGGCCAGCTCACCGAAGCTGTACGACGCAAGCCCTACTCCGTCGTACTTTTCGACGAAATTGAGAAGGCTCACCCCGATGTATTCAACATACTGCTTCAGGTACTCGATGACGGCCGCCTAACCGACAACAAAGGACGTGTGGTGAACTTCAAGAACACCATCATTATAATGACCAGCAACCTCGGAAGCGCGTACATCCAGGAACAGTTCTCAAGGATAACGGCAACCAACAGGGAGAACATCATTGAAGAGACAAAGGAGAATGTAATGGAGATGTTGAAAAAGACCATACGCCCCGAGTTTCTCAACCGCATAGACGAAACAATCATGTTCACGCCGCTCGACGAGAATGAGATAGAACAGATTGTACGCCTTCAGACAAGCGCGATAACAAGCATGTTGGCCGAGAACGAAATAACCCTTCAGGTTACAGATGCCGCCATACGCTTCATTGCCGGTGCAGGCTTCGACCCCGAATTCGGAGCACGTCCCATCAAACGCGCCCTGCAGCGTTACCTCCTGAACGACCTCTCGAAGCAGTTGCTCGCAGGTGCCATAGAGAAGAGCAGACCTGTCAAGGTCGATGCAGCCAGCGAAAGGCTTCTGTTCAGCAACGAATAAGAACCCCGTAAAGGGAGGAGATAAAGTTCACTGTTCAATAATCCCAGTCAGACATGTCTGACTGGGATTATTTATTTTGCCAAATTCCTTTCCGCAACCACACCAAACAATACGAGGGTGACCCGCTTACTTTTGGGTCACCCTCGTATCATTTGACAGTCATTATCAAAGACCGAACAATTTCTTCAGGAAACACTTGCTTTTAGGTTCCTCCTTTGTCTCCTCAGCCGCTTTGTCGGCAGTCTCAACCTTAGTCTCTACCTGCTGGCCACCTGTTACAGCGGCGGCATCACCACTCCTGTTCATCTTCACACCAATCATCATGCCGTCATATGCACCAAGCAAAGTATTGGCAAGACCGATGCCGGTGGATATCGCAGAGTTGCCTTCGCCGCTACCGGCCGGCAAAGATGCAGACACGGTCTTGAGAAGCTGAAGCACCTTGTCAGCCTCGAAGACAATATTAACGTCGGAACCGGAACGTGCAAGGAATGCACTTACCTTCACCTGACCCAAAAGGAATGTGAAATCTATCTTTTTCTCCTCGGGAACAATAGAATAGGTACCCATCACATTCTTTCCGCCCAATGTAACGACACAGCTCCTGTCCTTGTTGAAAGTAAATTCACAACTGCCGGGAACAACACCGAACTTCGCAAGCGCACCGTCCATGGTATCCTCGAGTTTGTCCGACACGAATGTGCCGCCGATAGAAGAGAGCGCGTTCTGACTCTCGAGTACGCAAGCGATGCCGCTGTACTTCCAGCTGCCCTCCATAGACTCCTCGGTCAACTCCACCGAACTGCCGAGAATGTTTCCGAGTATGTTTCCAAGAACACCTGCCTCGGAATTACCCGATTCATCACCGCTCGTAACGGTCTCAACAACCTTACCGAGCATATCTTTCCAATTCTGCGCCGACGCCTGTCCTACAGAAAGGGCAAACACGACCGCAAAAACCAAATAAACCTTTTTCATAGCAATATTATTTTACATCAACCGGGAACTGTTCAAAAAAGCATTCGGGGAAACGCCGTCCGACACAGTTCCGATATTATCTTTTCTTTAGAAACAGAACTGTTCCTTATTCAGCGGCAGCCGCTTCACCTTCGGCCTCCTGCTCCTCCTTGAAATCAACCACGCCGTTCTGCACCAGAATATTGTACCATGCGTACATCTTCTTTATGTGTGTGAGATAAACGCGCTCACGGTCATAGTCGGGCATTATACCCTCAAAGTACTCGACCATCTCCTCAGGAGTAGCCATCTTAATGTCGAAAGGCAACACCGCGCCCTCCTTCTCATATATCCTTGCAAATACATCGCGGAGAGGAACCTCCTCTGTATCGGTATATATCGCCACATCGTCAAGCATCACCACCTGGCTTGTGCTATGCACCGGCATACGTTTCTTCACTGCATCTACAGTCTCCACTATGAACATGTTGCGCCCACTTGACACAAGGCGATAAAGACCCGGTTTACCGGAAATTGTCAATACTCTATCAAACATAAAAATACTATTAAATAAATTCAGTTAATACAAATTGTGATAAACAGTCGCGAAGATAAAAAAAAGAGAGAGCTTATACAAAAATTAAGCATCTTTTAACTGATTGAGCAACTCAATGATTTCAGGCAACAACGGCTTGTCCTCATCGTTGTAGAGCGAATAGTCGGTCAGAAGAATAAGTTCATCCACCGACATCTGCTTTGCGAGACGGTCCTCTACCTGACGGCGGCTCATTCCGCTCCTTTTCATGGTGCGTCTGACGGCAGTCTCCCTACCCGACCACACAGCCACCACCTTGTCAATGCATTCAATCATCCCCGACTCATAAAGGATGGCTGTCTCTACGGCCACCACAGGAACATCCTGCCTTGCAGCCCACTCCCCGAAGTCGCGGCACACCACAGGATGCACAAGCGCGTTGACACGCTTGATATTGTCACTGTCCGTAAATATGCACGACGCCACATAGTTGCGGTTCAGAGTACCGTCCTCGCAATAGCACTCGTTTCCGAACATTCTTTTCAGTTCCTTCACAATTGCGGCATCACTCACCATCAGTTCCTTTGCACGCGCATCGCAATCATACACAGGCACGCCCATAATCTCCATTATACGCGAAACGACAGACTTTCCGCTGCCCATGCTACCTGTTATGGCAAGTTTAAGAGGTGTTCCCATACCTGTTCAAGAAATTGTTTGAAAATTGTCAGTCTCCCTTTAATAATCAGTGTGTATTTCTAAAAAATCAGATTCCAGAACCCCTGTCCGAAACCTTTGCTCTCCTTCACCTTCTTCACCTTCCTGGGAGAGTATGAGACATTTTCCACATAAGGTGAAGATGTAGCCAACGAGAGGGCCACACTGTCACCCTTCTCGTTCTGATATTCATAGTAATTCAGTTCAACCACAAAATCGCTCGGCTTCACAACATCGACATTAGCCTTCGCCACGCTGAAACAGACTTCAACGCATTCGGGAAGTTCTGGCACGAACGAACCCTCGGGGAAGCCAACAAGTTTTACCGGCACCAGCACGTTCCTTTCCAGTTTCTCCGACACATAGAAATTGACGGTCACGACAGAAGGGTCTATCGTCAATGGCACATCCGAGACCAATTTTACCTTAACACTCTTGTCGCCGTCGAGAAGAACCCCGGAAAGGAGTTCTGTATCTATGGTATCTATTTCTGCAAGAACTGCGGGAACCGCAGCTACAGTAACCGTCTGTGGGCTGAGTTCAATATAATCTACAGAATATTTTGCAGGAACCTGCGCTTCATGGTTAAGCCTCACAGGCACCTCCTTCGCGCCCTTCATAACATTGAACGACACAGTTTCATCGACAAACTGCACCAACGTTGTCGATGGTTCAAGCAGTTCAGCCACACTGTTCTTGAAAAACGATGACGCTACAGTAAGATGACCGTTATTGTCGGTCAGGTCGGAATATTTCACATTGATGACCGGACGTTCATTCAATTCGTACCCCATTAGCGCAATACCCTCATCGCGCACCAGCACTTTGAGTTCAACCTTTTCACCCTCCTCGAAATGAATGCCATCGGGAACCTCCACTACACGTACAGACACGGAGAATGTTGTCTCGTACCTATCATTCAGCACCTGCAGAAGCCAAAGACAGAACGAAACGAATAAAAACAACAAGAAGGGCAACAGATTGTTGCCCTTTATTTTTTTAATCAACGGTTTCACCGGGTCCAAAAAAGTTCAGATACGGTCAATTACTGCTGCATTGCACCGGGGTTGGCAAAAACCACAGAAATATCAACGCGGATATCAACACCCTTGGCAACCTCAAGAACAACGACACCGTTGTTAACCTCCTTTATTTTTCCGTAGATACCACCGCTTGTGACAACATCCTGGCCCGGCTGGAGACCTTTGCGGAAGTTCTCGATTTCCTTCTGACGTTTACGCTGAGGACGTATCATCATAAAATACATTATCGCGATGATAATCACGAACATGAACAAGGGGGATGCAAGAAACTGCTTAAAGCTGAAAGCAGCAATTGTTGTGAATGTCATAATCTATTCAGTTTATTTATTAATACATTATTTATTTATCTTATTCTCTTCGCGCAACTTTTTGGTAATGCTGTCGAGCAAGCCGTTTACAAAAGAACCACTCTTTGCCGTGCTGTAATGCTTCGCAATCTCCACATACTCGTTGAGCGTAACCGAAAGCGGTACATCATCGAATGTCATCACCTCGGCAAGCGCAGCCTGCATTATCACCACATCCATGAATGCAAGGCGCGACATGTCCCAATTCTTTGAACTCTCGCTCATCAGCTGGCGATACTGCTCAGCGTTCACTATTGTATTCTTAAGCAGACGGCGGGCAAAATCCCTGTCAGCCTCGTCCTTGTATTCGGGCAACAGTTCAGTTTCGCCATCCTGGCCATAACGCTTTATTGTCTTGAGCACGAAAGTATCCACAATGGACTTGTCATCGTTCCAGTAGAGACTCTGCTCCTCAAGCACTGCGTCAATCTCCTCATTGTCAAAGATGAAAGTCTTGTAAATCTTTCTCCACAACTCCCTGTCCTCCTCATATGAAGAGGTCTCCGAAGCCATATACTCCTTATAGAAGTCACTCTCCTGTATGCTGTCGAGCAGACGGCGCAACAGGTCGGAATTATCCACCCAGTCCAGTTTGCTCTTCTCGGCGAACTTCATGAGCTGCCCGTTGCTTTCGAGTTCCGCAACGAACCTGTTGTCCACGAACTTCATATTGGGATTCAAGTCACTCTCAGTAGGACGGACCTTCATGCTCAGGAACGATATTCTGTCGGCCGCATAATGCCTGATTGCCGGAACTATCAGCAACAAATAGTTGTAAAGGTCATATGCCTTGGAAAGGCTGAAAAACATTTCGTCTTCGGCAGCCTTGAGGCTCTTGCCGCTATTCTTGTAATAGGCATACACAATCTGTATCACCTTAAGACGAATAAGAACTCTATTTATCATAAAACGCTTTTTCTGATGTTCTGCAAAGGTCGCATTTTATTGCGACACATACAAGCAAAAGAGTATTTTATTTTCCCGACACAAGGAAAAAGGACCACACGCAAGTTACACAGGAGACAACATCCATGAAAACGGAATTGTTCACCGCCCCTCTTTTTTTAGCCTCGGAAATGCCATTCAGGAAACCCGTTTATAAAAATATTTACAAAATATGACGGCCGGAACGCAAAAAAACGACAAAAAGGATTGGTTTTTGAAAAAAAAAAGCCATATTTGGAGCATTAATCCAATTTGATATCTATTACTTATGGAAGAAAACAGAAAGATCGGAACGATTGAGAGCGAGAAGGAGATAGTATATTCACAGACAATCAAAGCTGGAAAGAGAATCTATTATATCGATGTAAAGAAGAACCGCAAGGATGAGATGTACATATCCATCACCGAGAGTAAGAAGATTGTACAGGGCGAAGGAGAAGGAGCGGCCGTTTCATTCGAAAAACACAAGATATTCCTCTACCGTGAAGATTTTTCAAAGTTCGCCAAGAGCCTTGGCGAAGCCATAAGCTATGTTGTTGCCGAGCAGGGAGAATACGTTCCCCACTACCCCGAACAGACACCCGAAGAAAAATGCGGCAACGTTGAGATAGACATCGACTTCTGAAAAGCATCCCGGAACGCTCCCGCCCCCCCGGGACGGCGCAGATTCGGAGATTAGAACGTAAAGAACGGACAAAAACCGACATTACAACTTGTTTAATTGAAAATAAAAGCGTACCTTTGTGCCCGCTTTAGAGACATCGTGTGATGGCGAATTAAGCAAATTAACAATTAATCTTAATTTAGAGTAACACATTTTTAATTATGAAATCAATCAGCATTTCAGGTTCAAGCAGAACCGAGGTAGGCAAGAAGGCTACCAACGCGTTGCGTAACGCAGGTCTCGTACCATGTAACCTCTACGGTGTAGAGAAGGAAGCTAAGGCATTCAGCGTTCCTACAGAGGGTCTCCGCAAGTTGGTTTACACACCGGACATCCACATCGTTGAGCTCACAATCGACGGCAAGACAGTAAAGGCAATCATGAAGGACATCCAGTTCCACCCTGTAAAGGACACTATCCTTCACGTTGACTTCTACCAGGTAACAGAGGACAAGCCCATCGTTATGGCAGTTCCCGTTAAGCTCGAAGGTCTTGCAGATGGTGTACGCGCCGGTGGTAAGCTCGTTCAGGTTCAGCGTTACCTCAAGGTAAAGGCTATCTACTCAGCAATTCCTGAGTTCCTTACCGTTGACGTAACATCACTCGGCCTTGGCAAGTCAATCAAGGTTGGTGAGCTCTCATTTGAGGGTCTTGAGCTCGTAACAGTGAAGGAGTCACTCGTAGCTTCTGTTAAGACTACACGTGCTTCTGCAGCAGCTGCCGCAGCAGCAAAGAAGTAATCAACTTCAAAACAAAACCTGACTGATGAAATATTTGTTTGTAGGACTGGGCAACATCGGCCATGAGTACGAAGAAACCCGCCACAACATCGGTTTTACAGTATTGGATGCCTTTGCAAAGGCATCCAATACTTCTTTTCAGGACAAGCGTTACGGATTCGTTGCCGAAGCATCGGTACGCGGCCGCAAACTCATCCTGCTTAAGCCATCCACATACATGAACCTAAGCGGCAATGCCGTACGCTACTGGATGCAGCAGGAGAAGGTACCCCTTGAGAACGTGCTTGTCATAGTCGATGACCTTGCACTGCCCGTAGGCGCTCTCCGCCTCAAAGGACAAGGAAGCGACGGCGGACACAACGGTCTGAAGCACATTGCCGCCACCCTTGGCACAACCAACTACGCACGCTTGAGGTTCGGCATCGGCAACGACTTCGGCAAAGGACACCAGGTAAACTTCGTGCTCGGCGCATTCGACAGCGACGAACAAAAAATCATAGACGAGCAGTTGGACACAACGACAGAGATAATAAAGAGTTTCTGTTTCGCCGGCCTTGCACGCACCATGAACCAGTTCAACAAAAAAGGAAACGGCAACAAACCGCAGGAGAACAATGGCTGAACAGGCACGAATAGACAAATGGCTGTGGGCTGTACGCATATACAAGACCCGCAGCATAGCAGCAGAAGCATGCAAGAAAGGACATGTGAGCATAGGCGACCGCACAGCAAAACCTGCGCACAACATACGCGTCGGTGACATCGTCAACGTAAAGAAAGCCCCCATTACATACTCGTTCAAGGTACTCAAATGCGCCGAGAACCGTGTGGGAGCCAAGCTTGTACCCGAGCTGATGGAAAACGTCACTCCGCAGGAACAGTACGAAATACTGGAGATGAGCCGCATGAGCGGCTTCGTAGGCAGAGCACGCGGAACAGGACGCCCCACAAAAAAAGAACGGCGCGACCTCGACCAGTTTGTCGAAGAAGGCTACGACATCGACTTCGAAGAATTTGATTTTGATGAATTATAAAATCTGCGGGCACGCCCGCGGATTTTCTTTGGCAATAATATAACGGTTTACTCCCCCAGCATACGCTTTAAGTTCTTGCGGACAAGAAACATACTGTTCTTGACATTGCCGACTGAAGTCCCGAGTTCTTCGGCTATGTCGTTGTACTTGTAACCGCACAGGCGTAAATCGACCACTTGACGTTGACGCATGGGAAGCCGACCTATAATTTCCATTATCTCATCGGCGCAATAGAGACTCTCGGCATCGGGTGCCGATTCGACATCCGTCTCCAAGGTGTTGCATTGCATGCATATTTCAGAAATAACCTTTCTGTAACGCATCTTGCGTTTCTGGCTGTTGACGAAAGAGTTGTGCATGAGTCTGCTGGACCAACCATAGAAATTTCCATAGGGCTTGTACTTGTCCAGTTGAAGCATTATATACAGCAACGAATCTTGCAACAGTTCATCGGCAGAGTCGCCATAACCTATAAGCGAAATTGCATATCTGTGAAGTTTTGTCTGTAATTCTACGACTTTACTATAATCTTGCTTTGTATGATGGATGCCGTTACACGAACGGGTACCATCAGAATAGTGTTCCATCTCTTTTGTGTTTATGTTTTTTCAATAAAGATAACATCGGATTGGGCGAAATGGTTAGTTCTCCTTGAAAAAATTACAAATATCATGCACAACAGGGTATAAATGCCTTATGCTATTATAAAACCACTCAACAAAAGTGTCTGTTCGGGATTAATATGTTACCTTTGTTCTTGAATAAGGCACAATATGGCACAGACACAGAAAAGAATAGAATATCTCGATGCCCTGAGAGGCTTCACGATGCTGCTGGTAGTAGTGAACCACATACATTCATATACACTGGGATACAGCACCGACGAACTCGCAGGCAGCGTCAACTATTACTTCTCGCTGTTCAGAATGCCGCTATTCTTTTTCGTGAGCGGGTTCGTGCTATACAAACATGGCATGGTGTGGAATAGGAACACATCGTCCGAGTTCCTGAGAAAAAAGTTCGTTGTACAGATTCTATCGCCTGCAATCTTCTACTTCATTTACATGGCGGTTTATAATGTTGACATCTTGGACTCTTTGCTTTCGGTAAACAAGTCGGGATACTGGTTTACATTCGCTCTGTTCGAATATTTCTTGCTTTACATTGCCATACAATGGGCTGTCGGGAGACTAAAAATAAGCAAGCGCTCACATGAGATCTTCATGCTGCTGTGCGCTGTGGCTATAATAGCATTCCCCTACACGGAGCATCTGTTCAAGTTGCTGGACACGGAGGGTGGTTTCTCGTACAGCGAGTTGTCATCGGACATTTTCGCGGCTACAGGAATCGATCACTTCAAGCATTTTATGTTCTTTGTTCTTGGAGTGCTGACAAGAAAACACTTCGGAGAGTTCGAACGCCAACTCGACAGGCACTGGCCGGTAATAGTAGCGGCATTGTTCTTTGCTACAGTCAACATTGCCATACCGAACATCTACACTCAGGGCAAGATTACGCAACTGCTGTTCAAACTGCCGCTCGGCATATGTGGTATAATAATCACATTTGCATTGTTCCGCAAATGCAGTGCATCATTCTCAAAGGAGAAACGGCTCGGTAAAGTGATGCAGTTCGTGGGAAAACGGACACTCGACATATATCTGCTGCACTATTTCTTCATGCCTACAGGAATTGAAGAACAGATGTCGGCTATATGCAACCGGGAAATCCCGTTCTGGGATTTCGGCATCGCCGTCGTACTTGCATTGGCGGTTATGGCCGTGTGCCTTGCAACAAGCACTCTTATGAGGTTACACCCGGGAGTTGCCGCGTTCCTCTTCGGTGCACGCAGGAAGAAATGAAGAGCATTGCAATGATTGCAGGTATATTCAAAAAACGGTTCATGGAGTGCACAAGGTAAAGTTTTGCCCCTTAATGAGACATTGTTTGAAAAAAAACATTATCTTTGTTGTAGTAACGGGAAACGGTACTGATTTCTTGGACAAAAACAATGGATTCAGACGTTTCCATATTTTTGAAACAAACATATTAACCAAAGGCTAACAAGTCTATGAAAAGAATCATGCTGGTGTTCGGGACACGTCCCGAGGCCATAAAAATGGCCCCACTGGTAAAGGAATTCCAGAAAAACAACGACACATTCGAGACAATAGTATGCGTAACAGGCCAGCACCGACAGATGCTTGACCAGGTTCTGCAACTTTTTGAAATAACGCCGGACTATGACCTCAACATCATGAAGCAGGGGCAGGATCTCTATGATGTTACGGCCCGCGTGCTTGTCGGCATGCGCGACGTGCTGAAGGAGGCGCAGCCCGATGTTGTCCTTGTACACGGCGACACAACGACAAGCACTGCTGCCGCACTCGCTGCATTCTATCAGCAGATTCCTGTAGGGCACGTAGAGGCAGGTCTGCGCACACACAACATCTACAGTCCATGGCCAGAGGAGATGAACCGCCAGATTACAGGCCGCATAGCAACATACAACTTCGCCCCCACTCCACTGAGCAAAGCGAACCTGCTGCGCGAGGCGGTAGCCGAAGAGAGCATTACTGTAACAGGCAACACTGTAATAGACGCGCTGTACTGGGTGGTGAACAAGATAAACGAGGACAAAAAACTGAACAATGAACTGAAGAATATGCTTGCGGAGGCAGGTTACGATGTAACACGCCTCAACGACGGCAAAAAATTGGTTCTTATAACAGGACACCGCCGAGAGAACTTCGGCGACGGATTCATAAACATGTGCACAGCAATACGCGACCTTACACAGAAATACCCAGATGTTGACTTTGTATATCCAATGCACCTGAACCCCAACGTGCGCAAGCCCATCGCCGAGGTGTTCGGCGAGCACGTGGTTAACAAAGAAGCTCCCCATCTTTCCAGTGGAGAGTGCCCGCAGGACGAAGGTAACAAGAACATGTTCTTCATTGAACCTTTGGAATACCTCTCCTTCGTATATCTGATGGAGAAGAGCAACATAGTGCTTACCGACAGCGGCGGTATTCAGGAGGAGGCCCCCGGACTTGGCAAGCCTGTGCTCGTGATGCGCGACACCACCGAGCGTCCCGAGGCTCTTGAAGCCGGCACAGTGAAACTCGTGGGCACTGACTACAACAAGATTGTCTGTGAGGTTTCCGCGCTGCTTGACGACCAGGCACACTACGATGCAATGAGCAAGGCCGTAAACCCTTACGGTGACGGACAGGCCTGTGGAAGGATTGTGAACAGCCTCAAATGATTTCAATTATGACAAGATTTAAATCGGTTGTAAGCGCGGTTCTGCTGATTCTGTTTACAGCCGCCATGAATGCGCAGACGCTGAAGGACAGATATGAGTTCACCGGAACATTCGGAAGCGGCGACTTCGCGCCGTTCTGGCACATGTCGAACAGACAGGGAGTTCCAAGCTACGAAAAGAACAGTGTATATACACGCCTCGGAGTCGAGGGAAAACATCTGTTCAGCGACTGCGACATGGAGATTGACTGGGGATTCGACTTTGTCGTAGGCGACAACTTGACATCAACCATCTTCATTCAGCAGGCATATGCAGACTTCAGGTGGAAAAAGGTAGCTATCTCATTAGGCCAGAAGGAGAGATGGGGTGATTTTATGAACCCAAGGCTATCGACAGGCGGATTGGTAGAGAGCGGAAACGCACGTCCCATTCCACAGATTCGTTTTGAGCTTCCCGACTATTGGAACATTCCGGGCACAGGTGGCTGGGTAGGAATAAAGGGACACCTTGCCTACGGATGGTTCAGTGACGAGAACTGGCAGAAGGACTTTGCGGCCGACAGTACAGCCAGGGCCGTTGGCGTACGTTACCATTCAAAGGCCGGTTTCCTGCGCATTGGAAACGAAAAGAAATTCCCACTTACAGCAGAAATGGGATTGCACATGGTAACACAGTTCGGTGGTACCTGCTACAACTCAATGAACAGATTCGGCAACGACCACCACAACCCGGTACGCTTGAAAGATTACTGGACCGCATTCTTCCCGAGCAGCGGCGATGCGGCATACGACGGAAGCGACCAGGCAAACGTTGTGGGCAACATGCTGGGCAGCTGGCAGGGAGCAATTACATGGAATGCCGGTGACTGGAAGTTGCGCGCTTATTATGACCACGTATTCGATGACCATTCACAGATGTTCTGGGAGTATGGACTTTGGACAGAACAGTTGGTAGGCCTGGAACTTGAGCTAAAGAAGTTCAAGTGGGTAAAAGGCCTTGCACTGGAATATTTCAACCTTAAGAACCAGAGCGGACCGGTATTTCACGACAAGACAGCAGAGATTCCCGACCAGATAAGCTGTATTGACAATAACTACAACCACGGACGCTACCCGGGCTGGTTCAACTACGGCATGATGATTGGTACACCGTTATGTTCGGCACCAATCTACAACAAGGACCACAGACAGATATGCTACAACAACCGTGTAGAGGCGTTCCACATAGGCATAGAGGGTTCGCCGTTGAGTTGGCTCGACTACCGCGTGCTCTATACCCGAAGCAACAATTGGGGCACATACAAGCATCCTTTCAAGAATATAAAAGTGAACCGTTCGGGACTTGTTGAATTCACTTTCAGCCCCAAGTTTCTGCGCAACTGGAAAGTTACGACCTCGTTCGCATTCGACTGCGGTAATCTCTACGGCAACAACTACGGAGGCATGATTACATTGAGCAGAAGAAACATATTTGATTTAGGTAAAATTTTGGGATTATGAAAAAAACAATATATCTGATACTGGCAACAGCACTACTGGCATCATGCCAGAAGCAGGACGAAAACGGAGACCTTGGAGGTTTCTGGAAACTATTGCAGATTGAGGAACACAAAAACGACACGACAATAGTGACCAGAGAGAAAGACCTTTTCTGGAGCATCCAGTTGAACTTGCTCACAACCACCAACGGTGGCAAGGGAAGATTTCAGCACACTGGTGATTCGCTGTACATACAGATGATATATTCTCCCACAAATGCACGTGAGATTGGAATGTACAACCCAAAGGACGAGAGATTCGGAGTAAAGCACCTGAACCGTAGCAGGATGGTGCTGCAATCAGAAGAGGTGACACTTACATTCCGTAAGTTCTGAACTAAACAAGCAAAACAGACTACCGACCATGAGCCTGGAACTATTCATAGCCAGAAGACTTTACGGAACGCGCAAGGGAACACGGCGCATATCACGCCCAGCAGTGACCATTGCACAATGGGGCGTAGCCATAGGTGCGGTAGTGATGTTTGTGTCAATATGCATAATCGTAGGCTTCAAAAGCCAAGTAAGAGATAAAGTCATTGGATTCGGCGGCTACATACAGGTAATGAATGCCGAGATGGATTCAAACGGACCTGAAGCGACAACAGCCGGAAAAGGGATGCTTGATGAGATAAAATCGCTCGAGGGTGTCGGACAGGCTGAGCCAATCGTGCAGAAACCAGGCATGATTGTAAACGATGGCGAGTACGAGGGAATTGTACTGAAAGGAGTAGGAGAAGGATATGACCTCTCTTTCATTAAGGATAACCTTGTAGAAGGTACACTACCACAAATGTGCGACACAGCAAGCACAAACAGCATAGTCATTTCAAAGAATATTGCCGATAGACTGGAATGCGGAATTAACGACAGGATCCTGATATACTTCATGCACAATGGCATAAAGGCCCGCAAAATGACCGTCACAGGCATATACCGGACACATCTCAACGAACTGGACAACATAATGGCTATAACAGACATCTACACCACAAGGAGACTTTATGGATGGGAGAACGAAAAGGCCAGTTGCATTGAGATTACCATCAATGACTACAGCAAACTGCCGGTGATGCAGGAAAAGATAAACACAATAGCCACAAGACACGGCAGCCTGAACAATGAGACCATATATACACCGACGATAGAGGAACTCTACCCTTCCCTGTTCGCATGGCTTGAAGTACTGGACCAGACTGTATGGCTCATACTTATACTAGTACTCTGCATATCTGCATTCACTATGATTTCAGGACTGCTGATACTCATTTTGGAGAAAAGTAGTTTCATTGGTATAATGAAGGCTATAGGTGCAAAGAACATATCGATACGCAAAGTTTTCATATACTACTCATCCTTTATCATAGGAAAAGGCCTGCTTATAGGCAATATTCTAGGTATAATACTATGTGTAGTGCAACAGCAGAGTGGCATTATAATTCTCGACCCGGAGATGTATTATATGGACAAAGTTCCCATTGAGTTCAATTGGCTACTTCTGCCAATGAACATAATAATGTTCATCCTATCCGTAGCCATAATGGTAGTTCCGTCAATGCTGATATCAAGAATAGAACCTACCAAGGCAATAAAATTTGAATAGGAAACTGTTAAAATTTATTTCGCTATTATTTGAGAATTGTTTTGTACAGATTTACTACAATAAATTTAAACATATTCTTGATAAGCTGAAAACTGCCCATCCCTACCAGAACTTACTTTAACCTATACGATACTACCTAAGCGATGCAATAGTCCCCACATCTACATTATTGCAAATATAAAATTTGGACCGGCAATTGCCGGTCCAAATTTTTATGGTGTCCGATAATATCAAACTGACATTATTTGCTCATCAATAGTTCTATCGCCTTTTCAAGAATCGTATCTCTGTCGTTATTTTTATCTTCGCGAGAGATATGCACCTCAACATCAGGTTCAATTCCATTCTCGATATGCTGTTTCTGCACGTCAAAAAGAACATTGCTTGGGAAAACCAATGCCCAACCGTTTGGCAGGTAGTATGTCTCGGGCAGACCTCCACCTCCACCTGAACGGCCACCGACCTGTGTCACATTTGGAGCAAGCTTCATGATGCTTGTAAAGAGATTTGCTGTTGAATATACCGATCTGTTTGTCAACAACATTGTGGGTATGTGCGACCAATTATTATTTGACTCCGGCTCAACAAACAGTTCGTGAAGTTCTGTAAAATCATCATATCCGAGACCGCTCTTCCTTGCTGAATAGCCGACAAGAGTTTTCTCAGAGAAGAAACGCCCGGCAAAACCGATACCATAGCTTCCTACTCCACCAGGGTTGTTACGGATATCTACAATGATACCATCAGCCTCATCAACCAACGGTGCAACATAATCCATAACACTCTGTGAGAACTGAGTTGAGAATTCGGGATATCCGATATAAACAAACTTGCGTCCATCACGTTCAACCAGGCCATAGGAAATTCCATTCGCTGTAACACGTCTCTTAGTAAGATATTTCTCTACGACTTTGGTCGAGATATAATCTTCGGGAGAGTCCTCGCCATTGGGTTCGATTTTGTATTTACCTCCATGTCTGTCGAAGTTGCTACATATCGCGGCATGGCCATCACGGAGAACATCAACAAGATCACACAAGATATCGAAAAACTCGTAATCGGTCTTTGCATTCTCTACACGAGGCTTGTATTCATCATAGATTTTATCCCAATCTATATTCTTGTAACCCAAGAAACAATAATTCTCGTTTATAAGATTCCATGCAACATCGAAGTTGCGTACATAGTCATTGTCAACACTTTCATAGGTTTCATACTTTTCGCAGGCACCTAACATGAGTGTAAACACCAAAAGTGATAATATCTTTTTCATGATTTTTCAATTTAAAAATAGCGATGAATGGTTTTTGTCTGTTTTAGACTAACGAGGTTGAAGCTGAGACCAACCCTGAACATAGTATTTTTGCGATAGTTCTGGATGTCGTTCACACACCACCAGCGATTATTGGACGCAACACCAACACCTATAGTAACACGTGGCAAGATAAACTTAACGCCAAGGTCATAATCTATTCCCTGGAGATTAGAGAATGTTGTCCCTTGAATATGTGAAGCGTATTTATCCAAGAGACCATCTGTCGGCATACCTGGTTCATGTTTTGAATCGGTATATACAAGACCTAAAAATGGGAAAGAGAGATTGCCGGAAAACCCGAGCATCCATTTCTTGAACTGGAACACATAGCTGGCACCGGCAGAAGCCTCCAACTGAGCAAAAAGGTTCATTGATGCAGGATTGTTTGTCTTGTAAGCTCCAGCCTCCATCATGTCGTATGCCAAGTCAATACCGCCACCGGCCTTAACCATAAATCCCTTGCCGAAATTCCAATGATAAGAACTGCTATAACCCAGGCTATAGGTTGCGTAATCCATAGACGATGTGCCGGCACTGTTTTCAAGAAGAGCACGGCTGGAAGAGGCCAAATAGTCTAATGACAAATTCCATGAAACATTATTCCAGCTCTTATAGAAACGACCAAGATCGGCATGTACACCTGTTGTTGTTCCGGAGTACTCATTAGAACTTAGAAAATGGTTGGCAACACTGCTTGAAGCCAAATCAAACGAAACATTAAGTGTAATTGGATAATCGCCTACCGATTCTTCAGCTACACTCTTCTTTGCGTCACCCACACGAGATTCCTGTGCAAACGACACAAACGTAGCTAAACTAATAACAAAGAATAAATAAAATTTCTTCATATCATTATGTTTTTATAATTATGCATAAATTTCTTCTTTTACATATCCTATACATGGATTCAGCTTTCAATCACACTCCGCACAACTGTCAGGAGATTCAGAGATCGGTCGAGAGCACAGCCTTTGGTATCTCACGGCAATTGTAACCAAACGCCATTGCCTCACCATACGCACCGGCAGAACGGATAGCCATAATGTCACCGCGCACTGTTTCGGGTATCATACGGTCCTTACAGAACACATCAGAAGACTCGCACACAGGCCCCACGACATCATATACGCCGTCGGCTTTCTGCGAAGTGAGGTTCTCAATACGATGGTAAGCATCGTAAAGTGCCGGGCGGACGAGGTCATTCATTCCTGCATCGAGTATGATGAACTGCTTGCATGTACCGCGTTTCACGTATGTTGCACGGGTAATGAGAGCACCGCACTGGGCAACTATGCTGCGGCCCAGTTCGAAATGCACCTGCTGCCCCGGACGGAGCCTCAGATTGTTCGCATAAGTCGCGAAATAGAGGTCAAAGTCGGGAATGGGATATTTGTCGGGAGCATCATAGCGTATTCCAAGTCCACCTCCTACATTTATATGTGGCAATACAAGACCACGCGTATCCTCGAGCAGTTCCTGCAGTTCATTTATCCTGCCGCACAGAGTAATGAAGTCGTCCATCACCAGTATCTGCGACCCGATATGGAAATGCAGGCCTATCAGTTTTATATGGGGCATAGACTCTATGAAATCAATTACCTCGTCTATCTGCTCATAGTTGATACCAAACTTATTTTCTGCAAGGCCGGTCGTTATATTTGCGTGAGTGTGCGCTCCTACATTAGGATTTATCCTGACAGCGACCTGCGCCACCACTCCACGCTGTGCCGCAAGCTCTTCTATTGCCTCTATTTCAGGGATTGACTCCACATTGAAGCAGAAGATGCCCGCATCGAGAGCGTAGGAAATCTCCTTGTCAGTCTTTCCCACACCGGCAAAGACAACCTTGGAAGCCGATATTCCGGCATCGATTGCCGCGCGCACCTCGCCACCGCTAACGCAGTCGGCACCCATGCCCGATTTTGCCACAATCTGCAGAATACGGGGGTTGAAGTTAGCCTTTATCGCATAATGAACGTGGAATCCTTCATAGCGCGAAGCCTCGGTCAGCACCGTCGAGAGTGTCTCCTCAAGAAGCCGTACATCGTAATAGTAGAACGGAGTCTCGATACTGGAGAATGAATTAACCGGAAAATCCATATACATTCAAATTACTTTTCCGATTCAAAAATTGATGCACTGAGAGCACGCAACGCCCTTACCTTGTCCTCTTCCCGGACGAGGAATGAGATATTGTAGTTGCTGCCGCCATATGAAACCATACGTACAGGAATATCCTTCATGGCCTCCATTGCACGCGCCTCGAAACCGACATTCTCCCAGTTGAGGTCACCTACAACACATATGATACACATATTGCGGTCAACCGTGATTGTTCCCACCTTCTGCAATTCGGCTACAATCTCATCAAGCCTGCGGTCATCATCGATAGAGACAGAGACACCCACCTCGGATGTACACACCATGTCGATTGAAGTCTTATAGCTCTCGAATATTTCGAACACCTTGCGCAGGAAACCGTATGCAAGCAACATTCTGCCACTCTTTATCTTGATTGCAGTAATGTTGTCCTTTGCAGCTATCGCCTTGATTTCACCGGGACGTGTCAGATTGTTGTCGATACGGGTACCCTCTGCCGTAGGATCCATAGTATTGAGCAGGCGTACAGGGGTTCCTGTCAATTTGGCAGGAAGGATACAGGTCGGGTGAAGAATCTTCGCACCGAAATAAGCAAGCTCCGCACTCTCCTCAAAATGAAGGTTACGTACAGGTGAAGTATTCTCGACTATGCGCGGGTCATTGTTGTGCACGCCATCGATATCTGTCCATATCTGCACCTCCTCGGCATTCACGGCAGAACCTATCAATGTAGCCGTATAGTCGCTGCCTCCGCGCTGGAGATTATCGTAGCTGCCTTCGTGGTTCATGCATATGAAGCCCTGTGTGATGTATATACGTTTTTTGTTCTCAAGGTCGAGCAATGGCAGAAGATGCTCGCGGATGTAACCCAAATCCGGTTCTCCGTTCACGGCCAGGCGCATGAAATCAAGCGCGTCCAGAAGTTCAACATCAATACCCTGTTCCTTCATGTAGAATGTAACCATATTGGTTGACATTATCTCTCCTTGAGCAACAATCTCCTTCTCAAGATCATCGGTGAGAGGCTCGAACGCAAGAGCACGCAAATGGGCGAACACCTCGTTCACCTTGTCTGTAGCGGCCTTTGCCATCTCCTCCGAAGAGTAAAGTTCCTTTATGGTCTGCATATACTTTGTCTGCAGAACGGTAGAATGCTCGCACGCCCCGTTGGGGTTGCCGTTCCTCAGATAATTGGTAAACTCGATGAGAGAATTTGTCGTGCCAGACATTGCCGATAGGACAACAATCTTCGTTTCACCGTCAGAAATCAGTTTCACTACACTTTGCATACGCTCGGCCGAGCCGACCGACGTACCGCCGAATTTTAATACTTTCATAATGTATATATGTTTTTATTCATTTCCAATTGTCGTTCCACCGCCCGTTTCTTCCGCCGCCGAAGATGGCACAAGGTTCATCTTCCTGTCAGTACAACGGTAAACGGTTGCAGGATACTCCTTCAACCACTGCTCGTTATGGGTAATCATGAGTACAGCCATGCGCTCTTCACGGCATATTTCATGCAGAAGATTCATTATATGCTTACCTGTTTCGTGGTCAAGGTTTCCTGTAGGCTCATCGGCGAGCAACAACGACGGGCGGTTAAGTATTGCCCTTGCTATGACTATGCGCTGCTGTTCACCGCCCGAGAGTTCGTGCGGACGCTTGTAGCCCTTCTGCGGCAAGCCAACCAGTTCAAGCACCTCATTTATACGGCGTTCGCGCTCGCCCTTATCCTTCCAACCGGTACAACGAAGCACGAAATCCAGATTATCGTGTACATTTCTGTCGGTCAACAGCTGGAAATCCTGGAACACTATACCGATTTTCCGTCTCAAAGCCTGCAGTTTCCTGTTGCTGAGCTTTGTCAGATTGTACTCATCGAATGCAAATGCCTTGCCGGCATAAATGTCCACCTCGCCATATACGGTCTTGAGGAGTGTTGATTTTCCTGAACCGACCGCACCTATTATGTAGGCAAACTCACCCTCTTTAAGAGTGAATGACACATTTTCCAGAATTATCTTTGAATCTATCTGAATATCGACATTCCTGTAATCAATTACCGGCATATATCTGTTGTTTTAATAAAGTGACTGCTCTGTTACAATGTCTGAAGTTGTTTAAATAATCCCAAAACACCTATAGGAATTCCAGAAATACAAATTTAAATAACATTGTACAAAAATAGTGATAATTTTCAAAAAAACCGTTCTGTACACCGTAGAAATCGGGGGCGGAATGCAAAGAAGAGCAAAAGAAAACACAGCGGATATACAATTATCCAAAAAAATGGACAGCACACCACGGCAAGCAGCATGCATTACAAAAAAAATAGTTATCTTTGCATGAAATACAACAAACTTCTGCCACGGGCAGCAAGCAACAAGATATATGAAAGAATACCGTTCGTCACTGTTCAAGAAGGTTCCGAAATTCATGCTTGAAAAGAGAAACCAGATAATAATGGTTCTTTTCGTGTCGATTTTCGCCATAGCCTTCATCAACATATTCAACCCTTTTGACTCAAAAGGCTGGATAAAGGGAACAACCATTACCGAAACATATTATTTCCTGTGGTCAGTGCTACTCGTGCTCATAGGTATGATAGTGGTAGCCGTGAGCCGAATAATAATGTACCATTACTCGCAGAAACCAACGCACAACATAACCATACTCAAATACATCGGCTGGGTATTCGTCGAGGTACTGCTGCTGTCGGGTGCATTCACCGTACTTGCAATGATAGTCAAGAGCAACCTGAACCTCATGACCAGCGACCCGATGGAGATATTCACCACAGCGATACAGAACACGGTATATATCCTGATCATCCCTTACCTGCTGTGTATAATGTACTTCTCGTACCAGGACAAGAACTTCAAGCTTAAAGAGCTCATGGGCGAGAACATAGGTTTCAAGTCGAGTAACCTGATATCCATACGCGATTCACGCGGAGTGCTGCAGCTTTCGGTGGCGAAAGAGAACCTCATATACATCGAGTCGGCCGACAACTATATCTGCATCTGGTATCTCAAGAACGAGACTTTGAAGAAGCAGCTCCTCAGAATAACAATGAAGGACATAAGCGAGCAACTGGCCGACACCAACATAGTACGTTGCCACCGCTCATACATGGTAAACCTCGACCTTGTAAAGGTAATGCGCCGCGAGAAGGAGAACCTTTTCCTTGAACTCGGCGTAGCCAATGTAAAGGAGATTCCAATATCAAAGACATATGGCGAACAGGTGTTACGCCGCCTGGTGCCGATAGCATAAACACATTAAAATCCGTAACGTGAAAAAGATTGCAATCCTCGCATCGGGCAGCGGCTCAAACGCCGAGAACATAGCCCGCTATTTCGGGACATCAGACTATGCCCGCGTATCGTTCATCATCGCCAACAACCCCGAGGCATACGTACTTGAACGCGCGAAGAAACTCGGCATCGAAAGCACTGTCGTAACAAAACAGCAGTTCATGGAGGCCGACAGTATTATAGCCATGCTTCAGGAGCGTGACATAGACTTTGTGGTGCTTGCAGGATTCCTGCTGCTCGTGCCCGGCAAACTCATTGAGGCATACCCGGGCAGAATAGTGAACATACACCCGGCCCTGCTCCCAAAACATGGTGGCAAAGGCATGTACGGCGACAATGTACACAAGGCGGTAGTTGCCTGCGGTGATACGGAGAGCGGTATCACGATACATCTCATTGACGAGAACTACGACAAGGGCACGACATTCTTCCAAGCAAAATGCCCCGTATTGCCTACCGACACGCCCGACGACGTCGCGGCAAAGGTACATGCACTGGAGTATGAGCACTTCCCGCACGTAATCGAAGAGATAATGCACACGCTTGACTAAAAGATAAACAGACAGCGATGAAACCCAGTTTCATCGCTGTCTGTTTATAAAAACGTCAAAGCAAGCTTTACTTTTCGCCCATTGGCAAAAACTTAACCTTTCAGTTCCTTCACGCCTGCTGCAATGTTGACAATAGTCATCACAGCCTTTTCCATAACCTGCACAGGAACAAACTCATAACGGCTATGGAAGTTTATTCCGCCGGCAAACAGGTTAGGACACGGAAGCCCCATGAAAGAGAGCTGCGCACCATCGGTACCGCCACGGATAGGTTTAATCTGCGGAACGACACCGGCCTTTTCCATCGCACTCTTCGCAAGTTCTATAATATGCATCTTGGGTTCAACCTGTTCGCGCATGTTACGATACTGTTCCTTAAGTTCAAGAGTCACCACGCCGGCACCGTACTTCTCGTTCATCAAAGCCTCAACCCTACGCATAAACTCCATACGTTTTGTAAAAATATCACCGCTGTGGTCACGTATGATATATGAAACCTCGGCATGATCGACGCCGCCGTTTATACCCATCAGATGATAAAAACCCTCATAGCCGGCAGTACACTCGGGCGACTCTGTTGAAGGAACTGCATCGACGATAGCAGTAGCTACACGTAACGCATTGAGCATCTTTCCCTTGGCATAACCCGGATGAACATTGCGTCCCTGTATGGTGAAAGTGGCCGCACCGGCATTGAAATTCTCGAACTCAAGTTCACCTTCACTGCCACCGTCCATGGTATATGCCCAGTCGCAACCGAACAGGGGCACATTGAAATTGTGTGCTCCGCGACCGATCTCTTCATCGGGATTGAAGGCTATGCGTATCTTTCCATGCTCTATTTCGGGATGCGCCTGCAGATAAGCTATAGCCGAAACGATTTCTGCAATACCAGCCTTGTCATCGGCACCGAGAAGCGTATGTCCGTCGGTAACTACAATATCGTACCCCTTGAAGTTCTCCACCTCGGGAAAATCCTCAACGCGCAGCACAATGTTATCTGCTGCACTGAGCACTATGTCACCACCTCCGTAGTTCTCCACCACGCGCGGCTTCACATCCTTGCCGCTCATGTCGGGGCTCGTATCCAAGTGAGCGATGAAGCCGATAACCGGCATCACCTTGTCGGTATTCGCAGGAAGTGTGGCATAGAGGTAACCTTTTTCATCAAGAACCACTTCGCTCAGCCCCATCTCCTTCAGTTCCTGCTCAAGGAAACGCGCAAAGACAAACTGTCCCTCTGTTGTAGGAACAACAGTTGCGTCATCACACGACTCTGTATCAAATGTCACATACTTGAGAAAACGCTCAAGCATCTTATCCTTAAATTCATTCATAGTATTCATTTTTATTGTTCTTACTTTATTATCACCATTGTGGCACCGAAGCCATATTTCTGGAACGACGCATCCTGCGACAGGCAGCGCGGATACTTGCGGCGCAGCTCCTGCATTATCGCATTGCGCAGCACACCTTCGCCCTTGCCGTGAATGAAAACGATCTTCTTTCCTTTGTACTTGACATTCTCCTCTATTGTCTTCCGCACAACATCGAGCTGATAGTTCAGGATGTCGAAACTGTTCATTCCGGCAGTTGTCTCAAGCAGTTCATTTATATGAAGGTCAACCTCCAGAATATCACTTCCTTTAGTGAGTTTGGGCTGAGGTTGCTTCTTTCCGTCGTCACCCTTCTTCTTTTCAAGTATTATTTTCTGTATCTCTTCAGCATCGGCAAAAATCTCTTTGGTCGGTTTGTCATCGACTACCAGGTCATAAATGAGTGCCCCCTCATCGAAGAAAGGATTCTCGCGGAAGAGATGCAGCTTGTAGAACTTAACAGTATCTATGCGTCGTTCAATGTTCATCGCCGGCTTTAGGGCAAAAGGTCTCTTCTCCTTGAAAGGCAGAAGCTGTACACAAACATGCTCCATGTCGTTCAGGTCCTCACGGCCGAACTCCTCGATGAACACCTTGGAATTGGGTTCTATCAACCCGTTGCCGCGTACAGCCCAACTACGGCCCTGTGCCGAAAGATATGTATAATACAGGCTATAGTTGCTGTCATTGATAAGGTATGCCTCGAAACGCGAATTGCTTAGAGACTTCTCGTCCATCGGCAGATAAGCCAGCATGACGTTCAGTTTCTCACCCTCGGGGCGTTCAGCCGGGCGATATGTCACCACAGGTTCGAAATCCTCCTCATTGTCGCTCCTCACCGGCCTTACAGGCTGCTGTGCCGCAGGCTTCTTCAACTCGGGTTCCTTAGGGGCCACCGTCTTTTTCACGAAGTTATATTCATTGGTATCGACAACCACACACTCCCTCACCTGCATAGGAATCTCAAAGCCGTCCTTGTCTTCGACAAGAACGATGTCCTTTCCGCGGAAGCCGGTTACCACACCTCCGCCGCTCTCATATATAAAGCGGACCTTATCACCGATTTTCATATCAACATCTTTATCTATAACGCGAAGATAATGAAAAAAGGGATATCAAACGAAGACGTTGCAACATATTTTACCGTCGCCATGAAGAGATGGCGCAAGAAATCTTCATTGAAGGGATATTGAAGCGGCAGGAAGAGCCACAAAGAGGGTGTCGGCAATTACAGGGGGAAGGCGGAGAGTGCCCTCGACCCACACCACGGAATCTTCGCTTTCGTTCACGAAATAAAAGGAGAGTTCCACGTCACCGCGCGCCAACAGTTTCTCTTCCACCTTCAGAAAGCACTCCACCCCTTGAGTAGCCGCCGACCCTTCATCCGACGGATAGAACGGCATCGGCACCTCATCGTGTGACACGGAAGAAGAGACTGCAGGAGCGTCGCTGCAGGACAACGCGGCGAACAACAAAAACACAAACAAAGACATACGGACCATTTCCCGACAAACTTTTATTAAGAAACATCCGCAAGCCCTTAAATGTTCAAACGATTATAAGTTATTGGATTTCCTCAACATTGCCAAACCTGTCCCAAACACGGGCAAAGCCATATTCTCCCACCTTACCTTGCGGAACAAGAAGCAGTGTACGCGAATAGACATCGGCATCGGCAATATCACCCGAACACATTGGTGCGGCATCGCACAGCACACGCAACCTCTTCAATGCCCTACAACTGCGGAACGCTTGGTCACCGACACTGACAACTGCCTGCGGAACAGTTATCTCCTCAATTGCCGAACAGTTGTAGAAAGCACCATAGCCGATGCTGAGCACACCGTCGTGCAGCTGTACGCCCTTGAGAGAAGTACAATTGGCAAGCACACCCTGGTCAAGCAGGTTCACACCTGCCGGCAAGACAAATTCAACCATTGACGAACAGCCCCAGAAAGCACCCTTCTTTACGGCAGCAACCGTTTCCGGCATCACTACCCTTTCAAGTGAATAACAGTCGCGGAAAGCCCACCCCTCGACCGACAGCACACCGTCGGGCAATGTCACCTCCGTCAACGACGAACAGCCGCAGAAAGCATACTCGCCCACGCTCTCCACCATACCGCCTATCGACACGCGTGCCAACGAACGGCAGCCGTCGAAAAGCGAAGGCTCAATATTTATAAGATTCTCAGGCAGATACACGCTCTCCAATGAGGTACACCCCATAAAGGCAGCCCTGCCTATGACAAGCACTTTCGATGGCAGTACAAGCTCCACAAGTGATGCACACCCCTTGAAAGCCTGCATGCCGATAAGGTGCAGAGCATCGTTGAACTCCACTTTTGAGAGCATCGCACACCCTTCGAAAGAAGAGATTCCGATACTGTCAACATTATCGCCGAGCGACACCGAACGCAACTCCGCGCAATCCATGAACGCCTCGTCAAGAATATCAGTCACCGCATACTCCTTGCCGCAGTTCTCAACAGTGGCAGGAACAACAATGTCGCCCGAATATGGCACAAGAGACTTTGTAACCGTAGCGGTTGACTTGGCATCATCGAGCAGATATGTAAGTTTACCTATATTTACAATCATACAACAAGCATTTATGGTATCAACAGCGAGCTGTCACCGTAACTCAAAAAGCGAAAACCGTTTGCAAGAGCATAGTCATATATGGTTCGCCAGTTTCCATTTACAAAAGCCGAGACAAGCAACAAAAGCGTACTCTTCGGTTGATGAAAATTGGTAACAATCGCCTTTACTATACGGAACTCATATCCTGGAGCAATCATTATCTGCGTGTGCGCATGCACCCTGTCAAGCCCGTTCCTGTCGAGCCATTCCACGAGAGCCGTCAAAACCTCTACTGTAGATAGAAGATGTTCGCGATTATACGGAGTCCATTGGGAAACACGCAGTGCATCAGGAGAGAGCTCCGGATTCTCGGCAACCTGTTCCCCAAGGAAATAAAGGCTCTCGAGAGTACGTACCGAAGTGGTACCAACAGCAACAGCCGCGCCACCGGCAGAAACCAGTTTTTCAAGCAGTTCCTTACGCACCTCTATGTATTCCTCATGCATCTCATGATCGGCAATAAGTTCACTTTTCACAGGCTTGAACGTTCCGGCTCCCACATGCAAAGTAACCTCCTCGCGCTGAACACCGGCCGCCGTCAACGCATCGAGTACCTGAGGCGTAAAATGCAGGCCGGCCGTCGGGGCTGCCACCGAACCCTTCACCTTGGAATAGACCGTCTGGTATGTATTGGTGTCGCTCTCCTCAGTACGGCGGTTCAGATACGGAGGAATGGGCAATTCACCGGCAGCCTCAAGAAGCTCGGCAAACGAACATCCACCGTCCCAACTGAAACGCACATGATTCACTGCCGCTGCCGCACTCACGCGCTCAACCGACAGTGTCACCTCCTTGCCGTCAACTTCAATCACCTGCGACAGCACACCACCCTTCCAGCGGCTGGAATTTCCAACGAGACACTGCCATACGCAACTCCTGGTCTCAAGGAATATCTGCTGATAGTCACAAGGCTCCTCAGGTTCAAGACAGAACACCTCTATCTGTGCCCCGGTCTCCTTGCGGAAACGCAGACGTGCCTGAATCACGCGTGTGTTGTTGAACACCATCAACGCCCCCTGTGGGATATACTTGGGCAAATTGGAGAAAACATCCTCACCTATCGCACCCTTATTATAAAGCAGCAGTTTTGAACTGTCACGCTCCGTAAGCGGATATTTTGCAATCCTCTCATCCGGCAGCGGATAGTCATACTCCGCTATTGCTATTTCCAGAATATTCTTAATCATACTGCAAAGATAGTAACAAACGAGCGAGAAACATGAAGCTTGCTTGAATGTTTTTCATAGCGAGTGCAGAATATCTTCGAGGTTCACCTCAGAGATACAAACAAACGAGCGAGAAACATGAAGCTTGCTTCAATGTTTTTCATAGCGAGTGCAGAATATCTTCGAGGTTTACCTCAGAGATACAAACAAACGAACGGACACAAGACTTGCAATTATTTTGAAACAGGAGTCAAGTTACCTAAACAAAAAATCAAGGAGAGGCAATAAAGTCCATCCTTGATTTGGAAAATACTAATTCTTTAAAAAAGGCAATAATATAGATATTGACCCAAACATTGTTTGTCATACTGAGCAAAGCGAAGTATCTATTTTAAGCGCAGTTTTTAGATCCAATGCCTTTGGCGTGGAGCAGTATGTCGATGGCTGGTATCCGGTATTGCTGACATTGTGCAACAGTGTTGTAGTGTTCTTTATATTAAAAGTTATGTACAAGAACAGGCTGTTTCTTAAAGTGTAGGCCGGCGGTGACGACGTGCTCTCAGCTTAGGACTATACTTCAATTAAACTGCGGTATTTGGAGCCTTAGCAAGCCTGAAAAAGCTCTTTCTATTCGAACCTCAACAATCAAGAGGGTGCCCAAAAAGAAGTGGGGCACCCTCTTGTTTATTGCCTTGAAGCTGTTCTGCTTTGGAACAACTTCTTATACATTCTGTATAGACCAAAAATTAGACACTTTGTTTATAAGGTGCTTTTGTTGCCATAGTTCGCGAAATTTTCACTATCTTCGCGGAAAATTAGAAACTGTTTGAATTTTATTTCGCGATTATTTGAGGAATAATTTTTGTGTGGATTTTTGTTTGGGATATGTAGGTAACAGTGGACTATTTCCAAATATCTCAAATAAAAAGATGCCAAAAAACTCAAAGAAGCCGAAATGAGTTTTCGTGTGAATGGACTGACTACTTTAATAAAATTCAAAACTGTTTCTTGAATAATTTAAGGAATAATATAAACTATTTAATACATTTATGGCAACAGTTGACGACAAAAAAATTATCTTTTCGATGGTGGGCTTGAGCAAGACCATCAAGCAGACCAACAAACAGGTTCTGAAGAATATATACCTCTCGTTCTTCTACGGTGCGAAAATCGGTATCGTGGGTATGAACGGTGCGGGTAAATCTACATTGATGAAGATTATCGCAGGACTCGACAATGACTATCAGGGCAATGTGGTTTGGTCACCGGGTTACTCAGTTGGTTATCTGCCACAGGACCCAAAACTTCAGGATGGAAAGACCGTTATGGATTGCGTGAAAGAGGGCGTTCAGGCAACAGTTGACGCTCTTGCAGAATATGAGGAGATTAATATGAAGTTCGGCTTGCCCGAATACTACGAGGACGAGGAGAAGATGAACCAACTCTTCGCACGCCAGGCGGAGCTGCAGGATATAATCGACGCTACCGACGCGTGGAACCTCGATAGCAAGCTCGAACGTGCAATGGCAGCCCTTCGCTGTCCGGCTCCCGATGAGTTGGTTGACCATCTTTCGGGTGGTGAACGCCGCCGTGTGGCACTTTGCCGTCTGTTGCTCTCAAAACCCGACGTGTTGCTGCTCGACGAGCCTACCAACCACCTCGATGCCGAGAGCATTGACTGGCTGGAACAGCACTTGAACCAGTATGAGGGTACTGTAATTGCCGTTACCCACGACCGTTACTTCCTCGATGACGTTGCAGGCTGGATTCTTGAACTCGACCGTGGCGAGGGAATTCCCTGGCAGGGCAACTACTCATCATGGCTCGACCAGAAGACGAAGCGCATGGAGCAGGAGGAGAAGAGCGCAAGCAAGCGCCGCAAGACTCTTGAACGCGAGCTCGAATGGGTGCGCATGTCACCCAAGGCACGTCAGGCCAAAGGAAAGGCGCGTCTTAACTCATACGAGCGCATGCTCAACGAGGACCAGAAGGAGCGCGAGGAGAAACTCGAAATCTTCATCCCCAACGGTCCGCGTCTCGGCAACAAGGTTATCATTGCCGACAATATAGGCAAGTCATTCGGCAGCAAGCATCTCTTCAGCAACCTAAACTTCATGCTTCCTCCCAACGGTATTGTAGGTGTCATAGGTCCCAACGGTGCAGGTAAGACAACTCTTTTCCGCATGATTATGGGTCTTGAAACTGCCGATGAAGGTACATTCGAGGTGGGCGAGACTGTGAAAATTGCTTATGTTGACCAGAATCATAAAGATATTGTAGCCGACAAGACCGTATATGAGGTAATGAGTCAGGGTAACGAGCTCATGCGTCTCGGTGGCAAGGAGATTAACGTACGTGCATATCTTTCACGCTTCAACTTCTCCGGTGCCGACCAGGAGAAGAAGTGTGGTGTGCTTTCAGGTGGTGAACGTAACCGCTTGCACCTTGCAATGGCACTCAAAGAGGGCGGTAACGTGCTTCTCCTCGACGAGCCTACCAACGATATCGACGTGAACACACTCCGCGCACTCGAGGAGGGTCTTGAGAACTTCGCCGGCTGTGCTGTAGTAATCAGCCACGACCGCTGGTTCCTCGACCGTATCTGTACCCATATCATTGCATTCGAGGGCGACGGCAATGTATTCAGCTTCGAGGGCTCTTACTCCGATTACGAGGAGAACAAGATGCGCCGTCTGGGTATTGAGGAACCCAAGAAGGTGAGGTATCGTAAGCTGATGGAAGATTAAGTCGATGTGTTCAAAACCGTTATTACTGCGTTACGCAGTATTGTAAAATATCCTCATTTAGGTTCACTAAACTCCGGTATTTTCCAACACTGCAAGCCTTGTATTAACGGTTTTGAACTACATCTTTAATTGCTGATTTAAAAGGTTGTCGGCGGCGTTATGCTTATTGTGGCGGCAGGTCATTTAGGGCAACTAAACTCCTGACTACAGAAACTTCGCAACCCTTGTCATTGAACCTTTTATACAATAAAGGATTGTTGGTTTGGTCGCGTTATGCAGTATTGAACACTTCTAAGATTATGAGTATCATTTTACCCGAAATAATCGATTCCATAGTAAAGGAACTTGAGATAGATGATATACGCAGTGCATCCATCAGGCAGATAGGTGCCGTGGTGCGTGCTGCGGAGGCGCGTACGGGCACGGAATTCATCCATTTCGAGATGGGTGTGCCTGGGCTTCCGCCTGCTGCTGTGGGCGTGAAGGCTGAATGCGAGGCGTTGCAACGCGGTGTCGCGTCGGTGTATCCCATAATCGACGGAATTCCCGAGGTGAAGGAGCAGGCTTCTCGTTTTATGAAAGCCTTTGTCAACACGGATATCGCTCCACAGGGCTGTATCCCGACCGTAGGCTCCATGCAGGCTTCGTTCGCATCGCTGATGCTTGCCTCGCAACTCGATCCTGCGCGTGATACGGTGCTGTATATTGACCCGGGATTCCCGGTGCAGAAGATGCAGGCCCAGGTGATAGGTGTGAAAATTGCATCGTTCGACATTGCAGGTTACCGCGGAAAGGCTCTCGAGGAGCAATTGGAGAGCTTTCTTGCCAAAGGAAATATATGCGCCATACTTTATTCAAGCCCCAACAATCCTACGTGGATGTGTCTCAATGACGAGGAGCTTGAGATAATAGGACGTCTGGCAACAAGGCACGATGTTCTGGTGATTGAGGATATGGCCTATATGACAATGGACTTCCGCAGGGATATGAGCCGTCCGTTCGAGCCGCCTTATCAGCCGAGCGTGTCGCACTATACCGACAACTATATAATCCTCATGAGTGCGTCCAAAATATTCAGTTATGCCGGGCAGCGTATTGCAATGGCGTGCATCGGCGACAAGCTCTACGAGCGTCATTACACCGCGCTGAAGGAGCGTTACGGCATAGCGCGTTTCGGTGCGGCGTTCGCATATGTGTTTCTCTATTCGTTTTCATCCGGCGTTTCGCATTCGGCGCAATGCGCCATGGCTGCAATGCTCAAGGCTGCGTGCGACGGTGAATATGACTTTGTGGGCGATATAAAGGAGTATGCGTTGCGCACTGCGCGTATAAAGGAGATTCTGCTGCGGAACGGTTTTCATATCGTGTATGACAAGGATGATGCCGAGCCTGTAAGCGACGGCTTCTTCTTTACCATAGGATACAAGGATATGGATGGCGGTGAACTGTTGAAGGAGTTGCTCTATTATGGAGTGAGCGGTATTGACCTTGCTACGACAGGCGGCAAACGCAAGGGAATACGCGCATGCTCGTCAAATATAAAGCCGCATCATTATGCGATGCTCGAGGAGAGACTACGTATTTTTAATGAAAATCATTAACTTATAACACAAAATAATATGAAGAAACTGTTTTTTGCCTTTATGCTGCTTTTTGCAGTCGCAACACAGGCGCAGGAGATTTCAATTATTCCAAAGCCGGCCGAAATGCAGATCGACGAAGGAGAATTCCTTTTTGATGGAAAGGTTGTACTGTGTTATCCAAAAATAAAGGATGGCGGCGTTGATGCTGTCGTAGATAATTTTGTCAGGGATATAAAGAAGACAACCGGTGTAAAACTTGTTAAGGATAGGCTGAAGGATGGCCTGTTTCTTGGTTGGGATGTGCTGGAAGTTGCCAAGAAGGGAGATGCACATATTGTATTGTATGTTGATGAATATATGGGCAAAGAAGCTTATAGGTTATCTGTTGCCCCGAAGAGAATAAATATCGCAGCAGCAACGCCCGCAGGCTTCTTCTATGCCCTCCAGACGCTAAAGCAGCTTATGCCTCGTAATGTTATGGCTGGAGTTCGTGATGACAGTGTCAAGGAGTGGAGCGTTCCCGCTGTGTTTATTGTCGATGAGCCACGTTTCGGATGGCGTGGATTCATGCTTGACGAGGGACGTCATTTTTACGGCAAGGAGGAGATAAAGAAGATTATCGATGTCATGGCTGCATACAAGATGACCCGTTTCCACTGGCATTTGACCGAAGACCAGGGCTGGCGCATAGAGATAAAGAAATATTCCAAACTTACCGAGGTGGGAGCATGGCGCGACAGCAAAGTGTGTGCATGGGGTGAGGTGAAGCCTGACGGACAGCGTTACGGCGGCTATTATACGCGCAAGGATATCAAGGAGGTTGTGGAGTACGCAAAGGAGCGTTTCATAGAGATTGTTCCCGAGATTGACATTCCGGGTCACTCCCAGGCTGCGGTAGCGTCGTACCCCGAATTCCTTGCATGTGACCCTGAGAATGAGCATAATGTATGGTTGTGGCAGGGTGTATCGAGCGATGTTATAAACGTGGCCAACCCGAAGGCCGTACAGTTTGCGAAAGATGTGATAGATGAGCTGACTGAACTTTTCCCGTTCGGATACATACACTTGGGCGGTGACGAATGCCCTACTTATAAATGGGAACATAATGCCGAATGCCAGGCACTTCTAAAGGAGATTGGTTCTACCAACTATCGCGACCTGCAGATACACTTCTACAAGCAGCTTAAAGAGCACATAGCACAGAAACCGGTCGAGAAACAGCGCAAGCTCATATTCTGGAACGAGGTGCTCCACGGCAATACTGCACCGCTCGGTGACGACATTACCATCATGGCATGGATAGGTGCCGACAATGCGGCTCTGGATGCTGCAAAGCGTGGTATGAATACTATTCTTTCTCCGCAGATTCCCTATTACATCAACCGCCGTCAGTCGAAACTGGAGACGGAGCCACGTTCGCAGGGACACGGTGATGAGACAGTTGAGCGCGTCTATAACTACAAACCGATGAACAACGTTGCCGAGGAGCTGCAATCTAAATATATGGGTGTGCAGGCCAATTTCTGGACCGAGTGGGTAGAGGAGCCCGAGGTCGTGGAGTATCTGATGCTTCCCCGTCTTGCTGCCGTTGCCGAGGCCGGATGGACTCCTGCCGACAAGCGCGACTATGATGATTTCCTGAAACGTCTGCAGGGTGAGGCGGAATACTACCGCCTGAAAGGTGTCGATTACGGCAAGCATGTATTCAAATAATTTTGGTATTTAAAATTTACAATCGGAGCGATGAAAAAACACCATCGCTCCGATTTTTTATATTTTTTTATTGTTGATGCAGTTTGTGTAATTTTTGCTGTAATATACTTGTTTACAATGCTGTATGGTTTGCTGTTTTACCTTATTGTGGATTTCTTGAAGAGGCTTTGATGGTTCAGTATTTCCTCTCTACTGGGATTTTGTGTTGATGAATTTGTTGTACAATTATTTGGGGGATGCCGCGTCTGAAGTACGTTTTTTATCTTTTCGCTCACGTTACAAATGTTAAAATATAGACTTTTATTATTATATATATATAATTTTTTTGTTATATCTTTGTGAATTATTTTGCGCAAAGGACCGTTTCGGGCGGTTTACGACAGGAAAAGTATAAAAACAAGATATGGAAAAAATTAGGAATTTTTGCATTATTGCCCACATCGACCACGGCAAGTCAACATTGGCGGACCGTCTTCTTGAGACCACTAAGACCATCAATATCACCGAGGGTCAGATGCTGGACAATATGGATTTGGAGAAAGAGCGCGGCATTACAATCAAGAGCCATGCAATACAGATGGAGTACATGTACAAGGGTGAGAAGTACATCCTCAACCTCATTGACACTCCGGGACACGTTGACTTCTCTTATGAGGTTTCGCGTTCTATCGCTGCATGCGAGGGTGCATTGCTTGTGGTAGATGCTACGCAGGGCGTGCAGGCGCAGACAATATCGAACCTCTACATGGCGGTTGACCAGGGACTGGAGATTATCCCGGTCATCAACAAGTGCGACATGATAAACGCGATGCCCGAGGAGGTGAAGGACGAGATAATAGACCTCATAGGATGCGACCGCGAGGATATAATAGAGGCTTCGGGAAAGACCGGCATGGGAGTGGAAGAGATTCTGCAGGCTGTAGTGGAGCGCATACCGGCACCGGTGGGTGATGAGGAGGCTCCGTTGCAGGCACTTATTTTCGACTCTGTGTTCAACTCTTTCCGCGGAATCATTGCATACTTTAAGATAACCAACGGTGTACTGCGTAAGGGCGATAAGGTGAAGTTCTTCAATACCGGCAAGGAGTACGATGCCGACGAGATTGGAGTACTGAAAATGGAACTTTCTCCGCGTCAGGAACTGCGTACCGGTGATGTGGGTTATATAATCTCGGGTATCAAGACTTCGCGCGAGGTGAAGGTCGGTGATACCATCACACATATTGCACGTCCATGCAGTGCCGCCATTTCGGGATTCGAGGAGGTTAAGCCCATGGTCTTTGCCGGTGTATATCCCATTGAGGCAGAGGATTATGAGGACCTGCGCGCTTCGCTCGAGAAACTGCAACTCAACGATGCTTCGTTGACATTCACTCCCGAGTCTTCGGCTGCGTTGGGATTCGGCTTCCGCTGCGGATTCCTCGGTCTGCTTCACATGGAGATTGTGCAGGAGCGTCTCGACCGCGAGTTCGACATGAGCGTGATTACTACCGTGCCGAACGTGTCTTACATGGTTTATGACAAGCAGGGCGAGGCCAAGGAGGTGCACAACCCCGGAGGTATGCCCGATCCTACGCTCATAGACCACATTGAGGAACCCTATATAAATGCAAGCATTATCACACGTGCCGATTACATAGGCCCTATCATGACACTCTGCCTTTCAAAGCGCGGTGAGCTGCTCAAGCAGGAGTTCATCACGGGTAACCGCGTTGACATACGCTTCCTGTTGCCCCTGGGCGAAATTGTCATCGATTTCTATGACAAGCTCAAGAGTATCTCCAAGGGTTATGCGTCGTTCGACTATCACCCGGCAGGGTTCAGGACATCGAAGCTCATTAAACTCGATATTCTGCTCAACGGTGAACCCGTCGATGCACTCTCCACGCTTACACACGTTGACAACGCATATGGCCTTGGCCGACAGATGTGCGAGAAGTTGCGCGACCTCATTCCGAGACAGCAGTTCGACATCGCGTTGCAGGCTGCAATAGGAACCAAAATCATTGCACGCGAAACCATCAAGCAGGTGCGCAAGGACGTGACCGCAAAATGTTACGGTGGTGACGTTTCGCGTAAGCGCAAGCTGCTCGAAAAACAGAAGAAGGGAAAGAAACGCATGAAGCAGATAGGTAACGTTGAGGTGCCGCAGAAGGCCTTCCTTGCTGTCTTGAAACTTGATTGATGTGTTTGATTTGTTTTGATTTAAAGTAAAGTACGGAATTATAGAATATGGGTATATTCAGTTTTTTCAGCAAAGAAAAGAAGGAGGTTCTTGATCAGGGCCTTTCAAAGACCAAGCAGAGCGTGTTCAGCAAGATTGCACGCGCAATTGCCGGCAAGAGCCAGATTGATGACGAGGTTCTCGATAATCTCGAGGAGGTTCTCGTTACATCCGATGTGGGTGTAGAGACCACGTTGAAGATAATCGAACGTGTGCAGCAGCGTGCGGCACGCGACAAGTATATGAATACCAGTGAGCTTAACAAACTGCTGAAGGATGAGATAGCACAGCTCCTGATGGAGAACAATACAAAGGACGGAGGCTCTTTCGACATGCCGACAACTCCGGGACAGCCATATGTCATCATGGTTGTCGGTGTGAATGGTGTCGGTAAGACTACGACGATAGGAAAGCTTGCACACCAGTTCAAGAAGGCCGGCAAGAAGGTCTATCTGGGTGCTGCCGACACGTTCCGTGCCGCAGCAGTGGAGCAGCTTGTGGAGTGGGGACGTCGTGCCGATGTACCTGTGATAAAGCAGGGCATGGGTTCCGACCCGGCTTCCGTTGCTTTCGATACACTGTCGTCGGCTGTCGCCAACAATGCCGATGTAGTCATCATTGATACGGCAGGCCGTCTGCACAATAAAATCGGTCTCATGAATGAGCTGACCAAGATTAAGAATGTCATGAAGAAAGTCGTTCCCGGTGCACCGGACGATGTAATGCTCGTTCTTGACGGCTCTACTGGTCAGAATGCCTTCGAACAGGCAAAACAGTTCACCAAGGCTACCGAGGTTACGTCACTTGCCATAACCAAACTCGACGGTACTGCCAAGGGCGGTGTCGTGATTGGCATAAGTGACCAGTTCAAAATTCCGGTGAAATATATCGGACTGGGCGAGGGTATCGACCATCTTCAGATATTCAACCGCGAGGAGTTTGTGGATTCACTCTTTGGATAACAGATGAAGAAAGGACGCATTGACATAATAACGATGGGTTGCTCAAAGAATCTTGTCGATTCGGAGCATCTCATGAGGCAGTTCGAGGAGTGCGGATACGAGGTCGTCCACGACAGCGACGAGCCTTGCGGCGAGATTGCCGTGATAAATACATGCGGTTTCATTGGTGACGCTAAACAGGAATCCATAAACATGATTCTCGAGTTCTGTCAGCGCAAGGAGGAGGGTGAACTGGAGAAACTCTATGTGATGGGGTGCCTCTCCGAAAGATACCTCGAGGAACTGAGCGAGGAGATTGCACAGGTTGACAAATTCTACGGAAAATTCAACTGGACGGGGCTTCTCGAAGATCTCAAGCATGAATACCGCGCGGATATTGCACAGGAGAGGGTTCTTACTACGCCCGGACACTATGCGTATCTGAAAATTTCGGAGGGATGCAACAGGCACTGCGCTTATTGTGCCATCCCCATCATCACTGGCCCGCACAAGTCGCGTCCGATGGAAGAGATTCTCGACGAGGTACGTTATCTTGTCGCCAATGGCGTGAAGGAGTTCCAGATAATAGCTCAGGAACTTACATATTACGGCGTCGATCTCTACAAGAAACAGAGCATCGCCGAACTTGTCGAGAGAATCTCTGATATTCCGGGTGTAGAGTGGATACGTCTTCACTACGCATATCCTACCCATTTCCCGTATGATCTGTTGCGCGTGATGCGCGAGAGGGACAATGTGTGCAAGTATCTCGACATTGCCCTGCAGCATGTCAGCACAAAGGTGCTGAAGAAGATGCTGCGTCATGTCACCAAGGAGGATACCTATGCGCTTGTAGAGCGTCTGCGCAGTGAAGTGCCCGGCATATGCCTGCGTACCACAATGATGGTCGGTTTCCCGGGAGAGGGCGAAAAGGAGTTCGAGGAACTTGTGGAGTTTGTCAAGTGGGCAAAATTCGAAAGGCTCGGTGCATTCGCCTATTGCGAGGAGGAGGGAACATATGCCGCGGAAAACTACCGCGACAGCATTTCAAAGAAGAAAAAGAATGAGCGTCTCGACCGTCTTATGGAGGTACAGCAGAGAATTTCATCACGTCTTAATGACGCCAAGGTCGGAAACTGCTACAAGGTAATAATAGACAGAATAGAGGGTGAATATTATATAGGAAGAACAGAGTTCGATTCGCCGGATGTGGATACCGAGGTCCTGATAGAGACAAAAGATGCCAATCTGGCTATAGGCTCGTTCTACAATGTACGGATTACGGACGCTTCGGAGTTTGACCTTATGGGGAAAATTGAATGATAGTGCCGAAGCGGTGAAAGATATACAGTATGAACAATAAGGAATTTATCACAAAATTGGCAAAGAGGTGCAATATGTCACCGGCCGAAGTCACGACGAATGTCGAAGGCTTGGTCGCAACTTTGACGGAGGGGCTTAAAGAGAATGACCAGTTCAATATTTCGGGTTTCGGAGTTATTGAAGTGAAGATGCGCAAGGAGCGTCTGTCGGTCAATCCTAAAACGGGACAACGTTTCCTTGTTCCCCCCAAAGTGGTTCCGGCGTTCCGTCCGAGCAACAAGTTGAAAGATAAATTTAACGGATAGGAGAATAGAGTATGGATGCAAAATTGAACCATTCCGATTTGAGCACGCTGCTTGCCAAGGAACTGAACATCTCCATTGCCAAGTCGGAGCAGTTCACCAAGGCTTTCTTTGACCTTGTTATCGAAGGTCTGGCCGAGGACGGGATTGTAAAGATAAACGGGCTTGGGACTTTCAAGGTTGCCGATGTTGCAAGCCGTAGCAGTGTTGATGTGAACACTGGTGCAAAAATTGAAATTAAAGGACATAAGAAACTGACATTCACCCCTGCCGATTCGTTGAAAGAGGAGGTGAACAGGCCTTTTGCGATGTTTGAACCTGTAGAGGTAGATGAATCTTATCAGGACGATGCTGAGAATGGCGGAAATGAGGAAGATGAAACTGCGACAATGCCTGCAGAGACCGCGCAGGCAGTTGAGACAGCCGAATTGCAGAGCGAATGCGGTGTGACAGAAGAGCATGAGGAGTCATGTGCCCGGAATACGGCTCCGGTAGCGGATGAAGTTCAGGGGCAGGATGCTGTTGCGGTGGCGGAGAATGTTGCTGATGATGCAACTGTAATTGATGCAGCTATGGAGAATGTTCAGGCTGCAGTTGCTGACAATGTTCAGGAGCAGGATGCCGTGCATGCAGACGAGACTACTATCGATGAAGAGCAGACTCCAATGGAAGATACTCCCAAAGCCGAAACTGCAGAAAATGTTCCGGCCGGTGAAAATATCTCTGTGGAAACATCTGATGATGAGCCGGCAAAGACAAGAGGCTTCTCATGGCGCAGAAACGCGAACTGGATTACGGTCGTAGTCATGGCTGTTGCAGTACTCCTTATAATATTAAGACGTTCATCCGACGGGCAGCAACCTGTTGTAGTGGATACTGAAAAGTGTTCGGTTGTAGCCGGTAATGACAGCAAGGTTCAGGAGGTGTCTGCAGCAACAGTACATCCTGTACCGCAGGATACCGTTCAGTCGGCAGAGCCGGTTGAAGAGGCTCCGTATGTCTTTGAAATGGTTCCGGAACTTGCCGGCAGGAATCTGAAGGCCATAACAATGGCCGATACATTGCATTATGTAGCTGTCGGTGATTGGACTGTACATAAGGTAGGCAGTGACGAGACACTGGTGAGGATTGCCAAGAAATATTATGGTGACAAAAAGCTGTGGCCATATCTGGCAATGTATAACAAATTGTGGAATCCCGACGGTCTGAACAGGAACATGACCATCGTGATACCTAAACTGAAACCGCGCAAGTGAGCCACTCTGCGTTAAACAAGTTTAAATGCAACATCGCTTAAATCTCTTTTGTGAAAATTAACACAGCGGTTGACAAATAAACCGTAATTTTGGACAAAAACAAAACAAACTGTTACAAAAACAATTTTATGGACACAACAATTGATATTCGTGAACTGAATGAGCTTATAGAAAAGCACAGTGGTTTCGTAACCAATCTGCAGACTGGCATGAACCAGGTAATAGTAGGACAGAAACATCTGGTGGAGTCATTGCTGATAGGTCTTCTTGCAGATGGACACATTCTTCTTGAGGGTCTCCCGGGTTTGGCCAAGACTCTTGCGATAAAGACTCTTGCAGAACTTATCGAAGCTGATTTCAGCCGCATACAGTTTACTCCTGATTTGTTGCCGGCCGATGTGGTGGGTACAATGGTATATAGTCAGAAGAACGAGGAGTTCAAAGTGAAACGCGGTCCCATCTTCGCGAACTTTGTGCTTGCTGATGAGATTAACCGTGCGCCGGCTAAAGTGCAGAGCGCATTGCTCGAGGCTATGCAGGAGCGTCAGGTGACAATCGGTAAGGAGACATTCCAGATGCCGCAGCCGTTCCTCGTGCTTGCGACGCAGAACCCGATAGAGCAGGAGGGTACATACCCGTTGCCCGAGGCACAGGTTGACCGTTTCATGCTGAAGGTTATAATTGGCTATCCTGAACTCAGCGAAGAAAAGAGAATCATACGCCAGAACATCACAGGCGAAAAGGTGAAGGCACTCCCGGTCCTCACTCCAAAGGAGATTGTAGAGGCCCGCAAGATTGTACGTATGGTGTATATCGACGAGAAAATTGAACAGTATATCGCAGACATAGTCTTTGCGACACGTTATCCCGAAAAATATAATCTGGGCGAACTTAAAGGCATGATATCGTTCGGTGCATCGCCGCGTGCTTCAATCAACCTCGCTCTTGCTGCCCGTGCCTATGCGTTCATCAAGCGCAGAGGTTATGTCATCCCCGAAGATGTGCGCGCTGTTGCACATGACGTGCTCCGTCACCGCATCGGACTTAGCTATGAGGCAGAAGCCTCCAACCTCTCATCCGATGAGATTGTAAGCAAGATACTTAACAGTGTAGAAGTGCCCTAATCCTTCGTTATGGAGACAAGTGAGCTCATAAAGAAAGTCCGAAAGATAGAGATCAAGACGCGTGGCCTTTCGCACAATATCTTTGCGGGACAATACCACTCGGCCTTCAAAGGGCGCGGTATGTCATTCAGCGAAGTGCGTGAATACCAGTACGGTGACGATGTGCGCGATATTGACTGGAATGTTACGGCGCGTTTCAACAAACCTTATATAAAGGTTTTTGAGGAGGAACGTGAACTTACTGTCATGCTTATTGTCGATCTTTCCGACAGTCTCGACTTCGGTACCGTAAGACAGACGAAACGTGAGATGCTTACCGAGATTGCCGCTACAATTGCTTTCGCAGCCATACAGAACAATGACAAGATAGGCGTTATATTCTTCACGGACAGGATTGAAAAGTTCATACCTCCTAAAAAGGGACGCAAGCATATTCTATATATAATAAGGGAATTGCTTGACTATGAACCTCAAAGCCGCAAAACTGACATCGGCGTTTCTCTTGAGTTTCTTACGAACGCCCTGAAGAAGAGGTGTACGGCGTTTCTGCTCAGCGATTTTATCGATACAAATGACTACAGCAAGGCCATGATGATTGCTAACCGCAAGCACGATCTGGTGGGAATACAGGTCTATGACCGGCGTCTGGTGGAATTGCCGCCTGTAGGCCTGTTGAGAGTACGCGATGCCGAAAATGATACGGAAATGTATATTGACACCTCGTCGTCAAAAGTGCAGAACGCACAGCGTGAGTGGTGGAGAAGACGTTCCGAGGAACTTGATGCCATGTGGAAAAAATGCGGAGTCGATTCCGTGTCGGTAAGGACCGATCAGGACTATGTGAAAGCCTTGATGATGCTGTTCGCGCAAAGAGGTTGAACGTTATGCCGTAAAGTGATTATTACTATTGATGATGAAAAGAAGATTTTTATATATAGTTGCATTTCTGTCGGTTCTCTCATTTGTTGATGCCGGAGCACAGAATGCCATTATGAACGCCTCTCTTGATACGATACAGATGCGCATCGGTGAACAGACGAGGATAAGGACTGAACTGAGCGTGGATACCGGTTTCGGTATTCCGCAGTTCTCTATAGACAATATTCCCGGTAAAATAGAGGTGCTGGAGACTAATAATGAGGTTAAGGCATTGAACCAAGGAAGGCGTCTGCAATACATTAATGAGTATCTGATAACTTCTTTTGACAGTACGACTTATATAATACCTCCGTTCAAGGCGAACCTCGCAGACAAGGAGTATCTTTCCAATGAGTTGGTACTGGCTGTGTATTCAGTTCCTGTGGATACCGCCAATATCCAGAATATCGCACCTCCCAAAAAAGTGTGGGAAAGGGAGCTTACTTGGGAGGAGGTACGGGATGCCATATATCTAAGTTTTCTGGTAATCTTCTTTGTTGCTCTTCTTGCATGGGTGGTTGTCAGACTTGCAAAGAACAAGCCTGTGATACGTATAATCAAGATAAAGCCGCGTTTGCCGTCGCACATCAATGCGATGAAGAAGATTGAGGTGGTAAAGAGTGACAAGTCATGGCGTGTTGACGGTGACAATAAAAGATACTACACTGAACTCACCGACATTCTTCGCGAGTATCTGTACGAACGTTACGGGGTTAATGCTACCGAGATGACGACCCCTGAGATAGTTGAACACATGAACAAAGTGGCGGACAAGGAGAGAATTCAGGAACTGAGAGAAATTCTCGAAGTGGCCGACCTGGTGAAGTTCGCGAAACTCACTCCTGCGATGAACGAGAATGACCGCAATCTTATGGCTGCCGTAGAGTTCATTGAGAAGACAAAGGATATTGCAGAAGAGACCAGGCCGCAGCCTACGGAGAAGAAGATAATAAGCAAACGTTCTGTCCGCCAGAAGTGGATTCTGATCATATCCGTAGTGGTCCTTGCTCTGCTGTTGGTCGCAGTTGCAGTTTTCCTCTATTTCGATTTGAGCAATCTTTTTGGATAAGAATAGAAAAGTTAAGGAATTATGTTTTTTACAAGATTGATATATCTGTTGCTTTTTATACCCTTGGCGGCATACCTTGTATGGTATTTTGTACAGGGACGTAAGAAGAAACCCTCCATAAAGGTCTCCACGACACTGCCTTTCGGCAAAGAGTGCCGAAGCTACAAGAACTATCTCTTGCATGCGCCCGTAATATTGCGTGCAATTGCAGTTTCAATGGCGATACTTGTTCTTGCACGTCCGGTTTCTACCGACAGTCAGTCCGAAAAGAATGTCGAGGGCATTGACATAATGCTTGCGATGGATATCTCTACCAGTATGTTGGCTATGGACTTGAAACCGAACCGTATTGAGGCCGCAAAGTCCGTGGCTGCCGATTTTGTGAACATGCGTACGAATGACAATATCGGTATTACGGTATTTGCCGGAGAGAGCTTTACCCAGTGTCCGTTGACTATCGACCATGCCACTACGCTAAACCTGCTTAACGGAATAGGTTGTGAACTGGCCTATAACGGCATTATTGATGACGGTACTGCCATAGGTAACGGCCTCGCGAACAGTGTCGCAAGGCTCAAGGACAGCAAGGCCAAGTCAAAGGTGGTCATTCTCCTGACCGACGGAGTGAACAATATGGGTGAAATAACGCCGTTGGGCGCGGCTGACATTGCCAAGAAGTTCAATGTGAAGATTTATACCATTGCGGTAGGAACGGATGCACCCACTGCGCCGGTTCCATATGGCGGATACACGATCAATGTTCCGGTAGAAATCGACGAAGCTACGCTTAAGGAGATAGCGGAGATTACCGGAGGTAACTACTACCGTGCGACCAACAGCGAGAGTCTTGCTGCAATATACAAGGAAATTGATGAACTTGAACGTACTAAACTTCATGTCAAGGAGTACAGGAGTTATGAGGAGGAGTTCGAGATATTTGCGTTCATAGCTCTGGCGGCCCTGTTGCTTGAGTTTATATTGCGCAATACCATATTAAGGAAGATACCATAAAGATTCAATGAGATGAAATTTGCAAACCCTGAATATCTATATCTGCTTGCTATATTGCCGTTGATGGTTCTCTTCTATCTTTATTCAAGGAAAAGGAGAAGAAAGAATATTGCCGAGTACGGCGATCCGGAACTTGTCGGACGTTTCATACCCGCGAAAGCCGCAATGCGCTCGTCGTTTACGTTCTGGGCTATTCTGGTAGCTTCAGCATTAGTTATATTTGCTCTTGCGCGTCCCCGTTACGGTGTGGGAAAGCAGACCATAACAACTAAAGGGCTGGAGACTGTAATAGCTCTTGACATATCAAATTCAATGCTTGCCGTTGATGACCCCGGCGTGGCGGGCTTCGGCGAGACTACGCGTCTTGACAAGGCCAAGTCCCTCGTCAGACGTCTGATAAAACAGCTGCAGGGCAACAAGGTGGCTCTGATAGTATTTGCAGGTGATTCATACGTGCAGATGCCTATTTCCGACGACAATGTGTCGGCCGAGACTTTCCTCGAAAGTATTACTCCCGACCTGATAGAAAGGCAGGGTACGGATATCGCGGGCGCGCTCGACTTGGCTGTAAAGAGTTTTACTCCTGACAGCAAAATAGGAAAGGCTGTCTTGCTCATAACAGACGGAGAGAATCACGAGGGAGGTGCCGAAGAGGCGGCTGCCCGTGCTGCGGAAAAGGGTATCAATGTCTTTGTGCTGGGTATCGGTAACGAGAACGGTGCAAGAATACCGCAGGGCAAGGATTATCTGAGGGACAGTGATGGAAATGTCGTGATTACCAAACTTAACGAGGAGATGGCCAAGGGTGTTGCTACTGCCGGTAAGGGTACATATATAAGGGCCGAAAATATGGCGAGTGCCCAGGAAGTACTTGAGTCGGAATTCGGCAAACTTGCCAAAGAGGAGGTCAAGAAAGATGTATATACACGTTATAACGAGGTCTTTACCGTGATAATGGTGCTGGCGTTGATAATGCTCTTCTTTGATCTTGTCGCAAAAATGATTATTGACCTTACGGGGCGTAACAAATAAAAGGATATATCGTTATGGGTGATTCAAAACGTAAATACATAATAATGTCGTTGCTGATTGTTCCGGTGGGGTTGGCCTTGTATGCTGCAATCTCCCTGATTATGTACGGCTCTCCTTTGACAAAGAGCTATAATGAACATATCATCAGCGGAAACGACATGTACAACGACAGTCTGTTCGACGAGGCTATAGTGCATTACAAACGTGCTTTGGAAATGGATTCAGTGCAGAGTATCGGAAATTTCAATAATGCTACCAATCTTATGATGAAGGCGTTCACCGACAACAGGTCAAAGGGGAGAGTGGAATCTGATATCATAAATGAATCCGATACATTGTTCAAGCTCGCTTATGAGAATGAAAAAGAGAAACTGAAAAAGGCAGAAATAATGCATAATTGGGGTGTTCTCAGTCATTTGACCGATTCTTTGGAGAAGGCCGAAAGTTTTTATAAGGAAGCTTTGCGCAACAATCCGTCCGACGAGGAGACCCGTTACAACTTGGCTGTGGTGCAGTACCTTCTTAAAAAGGATCAGCAGAACCAGGACGACCAGCAGGATAACGGTGGACAGGGTGGCGGCGGTTCCGACAATCAGGACCAGCAGAATCAGGACCAACAGCAGCAACAGCAGCAGGACCAGGGCAATCAGGATAATCAAAAGGACGACAAGAAGGATAACGAGGGTGACAATAGTGACAAGAAGGATGATAAGGACGGGAAGAAGAATGACAAGAAGGACGGTAAGGGCAACGGCGACCAGAACAAAGAGAAGAACTCTGACAAATCGGATGCCCCGGGTGAATTGACCGAGGATGAGAAACGCTCCAAGGAAGATGCTGAACGTGTCCTTAATGCTTTGATGCACGATGAAAAGGGTGTCCTCGAAAAGGTCAATAAAGAGAAGCATAAATCCGGAAAGAAGGATTTGAAAAATAATTGGTAATTTGATAAATTGTTGATAATAATATAGTTAAAGCATAGTTATTGATGAAAAAGATTGTTACGACACTATTTCTGTTCATTGTCGCCACAATGGCCGCTTTTGCCGATGATGTGAAGTTCACGGCAAGCGCGCCCAAGTCTGTGGCTGTTAATCAACAGTTCCGTCTTACATATGTCGTGAATAGCGGTGATGTTTCAGAACCTTCGATACCCGATATCGAAGGATTCGAAATTCTTGTAGGTCCCTCAAGTTCAAGACAGACATCCATGCGGAATATAAACGGCAAGGTAACGCATTCTTCTTCCGTTACTTTCACCTATATTCTCATGGCAACCCGAGAGGGTGAATTCACTTTGCCGGCAGCCACGATTTCTGTTAATGGTAAAAAGATTACATCAAATAGCTTGAAAATAAAGGTGTTCCCCGGTGATGATTCATCTTCTTCATCAACCGGACAGCAGAGCAATCAACGTAGTTCAAGTGTGCAGCATAGGGCTTCTACTGATATTTCCAAGGACGATTTGTTCGTGCTTGCCACGTTGAACAAGATCAATGTGTATGAGCAGGAGGCAGTGCTTCTGACATATAAGGTATATAGTAGGGTGAACCTGGTAAGTCTCGACACGCCTATGCCCGATTTGAAGGATTTCAATACGCAGGAGGTCTCTCTGCCGCAGAACAGGACATCTGAAGTCGAGAATTATAATGGACAATTGTATGAAACGGCTGTCTGGAGACAGTTCGTGCTGTTCCCACAGAAAAGCGGACAGATAGAGATTCCTTCGCTTACGTTCGAGGCTGTCGTTGCCGTGCAGACACGCCGTTCTATGGACCCCTTTGAGATGATGTTCAGTGGCGGTGCATACGATGTGGAGGTCAAGAGAAAACTGCATACCGGCAAACTGCTTCTCAATGTCAAGAAACTCCCGGCTGTCAATTCAGAAAACTTCTCCGGCGCGGTAGGAAAGTTCGATATTTCCGCATCGCTGAATAAGGATGTCTTCAAGACCAATGAGGAGTTCACGCTGAAAGTTACCGTGAAGGGAACCGGCAATATGAAGCTGATGGGCAATCCCAAGATTGACTTTCCGCCGGGTCTCTATGTGTTCGATCCTGTAATCAATAACGACTTTTCTTTAAGTGGCCGAGGCTTCACGGGAGAAAGGGTCTATGAGTATGTGATAACACCGAAAGTCAGTGGCGAACAGGTTGTGCCTTCGGCTGAATTTACATACTTCGATACATCAACAGGTGCATATAAGACTGTTAGTACACAGCCTTTTACGATAAATGTGGCTAAAGGAAAGGATGCTGCTTCGACAGCATCGGGGACATACGTCGCGAAAGAGAAGGGAGAACTCCTTGCAAATGATATAAGGCATATAAAATTGGGCAAGGAAAGCGATGGTGACAAGGGTGAAGTGTTCGCTTCGCCGTTCTATTTCCTTTTCTATGTATCTGCATTGTTGCTGTTCCTGTTATCCATTATCGTTTATCGCAAAAGAGTGGCCGACAATGCGAACGTCACTTTGATGCGTACCAAGAAAGCAAGTAAGGTTGCGGTGGCACGTCTGAAGAGCGCGAAGAAACTGATGGATGCCAATGACTCCAATGGATTCTACGATGAGATATTGAAGGCTCACTGGGGATATATGGGAGATAAACTGGGCATTCCGGTATCACGTTTGACAAAAGAGACGGTTTCGTCGGAACTCCTTGAGAGGAAAGTCGATGCCGACATTGTTTCCGAATTGAATGATGTGCTGAATGAGTGTGAGTTCGCACGGTATGCTCCGGGTGACCCTGCTGCAACTATGGACAAGATTTACAGACAATCCATTGATGTCATAAGCAAGATGGAAAACAGAATAAAGAAATGAGCGGAAATATGAAAAAGTTTATATATATACTTCTTGTGTTTGTTTTGCCCTTGTCCGCTTCGGCTCAAGGAGCAACTGTAGAACCTGTCGTGACGTTCAGCAAGGATTCTGCCGACAATGCCTATTCTCAGGAGAGGTATGCCGATGCAATAGAGGCATATGAAGGGCTCATAGCTGCCAATGGCGGCTCGCTTGATCTGCATTACAATCTTGGAAATGCATATTACAGGTTCAAGGAGATTGGAAAAGCTATCCTGAATTATGAAAGGGCGTTGAAGCATGACCCTACAGATGCGAACGCACGTTTCAACCTCGAGGTAGCCAACAAGATGATGAAGGACGAACTGCCCGAGTCCGATGAGCTGTTCTTTTCAGGTTGGTCCGATTCCGTGGTAAATCTCTTTAGCATTACTACATGGACTGTAATCGGAATGTTGTCGTTCGTGTTGATGTTGGGCTGTATATTTGTATATATCTTCAAGTCCGGCACTATGCGCAAAGTCTCCCTCTATGTGTCGCTCGTTTCTCTGTCTATTGTGATTGTGGCCAACTTGTCGGCATTGAGCCTGCATAATAGCATGAATGATGACACTATGGCTATAGTGATGAAGGAGGAGGTGATACTCAGAAGTTCACCCGACCTGTCGGGTACGGAACTGTTGAAGGTTCACGAAGGAAGAAAGGTCAAGACACTCGGCAATCCTGTACAGGGATGGGTTGAAGTAGAGGTTGACAATGGAAATATTGTCGTTGGCTGGGTATCGGCCGATGAGATTGAAAAGATTTGAAACGTAACTCATGTTGTAGCCCTTTTGTACTGATTCAAGGGCTATCGGAATGAGACGGAATGTTTTTTACTATGGAAATAAGCACACTAACCGGAATTGACGAATATCTGTTGCTGTCGCTGAACGGCAGCGACTCCATATTTCTTGACGGATGCATGACTGTATATACGTCAATGGCAATATGGATGCCTCTTGCGCTTATGCTCATATATGTGCTCGCAAAGAACAACAGCACTAAGGATTTTATGTTTCTTCTGCTGGTGGTCGCTGCGGTAGTCGGACTTACTGATTTCATATCGTCCGGACTCTGCAAACCTTTTTTTGAGCGTTGGAGGCCTACGCGTGACCCGGTGCTCATGTATGTTGTGGATGTGGTGAACGAGACACGTGGCGGAAGTTACGGCTTTACTTCGAGTCATGCGGCCAATTCGTTCGGAATTGCAACGTTTGTGATATTGCTTATCAAGAACCGTGCCCTCAGTATATCTTTGGTAGTGTGGGCATCGATGAATGCGTTCACCAGAATATATTTGGGCGTGCATTACCCCGGTGACATCATTGCCGGAACTCTCATTGGTGTGTCTGTGGGGGTATTGATGTATCTGTTGTATAGTTTCATAAAGAAAAAGCAACGGAAAAGCACTCCTCGCGATTGGGTTTCAGGCGAATATACCAAAAGCGGATACCTGATGTCTGACGTATATCTGTTGCTTGTGGGCATGTATGCAACCTTTGCGCTGATACCGCTGATATCCTTCTTTACGTTTGCTGTCTGAAAGGGGCGGCAATCATCGCTTTATACACGGCAGGGTGACCCTATTTCTTTTTCGGGTCACCCTGCTGTGTATGTGAGGTTTAATAAAAGAACTTTCTCTCAATCGTACATCTCTATATACTCATATGTGTTTCCGATAATAGATAGGTAACGCATGAACTCCTCTTGTGATATTACTACCGTTGCATGGTTGTCATTGGGGTGGAAACTTAGCGAACTCTCGTTTTTCAGGTTCTCGTCAAGAAAGAGGTGGACATGGTTCTCCGTGTCGTTTATAAGTCCGAACGGTGATACGGAGCCGGGCTGCAGCCCAAGATACTTCTCCATCCTTTGCGGTGACGCAAAGGAGAGCTTGCCCTGTTTGAGACGTTTCTCCAAGTCGTGTATGTCAAGGTCGCGTTCGCAGTCCAGTACAACCAGATAGTGGCGGTTGCCTTTGTGGTTGCGGAAATATAGGTTCTTGCAATGCTTGGAACCGTCCTTCTGCCAGTATTGCCGCGCAATCTCTATTGTCGGTGCCTCGGGGTGGGTGTACCATGTATATTCAAGGCCATGTGAGTCGAGGTATGCAAGCACGTTTTCTATTCTGCCGTTATCCATAATAGAATATTTAAAGAAGTTCTTCAATGTCGCGGCACAAGGCATCCACGTTTTCGCTTTTTGTTGCCCAGCTTGTACAGAAACGCACCACATCGCGCTCTTCATCATATCTGCACCAGAATTCCGGTACATAATTCTTTTGCAGCACCTTTTGCTGTTCTTTTGTTAGTATTGGGAACTGTATGTTTGTCTTTGACTCTATCCACATAGGGATACCTTTGCTTTCAAAAGCTGTGCGTATCCTCTGTGCGAGACGGTTGGCGTTGCGCGCTACGGAGAAATATATACACTCCTTGCCGCCCTTCAGCAGTTCGCTGAACTGTATTCCAAGCAGACGCCCTTTGGCGAGCATGCCACCGTGCTGCTTTATCGCATAGCGGAAACTACGGTGCATCTCCTCGCCTTTGAACACAACAGCTTCGCCGAACAGCGCGCCGACCTTTGTGCCGCCGACATAGAAGACATCACAGAGCTTTGCGAAATCCTTCGGCTTCAGATCGTTGCTGGCGGCAGCGAGTCCGTATCCGAGTCTTGCGCCGTCAATGAACAGCGGGAGACCGTATTTTCTGCAGACTTTATATAATGCGCTCAGCTGCTTCTTTGAGTACAGGGTGCCTGTCTCTGTCGGGAAGGAAATATAAACCATGCCCGGCTGAACGATATGTTCGTAGCTTTCATCGTCTCTCTGGC